>JANRJX010000117.1:0-27435 GCA_033763755.1 Chloroflexota bacterium
CTCAATCGCCAGCGGCGGCACATCCAGGCGGTGGGCTGCGCGCGGCGGGGTCGCTTCAAAGCCCGGCGGCGGCTGGATGCGTTCCGCGACGTACACATCCGGCTGCGTCGGCGCGAACGCCCACCAGGGCGTGCCTGGCAGGTCCAACTGGAACGCCTCGCGATCCAGCCGCCCGACGCTGCGTAGCGTGATCTGCTCACGCACGCGGATGCCGAGCGCCGCCAACTGCTCACGAATGTTGATGTCGCGGACGATGGGCTGCTCGTTGAAGAGCCGCGTCAGCAAGCCGTCGAGATCGCAGAGCGCGTATTCCGGTGAGACTGCCGCGCGCACGACCGCCGCGCACAATCGCACGGGCGTGTCGCCATCTTCGATGCTGTCCAGCAGCGCCAGCAGTTGGCGATCCAGCGTAGTATCCGCGACCGTCGTTGCGACCTGGCGCGCCGGTTCGACCTGCCCATCGAGCGCGTACAGCACCGCCAGCCCCAGCCGCGCTCGTTCCAGCGACGGCTCGCTCACGCCTTGAGCGCTGAGTGTGCTGACGAGGTTTTCGACCCTGCTGATCGCCTGTGCCAGCGGCTGTGCAAACAGCGGCTCTTCGGCGTGGAGCGTACAGCCAATCGTCGCCTGTGCGCTGTAGCTCCTGTCGGGCTGCGGACGGAAGAAGTTTGCTGTCCACGTCCAGCGAATCGTGCGCTGGCTCAGGCAGCCCCACCGCAGCGACTCCGGGCGGTAAATCACGGTCTCGATGGCTGTCGGTGGGGTGAACGTCTGCTGGTTGTAGAACATGCGCTGATCCGGGACGATCAGGCTGTCCACGCGGTCGCCGCGCCAGCCGAACAGCCGAATTTCACCGCTGACGCCAGCGCGGGGAACAACGCCGAGCGCCAGGTCGGTCGTGCCGTCGCCGTTGACATCCTCGCTGCGCAGCAGTTCCAGCAGCAGCGTATCGTTCATCGGCAGCGCGGGGTAATCGGCAGGGAAGACCCGGTAAAGACTGGCAGCATCGACGCCAACGAAGACATACGCCATGAAGACCATGCTGCCGCCGCGCAGCGCATCGGCAGGATAGAGCATGCGCACGATGGCGTCGCCTGTGCCGCGATTATCGACGTTGGCGGGCGTGATGTCGTAGCGCCAGCCGTTCGCTTCGATCTGCCCTGCCTGCCCGAGCAGCGGCTGCAAGCGGTTGAAGTCGCTTTCGAGGTGGCTGGTTGCCAGCGCCCGCAAATCGACGCTGCCGGGCGGTGCGGTGAGCAGGGTCGCCAGCAGCGCCTCACGCTGGTCGGCGGCGTTGGGCGCGTTGGGGAAGCGCCATTGCATCTCATGCTGCGTCAGCCGCACCGCCAGCGCCGCCTCGTCATCGTCGGGCGTGAGCGTGCGCACCTGCTCCGTCAGCAGCCGCACGAACGCGCCTTCGTCCCACAGCCGCAGCGCGTAGAAATCGAGCGCGGCATCGGGCAGGACGGGCGTGGGGACGGGCGGACGCGGGGTATTGGTGGGCAGGACGCGCGGCGTGTTGGTAGCAAACGGCGTATCCTGCGCCTGCGAGGGGAGGCTCGTCATGGCGAGCAGCAGGATGACCGCGAGGACAAGGAACGCAGAGAACATGACCCACAGCCGACGCATGGCGGTTTTCCCTTTATGATAGCTACACGTTAGACTTTAATTGGCTGCCTCAACCGCTGTCACGGACAATGGCATTGTCAGCTTATCACGATCATGCTTGCTGAAGTTCAAGACAGCAAATCCCACAATGCGCCCATCGCGCGTGCGTCGTTCAAACAGGTCATCGTCGATTTCTTCCATAGATGCAGGTGCATCTTCAAAAACGACTTCGAGATAGTCACCTTCACGGTCATACCAGATTTTCAAGCCCGCCATATGATCGTTCCCTTCTTCAAGCGACTGCTATAAAACGCTGTCAGGACGAACGCATCTTCAGCCAGCAGTTTAACCGCGACCAGCATATACTTTCTGGTGACAGGCGTTTGCTCATACAGACGATGATAGACGTGCACACTTTCGTCAACGGTGGTAGCAACGATAACATCTGGATTTGCCACAGTCTCACGAATGCGATCCAGTTGATCGTCCATTTCGGGATGTTCGAGAATGTGCAGACGACGTTCATCCGTAAGGCGAATTGCGCGTCCGTCTCGATCAAGCAAAATTAGCGCATCCACGTCTAGTGTGTAGCCTTTCTAGCGCGTATGAGATTATGCTCGTCGAAATCATGCCACGAAAGCAGGAATTGAACCACTTATGGACATCGCTGTTTTGTGCCAACACCTGACTATCCCGCCGGAGAGCGAGATCGCCGTGCTGCGCTTTGCGCTGGAAGATTGGGGGCGCGAGCTGCGTTTCGACTGCCGCGCGACGCAGCCGGACGGGACAGCGCTCGCCTTCGCGCTGTGGTTCCACGACTGCCGCGATTTACGCTGGCGCTTCTTCACGCATCACGAGGGCGAGAGCGCCGCGCTGGTCGATCTGCTGCTGGGGACGGGGCAGCACCGCAAGCCCGCTAACCTGCTCACTGAGGCGTTCGGCGCGACCGTGCTGTATGGGGGGTGGGAGCTTGTGGTCGCTGCGCAAACGGGCAGAAGCGGCTGAAGGTCGTGCCGCGCGCTGAAGCGCCCGGCTATGGCTGTTCGTCCACTAAAGGGACGCGAACACCCAGACACGCATAGCGTCCCTTCAGTGGACGCTGCCGTGTTAGCCGTCGGCTTCAGCCGATGGTTTACGGCGTGCCGCCACGCAGTTGCGCCAAAAGTCGATCATAATCTGCGAGCGTACCTCCCCCGGCATTCTGTGGCAGATCGTATTTGACCAGCAGCGCCCGTCCCTGCTCGACATGCGCAATCACCTCATCCACTCGCCCCATTCGCTGCAAGACAATCGCGATGTTCCAATGATATAAAGCTTCGCTCATTACATCCCCAATATCCTGCATGATCGCGATGATATCTTCCTGAATAGCGATAGTTCGTTCTAATTCGCCATTCTGGAAGTAGAGGTAGCCCATGTTATTGAGCGTCGTCGCTTCGCCGCCGCGGTCGCCCACCGCGCGGAACACGGGCAGCGCCTGCTCGTAGAACTCCAGCGCTTTGCGCTTCTCCCCTAAGGCATCCCACGCCAGAGCAAGATCGTTGAGCATCAGTGACTCGTCGCGCTGGTGCGGCGTTTTATCCTCTGCTTCAACTGCACGCGCCCGCGCCGCGTTCAGCCCCATCTCCAGCCAGGCCAGCCGCTGCACTTCGCGGCGCATGGCAAGATAGCGCCTGACACTTTTCGCAAACGCGAGTCCTTTATCGACATCCCCGCTTGTCCCCGTCGCCGTCTGCGTCACCAGCGTATCGCCGACTTCGAGCATGTGCGGCTGTTCAGCATCAATCGCCGCCCACTGTTCCGGCGGCAGTGTGTTGGATTGACCTGCAATCGCGATGACGTAATCGGCGTAGCGGTCAAACGCCGCTTCATACTCCCCCTCGCGCGTCAACAGCGCCCGCGCGTAGGCGTGCAGCAGGCGGTGCTGGCGGTAACGCCCGTCGCTGGCAGGTTGGATGAGGTCGGCGTCGAGTAGCGCTTCGAGCGCACGGTCAGCCGTCAATAGCCCCCTCTCCCTCGATGCGTCAGCATCGTATGGGAGAGGGGGTTGGGGGGTGAGGGCATCGCCCCACACCGCCGCCAGCATCGCTAGCCCGACCGTGCCTTCGCGCGCGAAGATGCCGAGCAGCCGGAAGCGCCGCCGCAGGTCGTCGTTGTCGAGCATGGTGTAACTTTGCGCCAGCGATTTCTCCAGGTTCAGGTTCTTATCGTCAGGGTCCACGTTCAAATCCGCAAACGGGTTTGCCATATCCTCCAGCCCGTCCAGCAAGCGCCGTGCAAACGCTGCCCCGCGCTTGCGCAGACGCGCCGCCGCCAGTTCAATCGACAGCGTGTGCCCGTCGAAAGCCGTGCTGATCTGCTGATACAGCGGGTCATCCGCGCTGCCGCCCACCGCCGCTGCCAGCAGTTGCGCGCCTTCGCGCGGCGTCAGCAAATCGACCGGAATATCCTTCCCCGCGATCTTGTCCGCCAGCACGCGGCTGCGCGTCGTAATCAACAGTCGGCACTGCGTCCCGCTGACCGGGAACGCCTGGATGATTTCGTGATCCCAGACATCATCCAGCACCAGCAGCGCCTGAAGCTGGTGCAGTTTGTGACTGAGCGCGATCCGAGCTTCTTCCGGTCGCTGGTACTTCTCGCGGTCATCGCCGTAATGCACGCCCACCGCCGCTTGCAGTTCTGTCACCGTCGGGGTCTGCCCGACTTCGATCCACAGAATCCCATCGCTGAAGTGGCGGCGTACCTGGCAGTCCTGGACAAGCGCCGTTGCCAGCGTGCTTTTGCCGACGCCGCCCATGCCGAAGACGGCAGTCGCGTTCGGCGGCGCACTGGTGACCGTCGGGCGCACCGCGTCGGCGCAGATGGCGGCGCGGGCATCGTTGAACGGCTTTTCGCGCACGATGTAGTGGGCGGGCAGCGGCTTCTTAATGCCGTAGGGCTGGGCGATGGCTGCGGATTGGCGCAGGCGCTCGATCACGTCGCTCACGGCAGCGGCAAAGTCGCGCGTGGGGCGGCAGTCGATCATGTTGATGTCGCTCAGGCTGGCGGGCAGCAGGTCATAATCGCCCATACGCAGGATGGGGGTAATCGCTTTGCACAAGCTCTGCGCACAGTGCAGTTCCGCCTGCACCCAGTCTGACGCCATCGCGCCGGGACCGACGACAAACAGAAAGCGCGGGCAGTCATGAATGGCACGTTCGATCTCGGTCGGGAACGGCGTCGAGCGTGACGGCAGCGCCTTGCGATCCCACCACACCCGCAGCTCGGCGGCGGTCAGTGCGTCGTACAGTCGGCGGATGAACGATAGTGTAGGGTCGTCATAATGCGGGTCATCATCGGCTCGGGCATACGAGAGGAACACGTCATAAGCAGCATCGGCGGGCATGGCGGGTCATCCTTCGCTAAGATGTCCCTTTATTGAAGCATCATTCGCTTATGTGAGCAAGACAGGCGCGCCCCCCAAATACGCAGGGACAAAACCTCACCCTACCCCCAGCAGTTCCCCCGGCAGCGGCGCGCCCGTCACCCAGGCGCGGATCATGCGTGTGAACAGGTCGGGGAGTTCGCCCGGCCAGGCGTGATGTGCCTTTGGTGCAAAGCGCGCCTGCACCAGATGCGACGGCGTGAGCTTCAGGAAGTCCGGCAGGCTCGTCACGATCGCCTTGACTTCCGCCTCGCCCGCCACCGCCAGCAGCCGCCGCGCAATCGGGCTGTGCAGGCGCGCCGGCAGCGAGTACGGCAGCAGCTCATCGTAGATGCGTGTTAACGCTGCTGCCGACAGCCGCTGCGTGTCGCGCAGCATCAGCGGGATAACCTCGTCCGGCAGGTTCATCATCCTCGCCTGCATCCGCACCAGCGGACGCCAGTACATGATGTGCGATTGCAATCTTGCGACCAGCCGCATCAGCCCCAGCATCTGCGGACTGCTCAACGGGCGCGCCGTCACGCCGCTGACCAGCACCGACTCGACGACCTCGGCGTGGTGTTCCAGCAGCGACAGCGCCACATAGCCGCCGAGCGACAAGCCGACGATGTGTGCCTTGCCGCCGCTGGCGCGCTGGCGAATGATGTCTGCCACCTGTGCCGCGCTGTCGTCAAACGAACGCCACTCCGTCTGATAGCTTTCGCCGTTGCCGGGCAAGTCGATTGCCAGCGTGTGAAAGTCGCTCGCCAGCGCTTCGATCTGCTCCGTCCACATCCAACTGCTGACGCCTGCGCCATGCAGGAAGACGATAGTCGGCGCGCCCTGCACGCCCTTCGATTCGATATACAGGCTCATGAGTCCGGGTCTTTCTGCGGGATGAATACCGCGCTCAGTACAAAACGCTTGCGACCGCCCTGTTCGGGCTGGTAGATGTACACCCATAGTAACAAGAATTGATGTTATGCTTGAGGCTCATTGCGCTAGTCATCTGATGGATACTCACATGCCTGCAAAAGATCGCTACCATAGTGCAGTAATGCGTGCGCTCGAAAAAGCAGGCTGGACGATAGAGGGTGAGAATTACACGTTGGTTTTAAGAAATCGCCATTTGTGGGTAGATATTCGTGCTTCAAAGCCCAGCGAGAAGCGTATGATCCTTGTCGAAGTTAAAGGATTTGAACCCAGTGGATCGATCATCGAATATTGGATGCAGGTTATTGGACAATACATGGTTTATAAAGCGATTATTCAGAAAGCGAAAATAGCTGATGTGCTTTGTCTGGAGTTCCGGTGGCTGCTTATGAAGGCATCTTGAGCGAAGATGTTGGACAGCTTATGATAGAGGTGGTTCAAATGCGGTTGGTCGTATTTGATCCAGTAAGTGAAGAGGTTGTGAAATGGACGACACCCTGAGACTCATACTCGAACGCGAATTGAACGACTATGCAGGCAAAACACTCAATGGCGAAACCTACCTAAGCAAGAGCCTCGATGGACAACGCTACACGGTGACTTCGATAGCGTCACTGGGGGATGATCGTTTCGTCAATGTCGGTCTTATCGTCAGGCTTGACGATGACCACATCATCATCGAACATGACAACAACAATAAACCGCTGGTCGAAGCACTTACACAGGCGTGTGTTCCGCGTGAGAAGATCGTCATTGATTACGACGCTGCACCACAACCAGCGATGTCGGTATAGTCTTTGCTGGAAAGTTGCTGTGATGTCCTACCGCACACTGCTTGCCCTCCTGGTTGCCCTGCTCACCATCGGCACCGCCGCCGCACAGGAGACCGCCCAAGAACCGATCACCCTGAACTTCTATACGCATCCGACCGACCGCTGGAACGTTCTGATCCCGCCAGGCTGGGATAACCAGAGCACGGACGACTATGCGCTGCTCGTCAACGAGACGCTCGGCGCAGAGATCTACGCGCTCTCCGCACCGACGACCGACGTTGACGCGGCGCTTGCACAGGCGATCCTGCTCTTCATGCCCGACGCCGGGCAAGGCACGCCGCTCGATGAGGTCAATCTGACGACGGGCGCGTGGCAGCAGCGCGCCTTCCAGATGGTGGATGGCAGTGCGGCGGTGGTCTATGCACAGGTCTACGAAGGACGCACCTACCTGATCATCTACCGTAACCGCGCGGGCGCGCTTCCGTTCGTGGTCCGCACCGAGTCGCGCGTCGCAGACAGCGCGGGCGCGCAGGCGGCGCTGTCTGCTGCGTTCGCGCAGGTCGGTGTGGCGGCGGGAGACAGCACGAGCATCGAAGCGCCGACCGTCGAGAACGGCTACTTCCGCGCCCGCTACGACGGTTACAGCGCGCTCACCCGCAGCACCAGCGTCATCACGGCGGATGTCATCCTCGCGCCGGGTGACGGGGCGGACGCGGCGCATGGCATTGCGTTCACCGTTGTGCGCGATTTCTTTCTGACGCCGCAGACGGATAACTTCCTGGTCCTGGGGATGGTCGCCAGCTTCGGCATTTTGGCGCTGTTTATCGCCAGTCTGCTCATCCGCCGCCGCAACCTGGCGCGCGACGAAGAGACATTGCGGACGTTGGAAACATAATTTATGGGAAGGTGCCGATGATGACCAGCGCGTAACGCCCGCTGGTGTTGCCGGAGAAGCTGCCCAGTTCGATGAACTGCGCTTCGAGTTCGTTCTGGCGCAGCCGAACACCCGCGCTAAAGCGGTCGCCCATAAACTCGACACCGTCCACCATCCGCAAGCCCGCTCCTGCCAGCGATGGCACGCTGTCGCAGCCGCGCCGCCCGGCATCGTCACAGCCCTGGTCATCCGGCAGCAGCCGCAGGTACGGATCAAGGCGGCTGTTGGCGTTGTCGTCTGCAATCATGTAGACGCGTACATCGCCCGCCGCCGCTGCCAACGGTCCCACGCGCGCGGCAATCTGCTCAACTTCGCCCGGTGCATCAATCGACAGCCCGCTGAGGACGATCATGTAGCGACCCGATGCGCTGTCCACACTGCCAATCGTATAGGTGATCGTGCCCATCGGCAGGGGGTCAGCGATAATTAATTCAAACAGGTCAAAGCCCATTGCTTCGGTCATTTCGACAGGCGCTTCGCCCGGTAAGGTGACGACATCGCCGATCAGGTCAGGGTTGCCGCGTACACAGTAGTTGGGATTCATCTCTTCAGACGTGATGCGCACCATCGTCTGGAAGCCGTCCAGCCCGTAGACGGTGATGCGCTGGGCGATGCCGTCCGTCACCACTTCTGACGCCAGTTGCAGCACCAGCGCCACGCCGATCTCGTATTCCTGACAGCGAAAGGTGACTTCGCGGCTGGTGTTTTGCGCAGGCGGGTTCGTCCAGTTTAGCGAGATAGTGTACTGGCCGGTCGTCGTTCCCTGGTCGCGCCCGACGCGCGTCGCGACGATGGTATATGTACCGTTGTCGGGAATGGTGTATGTCAGTGCGACCGTGCCATCAAGCGTGCCATCGTCGCTGCGCATGACAAGTGTGCCGCTGGGGTCGAGCAGTCCGATCAGCGGCAGCAGCCCGCCGGAAGCGGTCATGCGGACTTCGATAGCGTCGTCGGTGACACCCTCAAATGTCCACAACTCGAAGAACTGCTCGTTGGTGATCGTGCCGGACATGGTTTGCCCGTAAAAGATCTCATTGCCTGGCAGTGTCTCCTGCTGCGCGGCAGCGGGCAGCACCAGCACGAACATGACAGACAGGGCAAGTAGCCAGCGCAGCATACCGTTCATCCTCAATCCTGTTTCGCAACCGATTGCATCACCGCCAGAATGCGCGCCTGGTCCGCGGCGCTGTAGGTCTCGAAGCGCTCTGGCGGCTGGGTGTAATCAAGCGTGTCCAGCCAACCGCCATCGTCCAGTGTTTGCTGATAGACAGCGTTTAAATCCACGATAATGCGTTCATCTTTATCCAGTGGCAGTGGAAACGCCGTCACGGGTTCGCCAACATGAAAGCTAAAATCCTGAACTTCACCACTGCCCCACTGCACACGCGGATCGCTGACCAGCACATGATAGGGATAAGAGTCGCTATCGTCGGGATAGCGCTCAAGCTGCAAAACAGGCGAGCGCGACTCATGCAGATAGTCGATTTCGATCAGCGGAACACCGGTTTGCAGTGCCTCCGTCCGCTTGACGCTGTACGCCTGATAGTTCGAGCCACCCGGCTTGTTAGAGGGTGACAAAAGTTCGATTCGTGCCACAACGCGACCAACTTTAGGGAGCGGCAATTGTTCATGAATCAAAACAGCACGTAGCTGTGGAATGGGTTCAAGGATATCTGCCAGACGCAAGCGCAAACGCGGCTCAATAGTTGCCAGAGACGTTACCACAGCCTCACCATCACGCTTAAACACAGTCACGTCAGGAAGGGGGCGATACGTTTCGACCTGACCTCCAAAATCCCGACCGCGAACCTGAATCGATTGCTCACCCCGTGCCACATAGCGCGGACGTATACGTCGATTCAATGCGTTTGCAATTGCCATAATATGCGCTGCGTGGAACGAATGCCACAACGCCGGTTGCTCTGGCGTGCCGGGCGTCTGGAGCATACTGTTGACGTGCGCGTTGATGCCGGGATAAGGGTTGGTGAACATGGCACAATCTCTCTCTACACCCTCATCATTATAGCCGATCTGCCGTTGCGTGACGTGCGCGGGTGTGGCACTCTTGCTACAAACCCTCACCCCAAATCCCTCTCCCTCAGGGTGAGGGACTTCCAGACACCGCTTGCACCCCTTCGCCCTGAGGGAGAAGGGGCTGGGGGATAAGGGTTCATAGTATAAACAGGATAATCCATGAACCGACTGGCAAACGAGACGAGTCCCTATCTGGTACAGCACAAAGACAACCCGGTCGATTGGTATCCCTGGTCAGACGAAGCGCTGGCGGCGGCGAAAACGCAGGACAAGCCGATCCTCCTGAGCATCGGCTACAGTGCCTGCCACTGGTGTCATGTCATGGCGCACGAAAGCTTTGAGCATGAACCGACCGCGCAGATCATGAACGCCGACTTCATCAACATCAAGGTGGATCGCGAAGAGCGCCCCGACCTAGACGACATCTACATGCAGGCAGTGCAGGCGATGAGCGGCGGGCGCGGCGGCTGGCCCATGACCGTCTTCCTGCTGCCTGATGGTCGCCCGTTTTACGGCGGCACGTACTTCCCGCTCGAACCGCGCTACGGGATGCCGTCGTTTCGGCAGGTATTGGCGGGTGTCGCGGATGCGTTCAAGAATCGCCGCGAGCAGGTAGAAGAATCGGCGAATGAGCTGACGGGAATGCTCCAGCGCGATCTGCTCGGCACGACGGGGATTGATCCACTGGATGAAGACCTGCTCAAGCAGGCGCAGGCGGGCATGGCGCGCAACTTCGATGCGCAGCATGGCGGCTTCGGCGGCGCACCCAAGTTTCCCAACCCGATGAATCTTGAATTCCTGCTGCGCCACTATGCGCGCACGGGTGACGACAGCGCGCTGACGATGGTCACATTCACGCTGCGCAAGATGGCGCGGGGCGGCATTTACGACCAGCTCGGCGGCGGCTTCCACCGCTACAGTGTCGATGCGATCTGGCTGGTGCCGCACTTCGAGAAGATGCTCTACGACAACGCACAGTTGAGCCGAGTCTATCTGCACGCCTGGCAGATCACGGGCGACGCCTTCTTCAGGCGTATTGCCGAGGAAATTTACGATTACATCCTGCGCGAAATGACCGCGCCCGAAGGCGGCTTTTACAGCACAACCGACGCCGACAGCGAAGGCGAAGAGGGCAAGTTCTTCGTCTGGAGCAAGGACGAACTGTTCGAGGTGTTGGGCGATGACGCGCGTGTAGCGGTCGAATACTGGGGCGTGACAACGCGCGGCAACTTTGAAGGGCACAACATCCTGTATGTGCCGAACGAGGACGATGTGGTTGCCAGCCGCGTCGGGCTGACGACCGAGGCGCTGCATGAGAAGATTGTCGCCATGCGTGACAGGCTGTATGCCCATCGCACCAACCGTGTTGCGCCGGGACTCGATGACAAGATATTGACGGGCTGGAATGGCATGATGCTGGCGAGCCTGGCGGAAGCCGCACGCGTGCTGGATCGGCGCGATTACCGCGAGGCAGCGCTGCGCAATGCCGATTTCCTGCTGGCGTCGCTGATGCAGGACGGACGTTTTCTGCGCACATGGAAGGGCGGGCGCGCGAAGATCGATGCTTTCCTTGAGGACTATGGCAACCTGATTGATGGCTTGATCGAACTGTACCAGACGACGTTCGATGTGCGCTGGTTCACCGAAGCCCGGCGGCTGGCAGATCATGTGCTGGCGCATTTCGCGGCAGAAGATGGCGGCTTTTACGACACGGCGGACACGCACGAGAAACTGGTCGCTCGCCCCCGCAGCTTGCAGGACAACGCCACCCCCAGCGGCAACGCGCTGCTGGCGAAGTCGCTGGTGCGGCTGGCGGCGTACACAGGCGATGGGCGCTACGAAACGGCGGCACGGGGAGCGCTGGCGTCACTGGCGGCGGCAATGCGCCAGTATCCGCAGGCGTTCGGAGAGTCGCTGTCGGCGGTGGATTTGCTGGTGCGCGGGATTGACGAGATCGCGATAGTCGGTGATGCGGCGGATGCGGCGACGCGCGAACTGCTGGCGGTGGCGCAGGTTGCCTATCGTCCGGGCGCGATTGTAGCGCTGGCGACGGCGAACGTCAGCGGCGAAGACACGATTCCGCTGCTGAGTTACCGCACGATGAAGGGCGGCGCGCCAACGGTCTACGTCTGCCGCCACTTCACCTGCCAAATGCCCGTAACGACGGCGGAGGCGATGCGGGGGCTGGTGCGTTAGTGGCGAGCCCATACTGTTGTTCGCATGAACTCGCCACCTACTGCTGCTATGCACTCTGCGTGTGTCTATTGTGGTTCCAACGCACCAGGAAGAGCCATGTTACGAATAGCAAGACTGCGGTCAGTGCATGGCGCACGACAATGGATATTGCGCCTCCCTGCAACGCGACCAGTAGCGCATCACCAGCAGGCATCACGACGGCGACCAGCGCGAACCACGCCAGTGCACGCCATTGCATCGTCACAATCAGCGCCAGACCGAAGAGGGCGAGAAACAACGCACGGATGGCGTACACCAGAACGAATGCTGTGCTGCTTCCCTCTGCCAGTGGGGTACCATAGGAAGCTGCAAAGTCAAGCGGGTTGGTGACGGCGCGTGCCGCATTGAACAGCATGTAGATAACCAGAACGAGCGCCAGCCAGACACCTGCCGAGCGCCAGGGTGAACGGTTTGCGGGTTGGGTGGGGGCAAGGGGTACGGAATCTAACATGATCGTGTCCTTTCCTGGTATGTGGGAAATGAGATGATGGGCTGTTGATTGACGGTGACAACGAAGCGCTCAATAGGCATCGGGGGCGGTGTCTGGTTGCTCCAGCATGCGTCGCAACAGGTGCGCAAAATCGGTACGAGCAGCATATTCAGGATGTGATCTCAGCACCACAATCGTCCTGCGCAGCGGGTCGGGATCGAGCCGTACTGGTGCGTTAGCCGCGGATCGCAATCCTGGCTGTACATAGGTCAGCTGTGTTGGATTGAGCAACCCGGCGCGAACCTTGTTCCCAACGTGCTTATGGCAGCGACACACGCTGTCTGGGTTAATCAGTCCGCACTGCTTGGACATAAAATCAACCAGCTGTTGCCGTGCTCGTGACAACCGCTTGCGGTAGGCGGTGCTGCTTATGCCCATAATTGCTGCGCCCTCATTGCTGCTGACCTCATACACTTCGCCCAAGACTAAAGCCATGCGATCTTCCACATCAAGGCATAGCAGCATCCCTAGCGTGCAACTCCGTTTGACCTCCTCAGTCAATGCGGCGTTCTCATGCCACTCTTCGGGCGTTGCCTCGTAAGCAGTAAGGCTTTCCTCCAGACGTAGCGACAGGTCATCGAATGAGACCTCAGATCGACGTCCATCTCCACGGGCGATATTGATTAAGACGTTGCTGGCGACACGGTAAACCCAGGTCATGAACTGGCTTTCGCCACGAAACTGTCCCAGATGGGTTACCAGCCGAATCAGGATTTCTTGGGTAGCGTCTTCAGCGTCGGCGGGGGATTTGAGCATCCGAATGGCAAGGTTGTAAACTGTTCCCTGCACCTGCCTGACGACTTCTTCCAGCGCATCTTTGCTGCCATCCTTCGCGGCTTGAGCCAATTCATTGAGCGTTTGCTGCATATCCGTCCATTCTGTTTTGTCCCATCTTTAAATTAGACAGCAGCAAACGAGGATTGTGACAACACTGGTGGTCGAGCTACACCCTCAGTAGCCCCCGAAACCCGCGCGCGGCGTAGTAACTGGACGCGCCATTGTGATAGACGAAGACCGTATCGTAGCGGCGGTCGCAGAACAGCGCGCCGCCGAGCTTGCGAATCGCGGAGGGCGTCTGCACCCAACTGGATGTTTTCAGGTCGAACTTGCCCAGCTGCTGCAACGCACGATATTCCTGCTCCGTCAGCAGCGCGATTCCCATCGCCTCTGCCATGTCGATGACACTGGTTTCCGGCTTCGCATCTTTGCGCGAGTCCAGCGCTTTCCGGTCGTAACACAGGCTTCTGCGCCCGGCGGGGCTTTCCGCCGCGCAATCGTAAAAGAGGTATTCACCGGTTGCTTCGTCGCGCCCGACCACATCCGGCTCTCCGCCTGTGCGCTCCATCTCGTGCAGCGACCACAGCTTATCCGGCTGGGTGTCCAGCCGTGCCGATACATCCGCCCATTCAAGTCCATGATGCCGCTGTTTGTGCTTCTCAAAGCGCGTCTGCAACGATGCAAGCAGGGCTTCACGCTGTTCTACTGATAGTTTCATGGAGGAAACCTTTCATCACTCTCAGAGATTTCACAGCACAGACCTCCGTTTATTTTCGTATACTTAAGTTTCAGTATCACACTACAGCTTTGGAGACTCGCTATGGCATTAGCACGCGCGGCAGTGAATACCCCCGGACCCACAGGCATACCACTTCTGGGAAGCCTGCCGACCATTCGCAAAAAAGGACCACTCGATTTCTATATCGATCTGTGGCGTGAGTTCGGCGATGTCGCAGTGGCACGACTGGGACCGCTGACCTCATTTGTCTTCACCCGACCGGAACATCTGCAATACATTATGGTGCAAAACCCCGATAAGTACATCAAGGGGATCAGCCATGAAAAACTGCGCGTCGCCATCGGTAACGGTATCCTCACGCTGGAGGGTGAGCGCTGGTATCGCCAGCACAAGCTGATGCAGCCCAACTACACGCGCAAAAATGTCAACGTCTTTGCGGAGATTATGCGCGAAGAATCGCAGGCAATGCTGGCGCGCTGGGATGCATTGCCCGCAGGTAGTGTGGTCGATATCAATCAGGAAACCACACGCTTGACAATGGCTGTCATCACCCGGTCAATCTTTGGCTTCAACGTGGGTGAAGATTTTCAGGAAGCAGTGCAAGCCCTGCACAACCTGTTAGAGTACACTTCTCAGACGACCAACTCGCTGATCGATATGCCATTGTTCGTGCCGACGCCCACGAACCAGATGCTGAAGCGGGCGCGTAAGACCTTGCGCGCTTTCATCATGGATATCATCGAGCAGCGTCGTCGCGAAGGACTGCAAGAAGACCTGCTCTCGATGCTGATGAGCGCACGCAACGCCGAGACCGGCGAAGTGATGACCGATGACGAACTGCACGACGAAATTCTGATCACGATTTTTGCAGGGCATGAGACCACTGCCAGCCTGCTGATGTGGGCATGGTACCTGCTCTCTGGGAATTCAGATGCCGAACAAAAGCTGCATGCCGAAGTCGATACGGTGTTGAACGGTCGCCAGACCACGCTCGATGATCTTCCCAAGCTGACCTATACCCGGATGGTGTTGGATGAGACGCTGCGCCTGTATTCGCCTGTACCGATGATGGCGCGCGATGCAACGAGCGATGATACGATCGCCGGCCACACGGTGCCAAAAGGCGCGATGCTCGTGCTGCTGCCGTTCGCGACACACCGTCACCCCGAGTTTTGGGAGAAGCCGCTGGACTTCTACCCGGAGCACTTTGCACCTGCTGCGACCGAAACACGTCCACGTTACGCATATCTGCCATTCGGGGCTGGGCAGCGCATCTGCCTTGGGATGCATTTTGCACTGCTGGAAGCCACGCTTGTGCTGGCAGATGTGGCGCAGCGTTATCGTCCACGTCTGGCAGTGGATTTTGATGGGAGCTTCCGTTTTATTGGCGTCATGCGTCCGTCAGCGCCGATCATGATGCGCTTGGAACGTCGCTAGTCTGCTCACATATCCCGCGACGAGGGCGGACGAGTATACCGCCCTCGCTCACAGGCACTTACAGCGCCGCAAACAAATCTATCACATTGCCATCCGGGTCTTCGATCTGTGCGTAGCGCTGCCCCCAGAACGCATCGAACGGCGCTTTATGCCCGTGATAGCCGAGGCCGGTGAGGCGCGCATAAGTGGCATCCACATCGGTGGCATTGTCACACAGAAACGCCATGCCCATGCGGTGTCCACCCGATGGCGGCTGCCAGTCGGGATTGAAACTGTGAATGACTTCAATCGTGTCCCACGCGATACGCAAGCCATTTGCCAGCGTGATTTCGGCATGTCCTTCTTTATCCAACTCAGCCGGAATGTCCCAGCCCAACGCACGATAGAAAGCCAACGCAGCGGGCATGTCGCGCACGACAATGCCGACGAGATCAAGTTTTGCGGTCATATACTGCTCCTGCAAAAAAGGTATACCCCTACATGCCTGATGAAGCAGCAATCGTAACTATCGTTGCTCCTGCACAAACTCTTCGCGTCCTTTGCACCTTGGCGTCTAAGATAGAATAATGGATTGAAACGCTAGGCTGCCAAAGACGCCAAGCCAGAAGCCCGATCAGTAAAGGACACGACCATGAGCGCAGAGACAGAACGCGCACGCTGGGAAACGAACACCCTGCGCCCATCGCTCGACCGACTGCCCGAACGGCGCTCGTCGTTCACCACGCAATCCGGCGTACCGATTGAGCGCATCTACGATGAGACGGACATCGCCGACCTCGAAGCAGCCACCGATCTCGGCTTGCCGGGCGAATACCCGTTCACGCGCGGCATCCACCCGACCGGCTACCGCAGCAAGTTGTGGACGATGCGCATGTTCGCGGGCTTCGGAACGGCGGAAGAAACGAATGCCCGTTATAAGTACCTGTTGGCGCAGGGCAATAACGGCTTGTCCGTCGCTTTTGACCTGCCAACGCTGATGGGCTACGACACCGACGCACCGGAAGCCTTGGGCGAGTTCGGCAAGTGTGGCGTGGCGGTCAGCTCGCTGCAAGACATGGAAATCCTGTTTGATGGCATCCCGCTCGGCGACGTCTCCACCAGCATGACGATCAACGGTCCCGCCGCTGTCATCTGGGCGTTCTATATAGCGGCGGCGGAGAAGCAGGGCGTGCCGTTGGAACGGCTGCGCGGCACGCTGCAAAATGACATCCTCAAAGAATACATTGCGCAAAAAGAGTTCATCTTTCCCCCTGCACCATCGATGCGCCTTGTGACCGATACGATTGAATTTGCGACCGAACGCCTGCCGCAGTGGAACCCGATCAGCATCAGCGGCTATCACATTCGCGAAGCGGGCAGCACCGCCGTACAGGAACTGGCGTTCACGCTGGCGGATGGGCTGGAATATGTGCGGCACTGTCTGGCGCGCGGTATGGCGATTGACGACTTCGCGCCGCGCCTAAGCTTCTTCTTCAACGTCCATAACGACTTCTTCGAGGAGGTCGCCAAGCTGCGGGCGGCGCGGCGCATCTGGGCGCGTGAGATGCGCGAGACGTTCGGCGCACGCGACCCGCGCTCGTGGTGGATGCGCTTCCACACGCAGACGGCGGGCGTCAGCCTGACGGCGCAGCAGCCGGAGGTCAATCTGGTGCGTGTGGCGATTCAGGCATTGGCGGCGGTGCTGGGCGGCACGCAATCGCTGCACACCAACAGCATGGACGAAGCACTGGCGCTGCCGAGCGAACACGCCGTCACGTTGGCGCTGCGCACGCAGCAGGTGATTGCCGAAGAGACGGGCGTGACCAACACGGTCGATCCGTTGGGCGGCAGTTACTTCGTCGAGGCGCTGACGGATCAGACGGAGGCAGCGGTGTACCAGTATCTGCGCAAGATCGACGCGCGCGGCGGTGTGATCCCGGCGATTGAGCGCGGCTACATGCAGCAGGAGATCGCCGACGCCAGCTACCGCGAGCAGTTAGAGATGGACGCGGGGCAGCGGCGCGTGGTCGGCGTCAATGCCTATGCCGACGATGTGCCGCTGCGCATTCCACTGTTGGAAATGGACGGGCAGGGCTACGCGCGGCAGGTGGCGCGGCTGGAAACACTGCGCCGCACGCGCGATCACGCTGCCGTTGAGCAGGCGTTGAATCATCTGCGCGAGGTCTGCGCGGGGACGGCGAACGTGATGCCCGCGCTGCTCGATTGCGCCCGCACCGATTGCACGCTCGGCGAGATTGTCGATGTCATGCGCGTGGCGTTTGGCGTCTACCGCGAGCCGGCGGGGGTGTGAGGAATACGAGCAATGTGGAAGCGCTTTCAATCGCTCATACCTGTGCTTTTAAGCGTAATTGGTGGGCTGGTCGCTCTTGGCATTGTCGTGATCATCTGGTATCCACACGATGGGCTTTACTTTCTGTATGCACGTCCGTTTTACCCAACATATTCAGTCCAACAGCTATGGGAAAATCCTCTACCGTTGCCAGCGGTGATTGCCGAAGTGCCAAGAGAATACAATCTTGCTGATGTTCCCATCCGAGAGCCGTTTTGTGTTTATGTGAATACCCACTTGCTGTGGGAGCCTGTCAGCGCGGATGTTCATCAGGCAGTCCAGCGCAGCGTGAGTATGACGATTGGCGGAACAACCGTTGATGGCAGTGAAGTTAGGGTTGGTGCATTAACAATTCAAGTTTCTCGTTACGATGAGCAGCGTCGCCTTATTGGGTCGCACCCCGGCACAATCAGCATTTGCCATCAAGACCTTGAGTTAGCAGACGGAATGAATATACGTCGCTACAGTCAGCTTTGCGTCGAACGGCGGGACGTGGCACAGTCATCAGTGGGCATTCCGTGTGGAGTCGTGATGTCCTGGTTGGCTGGCAGAATGAACATCTGCCGATGCTATAATTGTCATGAAACAGGGAGGGCGCCTTTGATGACAGATGCCATTAGACAACCACTCTTGTTAGCTGATTTGCGTAAACGCCGAAATGAAATTCTTGCGCTTGCCGAACGGTACGGAGCATACAATGTGCGCGTCTTTGGTAGCGTGGTGCGCAATGAAGCGACACCGGATAGCGATGTAGATTTGCTGGTCAGTTATCGTCCAGGTACATCATTGCTGGATGTTGTCGCGTTCTGGCAGGATATTCAGGAGTTGCTCAACTGCCGTGTTGATGTGGTAGATGATCGGGCAATCAAACCTCGCCTTCGTGACTCCATTCTGCATGACGCACAACCGCTATGACGAAAGATGCAAAAGGCTACCTGGACGATCTTGTGGAACGAATTGACCGCATTGTCGATTTCAGTGCGGCAGGACGTGAGGAATTCCTGACTTCGAGGATGAATCAGGATGCAATCCTGCGGAACTTCGAGGTCATTGGTGAAATCGTCAAGCGGCTTGGACACGAGTTTGCTGTCAAGTATCCCGACGTTCCATGGCGACGCATTGCAGGGTTTCGTGACGTACTGATCCACAATTATGAAGGCGTGAGCATGGAGGTGGTTTGGGAAGTTATCGAGAATGAGTTATTGCCCTTGCGTGAAAAGATTTTGAAAATCCGTGACAAGTTGGAACAGTCACAATAGTGACGCCCGCACCGATTGCACGCTCGGCGAGATTGTCGATGTCATGCGCGTGGCGTTCGGCGTCTACCGCGAGCCAGTGGGAGTGTAGAGGGCAGCCATCAGTGGCCGTTCCGGGTGAAGTCATGAGCAATCAGCCCACAGCAAAGGGATTGACAGCCCGCGTCGGAAAAGCTACCATTGCTTCTGCTTGCAACCAGGGCCTATAGCTCAGCTGGGAGAGCGCTTCAATGGCATTGAAGAGGTCTGGGGTTCGAATCCCCATAGGTCCAAAAGTCGCGGTTCACCGCCTTTTAGTCTGTCCAATCACCCTTCCCTGAATCATATCTCCTTCATGTTGCTCTAAAGCTCAAGCATAACCGTGTCTCCTGGATGTCATGTTTCCAATTGCAGGCACGTCATGAGTTGATAGCGCTTCTCATTAGGACGTTGTTAGTTCACCTTTTATATAATTCAAGCGGGATCCATCAAATATTTTCTGAATTGAGTATATCGTCATGTTTCAACTGGCTCCGCTACGCTCGCTGCGTCGCTTTGACTCGTTACGGCTGCCGCTCATAATCGCAATTCTGGTGATGCTTCTCTTTTCACAGGCTTCACCCTCACACGCAACCACTCTCGTGCCAGACTTCATCGAAACAGATGTCGTATCTGGCTTATCTTCTCCAGTAACGATGGCATTTGCGCCTGACGGACGGTTGTTCATCGCGCTTCAGGCGGGCTCCATCCGTATCGTTCAGAATGGAGTTCTACTGCCAACCCCGTTCGTTAACGTCCCAACGATCGGGGTTTTCGAACAGGGACTGCTCGGTATCGCCTTCGACCCAAACTTTGCCACCAATGGCTACATCTATACCTACTTCACCTCACAGACAGAACCTATCCACAACCGTATCGTACGTTACACGGCAAACGGCAATGTCGCCGCTGCGGGGAGCGAGACGCTCATTTTTCGTCTTGCAAACCTGCCCACTTCACGAGGGCAAGGGCATAATGGCGGTTCCATGATCTTTGGCAGCGACGGCAAGCTTTATGTTGCCGGCGGCGATAGCTTTGTGCCCACCGATGCTCAATTGCTGACCAACCCGTTTGGCAAAATCCTCCGCCTTAATCCGGATGGCAGCATTCCCACCGACAACCCGTTTTACAACACCGCAAGCGGCGATAATCGGGCAATCTGGGCATATGGGCTGCGCCACCCCTTCAATCTCGCGGTTGATCGCTTCAGCAACCGTATGTACATCAACGATGTGGGGTATCAGTCCTGGGAAGAGGTCAACCTGGGTGTTGCAGGGGCAAACTACGGTTGGCCATTAACCGAAGGTCCAACCAGCAACCCCGCCCTCACTGCGCCCGTCTATGCCTACCGCAATTATGCCAGTGGGTCTGGAGTGGGCTGCGCCATCACAGGCGGCGCTTTTTACGACTCCGCTGTGCAACAATTCCCCAGCTACTTTAACGGCGATTTCTTTTTCGCCGACTACTGCAATTCCATAATCAGCTTCGTTGATCAGGATACAAACGCTGTAAATCAGTTCGCCACTTCCGCCGGACCCGCCATCGTCAACCTGGCGACGGCACCGGACGGCAGCCTGTACTACCTGATGCGTGGCAACGCGACAAATGACGGGGCTGTCAAACGGATCTCCTACACGCTGAGCGTGCCGACCGCTACCGCGACACCACTGTTCACAGCGACACCCACGCTAACGCCAACGCTCGGTCCGTCACCGACGGTCGGCAGTACGTTGCCCTGGTTACGTATTGAGGCAGAAGCCTTCACCAGGGCTGCATCCGGTGTGCGTATCATTGGTGGCGGCGACGGCACGCAGGACATTGGTAACTTCGACAGCGGGCGCTGGATTTCCTTCGCCAATGTCGATCTCGCAGGTGGTATCGTCGGCTTGCGTGTGCGCGGCAACAACACAGGCAGCGGCAATCTCAGCCTGCGTCTGGGTAGCCCAATAGCGCCGTCCATCTGCACACTGGCGTGGACGCCCGGCAGCGGATATGTAACGCGCGAGGCAGGTTGCCCGGTTTCGGCAGGCGGCACGCACACGCTCTTCCTGACAAATGACAGCGTACCCTGGAACAATATCAACTGGATCGAGATTCATCGTCAGGTCGGCGGCGCGGCGACCGCAACCCAACCACCGACGAATACGCCCACCCAAACGCCTACGCCAGGACCCAGCGCGACCGCAACGGCGACCGCGACCGCCACAAACACAGCCACGCCGACCGCAACGCCGACTGAGGGTCCGAGCCCGACGGCGACGGCGACCGCGACCGCCACAAACACAGCCACGCCGACCGCAACACCTACATTGAGTCCATCATCGACACCAAGTCCGACACCAAGTCCCTCGCCGACGCCGGGAAGCACCTTGCCCTGGTTACGTATCGAGGCAGAGGTGTTCACCACCGCTGCCTGGGGTGTGCGTACCTTTGGGGGCGGCGATGGCACCCCTGATGTCGGTGACCTTGACACCGGACGCTGGATTTCCTTTGCCAACATCGATCTCGCAGGCGGCATTATCGGCTTCCGCCTCCGCGCTAACAACAGCAGCAGCGGCAATCTCAGTCTGCGCCTGGGCGGGCCAGCAGCACCGCCCATCTGCACACTGGCGTGGACGCCTGGTACTGGCTACGTGACTCGAGAGACAGTGTGCCAGCTTTCGGCAGGCGGCAGCCAGACCCTCTTCCTGACGAACGACAGCACGCGCTGGATCAACATTAACTGGCTTGAGATCAATCGCCAGGTCAGCGGCGGGGCTACTGCAACCCATACACCGACAACTACGCCCACACAAACGCCGACTTTGGGACCCAGTGCGACAGCAACGGCGACGGCAACCACCACGAACACAGCCGCACCGACGAATACGCCGACGGTGGGACCCAGCCCGACGGCAACGGCGACCGCGACCGCCACGAACACAGTCGTGCCGACGCCTACGTCTGCTCCGTCACCGGTTCCCAGCCTGACACCGACGCCGGGAAGCGTTTCGTTGTGGTTACGTATCCAGGCAGAAGCCTTCACCAGTTCCGCATCAGGTGTACGTACCT
Source organism: Chloroflexota bacterium (assembly GCA_033763755.1). Lineage (GTDB taxonomy): Bacteria > Chloroflexota > Anaerolineae > Aggregatilineales > Phototrophicaceae > Flexifilum. The sequence continues at coordinate 22,018 of JANRJX010000117.1, forward strand.
ATAACGGTGGCGATGGCACGCAGGATGTGGGTGATTTCGACACCGGGCGCTGGATCGCCTTTGCCAGTACCGATCTTGCAAGCGGCGTAATCGGCTTCCGCGTGCGCGGCAGCAATACAGGCACCGGTAATCTCAGCTTGCGCCTGGGCAGCCCGACAGCGCCGCCCATCTGTACACTGGCATGGACACCTGGCAGTGGCTATGTGACGCGCGAGACAAGCTGCGCGCTTTCGACAGGTGGTACACAGACACTCTTCCTGACGAATGACAGTGTCCGATGGATCAACATCAACTGGCTTGAGATCAATCGTCAGGTTAGCGTGCCGAGTACGAACACACCCACGCCGACCCACACCGCCACACCCACGGCGACGCAGACCGTCACGCCCGCAGCGACAGGTACGCCAACCCCAACGGCGACCGCAACCGATACGCCGATGGCGACGGCATCCCCTCTACCGAATCAACCACCTGTCGGGGTAATCCTGTCGCCAGTTAACGGGACATTCTTCAACGCAGGCGACTCGTTCACGTTTAGCGCCTCCGCCAGCGATCCGGAAGATGGCATACTGCCTGGCAGTGCCTATACCTGGGAAGTCCTGCTGCATCATGACGCGCACACCCATCCCTTTATTCTGCCCTTCAGCGGTGTCACAAGTAGCAGTTTCTCGATACCGTCACAGGGGCATCCTGAAACCACAATCTGGTATCGCGTCATTCTGATTGTCACAGACAGCGGCGGACTTACGCACACATCGTATGTAGATGTTTTCCCCAACCTGACGACGTTGAAGCTCCAGACAATTCCGGCGGGATTGACGGTACAGTTCAACGGGCAGCCGTCCACTGCACCTGCCAGTTATCCGAGCGTAGTCAATCATGTACACACCATCGGTGTGCCGACGACACAGACCCTGGATGGCCAGACCTATGAGTTTACCGGCTGGTCACACGGCGGTGCTGCCCAGCACAACGTGCAGGTGCCTGCCGGGAATATCACTTATACGGCGAACTTTGCTCTGGTAGAGTCGCCATAATCAGCACATTGACGGGGCGAGTACACCGTGACTCGCCCCGTCAATGGATGTGGGTTGGTCCACCTTCCCCATTTTGCCCAGCTTCCCGCTAAAATACGCACAGTGACTTTTCTTTAGATCATGCAGGGGTACTGGTCCATGGCGTTTTTGCTGCGCAGGTTGCGCCCACCGTTGTCGTTCCCGCCGCCTCAATCCCTGGTCATCCACCCCGATACTCTCAATGGCAGCGCAGGCATTGACCCGCGTCGGTTCGTCCCGCTGGAAGGCGGCGTCAACTTTCGCGATCTTGGCGGCTATCCCACGCGCGATGGTCGGCGCGTGCGTTGGGGGCGCATCTATCGTTCAGGCTCGTTCTATCGTCTGACACAGGCAGATATGGACGCGATTGCCAGACTCGGCATCAAGCTGGTGTGCGATTTGCGCAGCACGCAGGAATTGCGCACCACGCCGGAGCGACTCGACGGCATCGCCTACGAACATATCCCGATTGACAGCGAAGTCAGCGTCACTTCACGGTTGCGGGCGCTCATGTTCGATCGCCGCCAGCTCGTAGACCTGATGATCAAGGCGTACACCGAGTTGATGATCGCCAAAAATGCCCATGTCTTCCAGCGTGTGTTTGAACGCGCCGCCAACGCCGATTATCTGCCGATGCTGATCCGCTGCACCGCAGGCAAGGATCGCACAGGCATCACGGTAGCGCTGCTGCTACTGGCGCTCGGCGTGGACGAGGAGACAGTCATCGCTGACTACAGCCTGAGCAACCTGTACTTTCAGGATTTTCAGGTCTTCGCTCAGGCAGCCGTCAAACCGCTTGGCGTCGTCGGCATCCGTCTTGCCGATTTGCAGCCGATACTGGTCGCCGACCCGGAGACGCTGCGCCGTTCAATAGCATACCTGCGCAACGAGTATGGCTCGCTGGAGTCGTATCTCCGCGATCAGGCACAGGTGTCCGATGCTGTGCTTCAGCAATTACGGGTACAATTGTTGGAATCTTGAAATACCGCCTGGCAACTCCCATTGTGTCTGGTGAATTGTTTTCGTGTAGAGTAAGAAAGGTATGTGTTGTTTCATTCCATCTGCCTGTGTTTGACTGTGGGATTTGTTGACCCGTGAATTATCCGCTTGCTATTTCGAGTGTGTTGACACTCTTCTGGGCGCGCCTGACTGAACCCGGCGCAGAAATCGACAAGCCACGCGCGCGTTACCGCGCACGTCTTGCTGCGTCGGTGTTTCTGCTGAGTCTCTCGTTCCTGATCATCCACACACTGGTTGATCACTTTATCAGCCAGAATGTGCCGCTGGTTTATCCGCTTGCCACGATTCCATTCACGCTCTACTTCCTGTTGAGCCGCACCCGTTATCACGAATGGGTGATCGGCATCGGTATCGCTTCGATGGTGATGCTGCCCCCCATTGCGGTGCAATTCGTTACCGAAAGCGTGCATGCCAGCTTTCGTTTCCTCCTCATCTGGACCGTAATGGGTGTTGCCCTCTCCTATCTGTTCTATGGCGTGCGAACGAGTCTGTTTATCCTAGTGGGATCGATGGCGGGTATCGTCACGATGGGGCAAACAGTCACGCCGACAGATATGCCCGTCGCGCTGGGATGGGCTATGCAGCTGCTGCTGGTGCTGTTCCTGCTGATGGCGATCAATCGCTATCAGAACGATATTGCCGTGCGCAGACTGGCGCATGAAAGCGGCGAAGACCGCCTGACGCGCCGCATCATTGACAATGTGGCGGACGTTGTGCTGATGATGAATGGCGACCTGCATATTCAATATATCAACCAAGCTGCGACCGCGCTGCTCGGTTATCAGGCGGATGAGTACGAAGGACGCTCATTGAACGCCGTCTTTGAGCTCATGCATCCGGACGATGTGCCGCACATGATGGCAAAGCTGAAAGATGTCCTTGCCAACAATTCCTCTATTCGCACTGAATACCGGCTGCGGCACAAAGAGGGTCACTACATCTGGCTGGAAACCATCAGCAACTTCGTCTTTGCGCCCAACGGCGCGGTCGACGCGGTCATCTTCACAGGGCGTGACATCACGGCACGTAAAGCGGCGGATGTAGAATACAAGCGTTCACAGCAGTATTACGCCACACTCGTCAATTCGATTGAGGGCGTGATCTGGGAAATTGACGCCGAGACGTATCAAACGACGTTTGTCAGCCCGCAGGTCAGGCAAATGTTAGGCTATACGCCTGAGCAGATCATCAATGACCCATACTTCTGGATTTATCGTGTTCATCCTGACCACTGGCATGACATGATGATGAAAAACAACAGCGCCATAACAGAGCGCAAAGGCTTTACGATTGAGTATCGCCTGACAGGCGCCGACGGGGATGTGCGCTGGATCCGCAGTCATGTAAGCCCGGTTCTCGAAAATGACGAAGTCCGGCGCTTGATCAGCGTCAATTACGATGTGACGGAACAGAAAGAACGCGAGCGCAGCCTGAAAGCAGCACAGGCGGCAGCACAGGAGCAGCGCGCATTTGCTGACGCGCTGCGAGACAGCACCAGTGACCTGACCCGGATGATGGAGCCAGAGGAAATTTTTGACCGCATTCTGGCGCTTGCCCGTGATTTGTTCGCGCCTGATGGCACGAATATCATGATGATCGAAGGGGACTCGGTGCAGATTGTCCGTCAGATGGGCTACGAGGAATACAGCGTACCGAAGGATTTCGAATCGCTTCGCTTCGCGCTGGCAGATATTCCTAATCTGCAACGCATGTTAACCAGCAACGCTCCCTATGTCATCGAAGATGTCGCAAGCTATCAGGACTGGTTCTATACCGACTGGTCCACCTGGATTCGTTCCAATGTGGGCGCACCTATCCGTGTTAATGACAAGATCGTCGGCTTTATCGTTCTGGATAGTCATCTGCCACACGCCTTTGACAGCAAAACGGCAGAACGCCTGCAAGCCTTCGCAGACCAGGCCGCCATTGCTATTCATAACGCGGACCTGTACGGACAGGTGAAGCGCTATGCCGAAGAGCTGGAAGCACTGATTGCCGAACGGACCTTGGCGCTGGAACAGGAACGGCAGCTGCTCAGTGCTATCCTGAATTCAATGGCGGAAGGCGTCGCCTACACGCAAGGGCTGGACGAAGACGAGGAAACGCTGTATCTCAATCATGCCTTCATGCGCCTCACGGGCTATACCGCCGATGACATACAGAAAAGCACGCCCGGTTTGTTACGCCACCTGCGTGCTGAAGTGGATGAAGAACTGGAAACGGACAGCCATGTGTATCGCAAGCTGGACGTGAACGGACACTGGACAGAAGAAGTCCGGCTGCGGCGTAAGGACGGCAGCGAGTTTGATGCCACCGTGACGACCTCGCGCGTCAATGATGCGGAAGGCGCGATGACTGGCTCTGTGACCGTCATCCGTGACATCAGTCAGGAGAAAGCGCTGGCAGAGCAGCGGGCGCGCTTCATTGCCCATGCTTCACACGAACTGCGCACGCCTATCACCAATCTGATTACGCGACTGTACCTGATCCGCAAACGCCCGGAAGACGCGACCACACATCTGGATGTCCTCGATCAGGTGTCTCGGCGTATGAAGCGGCTGGTGGATGATCTGCTCGATGTATCACGGCTGGAACGCGGCGTGATTACATTGAAGCGTGCGCCAGTGCAATTGAACGAGTTGCTCAAACCTATTGTCGAGATTCAAGCGGCGGAGGCAGCGCTCAAGCACGTCACGCTGACGTATGGCAATGAGGGTACGGCAGACGTTACGGTATTTGCAGATCGCGAACGCCTGACGCAGGTGGTCACAAACCTGATTATCAATGCCATCAACTACACGCCTGACGGGGGTGATGTGGTGGTCTATCTGCATCAGAACGAAGAAACGAAGCAGGCAGAAATCATTGTGGAAGATACGGGCGTCGGTATTCCCGAAGAACATTTACCGCATATCTTCGATCCGTTCTTCCGTGTCCCGACTGAAAACGGGGTTAAGGGCAGCGGCTTGGGCTTGTCCATTTCGAATGATCTCGTCACGATGCACGGCGGTACAATCCATGTCGAAAGCGGTGTGGGCGCAGGCAGCCGCTTCATCGTCCGGCTGCCATTGTCAGAAGGCGAATCCCTGCTATAATCAAACTTCGCTCTAGAACTTTTGTTCAGTTTTTCGGGAGTCATGGGCATGGTTTCGCCACAGGGTTACACCGACCTGGATCGCTTTTTTGAGGACAACGGACGCGGCTACATGGGCATGATTGACCCGCCGCGTCTGGGCGTGATCGTCGGCGGCTCACTGAGCAAGGGGCTGACCGTCAAGCTGGAACGTGGGCAAACGGTCGAAGACCTGGCGGTCGGGCGCTACGTGGTGGTGCGCGGCGAAAA
>JANRJX010000118.1:0-69047 GCA_033763755.1 Chloroflexota bacterium
GGCAATCGGGCAGGGCAACCTCCAGGTGTCGATTTTGCAGATGGCGCACATGGTCGGGGGTGTGGCAACCGGGACGCTGTATGAGCCGTACATCGTGCAGCAGGTGGGCGATGGCGCGCCGACGCAGCCGGACGGGACGGACATGGGCATCAGCGAGGAGGTGCTGGCGGTGGTGCGCGGCGGCATGTGCGAGGTGACGACGAACACGACGCTCGGCACGGCGTGGCGCGTGTTTGGCGATTTCGATAACAACGTGCCTTCGACGCCGTATATCGCCTGTGGCAAGACGGGGACGGCGCAAACGAGCCGGGTGGAGCCGCACGGCTGGTTTGTGGCGTATGCCCCGGCAGAGAACCCGCAGATCGCGATTGCGGTGATGGTCGAGAACTCGCGCGAGGGCAGCGAGACAGCTGCGCCGATTGTGCGACGCATCCTTGACTACTACTTCGATGTGCCGCCGGAACTGCGGACGGAGTACCCCGGCTGGTGGCGCGAAAGCTACGTGCCGCTGACGATCCCCGAAGGCATGACGGGGGGGTGAGCGGGAAGTGATGAGTGATGAGCGACAAGAGGGGAGTACAGAGTGCAAACGTAGGGACGCCTCATGAGGCGTCCGCGTGTGTACGAACAAGGCATGCCTCGCCCGCTGTAACCGTATCCCCACGCCTGCCCGCCGCTTGCCCGACGGCTACGGAAGGTGTGGGATGATTGGGAGTAGAAACTGTGTTGATGGCAAGATCGGTGGTGTCTATATGTCTAATCTACGGGTGACACGCAAATATTTTGTGATCGTTATTTCAGCCTTTATGCTGACCGCCTATCCTACTGTTTTCGCACAAGCTCAAAACATACTGCTCGTCTCAAATCTTTCATGGAGTCCTGACGGCAGTAAACTAGCCACAAGTGGTCAGGGTTTTGCAAGAATATTTCTTGGAGGAAGTACTACAAATTGGATCGATCTTCCGGTTGGTTCAGCATTTGTACAAAATCATGCGTGGAGTCCAAGTGGAGGACAAATTACCACAGCCTCTAGCGACCAAATTATTCGCGTTTGGAACATGACGACACTAGGTAGCATTGGATCATTGATTGGACAATACAGCCCGACTTATCCTGACGGTGTATTACGTGACATTAAGTATAGTTTAGATGGTAGCAGAATTATTACTGCATATATGTACGGTGGGGGAGTTGGATTTTGGGATCCCAATACCCTCCAAAGCATTGGAGCAGCCGGACTCTCAGAGGCGAACCAAATAGAGATTAACCCCAACCCAAGCAGCAATCTAGTAGCTATCGGGCATACCGAAGATGGTGTAGCACTTGTAGCATTCACTCAACCGCTCACCTGGTATGGTGTTATCGGTAATCGTCATATCCCTACAGTAGATTTTAAATGGAGTCCTGATGGCTCTCGACTAGCGGCAAGCTACGAAGATGGCACATTGTACTTGTGGAATGCTTCTACTCAGACCGCTCTCTGGTCACTACAAAATAGTGACACATGGTACATCGATCTTTCATGGTCACCGGATGGAGCGCATCTTGCGACAACTGACGGGACTGGAGTTATAAGAGTATTGAGTAGTACTGATGGAACAATCGAACGAAGTACCAACAGTGACACAGCTTACACCATTGCCTATCATCCGAGTGGTCAAATGCTTGCATATGCGTTGGAATTAGACGATGTGAGAATTGTAGATAGCCAATTAAATCCCATACCTTTAACGGCCACTGTCACACCAACGTTGATCCCATCAGCAACGCAAACCGCCATGCCCGTGGCAGCTACCCCATCTCCTACCGCCACACCGCCCTGACCTGGCGTTCTTTGCGCCCTAGCGGTTAAATTATGATTTGAACCGCGAGGACACGAAGGACGCTCATATGCTGCAAATCCCCACGCCTGCCCGCCGCTTGCCCGACGGCTGCGAAAGGTGTGGGATACTGTGGACTGAAACAGCCTGATGCTCTCAAGGTCTTGTGGATAAATCGTTGCAAAATAGGTTTGATACATATGAGCATTTGGCGCGTAAATGCAGCCCTGCACACCATCGTATCGATTGTAATCCTGTGGTTCGGAATTGCTATTACTTATGCTCAACCGTCTGACTCGTTGATCATGACCGGCCTATCTTGGAATCCGGACGGAAGCCAGATTGCGCTTGGCATGATCGGGCGTATCGATATTCTGGATGTACCCACGCTATCCATCATCGGTAGCTTAAGTTCAGGATACTCGGATCAAATTTTGTCTATAAAGTGGAGTCCGAACGGGCAGTATATTGCGGCTACAAGTACAAATTATCCTGAAGTCTTTATATGGAACCTCAGTAGCGAACGCTATTCCAATCAAGTTCCCTCAATTACGCTGCTCGGCGATAATCGATCCAGTCTCTATCATTTAACCTGGAGCCCGGACAGTCAGAGAATCGGCGGTATCAGCTTTGATGATGCTTTACTGCAAATCTGGAACCTGGATTCAAAGACAGTAACCTTGGCGCTGCGCGGGATCCAAAACGGATTGGATTGGTATGAGAACTACCTGACAATTGGTGTGGGAGAAGGTGCGTCTCTCTACAACGTCGATACCGGACAGTTTATAAGGACAATTGCTTATCATCCTGCTCAATTAAGTGTCATTCGCTGGAGTCCGGATGGCAGCAAAATTGCGACAACAGGTACAGATGGCTTTGTCCGAGTCTGGTCAGCCGATCCTATAATTGCAGATGACATCCATCGTTTGATGAGGATTCATATCTCGCAATCTATGGTTGCTTCGGTCTCTTGGTCTCCCGATAGCTCGATGATTGCTGCAAGTGGATTTTCGGGCGAAATAGTGATCTGGAATATTTCGGAAGACAGGCTAGTAAGCGCTACAAACGCAGGTGTGCCAGTGCGAACCATCGAATGGAGTCCAACAGGTTTATCTGTCGCGTACACAAAAGATAGCTTGCCTTACTTCGACATCATCCATATTGAACCCTCTGCTGTCACCAATAGTGGCTCTACGCCTACCCCATCCCCCGCCGCACCTTCGCCTTGATGCGCGCCTATACTGCTTCCCATTAATGTATTTTAGTCTGCTTCTGTGCGCCGCTTTAGCTCGTTAACATCAATGACTTCTACCCCGGCAAGCAGCAACTGTGCCTGTATCTTCTCAGAATAGTCATCATTTTCGATGATAATAGATACCCCATCAGGTTTACGAATTAGAACATATCTGTCATTGCCGTTGCCTTCTTGACCTACTGAAACCAGCACATAATCACTGACTTGTGCGTTCTCAACACTGAGAAAGCTTTCTAAGACGAGACGGTTTTCTTTTTCAACGGAGCTTAGGTTTGCGATAGTCATCAGGATCGACTTTGCGCGTACACGCCAAGTGTAACTTGCTAGAACAAGCCGCCGCGCTGCGCGTCCCAGCCGCCCGCGCAGCGCCGCATCGTCACGCAGACGCAGCAGCGCCGCCGCCAGCGCGTCCACATCGCCGGGCGGATAGAGCAGCGCCGTCTCCCCATCGCGCACCACCTCCGCTGTGCTGGGCAGGTCCGACGCCACCACCGCCCGCCCCGCCGCCATATACTCGAACAGCTTGATCGGCGAGGCGTAGTAGGCGAAGTGCGTCGTCCAGGGGAACGGCATCGCGCAGACATCGAACGCCGCCAGATACAATGGTACGTGGTCGGGCTTGACCTGCCCCGCATACAGGAAGCCCGCCGCGTCCTGCCCGCCGGCAATCCAGCGCGCCCGCAGACCCGCCGCGCTCTCGTCCGGTCCGCCCACCAGCGCCAGTTGCGCCCCACCGATTTGCGCCAGTGCGTCCACCAGCAGCCCGACGCCTTTGTCCATATCCATCGTTTGCAGCCGCCCGACATAGCCGACGATGAACGCCGCCTGTGACCAGCCGAGCGCCGTCCGCGCTTCCGCCTGTGTCGGCACATCGGCGAAGCGTTCGCGGCGAATGCCGTCATGCGCCACATGCACGCACGCCGCGTCGATGCCGAGTTCGATGATGTCGTCGCGCAGCCGGGCGGTTGTCGTGAAGATGTGCCCGACGCGCCGCAGCGCCTGCCGCTGCAACCCGCCACCGATGCGCCCGTGCGCCAGGCTGTGGACTTCGTAGGCGAGCTCGCGGCGCGGCTTGATCAGCGACAACGCCAGCAGTGGCAGCGCGTCGCGGCTGTAAAAGACATCCGCGCGCGTGAACAGAGCCGCCAGCCACATTGCCAGCGTGAAGCTGACGACTTGCAGCGCGAAGATCAGGCGCGCGGGCAAATCGCTGCGCCCTGGCACCAGCGGCATCAGGTCGATCACGGGCAGCCGCCGCAGCCGGAAGCGCCGTTCGACGCCGTAATGCGCGAACGGATCGACGCCGCGCAGCTCCGGCGTGTTAAAGCGCCGCGTCACCCACAGCGACACCTGCGCGCCTGCCTGCGCGAACGCCTCGCAGTTCTGCATGATCTGGAGACCATGCGCTTTTTCGGTGGGCAGGCGAATGCCCGCGACATAGATCAGTTTCACGGTTCGCCTGTCTTCAGCACATTGACCAGTCGCGTGGTCAGCCCGTCCAGCCCGTGCGCCGCCACGACCCGCTCGCGCAGTTGCGCCCCAATCGCCGCGCGCATTGCCTCCGGCAGTGCATACAGGCGATTAAGCCGCCCCGCCAGCCCGTTCACATTTTCCGACGACCCCACACGCAGCAGATCGACATGTTCACCGAGCAGCGGGTCGAACGCGGGGTTAGCGACAATCGTCGGCAGTTCCATCGCCATACTTTCGAGCGCCGCCTTGTCGAACAGCCCTGGCGGGCTCAGATTGAGCGCAGCGCCCGCCCGCTGGTAATATTCGCGCAGCAGTTCCGGCGGTTGGTCGCCTGCAAACACTACACGCCCGCCCAGGTCCATGCCATGTGCCAGCCCGCGCAGCTTATGTTCGTAGCTGCCATCTTCGCCCTGTGGCGTCCCGCCGATTAATACCAGTCGTGTGTCCGGCGCGTGTTCCAGCGCGCGGATAGCTGTCTCCTGATGTTTGATCGGCATCATGCGCGCCACCTGCACGACATAGCCGCCGCCCAGCACGATCATCTCCTGCGTGCGCGTCAGCTTGGGGCGGGTGGGCGATGTCTGCATCATGTCGATTCCCTGCTCGCCAGAGCGCCGCCGCTGGTAAAAATCGGTGTCAATGCCATGTCCCAGCACCCGCAGCCTGGGCGTCGGGATCGGGAAGCTGTCCGGCGCGGCGGTGACGACGCGCTGGCTGGCGCGCGTCGCCACTTCCAGCACGCGCGTCACCTGTCGATGCGTGTACCAGAGCGTAATCGGCACGCCCCGCAGCCGGAGCAGCGGCGCGCCCATTGCTGCGAACAGCGGCATCATATGGGCAAAGCAAGCCATGTACGCCTTGCTCGCCAGCAGCCCGCCGAGGATGCGATAGAACTCGGCAGCGCGGCGCGGCTCGCTGTAGCCCAGTTCCTTGCCGACGGTATGCACCTTGACGTTATCAGCAATTGTCAGTCGTCCGGCGCGCATCGTCACCACATCGATATGGTCGAAATGCGCCGCCAGCCGATTGACCCAGTGAGTCGTGAAACCGAGAATCGGGTCGTCAGCATCGGTCGCCAGATTGAAGAGCAGCAGATTTAGGGACATAAAGCGCGCTCCGCATGAGCAAATAAGCGTCGATAGCCATCGACATACTGTTCTGTAGAAAATAAGGCGGTCGCATCGGTGCGGGCGGTCGCACCCAACGCATCGACATCGGCGCTCGTCAGCAGGTTGTGCAGCGCGCCTGCCAGCGCTTCTGTATCACGCGCGTCAATCAGCCAGCCATTCCTGTCCGTCTGTACCAGATCAGGAACGCCGCCGACGCGCGTAGCGATGACAGGTGTGCCGCACACCATCGCTTCGACCAGCACACGCGGCATCCCTTCGGAGAAGCTCGGCAGGATCAACGCCCGCGCGGCCGCCAGCCGTCCGGCAAGCTGCGCCTGATCCAGCGCGCCAGTAAACGTCACGCGCTCCTGCAAGCCCAGCCGCACCACCTGCTCTTGAAGCTGTGCCGCATATTCGGCGTTGTCCGGTCGCCCGATCAGGTGTAGATGGGCGGCATGGGAGACAGCGCACACCTGTGCAAACGCATCGATCAGCAAGTGCACACCCTTTAACGGCACAAGCTGCCCGACATACAGCAGGTCATGGCTGGCGGAGGGTGCGAGCGTGCGCGGCGTGTTCTGGAAGACTTCGACATCCGTCCACGTCAGGAATTGCTCAATCGGCTTGCCCGCTGCGCGCTGCTGCAACTGCGCCTGCGTTGTCGAAGACACCGCCCGCAGCGCATCGGCATGATGCAGGGTGTAGTCACTGACGCGCCGCATCAGCCAGCGCACAACGCTCGCAAACGGGATACGACGATACAGGAACAACGACTCTTCAAAATCGCCATGCGCTTCGACCAGCAGCGCTGTCCTGCGCCCACATAACGCCAGCAGTTGCCTGGCGAGCGCGGCGGGGAAGCCTTCATAGGGGCTTTGGGCGATAAACGTGTTCACTCTGCCGCGCCATGCCAGCCGGAATAGCAGCAGCGGGGTCAGTACGAACATCAGCGCGTAGCGCAGCAGCGCGAACGGTAACAGCGGCAGCAGGATGAAGCGCGCCGACTGCGAGAAGCGCCGCCAGTGCGCGTCCGTCGCAAAGCCGACGACCGTAATGTCCATACCAGCCGCCGCCAGTGCCGCCCACTTCTTCGCCTGGGTTGCGTTCAATGGCTGGCTATAGCGTGTACTGCTGATCCAGCAGGCGCGCACGCATGGCACAGTAGGGTACTCCTGTCGCTCATCAATGCGAAGCAGACAGAGTAACAAACGCGCCCTGAAAACTCAACCCGCTAAGGCAGGCGCGGCAGATACAAGACCTGATCGGCAAACAGGCTGTCGGCATTCTCCAGGCAGTTGTTGATGACGATTTCGTCGATCGTCGTATCCACTGCAAGCGACAGCGCGCCGATGCTGTCACCTACCTGTACGGTATAGGCGACCCATGTCGGCGGCGTGAACGCGCAGTTCGGGTTAGATGAAATCGGGGCGATGCTGGGGTTGACCAGCGGCGGCAGTGTGGCGACGGAAGGCACGACCAGCGGCACCGGGGTATTGGTCGGGATAGCGGTCGGCGGTACGTTCGACAGCGAACACGCCAGCACCGGAAGCAGCATGAGGAGCAGGAAAAAGCTTACACTTATACGTCGGAGCGTTGGCTTACACTGGGTCATGGTGAGATACGCCTTTGCGAGTCTGCTTGCATATCAAATATCACTATACTATATTGACGCGCCAATGCCGATTGCCCTAATCTCTGAGGTAACTAACTGTGCCATCTTCCAGCTTTATCACACAAATGCCCAAAGTTGAGCTTCACGTCCATCTCGAGGGCGCAGTGCGACCGGAAACCTTGCTCAAACTGGCACAGAAGAATCGTATCAGCCTGCCAGCCAATACGGTCGATGGGTTACAAAACTGGTACAGCTTTGTCAATTTTCCGCATTTTGTCGACATCTACGTCAAGATATCCGAGTGCATTCAGAAGCCTGACGACCTCGAACTGGTGACGCGCGAATTTATGGAAGGGCAGGCGGCGCAGAATATTCTCTACACCGAGGCAACCTACACCGCCTACACGCACCTGCATCAGAAGGGACTGTCATTCGCCGATCAACTAGCGGCGATCAACCGGGCGCGGGCGTGGGGTGAATCAGCGCTTGGCGTGCAGATGAACCTGATCGTCGATATTGCTCGTGAAGTGTCGCCCGAAGAAGGACTGCTGACTGCTGACATGGTGATCGAGTCATATGGCAATGGCGTCGTCGCGTTGGGATTGGGCGGCTACGAAGTCGGGCATCCGCCGGAAAAGCACGCTGCTTCTTTCGCGAAGGTGCAGGCAGCCGGCGTCCCGTGCGTGCTGCATGCGGGCGAAACTGCCGGACCGGAAAGCATCTGGGGCGCGCTGCGTGCGGGCTACAGCCAGCGCATCGGACATGGCGTCCGCTGCCTGGAGGATGAGGCGTTGGTGGCGCATCTGCGCGAAAAGCAGATACCGCTGGAAGTCTGCCCGACCAGTAATGTCTGTCTTGGCGTCGTGCCGTCGCTTGCCGATCACCCTATCCAAAAACTGCTCGACGCAGGCTTGTACGTCACGGTCAACAGCGACGACCCACCGATGTTCAACACAACACTGACGCAAGAGTTTGAGACGTGTACAAAGACGTTCGGCTGGGATGTGCAGCTGCTGGAACGACTGACAATGAATGCGGCACGCGCGGCATTGCTGCCGAACGATCAAAACGCCGCGCTGCAAGGGCGCATTACGGACGGATTTGCCAGCCTGCGGGCGCAGATGGCGTGAGCATCTGCACTAGGCGTACACCGTATGAAGATTGTTGAGGCAGATTTCCGCGTACAGGCGCGCTTCCTTGAGCGTATCAAACACATGGACTTTGCTGCGCTCGCTCATGAGTGCAATGGTTTTGACGGCGTGTGTGCTGCTATTCCCCTGGGCAACAAATACGACCGCGCCCAGCAGAGGGGTGCGCGTGATGTCGGCAATCGCAATGTGGGCAGCAGACGCAATCTTGGTGACGCGACTGATGTCAAAAATCGCGACGATGGGCGCGCCATGAATGGCAGCGCAGGCGTGCAGGTCGTGTATCCACTGCTCGATGTCATAGCGAGTCAGGTGGCTTTCGGCATAGGTATAGAACAGTCCGTTTTGGAAGTGGGTTTCAATGAGTGCCATCGTTCATCATTCTCTCGTCAAACTCCTACACTTTCAGTGTAATCGAAAAGGCTAGAAAAACAAACATAAGATTGAGATAACTAAAATTTATAAATGTAAATTTATTCTTGCGCAATCATAAAGTCTGTAAAAAGATTTGAAGGATCGTCATTTTCATTCGCGATCATGTCCTCTAAAATTAATGGCATCCTGGTTTCGTATCGTGACAGAAGGAAACACCGTGAGCATACCCACCATCGTCGTCTTGAAAGGCGATCAGACCGGACAGGAATTGCTGGAAGAAGGGCTGCGTGTAATCGACCCATCGGTGACGGGCTGCGACGTGCAGTTTGAATATTTCGATCTGTCGCTGGAAAATCGCCGTGCGACCAATAACGCGGTGGTGTTTGAAGCGGCGGAACGCATCAAGCAGACGGGCTATGGCATCAAGGCAGCGACGATCACGCCTGAAGGCAAGGAGGACGTGGGCAGCCCGAACGCCCTGCTGCGCGAGGCGGTCAACGCGCAGGTCATTCTGCGCACGGGACGACGTATCCCGTCAGTTGCACCGCGCGCGGGCGTGTACGCACCGATCACGGTGGTGCGTATGGCGGTGGAAGATGCCTATGGCGCAAAGGAATGGCGCGAAGGCGAAGGGCTGGATGAAGTGGCGTACAGCACGCGCAAGCTGACGCGCCGCAACTGCCGCGCCGCCGCTGAGTACACGTTCCGCCATGCGCGCCGCAATCACGGCAAGGTCTTCGGTGGACCCAAGTTCACCGTCAGCGCGACATACGAAGGCATCTTCAAGGAAGAACTGGACGCCGCTGCTGCTCGCTACCCCGACGTGAAGTACGACCCGCAGTTGATCGACGCGACGTATGCGCTGCTGCTCAAGACCAGCGGCGACTCGCTCGTCATCCCGGCGCTGAACCGCGACGGTGACAGCTTAAGCGATTTGGTGCTGGAGATGTTCGGCAGCATCGCGGGTGCGGAGTCCGTAATTCTGAGCCTGGACGATCAGTTCGAGGTTAAGACGGTCATCACGGAAGCACCGCATGGGACTGCACCGAGTCTGTTCGGCAAGAATATCGCCAACCCGATGGCGATGATCCTGGCAGGGGCGGCGCTGCTGCGTTACCTGCACACCGAGAAGACCGACCGCGCCAGCCGCGCGATTTACGAGGCAGCGCTGGAGACGGTGCATGACGGTGTGCGCACGCCAGATTTGGGCGGACAGGCATCCACGAGCGAATACACGACCGAGGTTATTCGCCAGGTCAAGCAGAAGCTGGACGTGTGGAGCGCGCTCGGCGGGGCGTAATAAGACAATAGGGGGAAGCGGCGGGCGAAGAAGTCCGCCGCAAAATTGAAGCGTTGCCCGGATACGAACCTCTGACACGAGGAGTGTTGCTGGAATGGCTTGAGAAAAAGCATCACGCTAACTTAAGTCAATGAATTATGAAACTACCCAATGCAGACCTTGCGATTGTCGATTTGGACAAATTAACTGAATATGTGTTGAATACAGATCATCCAAGAGGACGTCATAAAGCGCGTGTCTTCAGATAGGCACTTGGCTATGTGTTGTGAGGGCTGAACGATGAAGTTGTACGATGTGGTAGCGCTTTTGGAAGATATGCCGACCCAGGGCTTAAAACGCGGTCAGGTCGGCACAGCGAACCGCGTAGGACTACCGAATGACCGTCCCGACTTCCTCGTTGCCTAGCACTGCCTGTACGATGTGGTCGTCCTCAAAGAAGTTGACGACCATAATCGGCATCTTGTTCTCCTGGCACAGTGTGAACGCCGTCATATCCATCACACCCAGCCGATCGTCCAGCACCTTCTGATAGGTGAGCGTGGCGTAGCGCGTTGCGGTCGGGTCTTTCTTGGGGTCAGCCGTGTACACGCCGTTGACCTTCGTCGCCTTGATGACGATGTCGGCATTGACCTCCATCGCCCGCAGCGCGGCTGCCGTGTCGGTCGTGAAGTACGGGTTGCCCGTGCCGCCGCAGATGACGACGACGCGCCCTTTTTCCATGTGCCGTACCGCCCGCAGCCGGATGTACGGCTCTGCGACCTTGTTCATCTCGATGGCAGTCTGTACCCGCGTGCGCACGCCGATGCGTTCGAGCGCGTCTTGCAGCCCCAGCCCGTTCATGACCGTGCCGATCATGCCCATATTATCGGCGGTGCTTTGTTCCATGCCGCGCTCCACGCCCTGCGCGCCGCGCCACAGATTACCCGCGCCGATCACAATCGCGATTTGCACACCCAGGTCATGCACCATCTTGACCTTCTGGGCAATGTCCTCCGCGCGGTTCGGGTCAATGCCAAAGCCTTTATCGCCCGCCATCGCTTCGCCGCTGAGTTTCAGCACGATACGTTTATAGACGGGTTGTGCGTGATTGCTGCTCATCTGTCAAATCCCTTCGGTTAGGTACAGTGCAAAAAAAGAGGGAATAGTGAAAATCACTACTCCCTCTTTCAGAGCCGTCAGGATGCGCCCGGAGGCGGTTGTCTGAGGCTGATAACGCATCTATTCGCCTTCAACCACGTCGCCAATCGAGAAACGTGCAAAACGGCGGATCATCATGCTTTCGCCAACTTCCGCGACGGTTTCCGAAAGCAGTTGCGAGATGGTCTTGCTGTCATCCTTGAGCGACGGTTGTTCCATCAGGACGATTTCCTGGAAGAACTTTTCCATGCGCCCATCGACAATCTTTTCGATGACGGCTTCCGGCTTGTTCGGGCTTTCATCGAGCGTGCGGCGGCGCATGATGTCGCGCTCGGCGTCAATGACCGCAGCCGGGACTTCTTCGCGGCGGATATATTGCGGCGAGAGGTTGGCGATGTGCAGCGCCAGCTCTTTGCAGAAGTTCTTGAAAGCGGCTGTGTTTGCCACGAAATCCGTTTCGCAGTTGACCTCGACCATCACGCCCAGGCGACGATTGAAGTGCAGGTAGGTTTCCACCAGCCCTTCGTTCATGCTGCGCCCGGCGTTCAGCTTCTTGGCAGCTTTGGCGATACCCTTCTCGCGCAGGTAATCAATCGCCTTCTGCATGTCACCGCCGTTCAGTTCCAGCGCCTTCTTGCAATCGAGCGGACCCGCGCCAGTTGCTTCGCGCAGGTCTTTCACCATCTGTGCCGTCACATCTGCCATGTTTATTCCTCTTCGTCTTCGAATAGCTTGGCGTTCTTCAACTTGGCAAGTGTCGATGCGCCGAGATACTTGTTCTCATCGTCGTCATCCGCAAACTTGCCCTCAATACCCGGTTCTTCAGCGACCGCCTGTTCCATTGTCGTGTCGTCGCCCTTGCGCATCTGCTGTCCTTCGATGCAGGCATCGGCGAACGCGGCGAGGATGAGCTTGATGGCGCGCACGGCGTCATCGTTGCCCGGCACGATGTAGTCGATCTCGTCAGGATCGCTGTTGGTATCTGCCAGCGCCATCACCGGAATGTTGAGCGTGTTCGCTTCCTTCATGGCGGTGGCTTCGCGCTTGGTATCAACCACGATGATCAGCTCAGGCAGACGACGCATATCGCGGATACCGCCGAGACGCTCTTGCAGCTTCTCGATCTTGCGCGTCAGCATCAGCACTTCTTTCTTCGGCAGCAGCGCAAATTCGCCATTGTCGCGGCGCTTTTCCAGCTTCTTCAGCGCGTCAATGCGTTCGCGGATGGTGCGCCAGTTGGTCAGCATTCCGCCGAGCCAGCGCACGTTGATATAGGGCATACGGGCGCGCGCGGCTTCGGTCGCAATCGCTTCCTGTGCCTGGCGCTTGGTGCCGAGGAACAGCACCACGCCGCCGCTCGCCGTGATATCGCGCACCATGTCGTAGTATTTGTTGAGGTTGACCAGCGTTTGCTGAAGGTCAATGATGTGGATGCCGTTACGTTCTGTGAAAATAAAAGGCTTCATCTTCGGGTTCCACTTGGTCGTGCGATGACCGAAGTGCATCCCCGTTTCGAGAAGCTGCTTCATCGAAACCTGAGAGGGCATTTTGAACTGTCTCCTGTCGCAGTGTGTTTACACGATCACGCCCCTCAGCTTTTGCGCGCAACCGCTTATCCGGCGGCAACACGGCGCAAAATCAGGGCGTGTGGTTGTTTGCCCAACACAATTCCGGGCAACGTGGGCAGTGTAGCATACGGCTGTGAGCGCTTCAAGGGCGGTATGGTTGGGAAGCATTAACGCATAAACATAACCGTAACCGAGTTATATGCGTTTCCTATCCAAATCGCGGGGCAAACCCGCCGTATGATTACATTTGACAAACCTTGTGCTTTCTGAGCCTACCGACAGGAGTACGACTAGTGAAACTAAAACATATGTTTACGGTGTTGTTCGCGCTCATCCTCGTCATCGGTCTGTTCCAGATCAACCTTGAGCCGACGCTGGCGCAGCGCCAGTGCGGACCGAATGTGACGCATGTGGTGCAGGCGGGGCAAAATCTGTTCCGTATCGCGCTAAACTACGGCACGACCTATCATGCGGTGGCGGCTGCCAACGGCATCACCGACCCGACGCGCATTTACCCCGGACAGGTGCTGCGCATGGTGTGCGCGACGGGCGGCACGGGCAGCACAAGTACCGCCACGACGGTGACCACGACAGTCGTTAACCCGCCGCCCCCGGGAACGTCAACCAGTGCGCAGGTGATCCCGTCGCAGGTCGATTGCACGCGCTTCCGCGCCACGCATCCTACGTCAGGTTTCACATTTGACCGCCAGGACTTCTACTGGGATGGCGCGCCGGGCGCAACCAGCTACCGCGTGTTGATCTTCAATGCAGACTTGCGACCGGGTGCGCAGGTGGCAGCGGTGGATGTGCCGGGTGTGGTGACGACGACCAGCATTCCGGTCGGCGAACAGTTCATCGGTCCCGGCTTCCGCTTCTCGTATCGCATCGACGCGCTGGTGGCAGATACGGTCGTCTGCTCGACGCCGCTCCTGACGATGCTGCGGGCAGTCGCACCACAGCAGAACTTCCCGACGGCCGTGCCGGTCGTGCCGCCGGGTCCGTAGTCGGGATGATCGAATGTAGTGGACGCACAACGCTGCGTCCCTACTGCCCCAGCGCCGCCTTCAAGACCAGCAATGCGATCATCCCGCCGACAATCGTGAGCAGAATGTTCTTGCTGAACCACGCAATCGCAAACGTGATAATGCCCGCAAGCAGCGGCGCGTTCGTCAGCGCAATTTGGAACTGACCATCGCGGTAAAACATCTCCGGCAAAATGATGGCGGCAAGCACGGCAGGCGGCACATAGCGCAGCGCGCGAAACATGCTCTCAGGCAGCGGCAGCTTGCCCACCAGCGCCAGCACCGGATAGCGCACGGCTATCGTGACCAACGCCATTCCGATGATTAACATAACTTCATTCATCAGCACCCGCCTCACTTGCCAGGACACATCAAATCAATCGCCAGGGGGCAAAGAACACCCGAAATCGTCCTTAATCTTACTGCACGGGCACGATCGCTTCTATGTCCATTGTACGGCGCACATGCCGTCCGACGCGCTGCAAGCGTGACAGGACAACCCCGATGATGAGCAGGTTGCCCACCAGCAGTACCAGCGTTTGCGGCAGATTTGCACCCAGGTCGGCAGTCGCGTGCGTTCCGGCAGGCTGCGTCAGCTTGAGCAGTACAGCGGTTACAGCGAGATTGACAACTGACAGCGGCACGAGGAACTTCCAGTTCAGGTTCATGATCTGATCAATGCGCAAACGCGGCACCGTGAAGCGCACCCAGATCGCGACGAAGTAACTCAGCGCTGCCTTGCCGAACAGATAGACCACGCCCAACACCGGGTACTCCTGCACGCCCGGTCCGTGCCAGCCACCCAGAAAGATGACCGCGAAAACGACATTGACCGTCAGGAAGTGCAGGAATTCCGCGCCCATGAACAAGCCGAAGCGCATCCCGCTGTATTCGACATTGTAGCCTGCGACAATCTCCGATTCTGCCTCGATCAGGTCGAACGGCGGTCTGCCCGTCTCCGCCAGATTGGAGACGAAGAAGATCAACGCCGCGACCGGGGCAATCACGATGTACCACACACCCGCTTGCGCCTCCACAATCCCCTGCAAGCTCAGCGTACCCGCCAGCAGCACAGGCACAATCAGCGCGAACACCAGCGGGATTTCATAACTGACCAGCAATGCCACTGAACGCAGCGCACCGAGCAAACCGTACTTGTTATTGCTCGACCAGCCCGCGATCATAATACCGAGCGTGCCGAGCGAACTGACCGCAAGGAAGTACGGCACGCCGATGCTGAGCGCCGCGCCGAGATGGAGCGGCGTCAGCGGGAC
This sequence comes from Chloroflexota bacterium, assembly GCA_033763755.1. Taxonomy (GTDB): domain Bacteria; phylum Chloroflexota; class Anaerolineae; order Aggregatilineales; family Phototrophicaceae; genus Flexifilum. Next base: position 15,094 of record JANRJX010000118.1, read on the forward strand.
GTTCGCCCAGATTAGCAGCACTGACGTGAACGTCAACACAGGCGCAAACCGGAACAGGAAGCGATCTGCGCCGTCCGGGATAATGTCTTCCTTTGTGATCAGTTTGATCACGTCCGCGAAATTTTGCATTGTGCCATACGGACCCACGCGATTGGGTCCAACACGATCCTGAATGCGTGCCGACAGCTTACGTTCGACATAGATCGCCGTCAGCGCCATGATCAGCGGCGCGAGCAGGACAAGCAGGACGTTTAGCATCAGCGCAATACCCTGCGCAAGCGGCGGGTCGATGCCAAACTGGATCAGACACGGTTCAAACGTCGCGAGCAGATGCGTGCAGATATCCATGAGCTTCCTCGGGAACGAGACATTTGTCTGCACGCTACGGTACAATTCTGGCAAATTCGTTGTCAAATCGTCAGAAGTGACCCATGTCAGTAGTAGACATTCATCCAGTAAATCGCTTTGAACGGCGCAAACAGCGCACGCGCGACGCATTAAAAACTGCCACTATCGCGCTGATGCAAGAAATCGGCTACGAGAACACCACTATCCAGAAGATCGCGGATCGTGCGGATGTCGGCTATGGCACGTTCTATCTGCACTACACAGACAAGGATGATGCGGTGTGGGATGTGGTGGTCGAACTGATGGACGCGATTACGGCGGAGACGAACCAACGGGTGCTGCAAGCGCCAGCGGAAATGCGCGAGTACTTCGGTTGGCTGTGGCTGTTTGAATATCTGGATCCGCGCCGCCAAGAGTTTGGTATCTTGTTCGGCGCGCAGGGCAGTGCAGAACTGCGTAAACGCTATCAGGCATACATGACGCACACCTACGAGCGCGGGATGCAGGCGCAGGTCTACAGCGCCCGCATTGATCTGCCAATCGACTTTATGGCGCAGTTCATGGCAGGGGCGACCATTCAACTGCTGTTGTGGTGGATGGACCATCCTGCCCACTACACGCCGCACGATATGGCAGCGATGTTGTACAGGATGGTATATCGAGAGGAGCTAACTTCACCCTGACTGCACACGCGGCGCAGGGTTGAAGAGCGTATACACAAACGCGAACAGCGCGCCGAAGACAAAACCACCGATGTGCGCGAAGAACGCCACACCGCCTTCACCGAGCGTATCGACGCCCATCGTGAATGCGCCGTTGATGATCTGGAGTAGGAACCAGTAGCCCAGAACCAGCCAGACGGGCAGTAATATCGACTGGTAGAAGAAGCGGAACAGCACAAAGCCAACCCGCACTTTGACGCCGGGGAAGAGAATGAGATAGCTGCCCAGCACGGCGGAAATCGCGCCGCTTGCCCCGACCATCGGCACACACAACTGCGCGGCAATGATCGATTGCGCCAGTGCCGCCACCGCGCCGCCGAACAGATACATGACGAGGAACGTGCGCCGCCCATAGTAGTCTTCGATATTGCTGCCGAAGATCCACAGGAAGAGCATATTGCCGCCCAGGTGCAGCCAGTCGCCGTGCATGAACATGCTGCGCACCAAGTCAAACACCGTCTCTATCGTGAAGAAATTGCGTGTCAGTTCGCACGGCACGAGCGCCAGATTAAAAAACGCAGCGCGCAGCGCGGCGGGCGGCAGCGTCGTCTCCCACAGGAAGACAATGATGTTGAGCGCGATCAGCCCATACGTCAGATACGGCGGTCTTTCGGCCGGTGTGTTGGTGGTCTTTACGGGAACCATGCGGCACTTGTCCTGCGTCTTATTCGCCAGCGTAAGTATATACGCGCAGGCAAAGAGCGTAGTTGCAGGCAATCAAAACGCAGGAATACCAGACACACGGACAAAATGCTCACAGTCCTCTGCTGCGACCGGCGCGTTGGTAGAGCATCTCATAGCGCTCGTCCGGCGGTGGCTGCGGTACCATGCGCATAAACGCAAATGCCAGCACCGCCCCCGCCACGAAGCCGCCGATGTGCGCGAAGAACGCAACCCCGCCGCCCGCTGTCGATGCCGCACCGAGCGAACCGACGCCGCTGACCAACTGGATGACGAACCAGAAGCCCAGCACAATCAGCGCTGGCAGTTCCGCCACCTGCCCGAAATAGCCCAGGAAAACAATCGCACGCACGCGCACGCGCGGGAACATGACCAGATACGCACCCAACACGCCCGCAATCGCGCCGCTGGCACCGATCATCGGGATTTGCGAGGTCGGGTCAATCAAAACCTGCGCGTAGACCGCTGCATAACCGCTGATGAAGTAAAGTGCCAGGTACAGAATCTTGCCCAGTCGGTCTTCGATGTTGTCGCCGAACAGGAACAAATAGAGCATGTTGCCCAGGATGTGCGCCCAGCCGCCGTGCATGAACATACTGCGCAAGCCATCGAGCAGCGTCTCGATGCCGAACGGGTCGCGCGCGACGTTGTTCGGCACAACCGCCAGATCGAGGAACATGCCCTGCAACTCGCGCGGCGACATCGTGAGCTGCCAGAAAAACACTAGCGCATTGATCGCGATCAATATCCATGTCACATACGGCGTGCGCCGCGTCGGGTTAATGTCACCAATTGGCATCATGGTCGTCTATTCCCCTTTGTAGACCTTTGTCTGCATAGCGACATAATCAGGTGTACCATGTGGAGTATTGAATTACAACCACTTTTGTACCTATAGCGAGGATAGATGATGGCGCACACGATCTTTATTCGCGGTATCCCGGAACAACCGAGCGTTATTGATGTGCGCGTGCGCAATAACCCCGGCACCGTCGGCACGACAACCCTGTTCCGTATCCCCGTCGGCGCGACGGCGCAGGTCAGCGAGATCCGTCTCGATCCGAACAATGATAACTTTCAGGGACAGGTCTACCGCTGGTTTTCGCTGACATTTGCCGATGGGCGCGCCGGTTGGGTCCGCGATGATCTGCTGGATATACAGGGCGATTTGCGCGACTTCGGCTATACGATTATACCGATGCGCGCCTACGCGTTTGCGGCAGCGAAGAACCTGCCGCCACCAAAGAATATTGTCATTCCGGTATCGCCGCCGCCTGTCGCACCCCCTCCGGCTCCGGTTTCACCGCCGCCACCCGTCGCACCGCCGCCACCCGTCGCACCGCCGCCGCCTGTCGCACCCCCACCGCCTGCACCGCCACCGCCTGCACCACCACCGCCTGCACCACCACCCGTTGCGCCACCGCCTGTCACACCGACTGCGGATTGCATCGGCACGGTGCGGCAGGATATTCAGGCGCGCGTGCGGGCGCAGCCATCGATGACCGCAGCGCTCGTCACAACGCTGGATCGCGGGACGCGCGTCAAAGTCGTTGGCTTAGTGCTGGGCATTGATGGGCTGTCATTCCGCTGGGCGAAGGTGAGCGCTGTCGGTCTGGACGGCTTCATCCGTGAAGACCTGATGACGTACAGCGGCGATTGCAATCCCTTTGGCTTGAACACCACGCCGGTATCGCCGCCTGTCGTACCCAGTCCCATCGCTCCGGGAAACCCAACCGGACTGCTACCCACCCCCGTCAAAGGCAGATACATTGTGACGCAGGAATTTGGCGTCGGGGAGCGCATGCACAAAGGCGCAGACCTGGCAGCAAACGCGCCGCATCCGATCATCGCGACGGGCAACGCGATTGTGCATCAGGTCGTGATCTGTACGCGCTGCCGCCCGGACGCGCCCAACTTCAAGAGTCAGGGGCTGGCACACTTTGATAACAACGCTATCAATGATCCGGGCTGGGGCTTCGGCTTCGGGAATTACGTGTTGCTAAAGTATGCGTGGGCAGACCTGCCTAATCAGACGCGCCAGACGTTGCAGGCGCAGGGCCTGGCGAACGCCTTCATCTATGCGGTGTACGCCCATCTCAGCCGGATTGATGTCCAGCCGGGGCAGCCTGTTAGCAATGGCACACAGTTAGGCTTGCTGGGGAATACGGGGAATTCGGACGGCGCACATCTCCATCTGGAACTGCGCGCCAGTACTGATCCGAATTTGCGTTCCATCGCCGGGCGTATCGTTATCAACCCGCGCGCGATGTTTAGCTTTTAGTTTCCGGGTATCAGGTGACAGGTATCAGCCAAAACTCTAAAGCTGATACCTGATACGTGAAAGCTTCTACCTACTTGCGATCCGCAATCGCCACCCAAGGCAAATCCATCGCGCCGGTGTACAGCACGTCGGGGCGCATCAGGCGGTTGTTCGCCGTCTGTTCCATGATGTGCGCCGTCCAGCCTGCCATGCGGCTCATCGCGAACAGCGGCGTGAACATATCGACATCCAGACCGAGCGTGTACAGCACGATGGCGCTGTAGTAGTCAACGTTCGGATACAGGTTGCGCTCGATGAAGTACTGATCGGCGCGGGCAAGACCCTGAAGCTGGTCAGCAATATCGAACCACTTACCGTTGCCCGCTGCACGCGCCAGCTTTTCCGCACGGTCGCGCAGAACGGCAGCACGCGGGTCAAGCGCCTTGTAGACGCGATGCCCGATACCCATGATCTTGCCGCCCTTTTCCTTGATTTCGCGGTCGAACCAGGGCTTGACGTTTTCAACTTCATCGATTTCGAGGAACATGCGCATGGCTTCGGTGTTCGCGCCGCCGTGCAGTGACCCTTTGAGCGTGCCGATGGCGCTGACGATCGCGCTGTGCATGTCGCTCTTGGTGCTGGTGGTGGCGCGGGCGACGAACGTGCTGGCGTTCATGCCATGCTCGGTCAGCAGTACCATGAAGGCGTTGATAGCGTTGACAGCGTTGACTTCCGGCGCTTCGCCGCGCAGCATATACATATAATTCTGCGCCAGGTTCAGGTCGGTACGCGGGTTGGTGGGCAGCTTGCCTTCGCGGATACGGGGCCAGTTGGCGACGAGCGTGACGACCTTGCCCGTCAGCCGTGCTGCCTTGCGGCGGTTCGCTTCGGCGCTGTTGTCTTCGCTGTCGGGGTCATACATGGCCAGCGCGGAGACGGCAGTGCGCAGTACCGCCATCGGGTCGGCATTACGCGGGAAGTCTTTCAGCATCGCCATGACGGGTTCGGGGACGTTCGCACCCTGCGCGATTTCGGCGCGCAGTGCTTCCAGTTCGCGCGCGTTGGGCAGACGGTCGTTCCAGAGCAGATAGACGATTTCTTCGTACAGAGCATGTTCCGCCAGGTCTTCGATCTTGTAGCCAGCGTAGATCAGCTTGCCTTCCGTGCCGTTGACCAGGCTGAGGCGGGATTCGTCAATAACGACATTATCCAGCCCTTTATGAATGGTAACTTCTGCGGACATTTTAGGGGTCTCCGTGCGTGCGATTAAACAGTAAGCAAAACGCCTGTAGGGGGCGTGGATGCGCTTTGTGAAAGTTGGGACAATGTTACCAGTATACCCTAAAGAAATTAAGTCAGAGTTAAAAGGTTACGATTGGTTTCGGTTGTTGCTTCAAATGGCACAGTTTGGGGCAAGTTTAGCGCGGAAGGAGTATTTGTCGGAGGTGCGGAATTTGTTGCTCAGGATAATTCCGACACCTGTGTGTGCAAGGGGAAGAGTGAAGTCAAGGCGATGGATGCTAACAATGGCAAAAATGCCATCAATCAACGGCTCATTGCTGATCAAATCCGTTGAATATATCTGTGTCCTTCCGCTCAATATGCGATAGCAACGTTCTTGCAATACAGCTGTTCTGCGTCAATAACCGACACGATGAACGCTGCCAGATCGGCACGTCCAATGGACGCACCGCCAGGTACCGCAAACTTCTGTTCAGCAATGCGGTATGTGCCGGTAGCAGGCTTATCGATCACTTGAGGTGGACGGATAAGGGTCCAGTATACAGGCGATTTCATGATAAGGTCGTCCATAGCGACGACATCCGAGTACAAGGTGCGCCAGAAGATGTTCTTGATGATGAGTTCGAATACCGGATGGTTGTCCGGGCTGTAACCCCGTCGCGCGGACGTCGACACAGCAATAAGACGCTTGACATCATGTTTTTGCATCGCGGGCAGGATGGCTTTTGCGCTTTGCGAGAAGAGATCAGTTTTCTCCGTCAGACTGAAGCCTTTGGGTGCGACGGCTGTTAGCACAGCTTCCTGCCCCTCAATTGCTGCGGCAACTGAAATGGGGTCATAGATGTCCGCCTTGAATACCTCCAGATTGGGGTCGCGGTAATCCATCTTTGACGGTGTGCGTACTGCGGCACGCACATGGTGTCCGACACTGAGCGCCCGCTGAACGATTTCTTGACCGGTTCCACCAGTCGCTCCAAACACAACGATACGCATCTTAATCTCCTAGCCAAGCATCAGGGTAAGCAGGTACAGAACGATGACGCTGTTGATGATTAACGCGCCAAAACGAACGGTGTTGTAGACGATAAGCCGATTGACATCTGCTAGCGAGGCGCGTTCAGTGCGATCAATTCGGATGTGTAGGGGAACCAATAGAGTAAATGTACTGACCACCCCCACTGCGTTAAGCACATTCATAATGATCGGATACTGAATCGGAACTTGAGCCGGGCGGACGAACAAAAACAACATCGTCACGCCAAGATAGAGACCCATTGGCAAGTAGGTCGGAATGCCAAGATGCTTTACATATGATTGATGCACATGCACAAATACGGCTTCATTCTGCTGCTGTATCCAACGGAACATCGGATAGGTGATCAACTGTCCATCCCAAAAAAGTTGAAAGGACACGAAGGTCATGAACACGACGGCGAGAAAGACGGTAAGTTCGAACGACATGATTCTCCTTCATTCAACCAGTTGATTGAAAATCCAGGTAAAAAAAAGTCCCTGTAGCCTCCCCTGGCGAGCCTCAGTTACATCAACTGATTAACTTGAGCGATCACAGCTTCGATCTCATCAGGGGAGGCATCTAATTGTAATGTTGAGCCTTTGAGCAGCATCATGATGAGATGCCCAACGCTGGAGGCATCAATATCTTTGTTAAAGTCTCCAGTTGAAACACCGCGCTTGATGATATCAACCAGAAAACTATGCCAGGCTTTGTCAGTACTTTTCAAAATTGCGTGTACTGCCTGTTCGTGATGCGACCGCATTAGGAGCTCACCGAGCACAACAAAACGCTGTGGTGTGTGTCGAATCTGGTACAAAATGTCAGAAAGATGTGCTTCTAATTCCTCACGCGGGTTCGTAGGCTGGGTCGCGCCTGGACTGCGTGTAGACACGAGCTCATGCACAATTGTGTTGACGACTCCCTCGATAAGCATTTCCTTTGTTTTGAAGTAGTAGTGTAGAGTGGCATTGTTAATGCCAACAGTCTCTGCGATATCACGGATGCGCAGTCCTTCCATCCCTTTTTGGGCAATCAGCGCGATGGTTGCACTGATAATCTCGCGGCGACGATTATCCCCTTGCTGAATTTCGCTTTGGGCTTGGTTTTGTGAGAACATATCTGTACCTAATCAACCAGTTGATTGAATTTTGGTTACATATGACACTTTTGTCAAGCAGAGTTTACTATATTCAATGCACCCCCGCTGATACGATCAAAAACAGCGCATTGCTGACTCAGCCAATGAAGGACTCATCACCAATCGCTTGCATATCTCAAAAAGCGTGTTATCTTCAAAAGCATGAGCCACGTTACTTCATCCCTCCCCAACATGATGAGCTGCGCACCCATGTGCGTTGGTATGTGCATGTGTTGTATGGCGAACATGGGAACCACCCAGGACGTGTAATGCTCTAGCGACTACGGTCGCAACCCGCTGCTACGCAAGAGCCAACCGTCCAGGTTGGCTTTTTTGTTGTGCGACAGCAGCCTATTTTGCCCCAGGGGGCAAGGAGAACAGGAAAGCATGGCGAGCAGTAACGGCAACCACAAGCAGGACTTCGCGACGCAGGCGCTCCACGCGGGCTACAGCCCAGACCCCACGACCCGCTCACGCGCTGTCCCCATCTATCAGACCACCGCCTACCAGTTCCGCGATACCGACCATGCAGCCGCGTTGTTCGCGCTGCAAGAGCCGGGCAATATCTACAGCCGCATCATGAACCCGACCAACGATGTTTTTGAGCAGCGCCTCGCCGCGCTCGAAGGTGGCATCGCAGCGCTGGCGGTGGCCTCCGGTCACTTCGCGGAAGCGCTGGCGATCACGACGCTGTGCAACGCGGGCGATGAATTCATCAGCACCAGCGCGCTCTACGGCGGCTCGTACACCATGTTCTCGCACACCCTCCGTCGCCTGGGCATCAAAGCGCATCTCGTTCAGGACATCACCCCCGCCAAGATTGAACCGCTCATCAACGACAAGACGCGCTTCGTCTATCTTGAGACGCTCGGCAACCCCAAGCTCGAAGTCCCCGACTTTGAAGCGATTGCGGCGCTGGCACACAGCCACGGGCTGCCGCTGATTGTCGATAACACGTTCGGCACGCCGTACCTGTTCCAGCCATTCCAGTGGGGCGTGGACATCAGCATCCACTCCACCACCAAGTGGATCAGTGGTCACGGTTTGATCATCGGCGGCGCGATTGTTGACGGCGGCAAGTTCGACTGGAAGGCGGCGAACCGTCACCCCAACCTGCTCGAACCCGAACCTGCCTATCACGGCGCAGTATTGCATGATGTGTTGGGCGCGGCAGCATTCATCGGGCGTGCGCGCGTCATCGGCTTGCGCGATCTGGGCGGCGCGGCGGCTCCGTTTAACACCTTCCTGGCGCTGATCGGTCTGGAAACGCTGGCACTGCGTATGCAGCGGCACGCTGATAACGCGCTGGCAGTCGCGAAATGGTTGGAACAGCATCCGGCAGTGGATTGGGTCAACTACCCTGGTCTGCCCAACCATCCCAGCTATGACCTGGCGCAGAAGTACCTGCCGAAGGGCGCGGGCGCAGTCATCGGCTTTGGCATCAAAGGTGGGCGTCAGGCGGGCGCGAAGTTTATCGACAGCCTAAAGCTGTTCTCCCATCTGGCGAATGTGGGCGATACGCGCTCGCTGGCGATTCACCCCGCGACGACCACGCACTCGCAGCTTTCAGCAGAGGAACAACTGTTGGCGGGTGTGACTCCGGATTACGTGCGTCTGTCAGTCGGCATCGAGAACATCGACGATATTCTCTATGACCTGGATCAGGCGCTCGCAGCGGAGACAGTGACGGCTTAGGAGACGAATTGCATGGCATCGCTGAACGGGCATGTGAAGAAACGGAATGAAGCGGGGTCGGTCGGAATCGTCCAGCGCCAGTACGCCACGTTTGCTATCCGGCTGCCGCTCCGCAGCGGCGCGGTGCTGGACGGCTTCACGCTGGCATACGAAACGTATGGCACGCTTAATGCCGAACGCTCGAACGCCATCATGATCTTCCATGCCCTGTCCGGTGATGCCCATGTCGCGGGCTACCACACCGATGACCCGGACGAAAAGCCGGGTTGGTGGGACGAGGCGGTTGGTCCCGGCAAGATGTTTGATACCGATCGCTACTTTGTGGTGTGCTGTAATGTCATCGGTGGCTGTCAGGGCAGCACAGGACCGGCGTCACTCGCGCCAGATGGCAAGCCGTACGGGCTGCGCTTCCCGGTCATCACGGTTGCCGATATGGTGCGGGCGCAGGTGCATCTGCTCGACCATCTCGGCATCGCGTCGGTGTTTGCGGCGGCGGGCGGCAGCATGGGCGGGATGCAAGCGCTGCAACTCGGTGTCGATTACCCTGAGCGTGTGCGCAATGTGCTGTTCATCGCCAGCACGCCGAAGTCATCGACTCAGAACATCGCGCTCAACGAGATCGGGCGGCAGGCAATCTATGCCGATCCGAACTGGAAGCGCGGTGATTACTACGATGGCACGCCGCCCAACGCAGGGCTGGCGGTGGCGCGCATGGTCGGGCATCTCAGTTATATGTGCGAAACGTCGCTGGAGCAGAAGTTTGGGCGGCGCTTCCACACCAGTGAAAGCTACGGCTTCACATTCGACACCGACTTTGAAGTCGAAAGCTACTTTCGCTATCAGGGGCAGAAGTTTACGCAGCGCTTTGATGCCAACAGCTATCTGTATATCACCAAAGCGCTCGATTATTTCGACATCGCGAACGGCTACGGGTCTATCGAGACGGCGCTGGCGCGCTTGCAGGCGCGGACGCTGGTCGTCAGCTTCAGCAGCGATTGGCTGTACACACCGGAACAGGCGCTTGATCTGGTGACAGCACTCGAAACGCTGAAGAAGCCCGTCGATTATCATCTTGTGCAGGCATTCTTTGGACATGACTCGTTTCTGGTCGAGGTCGAGCTGATGACGCGCTTGATTGGCGGCTATCTCGATCATCAGTGGGCAAGTGAAGAAGAAAGTATGGTAGCAAAGTAACGACGATACGTCGTATCGCCCTCATACATTTGGTCGGTGAACCGGACGGCCAGGTAGCGCACTGCAAATGCGTTTAAGCGGGTTCGACTCCCGCACCGACCTCTTGCCATCTTGGCGTTTTAACTGCTGTCAAAACGCCAAGTGTGCCAAATTGAGAACCTTTATAGCTTCGCGCGCTGCTTGTGCCACTCGGTACTCTGCTCATACGTGTGCGCTGCGCGCAGCAGCACATCCTCACTGAACGCCTTGCTGATCAACTGCAAGCCTATCGGCAGCCCCTGCCCGTCCAAGCCGCACGGTACGCTGATACCCGGCACACCTGCCAGCGATGCGGGCAGCGTGAAGACATCTTCCAGATACATCTGGATTGGGTCGCTGGTGTTCTCGCCAATCTTGAACGCTGAACGCGGCGTCACAGGCGCGGCGATCACATCCACCTGTTCAAACGCCTTGTCGAAATCCTGCTTGATGAGCGTGCGCACCTGCTGCGCTTTGCCATAGTAGGCATCGTAGTAACCTGCCGACAGCGCATACGTGCCGAGCATGATGCGCCGCTTGACCTCCGGTCCGAAGCCCTGCCCGCGCGTCGCCTTGTACGTGTCCCACATCTGTCCCTTGTCGATCTTGGGTCCGAAGCGAATGCCGTCGTAACGCGCCAGGTTCGCGCTCGCTTCCGCCGGGGCGATGATGTAGTAGACGGGCAGGCTGTAATCGGTGTGCGGCAGGCTGATTTCGACGATGTGCGCGCCCAGTTTTTCGAGCTGATGGATCGCGGCGTGTACGGCGTCGGCGGTTTCGCCGTTCAAACCAGGCATGAAATATTCCTTCGGCACGCCCACGCGCAGCCCCGTGATGCCGCCCTCCAGCGCAGCCCGGTAATCCGGTACATCGAGCGCCATGCTGGTGGCATCGAGCGGGTCGTGACCGGCGATCACGTTCAGCAGCAGCGCGGCATCTTCGACCGTATGCGTCATCGGTCCGATGCAGTCGAGCGACGAGCCGAACGCCACCAACCCGTAACGCGAGACGCGCCCGTAACTCGGCTTCAGCCCGACGATGCCACAGAATGCGGCGGGCGTGCGCACGCTGCCACCGGTGTCCGTGCCGAGCGCACCCAACGCCATCCGCGCTGCAACGGCGGCGGCGCTGCCACCGCTGCTGCCACCCGGCACGCGCGTCGTATCCCAGGGATTGCGGGTGATCTTAAAGGCACTGTTTTCGGTGGATGAGCCCATCGCGAACTCGTCCATGTTGACTTTGCCGACCATGACCATGCCCGCATCCTGCAAACGCTGCACCACCGTCGCAGTGTAGACAGGCACATAACCTTTGAGGATTTTCGAGCCGCATGTCGTTTCGACACCTGTTGTGGACAGCACGTCCTTGATCGCCAGCGGGATGCCGAGCAGCGGGCGATCGTCGCCGCGGGCACGGGCGGCATCGGCAGCTTCTGCGTCCGCCAGCGCGCGTTCCGGCGTGAGGGTGATGAACGCCTGAATGTCCGGCTCCAGTTGGTCGATGCGCGCCAAAGTTGCTTTCGTCAGTTCGACGGCAGAGATAGCCTTGCTGCGGAGTTGTGCCAGCGCTTCCGCGATGCTGAGGGTTGTCAGGTCAGTCATGAGCATCTCACAGAATCATGCAAAGAGAATTGAGCGCAGAGTATAGCACATCGAACTTGACCGTCGCTTATTCACAAACGTGATTTATACTTGTGCGCTATGTCACAGACGATTATCACACGACAACACCCGCGCGAGAACGCACACCCATGACCATTCGCTCGAATAAACAACTCGACCGCCTGCTGCTGATCGGCAGGATTGTCGCCGAAACGCTCAAACTGATGCAGGACTCGGTGCAGCCGGGTATGACGACGGCGGAACTCAACCGCATCGGCGCAAAGCATCTGGCGCAGTGCGGCGCACGTCCCGCGCCCATCATCGCCTATAAGTTTCCCGGCGAGACCTGCATCAGCATTAACGATGAGTGCGCACACGGCATCCCTGGCAAGCGCGTCATTCGCCCCGGCGATCTCGTCAATATCGATGTGTCCGCCGAGCTTGGCGGCGTGTATGCCGATTGCGGCGGCACGGTCGGCGTTGGTACAGTGAGCAAGGCGAACCAGCGGCTGATGCAGTATACGCGCCAGGCGCTCGACGCGGCGATGCACGTTGCCCGCGCTGATGCGCCGATCAACGTCATTGGTTACGCAGTCGAAGGCGTTGCAAAACGCGGCGGCTACAGCATCATCACGGCGCTGGGCGGACATGGCGTGGGGCACAAGCTGCACGAAGAGCCGCGCAACATCCCCAATCATTTCGACCGCAAGGAGCGCCGCCCGCTGAAAGAAGGCACGGTGCTGACGATTGAGCCCTTCTTCGCGATGGGCGACGGCGAGATTTACGAGGCGGACGACGGCTGGACGCTGAAGATGGAAGACGGGCTGAACGCTTGCCAGTACGAACACACGATTGTGATCACACGCGGTAAGCCGATAGTGGTGACGGCGCTGTAGGAAGCGCGAGACAAGTGCTTGTCTCACTCAATTCACGGTCTGGTCTTTCAATATCTCTTCAATGCCGTCGGGGTCGTCGCTGAAGTCGGGGTACCTGGCGCGAAACTCGTCCCACAACTTGCGCGCCTGCTGCAAGATCGCCGGGCGGCGCGAGAGCGAAACAATCGCCGCGATATTGTTGTATTCGTGCCGCGCATCGCTCATGCGGCGGTCGGCGCTGCTTTGATCGGGGGGCGCGCTGCTCACGGTCATCACTCCAGCATTCGTTCTGCATGCATGAGCAAGGATACGCTATTCGCGCAGACGTTTCAACTTCCCCCGTCTGGCATCTGTCAGATACAACAATCTTCGTTACAATCTGACGCATTCAACAGCTAGAGAAAGAGACACGAATATGCAGTTTCGTCGGCTGGGTGACGCGGGAATGCGCGTCAGCACGATTGCGATGGGCGGCTGGATCAATTATGGCGAGGGCAAGGTTGCCGCTGAAGCCGCCCGCCACTCGGTTATTCGCGCCTATGAGCTGGGCATCAACTACTTCGATCTGGCAGACATTTACGGCAAGGGCGAGGCGGAAAAGCAGATGGGTGCGGTGCTGGGCATGTTCCCCCGCCACACGCTCGTCATCGCCACCAAAGTCTACTGGCCCATGAGCGACGACATTAACGACCGGGGTTTGTCGCGCAAGCACATCATGGAGAGCATCGACAAGAGCTTGCAGCGGCTGGGGACAGATTATGTGGACATCTACTTCTGCCATCGTCCTGATCCCGAAACGCCTGTCGAAGAGACGGTGCGCGCCATGCACGATCTGGTGACGCAGGGCAAGGTGCTGTACTGGGGAACGTCGGAATGGCGCGGCGCGCAGATTGCCGAAGCGCTAGCAGTGTGTGAACGCTACGGGCTGCAAAAGCCCAAGACCGAGCAGCCACAGTATTCGATGCTGGTACGGGACATTGTGGAAAATGATGTACTGCCAGTCACGTCGCAAAACGGTATTGGGCTGGTGGTATGGTCGCCGCTGGCACAAGGGATGCTGACGGGCAAGTATGACGACGGCATTCCGGCGGACAGCCGCTTTGCGCGCGAGCAGTGGGCGAAAGACCGCTTTGTCAATGACGCCAATATCGCTCGTGTGCGCGCGCTCCAGCCGATTGCCGACGGACTCGGCATCAGCCGGACGCAGTTGGCGCTGGCGTGGGTGCTGCGGCAGCCGGGCGTGAGCAGCGCCATCACCAGCGCAACCAAGCCGGAGCAGCTCGACGAGACGGTGGCTGCCAACGACATGACGCTGAGTGAGGACACGATCCAGGCGATTGAGCGGGTGTTGGCGGGATAAACATTACACCTCACCCGCACACAGTCTACACTGCCTCGACTCCATGCCCCTCTCTAGAAGAGAGGGGACGATGACAAACCGGGCAGAATAATTGAACAAGAAGCACATAGGCTTATGAGACAAGCCCCGCCTTGCGCTGCGGCTGCGTCAAGTGACGCCGGATGATCCACTCCGCCACGATGACGTTGATGACCCAGCCGCCTCCCATGATCATGTTCCGCGCGAATTCGCCCGACGTGCCGACCAGCAGCGCCCACAGGATTGCCGTCAGGACCTGTGTCCCCGCGCCCATGCCGATGGCGTAGGCGCGGATCATCCACGCGCCATGACGGGGGAACTGGCGCTGCCGTACCGCTACGACCGCCAGAACAAGCGCAAGCGTCATGGCGAAGCCGAACAGCAGTCGCATCGCATACAGCACAGGTCCATCCCCGGCGGGCCAGGGGTAGAAATGTGCCATCCACAAACCGCTCAGCGACGCGGCAAGTCCGGCAGGGACGAGCAACCAGCCTGCGCGCCTGTGCCAGCGTGGGTAGCGCAGGCGCAAGCCGGGCGCGAACTGGAAGGCGCCGAGCAACGAGTAGACGGTTGCGCCGAGGACGTGCAGAATGACGGGCAGCGGCGCGGCGAAGAAGCGCGCGTTTTCGGGCGTTACGGGCGTGGTTTCCGCCCCAATCGTCAGTTGTCCGACGCGGACAGTCCCCGCAATAATCGGGATCACGGCGAGCAGAATCAGTCCGCCCGCCACCAGCCAGTCTCTCCGTGATGGCTGCCCCCGCCGTGCTGGATGTTGTTTCCCCAATGCGAATGTATTGTTGTTCACCATATGCTCCTGTATGTGCAATATGGTCGTCAGGATATGAAGTGATGTGGGGAGATGTCATCCTCAGATGTGGGGATTATGGTGTGGGGAACGATCAAATCAACTTCAATGCCTCGGCGCGGTTGACCGCTGACCGGCGGCTGTTGGCGTTTAGTTTGCCGTAGATGCTTTTGGTGTGGCTGCGGATGGTGCTGAGCGCAACCCCCAGCGCGTCGGCAATCTCCGGTCCCGATAGTTCCGTCGCCAGCAAACGCAATACGTCTAATTCGCGCTCACTCAGCGCTTCAGACAGGGACTTGTTCACGGTCGGTCTCGCTGGGCGCCCTTCTATTGCCGCCGTCAACGCCTGTGTATCTGCCTGAAGCATCAGGATTTCACTGACACTTCCTGTTCGCCCGCCCGCTTCCGCTGCTTGCAACAGGCGCGTCAGAAACACCATCGCATCTGTGAGCGCCTGTTTATCATCCTCCAGCCGAGCCCGCGCCAGCAAGACGCGCACCAGCGTAAGGTGTTCATATTCGTATAGATAGCTCAACTCATCCTGGATGAACAACCCGCGTTCACGCGCCCACGCCTGCGCTTCAGGCAGGCGGTCGGCGTTGATCAACATGCGCGCTCGCAGTGCCGCAATCGGGCGCACATTGGGAATCGGACTGCGGTAGTAACGGCGTTCGGCTTCATCCAGCAGTTCCAATGCTCGCGACAACGCCCCTTCCGCCTGCTTGATGCGCGCCTCAACCATACACCACAGGTATTCGTACCCCGGCAGCGACGCCCGTTCGCGCAAGTCCATTCCAGTGGCGAAGTGTGTTTTCGCGTTGTCAAGCTTGCCTTGCTCAAGCACGATCTCGCTCAGTCCGAGATACATCTCCGCTGTCCCTTTAAGCAGCGGTTCACCGTGTGCTATCGAGAGTTGCAATGACTGTTGGTAGAGATTCGCTGCCTCATGCAGGCGTCCCTGCGCGGCGCGGATGTGGGCGAGAACAATGGTTCCACCCATGCGGATAAGGATACCGCCGCCGCGCTGCAAATCATCGAGACCCTGGGCAAAGTACTGATAAGCGCTTTCCAGATCGCCGCCCGTCCAACAGGCGAGCCCCAGCAGCGCCGCCGTTGTCCCGCGCTCGTAATGGTCGTCTGCTGGCAGCAGGTCGAGCGCCAGCCGCGTATACGCCACTGTCGATGGGATGTCGTTCAACGCCTGTGCAAGATAGGCGCGGGCGTTGGCGATGCTGGCGGGCAGCGAGCGAAATTGTTCAGCATCGATGATCATACGCTGGTCAGGCGGGGCGTCTAACAACTGCTCGGCATCGCGCAGTCGGGCCTCCGCCGCCTCGTATTCTCCTGCATCCATCAGCGCCCAGGCGCAGACCACGCTCAAAACGGGACGCTGGCGCATGAGCGCGTCAGGCAGCGCCTTCACCCAGCGCAGAAATGTACCTTCCTGTCGCGTGCGGCGGATAGCGGGCCATGTCCGTTCGACCAGTGCGGCGGCGCGCTCGAAATCCTGGGCGGCGAAGGCGTGATGCAGCGCATCGGACGCAAAACCCTGTGTCTCGTACCAGGCGCTGGCGCGCTGGTGCAGAACAGAGATCAGTTCTGGCTGCGTTTTCAGCAGTCGTGCCTGCAACACATCCGCGAACAGGTGATGATAGCGATACCACTGGCGCTCATCATCCAGCGGCACGAGCAGCAGATTGGCGCGTTCACAGTACTCTAACGCTGCCTGACCGGACAGGGTGGCATCGCTCAACACAGCATCGCACAACGACCCACACATACGCTCAAGGATGGACGTAAACAGGAGAAATTGCTGGATGTGTTCTGGCTGCTGCTGGAGGACTTCTTCAACCAGATAATCCAGCACGAAACGATGACCGCCGGAAAATGAACGGATAAAGTCGCGCGCGTCGGTGCGCTGCTGCGCTGCCAGCGCTGCGAGTTGCAGCCCGGCAATCCAGCCTTCGGTGCGGCTGTGCAGCGCTTCCACATCTGCGCTTTCAAGCTGGAGCTTCATCGCATTGCTGAGGAACTCAGCCGCCTCGTCGGGATTAAAGCGCAGGTCGGCAGCGCGCACTTCGGTAAGCTGGTCGCGCACGCGCATTCGTGCCAGCGGGAGCTGGGGGTCTTCGCGCGTGGTGATGACCAGGTGCATCTGGGGCGGCAGATGGTCGAGCAGGAATGTGAGCGCGGCGTCTACCGACGGGCTGTTGAGCCTGTGGTAGTCATCGAGAACGATGATAAACGCCTGCGGGATGCGATTGATCTCGTTCAGCAACCCTGTCAGGAGAATGTCGCCTGGCGGTGAGGGGGATGACTGCAACGCGCCTGACACATCTCCGCCAAAGTGCGGCTGAATCTGTTGCAGCGCCGCGACCAGGTAGGTGAGAAAGCTGGCTAAATCGCCATCGCGTTCATCCAGCGACACCCACCCCACCGGACACTCACATTGTGCCACCCACGCGCTCACCAGAGTCGTTTTGCCGAATCCCGCCGGGGCAGAAATGAGCGTTAGTTTGCGCTGCCGCCCCTCGTTCAGATGCGCCAGCAATCGGGCGCGCTGCACAATACTGATTCGGGGCGGCGGGATATGGAGCTTGGTGGCTAACATCCGTGCTTTCCGTCAATCATAGTGTTCACCACCCCACTGTCTGCCCGTCCTTGCGCGGGTCGCTGCCGCCGAACAGCACACCCGTCTCAGCGTCACGGCGGATGATCTGTCCGTCGCCGAAGACACCACGCCCCGCGCCGCTGACCGGGCGCACACGATGCCCCAGTTCCGCCAGCCGCGCCATCGTCGCGACGGGGATACCCTCTTCCAGCGCCAGCATACTGCCGCTCGTGCCGTCTTCCAGACACCAGCGCGGGCGGTTCAGCGCTTCCTGCGGATTGAGCAGATCATCCACCATCGCCACCATCATCTGCATATGCCCCTGCGGCTGCATGAACCCGCCCATCACACCAAACGATGCCCACAGGTGCCCATCGTGCAGCGCCATTGCCGGGATGATCGTGTGGTATGGGCGCTTGCCGGGCATCAGGGAGTTGGGATGTCCGGCTTCGAGTGAGAAGCCCGCGCCACGATTTTGCAGGAAGACGCCTGTGCCGCGCGCGACGATGCCGCTGCCCCAGCCCATGTACAGGCTGTTGATGAACGAGCAGGCGTTGCCCTGTCCATCCACAACACTTAGATAGACGGTATCCGACGTACCGAACGGCGTACCATACTCTGGCGGCTGCATGGCGCTGTCGATACGGATCAGGGCGCGGCGCTGCGCGGCATAGTCGGCACTCAGCAGCCCGTATAGAGGTACAGGATCGCTGTCCGGGTCAGCGATGTAGTGGCGCGCGTCGGCGAACGCCAGCCGCATCGCCTCAATCAGCAAATGCAGGCGTTCCGGCGAGTCCGCTGGCAAAGCGGCAATGTCGAAGCCGCTGACGATATTGAGCGCCAGCAGCGCCGCCAAGCCCTGCCCGTTTGGCGGACATTCGTAGACGGTCACGCCGCGATAGGCTGCTGCGATGGGTTCATGCCAGGTCGAACGATGCGCCTTCAAATCTTCGAGCGTCATCACGCCGCCAAGTGACTGGATCGTCGTCACGATGGCGTCTGCAATCGCGCCTGTGTAAAACGCCTCCGCCCCGCCTTCCGCCACCTGCTCAAACGTGCGTGCCAGTTCCGGCAGATGCACGATTTGCCCGATCGTGGGTGTAAAGCCGCCGGGCAGGTAATCGCCCGTGTGCGGGTTGGCACGAAGGAATGCTTCTGCCCGCTGCCACGCCGCACCAAAGACCGGATGCACCGGGTAGCCATCGCGCGAGTAGGCAATCGCGTCTGCCAGCACATCTTTCAGCGTCATGCTGCCGTGTCGCCGCAGCAAATCCTCCCAGCCCGCCGCCGCGCCCGGCACAGTGATGCTATGGATGCTGCGGGCGGGCATCTCGCGATGTCCCTGCGCGCGCAGCATGTCCGCTGTCAACGCAAGTGCTGCGCGTCCGCTGCCGTTGAGCGCCGTCACCTGCCGCGTCTGCGCGTCGTAGTAGAGCGCGAAGCAATCGCCACCGATGCCCGTTGAGCCATGCTCTGTGACGTTGAGCACCGCAGCCGCCGCAATCGCAGCATCGGCAGCATTGCCGCCCTGCCGCAGGATGTGCAGTCCGGCTTGCGATGCCAGCGGGTTGCTGGTGGCGACCATGCCGCGCCGCGCCAGCACCATTGACCTTCGTGAGAAAAAATCGTAAGACATTGGTATCATGAGATTTCACTTATTGAATGGTTGACAACTGCGAATAGAAGGTGCAAGATTATGACAACTGTGATTTGCAACACCCCATCTGACTGTTTTACTGCCTGACATTTGAACTGGATTAGTGCAATGACTGCAACCGTGACCCACAATCGTGAATTCCTGATGCACCTCGCCCAATTTCATAACACATCACAGGAATTCTTCCAACTGGTGCAGCGCTACCCGCTGGCACTGGTGGATAAGCCGGGGGCGTGTGGGCAGTGGTCGCCGCGCGAGACGCTGGCGTACCTGTGCGGTTGGGTGGCGGAAGCAGATGCACAATTTGGTGATTACGACCAGAAGCAGCATACGCGCTTGCCGTTTGATGTGGATACGTTCAATCAGCAGAGCATCGCGCGGCGCGATGGGCAGGAATGGCGCAAGACGGTGACCGAACTGTACTGGCGCACGCAGGACTTGATCTCACACGCCGTCAAGTCGGACACGCGCCATTACACGACTGACCCTCGCTACCAGCAGTGGCTGCTGGATTTGAGCAACGAGTTTGCCGAACGCGGCGCGCAGCTGCGCCAGTTCGCCGCCGCCCGGCGCGCGTAGGGATACGCGGCGGGGTGTAACGATTGCCAGCATCTATCGCTCTCTCGGTAATGCCACATCTGCGGAGTCCGAACTGGCAGTGCGGCACACCCGCGCTGCCTGTCCGCCCAGAAGGTTAAGTGTACAAATACGCTATAATCACTCAAGTCCGCACTCGACTTGCGATATCATTCTCGAACATAAGGATTAGAAGATACGCACTTCAAGCAACTCTGAGGACGGATAAACTCCAAATTTCTGCATTTCTTCTCTCAACTGCGTAAACCCTAAAGGATAAGAGAGTGTTTCCGCTGTGGAAGACAATAAGCAAAGTGATGTGCAGGCTAAATTTCCAGTTGTAGGGCTGGGTGCTTCGGCGGGCGGGCTGGAGGCGCTGACGGCTTTCTTCAAGTCGATGCCCTCCGGCAGCGGCATGGCATTTGTCGTGATTCAGCATCTGTCTCCACACCAAGAAAGTATCCTGCATGAGTTAATTCAACGCCATACGGCGATCAGCGTCCAGCGGATTACTAACGATACGATGGTAGAACCGAACCAAGTCTACGTCCTTCCGGCGGGATATCAGGCAAGTATCCAAGAAAGTCGTCTTCGATTAATTCCGAAGACCGAAAGTCATGGCTGGCCGGAAACAATCAACCACTTTTTGCAATCGCTGGCACTGGATCGAGGTGCGTATGCCGCGGCTCTTATATTATCAGGTGCAGGGCATGACGGCACCGAAGGAGCGCGGGCTATCAGAAACAACGGCGGTCTGGTCATTGCCCAGGATTTAGAGACGGCATCGCAAAGCAGTATGCCATTCAATGTCATCGATGCAGCGCTGGCAACCGTTGTGCTATCGCCAGATCTCATGCCTGGGTACCTTCTCAGTCATTTCGATATTGATATCCCCGAAACGTCTCTGTTCGAGGATTTGACCGAGACCATCACCGATGACGATTTAAAGCGTGTGATTAAGCAGCTTCGGCGACAGACGAGCTATGATTTCGCTGATTACAAAGTCAGCACGCTCCGACGGCAGATCGCCCGCCGGATGGGAACGCATCAATTAAACAAAGTGAATGCGTATCTCACGCTAATGGAGCAGCAGGCGGATGAAGCTTACCAACTGGTCAAAGGACTGCTTATCCATGTGACCAGCTTTTTCCGCGATCGCGAGGCATTCGACTCGCTTAAAAGCAACGCTTTACTACCTCTCTTAAAAACCCTCTCCATTGATGATGTCTTTCGGGTCTGGGTGCCGGGTTGCGCTAGTGGAGAAGAAGCCGTTTCCATCGCTATTCTGATTTATGAATGCCTGCGTGAGCTAAATATGCTGGAGATGGATGTTCGCATCTTCGCTACCGATATGAATCGGCATCTTGTTCAGCGGGCACGCACTGGAGTCTATTCAGCGACCATCACTGAACACATCACCGAATCCCGGCTCAAAGATTATTTCATGAAAACCGAAGAGGGTTATCAGGTACGGACACATATCACCCGTATGATTGTCTGGGCTGAGCACAATTTAACGGAACATCCGCCGTTTTCAAGTCTGCATTTGATAAGCTGTCGCAATGTCTTGATCTACTTCCAACCCGCGCTGCAAGAACGAATCAGGGCGCTCTTCCAGTTCGCGCTACGACCCGAGGGTATTCTGTTTCTTGGTTCATCCGAAGCGATACCTGAGGTACTGGAATCGTTTACCGTGATTGACAGTAAACAGAAAATTTACCGGCGCACCTCAGAGACCTCGCACCAGTGGATGCGCCTGGACCAACCGCTGTTTGCGAAAGTGCTTGCCCGCATGGAGGAACCCATGACTACACCCAGACCCTCACCAGGACAAACTGACGATCAACGGTTGCGACTGATCAAAGACATGCTTTTGGAACACTACAACAGCACCTGCACCATTGTGGATCATCACTATCATATTCGTTATGCCTATGGAGAAATTGACCGGTATTTACGTCTGATTCCCGGCGGAGAAATGCAGCCCAACATCCTGCGTATGGTGCGCGAAGGACTAAATGCTGAACTAACCATCGCGCTCTACGAGGCGTTTGAGCGCAACGAAACGGTTATCCGACAAGGAGTATGGGTCAAAACTGGGAGCGATGAAGAATTAATCAATCTGATTGTGAAACCGATTAATGACAGCAGCATCGATAATCGCCACAAACTGGTCATCTTTGAACGCATCCCAGATGGTAAAAGTTCCAGGGACACGATTACGCTGAGCTCGGGCGGCGACGAAGGTGTGACGATTACCCGTCTTCGAGACGAACTAGAAGAGACCCGTCAGGCATTGCAGAGTGCGACGCAGGCACTTCAAGCCAAGAGTGAAGAACTGATCTCATCGATGGAGGAAATCAGCTCTGCCAATGAGGAAATTCAAACGACCAATGAGGAACTGCGTACTTCTAAAGAAGAACTTGAGTCGCTGAATGAAGAGTTGAATACGCTCAACACCCAGCTAACCAATCAGAACCACGAACTGACCCACGCCAACAATACCCTCTATAACTTCTTGCAGTCCACGGCGATTGGCGTGATCTTTCTCGATCAAAGTCTGGCAATTCGAGAGTATACCCAGGTTGTCACAGAAATCTTCAGCTTGCGTAAGAGCGATATGGGGCGTCCGCTCGCAGAAATCACCTCGCAGCTCAATTACGAAAACCTGATTGCCGATGCCACTCGTGTTCTGGATACCCTTATTAACATCGAGCAGGAAGTCGGCGCTCTTGGAGGGCGGTGGTATAAAGTGGAAATTCGCCCTTACCGAACGATGAACAATATCATTGATGGGCTTGTATTGACCTTTAGCGACATAACCCTGCAAAAACAGGCTCAATACGATGCAGAGAAAACATCCCTTTATCTTCGTAAGGTGATTGACACGGTTGAAAACAGCTTGCTCGAACTGGATAACGAACTGCGCGTGGTTGCCGCAAATCCCGCGTTTTACCGACAGTTCCAGTCTATACCTGAAACAACCATCGGACATTTACTTTATGATCTGGGGAATGGTCAGTGGGATATCCCTGACCTGCGCCGCCTGTTGAATGAGATCATTCCGCGGCAGACGTTTGTGCGTGATTATACGATGACCTATGAGCTGCCAGAGATCGGCAAACGAACCCTCCGCTTGAATGCGAATCAAATCAGAGAGGTCGATCGTATCTTGTTGGTAATCACGGATCTGGCTGAACAGGCTGCCGAATAGGCACAGCTGACGGGGGAAGCACGGAAACCTGGCGCGGCAGCTCGACAGTGAAGCTTGTGCCTTCCCCTAAACGCGACGCACAGTGTATGGTTCCACCATGAGCATACACCGCCCGCTGAACGACAAATAGCCCGATACCCGTTCCATGAACAAAATTCGTGTTCTTACCCCGAAAAAACGCCTCGTACATATATTTCTGGTCTTCAGCTGAAATACCGATTCCCCGATCTTCGACTCGCAGTCGTACCCCCTTCTCCTGGCACTCGACACGGCACTGAACCGGCTCTTTGGAATAAATGAGCGCGTTATTGAGTAGGTTCACAATTATCCGGCGCGCCAGATTCTGATCCCATGTCACCATCTCAATTTCATTCAAAGAGGTCGTTTCCAGCTGGATGGTTTGCCCTTCTTTCGCCATGATCCCCATATCGTGCGTGAGCTGACGAATAAAGTCCAGCACATCAAATGTCTTCAACTTTAGACTGGGCTGGTCGTCAATGGCACTGATACTACTTGCATCATGAACCGTGTCGTTAAGATACCAGACAAAGTTACGTATTGTCTGATAGCGCTTCGTTCTCTCTTCGCCTGGCAACTGGTCGCCATAATGTTCCAGTGTTTCCGCTGCAGAAAGGATAATCGTCAACGGTGTGCGGAACTCATGGGAAATCACAGAGAGGACACGGGTTCGTAGTTCATTGATTTCTTTTTCATGGGCGAGTGCGCGGCTCAGTACCTCTTCCGACTGTTTAATAATGGAGACATTCGTGACTGCCGTGCGCAACGTTTCTGCCAGCGGATCGGGCAAGTCTGTGTTCAAATGGGCATGAAAAATCGTACCATCCGCTCGCTGAAGCTGGGCTTCACAGCTATCTGCCCGGCGGGTTTGTAACACAGCCCGGCGGGACAGATGATAAATATCCTGAAAATCCTTTGTGATAAATTCTGCAAATGCTCTTTTTTCCAGCGTCTCGCGTTCAACGCCGAGCATACTGCTCATTGTCAGGTTGGCATTGACTACAATTCCCTGCCTGTCGGTCACAATATAGCCAACCGGCGCAAAGTCAAACAGATTAGCATAGCGCTTCTGAGCCATCTCAAGCGCCCGGTAGGACTGCTGCAAGTCTTCTAACTGAATCTCTAATTCGACTTGATGAACATTGAGTTCATGAAGCACTTCATCGATATCCTGAGGAACAGCATGGGGCGCAGCGATCGCTTGTTTGAGTGCAGTTTCGGCGCGACTTCTTAATTGCGCGAGTTTATCTTCCTTCTTATCCATTGCATACACCTCCAAGATTTGTATTCTATTCTAACTCGGAAGTTCATAGTGCTATACCATTGGTGTGGAACTTGTAACAAACACCGCCAATTGATCATCTCCTATCCCAATTTGATGGCCATTCTCTCACACACCGCCGCCGCGACTACTCTCTTCTTGGGTCTTCCAGTTTTCCGCCGCACTACACCCACTCTGGACAGAAACCCTGCTTAAGGTTACAACCCCCATAGTCCGCTGTGTTGCCCCGATGGAGGTGCGCCGATGCCTATCGTTGATTATGAGCTGCTGCGTGAAATTCCGCTGTTTGAACTGCTGGACGAGCAAGAGCTGTCTGCCCTCGCCGGACAAATGGAACAGCGCCGTTACCTGATGGGGCAAATCATCTACGCGGTCGGCGACCCCGGCGGCGTCATGTATATCGTCCAGCAGGGGCGAACAGAGGTTTTCATTCGCGACAAGGCACACGAGCGTGTCCGCATTGCCGTCTGTGAGCCGGGCGACATCTTCGGTGAAGTGGCCCTACTGGCGAACGACGAACGCCACACAAACGCCAAAGCGCTGGAAGACACAACCGTCCTCATCGTTGACCGCAACGATCTCGACTTCCTGTTCCGCAAGCATCCGACCGCTGCGCTGGACATTATCTCCATGCTCGGCAAGCGCATCCGCGAGACCGATGTGCTGGTACGCGACCGTGTGATCGCCCGTAACGTCAACGAAGAGATGGAAGAGCAGATCGGCTTTGCTGAAAGGTTGTCGGATGCGCTAACGCGCTTTTCTGGGGATGTGCGTTTTGTGTATTTGCATGTTTTGTGGTTTACCGTATGGATCATTCTCAATATAGGCTGGGTGCCGGCAATCCCGCCGTTCGACCCGTTTCCCTTCGGGCTGCTGACGATGATCGTCTCTCTGGAGGCGATTCTACTCTCGGCATTGGTTTTGATCAGCCAGAACCGCCAGGTCGAACGAGACCGCGTCCGCAACGATATTGAGTATGATGTGAATGTCAAAGCTGAATTGGAAATTCAGCAGCTTCATGAGAAGATAGACGACATGCAGGACGTGATGATGCAGCGCCTGACCGAGATCAATCGCACACTTGGCATTGCAGGGCGCAAACGTGCATTGTGGGAAAATGAGGACTAAGTGGCAAAACGTAAATCAACGCAGGTGATCCATTCTCAGCCCACCACCTATCGCTTTGGCTTTCGAGGTGATGATATTGACGCCGCCGCAAAACTCATCCGCCCACTGCTCAAAATTCGCTGGAAGCGGCTGGATGATCCGTTCTGGGGCGGCGTGCATTATCTGCAAATGCGTAAGAATGGCATCATCATCAAGCTCCATCATAATTACGAAGCGCACTTTGATCACTGGTTGCAACCCGGCTATCGCGATTATCCACTTCTGCTGATGATGCAGTATCCGCCGGGCATCGCCGCGCCAGACGAGGCGGCATTATTCGCGCAGTTCAGCGATGTGATCGAAACCGTGATTATTCCGCCAAACACGGACATATGGGATAATACCGTTGTCGTTTAATGCGAGGTTTAGAAAGGTTATCAATGCCACAATCTAAGGATTTCGCAATTCCAATTTATATAGATAAGGAAGCAATGCTAGACATACTGGCTTCAATCGAAGACGGATTTAGCTTTGTCGAGCGCGTAACAACTCTTCAATCTAGTGCGAGTAATATTGAAGAAAACATACGATCTCTCAATGCTGAATTGACCATCCCACAAATTGTCAAAATAGGTATGAATCCTGCCAAATCTGAGAAGTCAACGAAAGAAGAAGGTAGGCAACTAGAAGCCGATAGGTATCACACTTACGGTTCTTTAGTCAACAAGATGCGCAATAGATTGGCTGAAGAAAGGGTTTTAAAAGTATTAGATTTCAAAACAAAAGACTTGTCAGAAATCGAATTGTCAGACTTCGTAGAAGTTCAGGGACTCTTCGAGCCGAATCCATTTGGTGAAATCATTCGCCGTATGCAAAAGCTATTGGAAATAGTCGGTGAGTCACAACACATCCAAGTTCCTCAAAATGAAGCACAGATTGCAGAACTAAAAGCACAAAAAGCAAAAATAAAGACACAGGAGCAGCGACAGATAATTGACAGCGAGATTGAAGATTTAGTAAAGAAGAAAGACTCCTTAAAAAATGAGCAGATGTCATATGACATTCTTCGACATTGGCTTAAGGTTTTCTCGTCAGATGTTTTTCAGCAATCCCACAGAGCAAGAGCATCTTTTGTCGTACATACTACAACCGGCTTTCAACTTAAAGCAGTCACATGGGTCTATATCGACTCTTTACGTGATACTTCTGTATCAGAGATTTCCTTTAGACCCTATCGCCTTATTGGAAAAGTTGTTAACAAGATAAATGGTCCTAAGGACTCGTTTAAATTGTTTGCTGGTACTGGACTGGGAGGACTGAGTCAAGAGTTTATCGGAAAACTTTTTAAGAATTTAGAAGAGTCAATAAACAAGGATAATACCATGCAATTTCCTAAATTATTGACAGAAATATCGGGTCCATCTTTGGAAATCCTCCCAATCGCAATCTACGTATGACAATGTAAGGCAATGCTCAAATGACGCTACGCAATATGCAAATTCGCAACCTAGAATTCACCAACCGCCGCTATCTGGACGCAGTGCAGGATCACGTCGTCGTCTTTGACGGCGCGATGGGGACGAGCATCCAGCGCTACCCGTTGACCGCCGCCGACTTTGGCGGCGAAAAGTACAACGGCATGAACGATTATCTCGTCATCACGCGCCCGGACGTGATCGAAGCAATTCACGCCTCATTCCTGACAGTCGGCGCGGAAGTCGTGGAGACCGATACCTTCCGCAGCAACCCGCTGACGCTGGCGGAATTCGGCTTGCAAGACCAGTGCTACGAAATCAACCACGCCGCCGCCGCGCTCGCCCGCCGCGTGTGTGACCGCTTCGAGCGCGAGACAGGCATCCCGCGTTTCGTGGCGGGCAGCATGGGTCCCAGCGGCAAGCTGCCGAGCGGTAACGACCCCGACCTGAGCAACATCACGTTTGACGAGCTGGCAGATGTGTTTTACCAGCAGGCGAAAGGCTTGACGGAAGGCGGCGCAGACCTGCTGCTGATCGAAACGAGCCAGGACATCCTCGAAGTCAAGGCGGCGATCTGGGGTATTCAGCGCTACTTTGCCGACAGCCAGACGCGCATTCCGCTGCAAGTGCAGATCACGCTCGATACCAGTGGGCGCATGTTGTTCGGCACCGATATTGCCAGCGCGCTGACGACGCTGGAAGCGCTGCCGATTGATGTCGTCGGCTTGAACTGCTCGACCGGTCCCGAATACATGCGCGAGCCGATCAAGTACCTGACAGCGCACAGCACCAAGCCGATCAGTGTGCTGCCGAACGCCGGGCTGCCCATCAATGTCGATGGCGAGGCGGTCTACCCGATGGAACCCGACCCGTTCAGCGAGATGGTGTCCGAATTCGCGCGCTGGGGCGTCGGCGTAGTCGGCGGCTGCTGCGGCACACGCCCCGAACACATCGACCAGTTGTACCAGCGTGTGCATGGCTTCAGCTACGAGGAATACCGAAAAACCCTCACCCCCAACCCGCCCTCCGCGCTTGCAGTCGAGCGTCCCTCAGGGAGAGGGGCTTTAAGACGCCCGCTTGAGCGTCAGCCGGAAACCGAAGCGATGGCGTCGAGCAACATGCGCGCGATGCCGATGATCAACAATCCTGGCCCGACGATGATCGGCGAGCGCGTCAATTCACAGGGCAGCCGCAAGGTCAAGCAGCTGCTGCTCGATGATCGCTACGATGATATTGTGCCGATTGCGGTCGATCAGGTCGAAAGCGGCGCGCACATGCTCGATGTCTGCGTGGCGCTGACTGAACGCGCTGACGAAGTGCAGCAGATGCGCACGCTGGTCAAGAAGCTGTCGATGGCGGTCGAAGTGCCGCTGATCATTGACGTGACCGACGCCCAGGTCGCGGAGGCGGCGCTGGCGGTTTACCCCGGTCGTGGCATCATCAACGGTAACAATCTGGAGAACGGTCGTGACCGGATTGACACCGTGCTGCCGATTGCGCTCAAGCATGGCGCGGGCGTGCTGTCGATGACGATTGACGAAGAGGGCATGGCGCACACGCGCGATAAGAAACTGGCAATCGCCCGCCGCATCACCGACATTGCCGTCAACGAGTACGGCATGAAGCCGCAGGACTTGATCTTCGATACGCTGACGTTCCCGCTGACGACCGGGCAGGAAGACCTGCGCAATGATGCCATCGAAACGATTGAAGGCATCCGCCTGATCAAGCAGCAGCTTCCCGGTGTGATGACCGCGCTGGGCGTGAGCAATGTCAGCTTTGGCGTGACGCCGGCTGCGCGCGGGGTGCTGAACAGCGTCTTCCTGTATCACGCGGTACAGGCGGGGCTGGATATGGCGATTGTCAATCCGGCGCACATCACGCCGTATGCCGAAATCCCGGAAGAGCAGCGCAAGATCGCCAACGATTTGATCTTCAATACTGATCAGGACGCCCTGCCGCGCTTCATCCAGTACTTCGAGCAGAACGCGGTCGAAGTCGCCGGGCGACAGGACGAAGACCCGACGGCAAACATGACCGCCGAAGAAGCGATTCACTGGCAGATTCTGCATCGCAAGAAGGACGGCGTGGAGCGCCTGATCGACGAATGCCTGAAGCGGCAGGATGCGGTCGGTGTGCTGAACAACGTGCTGCTGCCCGCCATGAAAGAAGTTGGCGACAAGTTTGGCGCGGGCGAACTGATCCTGCCGTTCGTGCTGCAAAGTGCCGAAGTTATGAAGAAGACGGTCGCCTATCTCGAAACGTTCATGGAGAAGGTCGAAGGCTCCAGCAAAGGCACCGTCGTGCTGGCGACGGTCTACGGCGATGTCCATGATATCGGCAAGAACCTGGTCAAGACGATCATGAGCAACAACGGCTACACCGTGCATGACCTCGGCAAGCAGGTTCCAGCGAACACGATCATTGAGAAGGCGGTCGAGTATAACGCCGACGCCATCGGCTTGAGCGCGCTGCTCGTCAGCACCAGCAAGCAGATGCCTGTTGTCATTAACGAGCTGGCGCGGCGCAAACTCGATATTCCGGTGCTGATCGGCGGCGCGGCGATTAACCGCAAGTTTGGGCGGCGCGTGTTGTTCCTGGAAGACAGCGGCGAGCCGTATGAGCCGGGCGTGTTCTACTGCAAGGATGCGTTCGAGGGGCTGGCGACGGTTGATCAGTTGATCGTCCCGGAGGCGCGCGAGGCGCTGCTGGAACGCACAAAAGCGGAGGCTTACGAGGAGATGGGCAAGCCCGCGCCCGTGCGCCGCGCACGCAGCAGCGGCGGCAAGACGGTCGCGCCCGCGCCCAGCCTGCCGACACCACCCTTCTGGGGGGCGAAGGTCATTGACTATATGCCACTGGAAATTGTGCTGAAATACCTGCACAAGCCGGAACTCTATCGCCTGTCGTGGGGAGCGTCGAACACGCACGGCGACGCCTGGACGAAGCTGGAAGCGGAGTTTGAGGCGCGCCTGGACGCGATGACCCGCGACGCGTTGCGCGACAAGACGCTGCGTCCGCAGGCGGTCTATGGCTTCTTCCCCGCCAACAGTGACGGCGACGACCTGATCATCTACGATCCGCAGCCGTTTGCCGAACGCAACGGCACAGAACCGACGCGCAGCGAGATCGCTCGTTTCAAGTTCCCGCGTCAGCCGTATGGCGAATACCTGTGCATCAGTGATTACTTCGCGCCCGTCGGCGGCGCGGTTGATACGGTGGCGCTGCAAGTCGTGACCGTAGGCGAAGTGGTGAGCGAGCATTTCGACAAGCTGCAAGACGCGAACGAGTACAGCGAAGCCTATTTCTTCCACGGGCTGGCGGTGCAGGCAGCGGAAGCGACCGCGAACTACGTCAACCGGATGGTCATCAACAAGGGCATGGACATCCCCGGCGGGCAGGGCAAGCGCTATAGCTGGGGCTATCCCGCCTGTCCCGACCTGCAAGACCACGAGATCGTGCTGAAACTGCTGCCACAGGCAGTGAGCGCGCTGGGCTTGACGCTGACGCCTTCGTACCAGTGGGTGCCGGAGCAAAGCACTGCTGCTATCGTCGTGCATCACCCCGACGCCAAGTATTACAGCGTCGGCGCGGCGGACCGTACGGAGCAGATATTGGGGTAGGGCTACGGGTTGAGATTCGGATTCAGAATAGCGGACGACGCATCCCGCAAAGAGGCTTCGCACTGTGTCGTCCCTACGAACAAACATGAATTGTAGGGACGAGGCACGCCTCGTCCGTACTATGAAACAGACGCATGAACTTTCCCCCGCGCTTCCTCGTATATACAAGGGAAGAAACATACACTGCTCGAAAGCACGTTCCATGTACGAATCGCTGCGCGAACCGCGCAATTCCAGCCCGCTCAGAGGCTGCCTCGTGATTACCGCCGCGACGATCCTGCTGGTCGTCGGCGTGTCGCTGTTCTTCGATAACCGCTGTTATACGCAGCTGCGGGATAACCTGCTGCCCTACCCCAACGCGCAAATGGTGGGCGACTCGCATGATTTCCTGTCGCGCACTGCCGTCGTCTATGAAACGAGCGACAGCCCCACCACCGTGCAGGCGTGGTATCGCCAGATGCTGGCAATGGCAACGCGCACCGTTGTTGAAGGCGGTCCAGTTACGCGCTCGGACTGGGCAGACCTGTATCGCATCCTGCCGCTGGACGATCGCGGCAGTCGGATTATCTTCGCCTGGGTGTGCGGGTCTTGAGATAGAGTCGTTGTAACAACGTAAAAAGCTTATTCAAGAGGTTGCAGGAGAAGAGGATAGAGGGTTTAACATCCCTCTCCAGCTTCTTCCTCTCTATCCTCTTGAATAAGCTTTTTGCTTGTCTACCTATTGTGTCTGCCTACGCCGGGCGGCGGGTGACACGCACACGACGTTCCGGTTCTTCGCCGTGACTTTCGCTTTCCAGCCGTGCCTTGCGTGCCATCTGGTGTTGTAAACGGCGGATGTGCGAGTCCTGCGGCGTCAGGTCAACGAACTGCGAGCCGTTCTGCACCTGCAGGATGGCGGCACGCACTTCGCGCATCGCATCCTCAAAAGGGTCTTCGTCGCTGTCGGCACCGCCTTCGACGTTGAACATGTCCGCCAGGAAGCCTTCCATCTGCGCCATTGTGTTGGCACGCAGCACATAGATCGGTGTCCCGCGTCGCTCGGCATCCACGATCAGTTTGGGGCGGCGGCGATAGTAGTTCTTGAGCGTGACGATAGCATCCGCCTGCGCGACTTCATCTACAACCGTCATCGCCACATGCAGCCGCTTGCCCGCCTGTTGCAACCGGTTACGCGCCACGCCATAGGCAAACACCTTGGTTCCATGTGGACGGACTTCCGGCTCGTCAAAGCGAGCAGCGGCAGCAGCGCGCCCCTCGCGCGGCTCGCTCGGTGTATGGCGACCGTTGCCATTGCCATCGCCGTTGTAGCCACCGCGCCGACCGCCGCCGCCGCTGCGTCCGCCACCCGTCTTGCCGTCGAGCGCACGCGCTTCTGGGTAGTACGGCTCGTACATGACTTCGCCTGTTTCGGTGCGGAAGCGCGCCTCTGCCGCCAGCGACTTGCCGCGCAGCAGTGCATCCACCGCCACCGATACATCCTCATGCACGATCAGGCGGTCGCGCGTCTGGATTTCGATCAGCACGTCGAACGTCGGCGGGGACTTGCGTTCCAGCACGGTTTTCTGCGTGCCGCGCCGCCGCGCTTCGTCGTCCGAAAGCGTGACCGCGTGGATACCGCCGATCAGATCCGAGAGCGTCGGATTGAGCATCAGGTTTTCCAGCGCCGTGCCGTGTGCTGTGCCGATCAACTGCACGCCGCGTTCGGCAATCGTGCGCGCCGCCAATGCTTCCAGTTCGCGCCCGATTTCGTCAATGACGATGACTTCGGGGTTGTGGTTTTCAACCGCCTCGATCATCACCTCATGCTGAAGCTCTGGCTGCCGCACCTGCATCCGGCGCGCACGCCCGACCGCAGGATGTGGTACGTCGCCATCGCCGCCGATTTCGTTCGATGTATCGACAATGACGACGCGGCGGTTTTCCGCCAGCACGCGCGCACTTTCGCGCAGGATGGTTGTCTTGCCGACGCCGGGCGGACCGAGAATCAACAGGCTTTGACCGGACTCGACCAAATCCTGAATGATGTCGATGGTGCCATAAACCGCGCGCCCGACACGGCACGTCAAGCCGACGACATCGCCACGCCGATTGCGAATCGCGGAGATGCGGTGCAGCGTGCGTTCGATGCCCGCGCGGTTATCGGTATCGAACGTGCCGATGTTTTCGACAATAGCATCCAGGTCAAAGCGGGTAACTTCCTGGTCGCTCAATGCCACTTCGCCGCCCAGGTAGCGGGCGGTTGGCACGCGCCCCAGGTCCAGCACCACTTCCAATAGTTCGTCAATGTGTCCGAGTTCTTCCAACCGCCGCGTGATGTGCGTCGGCAGAACTCGCTTCAGTTCACTGATGTTATCTGTTATCCGGCGTTCCATGCAGGTTTTTGTCCACTCCGGGTTGATAAAAGTCCGCTAAATCACCAATTCGACTCGTCGGCGGGCGCACCGTGCCGGGGATGATCTCCAGCGTGTGCGAAACGGGCGCAAACACGGGATGGCGTACTCCGGCGGCGATATGCCGCACCATCACTGCCTGCTGGCTGATCGGCTCAAAACCCAACACCGACAACCCATCCTCCAACCAGTCCTGATAGCGACGCACACACACATGTATCGGCAGCTTGTCCGATTTCGCCGTTCGCGAAATGGCAGCCGCGATGATGGCAGACGCCTCGCTGAAGAGAATATCCGGGTGCAGGAACGGCATCAGGTAAATGCCATATCTGCCTTCAGACACCGCAATGTATCCCTGGACCCGGTTTTCCTGGCGATACACCAAGCCTTCGCTGTCGCTCGACGGCACGGCGATTGGCTGCACAAGGCGCGGCACAATGTTGCTGTAGAGCAGCTGAATGTCCATCGCGTCGGCGTCGGTCTCGTCGCTCAGTTCCGCCTTCGCCAGTCCCTCTGGCAGCGGCAGCCCCGGCGCACGACACCAGATCTCCTGGCGCGCATAAACGGCGAAACCCGCGCGTCGCAGCGTCGTGAACATGGCGCTGCCTTCTTCAATCTCGGCAGTCAGCATATGTGCGCCGCGTTTGCCCGCCGATGCTGCCAGTGCATCAAGCGCGTGCAGCCAGACGGTATTGTCTTCCGTCTCTTCGTCGAGCGCGGGCGCAATCGTCACGATCTGCGCCAGATTATCGTCCGGCTTCATCCGGAACTGACCGACGACGCCCTGTTTGTCGCTGCGCGAAATCAGTGTTTGCAAATTGGGCTGCGGCAGCATCAGGCTCGCAAGCTGCGCCCCCTGCGGACCGTCCGCCGAACGCGTGTATGCCATCTCGCTATCGAGTATCACGCCTTTTTCGCACAGTTTCCGCACCAGGGGCAAATCCACCAGGTTAACAGAACGGGTTTGTGTTTCATGGAAGGGCATTACCCAGACTCCTTAGCCCATGAGACGGGTGCTGAATGAAGACGTTGCGACGTGCAGGTGGTCGTTGTTGCCACCCGATACAGCAGACAGAGGCAGACAGGAAGGCATTGTTGCAAGAGGTTAGAGCGCCGTACGCAAATGTTTGCATTGGGAGTATTTTACTCTCGCTTTTGCCTGCTGGCAATCACCCGTTGACCTACGCTGTGTTAACATCATGTAAGAGTAGCCATCACGACTTACGCCTGCCTTGCAGAGGCGCATTAAGTCTTGTTTAAATATACTTGGACTTATGCGGCACTTTCATTCAGCACGATCCGCCACTATCTTCATATGATGATTTAAACACCGGATGAGAAGCGAAGATGTCCAGAGACTACGCCGCCATGCCCCCAAATGCGGTTCGCCGCACCGACCGCGCCATTGATGACGAACAGTGGATTGCCGCGTTTTTGCAGCGCGCTGCCTTTGGCGCGCTGGCAACGGTGCATGACGGACAGCCGTTCATCAATACCAATCTGTTTGTTTATGACGAAACGCGCCACGCCATCTACACGCATACCGCGCGCGTCGGGCGTACACAGGCGAACGTGAGCGAAGACGACGCGGCGCGTGTCTGCTTTAGCATCAGCGAGATGGGTCGGCTGCTGCCCGCAGAGGAAGCGCTGGAATTCAGCGTCGAGTATTCCGGCGTGGCGGTCTTCGGCACGGCGCAAATCATCGAAGGCGACGAGGCGCGCTATGGGTTACAACTGCTGCTGGACAAGTACGCGCCGCACCTGCGCCCTGGCAGAGATTACCGCCCGATTGCCGACGACGAACTGAAGCGCACCGCTGTCTACAAGATCAGCATTGAGTCGTGGAGTGGGAAGCGCAAGCAGGTCGCGGACGACTTCCCCGGCGCGTTCTGGTACGGGCAGGGGTAATGTAGGAACGAGGCAGTGCCTCGTTCTTACATTACCCCTTGCACCAATAAGTAAAAGCTCATTAACCTTTACTCATCACGCATCACTTCCGCAGGAAACCTATGCCGACTTCCATCCTTGCCAACCTCCGCGATTTGCCGCGCGCCTTCAGCCTGTCGTCCATCCTGTCCGGCTTGCTCGTCATCGTCATCGGCTTTGCAGCGTCGCTGGTGATCGTGTTCCAGGCGGCGCGCAACGCCAACCTGAGTGAGGCGCAGCTTTCGTCGTGGGTGCTGGCGATCACGATTGGCGCGGGTATCGCCAGCATCGTCATGAGCCTGTGGTTTCGCCAGCCCGTGACAGCGGCATGGTCAACGCCGGGAGTCGCGCTGCTTGTCACCAGCCTGGGAAGCTACGACTTTGGCGAGGCGGTCGCCGCCTACATTGTCTCGGCGCTGGCGATTATTCTGATCGGTTCGTCTGGCTTGTTCGGCTGGATCATGGCGCGCGTGCCACAGCCAGTCGTGATGGGCATGTTGGCAGGCGTGCTGATTCGCTTCGGCTTCGGTTTGTTCGACGCCATCCCAGAGAACGCAGTGCTGGTCATCGGTATGATCCTGGTCTACTTCGTGATGCGGCGTATCAACTTCCGCGCGCCGACGGTGATCGCGCTGATCTTCGGGCTAATCGTCGCCGCGCTGACGAACAGCATTCACGCAGAAGCGTTAACGCCCGCGCTGGCGACACCGTTGTGGACCGCGCCGATCTTCACGCCAGAGGCAATGCTGGGGCTGGCGCTGCCGCTGACGGCGCTGGCGCTGACATCGCAGAACGCGCCGGGACTGGCGGTGCTGCGCAACGCAGGCTATGAGCTGCGCATCAACGGCGCGCTGGTGGTGACGGGGCTGGTGTCGCTGCTCGGTGCGCCGTTCGGCGGGCATGGCGTGACGCTGGCGGCGATCACGGCGGCGCTGGTGACAGGTCCTGAGGCGCACCCGGACAAGGACAAACGCTACTCGGCGGGGGTAGCGGCGGGTATCTGGTATATCGTCGTCGGCATCTTCGGCGCGACGCTCGTCAACCTGTTCACGGCGCTGCCCCACGCGCTGATTGCGGCGGCGGCGGGGCTTGGACTGGCGAACGCCATCATGAGTTCGCTGACGTCGTCCATGAGCGACCCAAAGCAGCGCGAAGGCGGGTTAATCGCCCTGCTGTGTACGGCGGCGAACTTCACGCTGTTCGGCATCGGCGCGCCGTTCTGGGGGCTGGTGTTCGGCGTGCTGACACACGGGATAATCAACTGGGGGAAACGAGAAGAATAAGCACTTCTCATTGCTGACGAGGATTCTATGTCAAACACACGGCGTTCGGAATTTATGGCAGGCGTGCGCGCGACGATACCGCTGGTGATCGGCGCGGTGCCGTTCGGCATTATCTTCGGCGCGCTGGCGGTCACGAGCGGACTATCGCCAGCGGCGGCGCTGGGGATGTCGTTGTTTGTGTTCGCCGGCTCATCACAGTTCGTCGCTGCCAACATGGTTGCGGACATCGCGCCGATCCCGTTCATCGTGCTGACCACGTTCGTCGTCAACCTGCGCCACGCGCTCTACGCCGCCACGCTCGCGCCGTACATGCGCCATCTGCCGCAGACGTGGCTGGCACCGCTCGGCTTCTGGCTGACGGACGAGTCATTCGTCGTCGTGGTCAAGCGTTATCAGGAAGCCGATGAGTCGCCCTACAAGCACTGGTTTTACTTCGGGTCGGCGCTGGCAATGTACAGCTTCTGGCAGTTGAGTACGATCATCGGCATTGTAGCGGGACAATCGATTCCTGACCCGGCGCGATGGGGGCTGGATTTTGCGCTCGTGGCGACGTTTATCGGAATGCTCGTGCCGCAGTTGGTGACGCGCCCGATGCTGGTGGCGGCAACGGTGGCGGGCGTGGCATCGCTGCTGCTAAACCCGCTGCCGAACAAGCTCGGCTTGTTGATCGCGGCGGTGCTGGGCGTGCTGGCAGGCGTGGCAAGCGAGCGCTGGCTGAAACCGGGATTGGGCGCAAGATAGCGGCGCATCGCAGCAATGCAGGAGATGTCGCAAGCGTGACCGCAAGCCGCTGAACAACAAAACATCATACTCAAATTCGTGCGCAGATTCGTGCGCAAAATAAACTCAAATTCGCACTCATTTGTGTCACACTCATGTAGAAAAGTGTGATATGCTGCTTTATGGCGATAAGAACATTTGTTCATCTATCATGTGTGTATCCTGAATAGGTTGGGAGGTATTGCATCGCTCTAGACAATTAGTTTGTTCGACAAAGAAAGTTATCCGAAAAGTATTATGGAGAAAAGATATGATAAGGCGATCTCCGCCACCGCCTCGCGACATCGAGGTACTTCGTGCGCAGGAAGCTGTGCGTCGCAGACAACAGAATAACCAGGGTCAACGTCCACCTACCAACGACTCACGAAACAATAGTCGTACTCCTCCGCCACCACGCCCTCTAACCGTACAGGAGCGTCGTCAGCAGCGCGAAGACGCGCGTGCCGAGCGTTCGTTTCAACAGCGCCAGCAAGCGCGTGCGCAGCAAACACAGCAGGCAGTAGCAGACTACCGTGCGGGTGAACGTGAGCAGAGCCCGCCAACACCAGTCGAGCAGCATCGCGCTGGCGAACGCGATAGTTTCGTCGCTCCGTTAGCTCCCGTAGTGACGGAAGCCAATCAACTGCCAGTG
The DNA here is from genome assembly GCA_033763755.1 of Chloroflexota bacterium. GTDB lineage: Bacteria > Chloroflexota > Anaerolineae > Aggregatilineales > Phototrophicaceae > Flexifilum. The sequence continues at coordinate 52,639 of JANRJX010000118.1, forward strand.
TCGATGCCCATTGAAGATGATGTTTCATGGAATAACTGGTTAATCTCAGAAAAATGGGGTACTGAGCTTTCGACTGATCAGGCAGTTTCGCTGTTTCCTGGCTATGTCACAGGCAATTATGAGGTTGAAGCGGATGATGTAGCGACGTTACAGGCACTCGAAGTCATCGTTCGCGAGACTGTTGGCGATGTTATTGATACCAATAGTGCCTTATATCTCTTGCAACAATCAGGCGCATTAGATGGACGTGGATTCTCTGCTTACACGCTTGACTATCTGATTAATCAGTCTTCTATTGTGATGGGTAGTGGACAAACTATCCCCTCAGAGATTATTGACGCGATTGTCGGTGCCAACCTCGGTATCTTGAGTGCTGAAGAGCTTGCCAATCTTGAAGCGCTGGCGGGTCTAACTACGGAACAGGCAAACCTCGTTCGCAATGAAGCTGCGTGGATACAAAGCACACTGGTCAATGAGTTGTACGCGATGGTGAGCGCAGGGCTGCTTTCAGAGGACATTATTCCGTACCTCAATCAAGACCTGGATAACCCATCAAACGTCAATCTTGGCATTCTCGTCGCCCTCTATCAGGAAGGGCTGGAAAAGGCAGGGGTCAACTCGCCTTATCTGCATCAATCTGGAACGGAAATGCCTGTGATGTTCTTCGCATCATAGAACAACAATCTATATCCAGAAGGAACGCCTTATGGCGATCACCTGTTGATTGCGATGAGCTTCTTTCCCGGTATGGATCAAATTGCAGCAGCAATCGACTTCATTCGCTCTGCCGCCGCAGGCGACCGTATGGGTACCGGGCTGGCGCTTATGGGTTTCCTGCCGGGACCGAATCCGGGCGCGTTCGATGACATCGTGGAAGGCGCAGCGCGCAATGCGGATGAGGTAGCGGACGGTGCGCAGCATGTGCCAGTGTCGCCCATACGCCCGGATGAAGCGTACAATCCATTAGCTTACACACCTCACTCTGCGGATAGTGCAGCTCGCAATCGCGCCATAAGGTCGAATGCACAAGCGCTCAATGCCTCTATGAATACAGCATTTGAGGCAGATCCAAGTCGTTGGGCTTCACGAATACGGCAATCTGGTGAAGATGCACATCACATAGTTCCATCAGCTCATCAAGATATGCAAGCAACTGCGCAAATACTTACAAATAGTGGAGTGGGGGTGAACTCCGCTTATAATGGAATAGGTTTAGGGCGAGCGGTTCATTCCTTGACTTATTCGGGACAAACAGGACATACCTATAGAAGGGCGGTTGCTAGTGCATTTACCAATTTATTGGATGATACGGGACGCGCAAGTTCAGAACAGGTAATCGCACTATTGGATGGAATTGCGGAACGTCTAGATGACTTGCAGCAGTACACGGGAGATGAGCTAATTGAACAGTGGAATATATTTATAGATGATCTGAGTGGAGGGAACATTCCATGAGTATTTGGCGTATTGACCCTGATGTTAAGTACACCTCGTTAGCCTATGTAGACCCAGAGAACTTGAATCGTTCTCTCACTTACACATTCAAAGGAAAGTCTGTACAAACACAATGGACTTCGTATCCCGTTTTTATGGGAGACGATGACGAGCTAGAAACTGGAGCAGATTTTATGCATTTTCAACATGTTGGGTCTATTGCGTGTAATGACAAAGCACTGAGTATCTTGTATCCCTTGGTTAGCAAAAGTGTGGAGCTATTTAAGTTAGATATATCTGATTACATCTATTACGCGGTCAATGTAATTAACGTGGTTGATTGCGTAGATCACACGCGAACCAAGACAAAAACACTCCCGTTAGGAGAGAAGCGGGTCATCGGCAAACCAATTATGCGCAAAGAAAGATGTGAAAATGAAGCGATCTTCAAAATTCCGGAAATGCTACTCACGAACATTTTCGTTTCGCACCGATTCAAAGACCTTGTGGAGACTAACAATCTAACAGGTCTCAAATTTACACCTATAGAAACCATTTAAATCTCCAGCGGAAGTCTGTGGGAAGTTTATACCAATAAGCAAAATAGGGAGAGAGAACGCTCGCGTTCTCTCTCCCCTTATTCCATTTGCCATTCAGAAGATTGCTGTCGTCAATCCTCGACAGCAGGCGCTTTCTTCGCCTCACAGAACAACAACCCATATCCAGAAGGAAAGCCCTATGGCGATCACCTGTTGATAGCCATGTCATTCTTTCCCGGCATGGATCAAATCGCGGCAGCAATCGACTTCATTCGCGCTGCCGCTGCGGGCGACCGTATGGGTGCCGGGCTTGCGCTGATGGGATTTGTGCAGGGACCCAATCCCGGCGCGTTCGATGACATCATCGAAGGCGCAGCGCGTAATGCCGATGAAGTCGTGGATGCAGCACATGTTGTACCGGGTGGTAATCCCCAAGCAGGTATGCAAAGTCGAGCGCAGGAAATAGCTGAGCGTGGATTCCCAGAAGGCTTTAACACAATGGAGGACTTTGAGTTATTTGGAAATACGCTTTATAGTGAGCTGCACGGAGCAGGATACACGGACGTCATTCCAGCATTCGCTGGAAGTTCTGCGTCAGGCGTTAGCTTTAGACCAGGCGTACCTTTCGACGCTTCTAGCGATTATGATATAGCATTGATTAGTCCTCAACTTATGGCGCGCGCGCAAGAACTGGGAATACAACTGAGAAGTCAAGGGACAAGAACCGCACCCCTAACCCAAGAGCAGCTTGAATTGCTTGGTTTAGGTAATCTTGCTACGGAGCTTTCTGCTCAAGCTGGCGGGCGTGAGGTGAATTTTATGATCTATTTATCGGAAGATGTGCTTGCGGGACGAGGGCAGCCCTATCTGAATGTGCCCACGACTGGAGGTTAATCATGACAAAAAGTTACGATCTTTATGGCTTCACACTGGATACAATTGAAATAGTAGCAAGGAAACTGGAAGTTGTACTCGAAGTCCAATTTGAGCGACGGAATAGTTCATTTCTCAGCGAGTACTACGTTTCTGGAAAGTCGAACGGAGAGAACTTTCAATTGCTATTCAACCGAAATGACGAAGACGAGGATGCAGAAGGCGAAGCTTACTGGCATGAACCTGAATTCAAATCGTATCCGGTCATTCTGCGTGTAAACAAGACAAATCGCTCAAAGGAGCTTCAAGAAATTATTTTGAAGTCGCATTTACCAGGGGTAATACTACTGAGAGCAAACGATGTAGGCTGAATAGTCCCACAGGGTTAAGCTTACTTATCACTGCACACCACACAAAAAGAGGCTAGGGTGTTTAACCCCCTAGCCTCTTCTCCCCTAGCCTCTTGAATAAGCACTTTGCGTTCTGCCCGTGCTTATTCCCGTCCGAACGCTAATCCCCGACGGCAGGCGCTTTCTTCGGCGAACCCGTCTCGACAACATCGTCCGGGTGCGGCAGCACATCGGGCCAAATCGACGCGCCGTGTTCGTAGATGTCGATGCCGATGACGTCCGCCTTGCTGTTGACGCGCAGGCGGTTAATCGCCTTCAGCGCGCCGAACATGATGACGGATGTCACCGCGACATACGCGACTGTCGCCAGCGAGCCAGTAATCTGCACGCCCAGCAGCGCCAGACTGCCCGTCGTGAACAAACCGCCCTGCCCCGCCATGACCGTGTTGAACGTCAGCGTCGGGTCTGCCCACAGACCAACCGCCATCGTCCCCATCATGCCACACGCGCCATGAACCGCGAAAGCGCCGACTGCATCATCGATCTTGGCACGCTCTACGACTTCCGTGGCGATGATGACCAGTACCCCTGCCGTCAGACCAATGATGATCGCTGCAATCGGCGATACGTAAGCACAGGCGGGGGTGATGGCGACCAAGCCAGCCAGCGACCCGTTGAGTGCGTAGCTGAGGTCCCACTTGCCCGTGCGGAAGAATTGGACGATCAGAGCCATCATCCCACCGCCTGCCGCACCAAGCGTAGTCGTGACTGTGATCAGGCTTGCCCAGTTCGAGAATGTGCCGACGCCTTCCGGTGCGCCGCCGCCTAGACCGAGCGTTGAGCCAGGGTTGAAGCCGTACCAGCCAAACCACAGGATCATCGTGCCGAGCGTGGCATAAGCGAGGTTGTGCGGGCGCGGCGGCTTGCCGAAGACGCGACCGGGACGCGGGCCAAGCATGATCGCACCGATAAGGGCGATAACGCCGCCGACCGTGTGAACGACCGTGCCGCCTGCGAAGTCATGGAAGCCCATCTGGAACAGCCAACCGCTGCCGCTCCACACCCAGTGAACGATAACCGGGTAGATGACAATCGCGATGACCGCGCTGTAAATCAGGTCGCCGACGAAGTCGGTGCGTTCCGCCATCGCGCCCGTCGTGATGGTGCTGGCGGTTGCAGCGAAGGCGAACTGGAAGAAGAAGAATGTGAGCGTGCTGACGGTCAGGCTAAGTGTGCTGCCATCCGGGAAAATGTAGGTATAGGGCGTACTTGCCGCTTCTATGCCCGGTGCAAACAGCGATGTGCCGAAAAAGCCGCCGCTGGATGCGCCAAACGCCACACCGAAGCCGACTGCCCACCAGCAGATCGCTGTCAGACCGGCGTCAATGAAGTTCTCCAGCAGCGCGTTCACCGCGCCCTTCTGCGTGATCATGCCGGTTTCCAGCAGCGCGAACCCCGTCTGCATGAAGAAGACCAGGAAACCCGTCATCAATACCCAGGCGGTGTCAATCGAAATTTGCAGATTGCCCGTGCTTTCCGCCAGGCTTTCCAGCGTCGGTCCGTCTTGCGCACCGACGGTATTCGTTCCAAAAATCGCAAGGACTGCGGCGGCAATCGCCAGCACCAGCAGTCTGCGCCACACACGAGTTGACTTGTTCATTCCCTGCTCCTCCACAATCCCCCGAACCAAAACAAGGTTGGCTTGTAAGCTGGCGAAACTATACAAAGGACTTTAGAACTATCTGAACAGCATAATCGATAAACTTTGTGCAGTTTGCTTTGTGACAATCTCACATGCGCAAGACAGTTCAGCGGCAACTCGGCAGGTTATGCTAAATCACTACCAATCCGCGTGCGTAATGTTTGTTATACTTGTGCAGTTCGTCTAAATGATGATGCGGCAAGAATCAGCTCATATTCAGTCGATTGGTGATTCTTGCCGAAAGTACGTTTTACACCGCCAGCAGCTGTGCTTGCGTCTGTCGAAGCTGCGGGCGCATCCAGATGCCATGTTTCGGTCGCAGAGTGACAACAGGCTCCGGTACTGGTAATGAGTCAGTTTCCAGCACAAGTTGCCAACGCTGTGCAATTGTCGCCAGTATCAGGCGGGCTTCAAGCATCGCAAAGCCATTGCCGATGCACACGCGCGGACCACCGCCGAATGGAAAGTAGGCGTACTTCGGCAGCGCTTTCTCCATCTCGCTGGTCCAGCGTTCGGGGATGAAACGTTCTGGTTGTTCGTAGTAACGAGGGTGACGCTGCATGGTGTACGGACTGGTGAACAGCACGCTGTCTTTGCGGATACGATAACCACCCAGTTCGAAGTCAGCAATCGCCAGACGCGGCACAATCCAGGCTGGCGGATACAGGCGCATCGTCTCCTTGATGATCATATCGGTGTACGGCAGGCGTGCCAGATCGTGCGTGGTCAGTACTGCGCCATCGAACGCATCGACTTCTTCCTGCAGGCGTCGTTCCACATCAGGATGCTGCGTTACCAGATACAGTGCCCATGTCAGCGCGTTGGCAGTCGTTTCGTGTCCGGCGATGAAGATTGTCATTGCCTCATGCCGGAGCTGCACGTCGTCCATCTGCTCACCGTTTTCATCCTGCGCCTCCATCAGCATCGACAACAGATCGCCGCTATCGACGCCCGATGCGCGATGCTCAGCAATGATGCGGTCAATCGTGCCATTGAGCAAATTGATGTGGCGTTTGGCGGTACGGTTAGCGGGTGTTGGCACCCAATTCGGCAGCGCCAGCGGTTGGGCGGTGCGACGCGTCACATAATGCAGTCCGGCGGTGATCGCCTCACCCAGTTGCGCCGCTTCCTGCGTAACATCGGCATTGAAGAGTGTGCGCGCCACGATTGCCATCGTCAGATGCATCATGGCGTCGTGAATATCGGTACGCTGTCCAGCTTGCCAGTCTGCCAGCATCCGCCGTGTGTAATCGACCATCACCTCTCCGTAAGCGTTGATACGCTGGTGATGAAATGCAGGCTGCGCCAGTTTGCGCTGACGTTTGTGAAAGTCGCCTTCGCTCGTCAGCAGTCCGTTTCCAATAAGACTGCGCGTGTTCTTCTTGAACAGTGGCGTCTTGTGAAACAGTTCAGGATGCTCGACCAGCACAAAGCGCACATGATCGGGATCGTTGAGCAGATAGGCGTGCCGATTGAACAGTCGAAAATACACCATGTCGCCATACTGCTCGCGACAGTGCTTGATGAAATCGAGACGTTGGGCTGCAAATTCACCGGCTGATCCTGTGACAAACGTGCCTTTAGTACCGGGGGGATATTGAACAGAGGGCATTGCTTCATCCTGAATTCTGGACATCGTGTCTATATTTGTACTATATTGCGTTATAGCATGACGTCAACTATGAAATGAGAGAGGGAATCTATAAATGGACATAAGTCCAGAAACAGCCAGGCGACCGGATCGGCGGCGTGAGCGGACACAACGACAGCTGGGCGACGCCTTGATAGCGCTGATCCTGGAACGGGGCTACGATGACATTCGTATCGAAGACATCACGGATCGTGCAAATCTGGGGCGCGCCACATTCTATCTGCATTTTCACGGCGGCAAGGACGAATTACTGCTGCTCACACTCCAACGTGTGATCGATGAACTGGTTGATCAAATCCAGGCAATGCCACTTTCCCAGATAGGGATTGAATCCCCTTTCCCTTCACAAATCGCTTTCGAGCACGCGGCAAAGCATCGTGACCTGTATCGTGTGCTGCTGCGTTCGCACAGTGCGCACAGGCTGAGTGCACGCCTGCGTGAGCATATTGCGCTGCGCATCGAGCAGCGTTTTGCAGACAGATTGGCAGCGGTTGGCATTGAAATGCCGCTGGTTCCAGCGCCAATCATCGCGCACTACCTCAGCAGCGCGTTGTTTGGCGTATTAGAATGGTGGTTGGAACGGGGCGACTTGTATGATGTCGATACGATGGCAGCAATGGTCAGGCAGATGCATATGGCAGCGATCATGGCAGCAATTGGCGTAGAGGGCACGTAAACGATCGACTATAATATCGATGCTTTGAGACAACCCTTAGAGGAGTGCTATCTGTATGTCAACGACCATTCGCGGGCTGATTTTTGACCTCGACGGTGTGATTACGGATACTGCCGAATATCACTTTCTTGCCTGGAAGCGGCTGGCCGACGAAGAGGGCATCGCCTTCACGCGCGACGACAACGAAGCTCTGCGCGGGGTCTCGCGCCGTGAAAGCCTGAACCGGATGCTTAAAGGACAGCCCATTGACGAGGCAACTGCGCAGGCGTGGATGGAGCGCAAGAACAATTACTACCTCGATTATCTCAATGAGATCACGCCCGCTGGAGTGCTGGCTGGTGTGACCGACCTGCTGGCACAGGCGAAGGCAGCCGGGATGAAGCTGGGGTTAGGGTCGGCATCGAAGAACGCGCACAAGGTGCTGGAAAAGCTCGGCATGGCGCAGACGTTCGATGTCATCGGCGATGGCTACAGCGTGGTCAATCCCAAGCCCGCGCCGGATTTGTTCGTCTGGGTGGCGGGCGGTCTGGGCGTCTACCCTACGCAGGCGATTGTCTTCGAGGATGCGGAGGCAGGGATTGACGCGGCGCGCGCGGGCGGGTTCTGGACGGTAGCACTGGGCGGGGCAGCAGGTGAGCATGGGCATATTCGGCTGCCGTCGCTGGCGAGTGCGTCGCTAGACAGCATTCTCGCACGGATCGCATAACATAATCAGAAACAGCCTACTCAAGAGGTTGAAGCGGAAGCAGCTAGAGGATTAGTCTTCTCTACCCGCTTCGTCTATAGCCTCTTGAATACGCTTTTTCCTTGGTTTACAGGTTTACGGGTCTGCCGGTCGATTCGCGCACGATCAGCTCTGGCGCGATCAGCAGCTGCCGCGTCTCAGCGGGACCGTGATTGAGCATGTCGTCAAGGATTGCCACCGTCTCGTAGCTGATCGCCTGGATCGGCTGGCGCACGCTCGTCAGCGCCGGACGCAGATACTGGCTGAGCGTCTCGTCATCGTAGCCAATCACCGAAAGCGTCTTGCCAATCTCCAGCCCACGCCGCTCTGCCTCGCTCATCACACTGATGGCGGTCATGTCGCTGACGGTCACAACCGCTGTCGGGCGTTCGTGCGACGGCAGTTCACCCAACTGTTCAAACACCACTTCGCCGACTGCCTCACCATATTCGCGGCGGATGACGTACGCAGGGTTCACTTCAATACCCGCGTCACGCAGCGCATCATGATAACCTGCCAACCGGATATTGCCCGTCAGTGAGTCTTCGGGCCAGGTGACAATCGCGATGCGTTGATGCCCCTGCGTGAGCAGATGTTGCGTGGCATTGTATGTTCCGACGTGGTTATCGGTATCGACCCAGTTAAAATCCCATTCGGAATTGGCACGCCCAAACGTCACAAACGGAAAGCCTTGATCGAGCAGGTAACGTACCCGCACATCATCGCGCTGCGTGCTGGCAAGAATGAAGGCATCTACGCGCCCGGTGCGGATCAACTGGTCATACACAGGTAGGGGGTCATCGTGCGGAAACGTGAACGTCAGTAAGTGATACCCTGCGTGCGACGCTTCGCGCGCCAGATGGAAGGCGAAATGCTCCAGCACGGCATTGGGACGTGGGTTTGCTGTCTCCACCCAGGCATAGCCGAGCAGCCGCGTCTTGCTGGAGCGCAGATTGCGCGCGGTGATATTGCGCGTATACCCCAACTGCTCCACCGCATGCAGCACACGGCGGCGCGTCTCTTCGCTAACGGCGGCGGGCTTGTTATTCAGCACATACGATACAGTCGCAATCGAAACGCCCGCGTGCCGCGCAACGTCTTTGATGGTAGGGACAGAACTCTTCTGCATTGGGCTTATTCATCTGACTATCGCTGTTTCAATCTTACGGAAAATTTAGAACTTTGCCTCCTGATTGTCAATGTGTAACGTTTAAACGTCGTCTATAGATGGGTCTGCTATCAGCGACTCATCCGGCAGCGGTGTCGTGTCTATACCTGCGGTACGCAGCCTGTCCTGCACAGCGCTGTTGGCGATTGCTGCGAAGATGCCGCCTGTCAGCAAAAACCAGGCGGCGGGCAGCACGCTGCTCATCGCGCCTATCACTGTAATGATGAGCAGCACACCGAGCGTGAACAGCGGATTGGTCACGATCATCACACCCGCGTTGCGGAACGCGCCGATCAGTGTCGGCTGCTCCATTGCGAAGTAAAAGACCCAGACGAAAAGCTGAAAACCGAACCACGCCACGACGGACACGATCCAGACGATGCGGAGGATGACGAACCCAAGTCCCGGCTCGTTGGCATAGGCAATCAGGTTACTGAGTGTGGTGACGATGAGGAGTGTGTTGATAAGCGCCAGCACGAACGTCTTGCGCCAGCTTTCGCGCACGCCCTGCCAGAAATCATCAAGGCTGACGAGCGCGTCGCGGTGCGCCACATAGCTCATGCGCACCAGCCCCGCCCACGCCGCCGGAGCCGCGACGACCAGCAGTGTGAGCGCCGCCCAGAACAGGTTCGCCCACACGTACAGATAGCCACGCCGCCAGAAATGCCAGAAGCCACGCCCGGCAGCGCGCACACCCGCCCACATACGCTATTGTCCTGCCAGACCGCTGTAGTTGACGCCTTCGACGAAGTAGCGCTGGAAGATGAAGAAGATGATCGCCATCGGCAACGTCGTGATGACCGCACCTGCCAGCACCAGATCGTACTGTACGTCCTGCCCGGAGCCTTGCAGCACCGTCAAACCCATCGGCAGATTGAACATTGCCGGATTTGTCCCGACGATAATCAGCGCGTCCATGAAATTGTTCCACTGCCCCTGGAAGCTGAAGATCGCCAGCGCCACCAGCGCCGGTGTCGCCATTGGCAGGATGACACGGAAAAACGTGACGAAGCGGTTCGCGCCGTCCACCAGCGCCGCCTCTTCAACTTCCTTCGGGATCGCCTCGAAGAACTGCTTCATTAGAATGATGCCGAAAGCGTCCGCTGCCAACACCACAAAGTAGCCAAAGTACGAGTTGAGCAGCCCCAGCTGGTTCAACATCAGGAAGCGCGGGATGAGCAGCACCACGCCGGGGATCATTAACACGCCCAGCACGATGAAGAACAACGTGCGATTACCTGGGAACTTAAGCCGCGCCAGCGCGTAACCCGCCATCGAGTCGAAAATCAGACGCCCGATCATGACCGTGATGGAGTAGATTGCCGTGTTCAGCAACCAGCGTGGGAGGTTGTTGCTCTGCGCACCGCCCGCCAGAATCGTGCTATAGCCATCGAGCGACGGGTTGAAGAATACGCCGTCGGTCTGGTCGTCAGATGATAAGCGTCCGGTGGTTCCATCGACAGCCGTCGTCGTACAACTGGTCGTGCTCAACGTTGGAATGAACGCGCCCGGCGCGTTGGTAATCGCCGGATCACATTTGAACGAATTCGAGATCGTCAAAATGAACGGCGCGACCTGAATGATCGCCACCAGAACCAGAACGCTGAAGCCGAGGATCGCCAGAATGCGCCCCAGCCCGGAAACTGAGCCTTGCTGCGCCTCAAACGAGGCACCGCCGCTCTTGCGTACAGCCGTAGCAGCCATGATGTGCCTCCTTTATTTCGCTTTGTCGCCGCCCGTCAGCCGGCGTTGCAGGATAGTGGCAAGGAAGATGATGATGAACAGTGTGATCGCCGTCGTCGTCGCGCGGTCCATACGCGGCTCGTTCAGCGAACCGAACGCGAAGTCATAGACCAGATAGGCAACACTCATGGTGCTTTCGCGCGTGGTATCGTTGCGCAGCACGTAAATCTGGTCGAACACCTGGAACGTACCGATCAAGCCGAGCGTGATGACAAAGAACGTCGTCGGCGCGAGCAGTGGCACGGTAATGTGGCGGAACGCCTGCCAGTTGGTCGCGCCGTCCACGAATGCCGCCTCATAGACCTGCCCCGGTACGTTTTGCAGCGCCGCCAGGTAGATGACCATCATCGTGCCAATCGTCGTCCAGATGGCGAGGATCATGATGGTGAACATCGACACGCTCGGTCCGCTCAACCACTCCCACAACGAGATACGCGCGACTTCCGTATCGCGCAGGAATGGTACGCTGTCCGCAGTAACACCGAACAAGCCGAGGAAGTTATGGAGCAATCCGTCGTTGTTCGCCAGCCAGGTCACTGGCGTGTAGTTGGGAAAAATGGCACCGAACAAGCCGTTGATCGGACCTGTGTTCGAGAACATGAACAGGAAGATCATTGACACGACAATTGACGAGGTGATCGACGGGAAGTAGTACGCCGTGCGAAAGAAGCCTCTGAACTTCATCCACTTCTGGTTGACGATGACCGCCAGCACCAGCGCAATCGCCGTTTGCGTCGGCACGACGCCGAGCGCGTAGTAGACGGTATTTTTGAGCGCGTTGTAGAAATCATCAACGCGCCGCCCTTCCAGCAGCAGCTGTTGATAGTTGCGCGTACCGACGAATTCGTAGGCGTTGGGATTGGTCAGCGGCGTGCGCCCGTTCCAATCGGTCAGACTGAAATAACCCGCCACCAGCAGCGGCAAAATCATAAACAGGAGCAGAATCAGGGCAGCGGGAGCCATGAACACCCATCCGGCCAGCCCCTCTTCCAATTTGGCGCTCTGTTGTGTTTGTACCGCTTTGGCGGATCGTATGACGGTTGAAGCATTTTGCGCCATGATAAACCCTCTTATGGAAAGCTGTATTGGCTCATATTTGCTGTACAGGTTGCAATACAGGGGCGACCCAGGCGGGTCCCCCTGCATCTGTACGTGAATGAGTGTGGAACTAGCCGAAAGCTATGAACCTTCTGCCAGAATTTCGCGTGCGACGTCGGCGGCTTCGGTCATGACTTCTTCGGCGGAGGCGTCGCCGTTCATGACATCCACTGTGCCTTCATCAACAATGCTCGTGAAATCGCCGTAGCCAATTGGGAAGACCGGCGCCCAGGCGTATTCCGCACCTGCGACGAACGGCATACCCGCTTCACCCTGCGCGGTCAGCCAGGCTTCAGCAGCGCTGGCGCGGGCGGGCATCGGACCGAAGCCCTGCTCACCGGTCGCAACAGCCTGTTCCGCACCCGTCAGGAAGTTGACCAATGTCCAGGCGGCATCGGCAACGGCGGGGTCTTCAGCGGCGAGCGCGCTCACTGCCCAGCATTCGGTGAAGGTCAGCGTGCCCTTATTGCCGCTCGGTGCGGTCGGCAGTTCTGCAACGCCCCAGTTCAGGTCGGGGAAGTCGTTGTTGAGGTAGCCGATTGCCCAGTTGCCTTCGACGGTCATCGCTGCGTAGCCACGACCGAACGCTTCACCGTTCCAGCCCGCGCCACCCAGGTTCGCCGGGACATCGCCCGTACCAGCGAGGACAAAGCTGGAATACCAGTCAAGCGATTCAATCGCTTCGGGGCTGTCAAAGACGACTTCAGTCATATCGTCATTGAAGAGACGACCCCCATTGGCATAGAAGAACGCCATCCAGCGGTTGCGGTCTGCTGCCGCGCTCAAGCCCACTACCGGCACATCATTTACGACGATGCCTGCATCGGTGATTGCCTGAGCCGCCGCCGCCATATCCGGCCATGTCCAATCGCTGGTGGGCAGTTCGACGCCAGCAGCTTCGAAGTGGTCAATGTTGTAGAACAGCGCCAGTGTCGAGAAGTCCTTCGGCACGCAGTACGGCTCGCCATCAACACTGAACGCGGATTGCAGGCTCGGATAGATGTCTTCCGCATCTTCAATACGATCGCCAGCCGGCATCAGCAGACCGGAGTCGACATACGACGGGAAGTCAAACTGACCGACGGTGAAGACTTCGGGATAGTCGCCCGACGCGAACGCCGCCTGAATCTGAGTGCCATAGTCCGGCGAAATCAGAACATCGAGCGTAATATTGGGGTTTGCTTCCTCGAAGGCAGCAAACTGGGCTTCCTTAAACTCATTTTCGGCTGGGGACGACGCACCCGACCAGACACGCAGGGTCACAGGGTCTTGCGCGCCCACCGCTGTTACGCCGACTGCCAGGAGCAGCAGCGCCAGTACAAGAGCAAAACGAACGATACGCATAGCAGAGTCCTCCAACTACACCAAGTAAGTATCACTGGCGTGCGCTTCTCGCCTCACGGCGACCCCGGCACGCCAACGGGGTGATTCACTCGGGGTTTTGCACAGTGAAGCTGTGCTTCTGACCCCGGTAATTCACGCTAAAGCTAACACTTCGCCAGTGTTCAGGCAGGCTCGGGTGGACTATTTGCGGACCACTATCTGTTAAGGTGAGACCGCAAAAGCCGAACAGAAGCGCCTGGTAGACACCGCCGCACGCCGCCGCGTGCATCCCGTCTTTGACATTGCCTTTGTTATCGTGCAGGTCAATGTGAACGGCGTGGTGGAACATCTCGTAAGCATCGTCCATCAAGCCGAGCTTCGCCGCGACCCAGGCGTGCATAGCGGGGCTGAGCGACGAGCCGTGGTCCGTGCGCGGATAGTAGGTGTTCCAGTTGTTGATCATGACCTCGCGGCTGCCAACCTGGTCACCCAGCAGCGCCATGAGCATGACGACATCCGCCTGTTTGATGACCTGCGTCTGGATGCTGCGGGCGTGACCGAGGATCGCCTGGACGCTGGTCGTCCGCGGCGTGTAATTCGGCACCGGGATGTATTCAAGATCGAAGAAGCCGGGGAACTGGATATGGATTTGCTTCTCGTCATCGAACGGGATGAACATGCGCGCGATGATGTCACGCCACTTGTCCAGTCGTTCCGGTGTCAGCTTCAGGTCTGTTACCAGCCGTTGATAATCGTCTGCTGCATGATCACGCAGCCAGTCGAGCGCCTTGAGTGCAGTTTCCAGATGCCAGACGACCATGCGATTGGTGAAGACGCTGTTATCGATGTTCTCGTGGTATTCATCAGGACCGATCTGCATCGAGATTTCATAGCGGTCGTTCTTCGCTTCCACGCGGCTGCCCCAGAAGACGGCGGTATCGAGGATCATCTCCGCGCCGTGCTTGGTGAAGAAGTGATCATCGCCCGTCCAGTGCCAGTACTGCCAGATGCCGTAGGCAATGTCGGTCGAGATGTGCTGTTCGGTGTCGCCTGTCCAGATGCGGATGCGGGAGCCGTCCGGCTGCACATCCGACCATTTCGGCGTGGTCTCTTCGCCCGTATCGGTGCTTTCCCAGGGGAAGAGCGCGCCTTCGTAGCCTTCCGCCACTGCCTTGTTGCGTGCGCCAGGCAAGCGATGGTAGCGGTACATGAGCAGGTTGCGCGCTAACTGCGGCAGTGTCAGCGTCAGCGGCGGCAGCGCGAAAAGTTCGGTATCCCAGAAGACATGCCCCTTATAGCCGAAGCCGGAGAGCGTCTTCGCACCGATGCTGACGTTTTCGTCACGGCGCGGCGCGGTGATGAGGATGTGATAGGCAGTGAAGCGGATGGCCAGTTGGCATTCGTCGTCGCCTTCGATGACGATGTCGGTGGCGTCCCAGTATTTCGCCCACTCCGCCACATGCTCCGCAAGCAGGCGATCATAGCCCTGATGCGCCGCCTCGCTGACCGCCATCTGCGCGGTTTCCAACGGTGTGACGACATCGCGGCTGGTATAGATCGCCGTGATTTTGTCGAAGACAGCTTCCTGCTCCTGCTGCAGCGTGACGGTCGTTTTGACCGAGGGGCGCAAGCCATCATGGTGCGCGGGCGTGGGATGCGAGCAAAGGAGACGCGATGCCATGCCCAGCACGTAACCGCTCTGCTGTGCTTTGACCTCGACGCCAATCGTATCGCCTTCAGCGTCAATTGTTGCGTCGGGCAGCCAGTGTTTGACGCCCGTGTTGGTGACGTCGGCATCCAGCGCGCTTTCGATTTCGATCACAGGCGCGCCATCCACCGCAATTACGCGCAATCGCTGTGCCAGAAGATGCGGGTTGTGCAGGCTGGCGAAGCGCTCAAACATGAGCCGGACAATATTGCCGGACGCCGCGCGGAACAAGACTTCGCGCCGCAGCACGCCGCGATCCAGTTCGAGCGTGCGCTCATAGCCCAACACATACCCTTCCGGCGGACGCATAAAGTCGCTGGTCTTGGTGATCAGTTGAAACGGCGTGCCGTCAATCGTGATGCTGATCGGCAGCCAGTTGGGAGCGTTGACCAGTTCAGGGACGAGCATTCCCGGCGCGTGGTCATAAACGCCGTGTACGAGTGTGGCGGGGCTATCGCCAGGATAGCCTTCCTCGAACGCGCCGCGTGTGCCGAGGTAACCGTTGCCAATGGTGAAGATAGTCTCGTGGTGGAGTTGTTTATCGGGGTGAAAACCGCGTTCTATAACCGACCAAAGACGCCGCGCCACAACTTGCCTCCAGTAATTTGCCAGAAAAGTCTTGAGTAAACGACAAAGCCACAGGTTAAACGATTAAAGCTTGGGCGTAGGATAACGCGACCTCTGTAAGCTGTCAAGAAATTATTGAGCAATTTGCACAGAAAAATCCCCCTTGCCAAAGAAAACAGCCTCTGTTATCATGCTTTTCACATCAATATATGCGGGTGTAATTCAGTGGTAGAATGTCTGCTTGCCATGCAGAATGTCACGAGTTCGAATCTCGTCGCCCGCTCAACCAGAACCCTCTGTTAACAACAGGGGGTTTTTCGTTCATGTGTGTGTAAGCTTACCCATCCATACTCTCGACTATCACTGCCATTGCATATGACGAGGGCGATATGCTGGACCTTGCGACGTATTTTGGACTGGGTAATGCCGCGATTTTGACCAACGCCTGTATGCTGCCGCTGTATCCCGGCATGATCGCGTTCCTGGCGGGCAACGCCAATGATGAGCGTCACCGCCGCGCGACAGGCTGGCTGGGGCTGCTGGTGCTGGCGGGCGTGCTGACGATGATGATCATCATCGGCGTGATCCTGTACGTTGTGCAGCTTGCGCTTGGCGATGCGCTGATGATTCTGCTGCCGCTGATCTACGCAGCGGTGATTGTGCTGGGCATTTTAATGCTGACCGGGCGGAACCCGTTCGCGCGGTTGGCGACGGCGCAGCTTCCGTTGATGAAGAATCCGTATGTGGCAGCGTATGTCTATGGGCTGATGTTCGGTCCGATGACCCTGCCCTGCACGGGACCGATCATCACAGGCGCACTGCTGGTGGGCGCGGGGAGCGCGCCGATGCTGGG
>JANRJX010000119.1:0-51273 GCA_033763755.1 Chloroflexota bacterium
CGCGCTGGCGACCATCAGCCTGAACCTGCCGATTTATGCTGGCGGTGCGCTGCAACTGGTCCTTGCCATGCTGCTGACCGCGATTATGCCTGAACACGGCTTCACACCGACGCCGCGAGAAGAACGCAGTAGTTGGCGCAAGTGGTTCGGCACGTTCGCACAAGGCGTGGCAGTCGTGCGCGGGCGACCGATGTTGTGGAGCATCCTCGGCATCACGTTTTTCTTCGGCTTGTTCAGCGAGGCATGGGATCGTCTGTGGCAGGCGCATCTGATCAATACAATTGGCTTGCCGCCGCTGTTCGAGCCGGTCGTGTGGATCGGCATCCTGACGGGCATTGAGGCGATTTTTGGCGCGGCGCTGCTGGAAGTGCTGGTGCGCCGCCTTGATACGAGCAGCGTCCGCCAGATGACACGCCTCCTCTTCATCCTGACGGCGCTGATGATTATTGCGCAACTGCTGTTTGCGCAGTCATCCAGTCTGCTGCTGGCGGTCGTCATGTTCTACGGGTTCACGCTGGCGCGCGGCTTGATTGACCCGATCTACAGCACATGGTCGAACCAGCATATCGACTCCGACGTGCGGGCGACCGTGTTGTCGATGCAGAGCCAGACAGACGCTATCGGGCAGATCGCGGGCGGTCCACCGCTGGGGCGACTGGGACAGATTTCGCTGCGGCTCGCCCTCAGCGCAAGCGCGCTCACGCTTTCGCCCGCGCTGCTGCTGCTCGGTCGTGTGGCGCGCAACGAAACGCGCAACGCTGGGCAATAAGATTGGGTGTGCGTCAGCCTCCGCCCGCAATCGGTCGCCAGACAGGATTGTTCGCTTCACGACCGCCCTCGGCGTAGGGCGGCTCGTCTGTGACCATGCGCACATCGCTGCCGTCAGGACGCATAATGAATATGCCAGGGCTTTCGCGCGTAGAAGCAAAAGCAATCCATTCGCCATCCGGTGACCAACTTGGATGATAATCTAATCCATAACTGGAAGTCAGATTTGTCAAGCCGCTGCCATCGGCATCCATGATGAAAATATCTGTGCGGTTGTTTGGCGGCGCATCGGATGCAAATGCTCCCGGTTCATACCCATAAAACACAATTTGCTCTCCGTCCGGCGACCAGTGCGGGTTAAGTGTGACATTCCCAGAATGAGTCAGTTGACGCAAATCTTCGCCGTCAGCATTCACCAGATAAATTTCGCTGGTTTGATCACTCTCTACCATGTCGCCATTTACCACAAAGGCAATGGTTTGACTATCTGGCGACCATGCCAACCGTACTTCCCGGTTGATAAAAAGCTTATCAACTAAGACCCGGTTCTCTGTTCCGTCTGCTGCCATCACTCTTATAGTGGCATCAGGAAAACCGGATAGATAGGCAATCTGGCTGCCATCGGGCGACCATGCAGGTGCAGCATCTTCTATGTCGTTATCGGTCAACAAAATGCCTTCGCTTTCATCTGGGCGCAAGAGATAGATTTCACCATCATCATCCATGCGCTCGCGGCGCACAGTGAGCAAAAGTTGCCCATCTGGTGACCAATCATAGATGTAGAATGCTTGCGATAGTTCGCTTGTACGATCTTGTACGAAATCATAAATGTAGGTCTGCGAGCCAGCTTCTCCTGCACGATCAATCGATTGGTAAGACAAGTATCTGCCATCAGGCGACCAGACAGGATTGTGTTCCCAGCGATCTGGTGTCTGCATCAGGCATCGCATTTCAGAGCCATCCATGTTGATGAGGCAGATATCATCGTTGGGAAGATTTGTTTGGAAGGCGATTTGGGGAAGAATATCCTGTTTGGAAGTATAAGCTAAAGCCAATCCATCGAAACACATGAACAAGATGATCAAGAACATTGTAACGATGTTTCTTGGCATGAGAATTGTCCTTTCAAGTTCGTCAGCAAAGCCTGCTGACGAACCTCTTTAGACTTACATTTTGACGAGCTTACTCATTCTAGCCAGCAAAGTAGAGACGACTAGTTGGTACTGTTGTCAATGCAATGCTATCAGGAATTTTGTAGAATCGCCATACGTCACCTTCGGCTACAAAATTGTCATAGACTACCTCAATAACGGGAGGTGTTGATGGATTCAGATCCCTATCCACTCCCCGCCGTTTGAGATACGATGTTTGATCTGAGCGTAAATTCTCCTGATAGACTTGCGTTGCGGCGGCATAAAACGGGCGTGGGCGCGGATCTTGTAGCCAACCAGTGCCATCATTTCCCTCTCCATCTGTACCAAAGCAGAAATCAGCAACATAAGGTATTGGGTTCGTCAATGATCGAGTGGGTGCGAGTGTATTGCTTTGAGCATAAGCAATGCCTTCAATAGTTCCTCTGAACGGTCCCCAACCTACAACAATGAAACCATGATTAATGATATAGAGGTAATCCCCTATGGACAGACTTCCAAGCTCTCCTCCTGCCGAAAATCTATTGATCATGGCATTGAAATTTCCAATGTTGGCGTCATTTGGGTTTTCTGGATCCCCTTTCAAAGCTCCTGCATTCTGGAACCCATTAGTAGGAGACGTCCAAATTACAGTCTGAATTTCTGTTAATGTGATAAGTCCGATGGAATTTCCCCCTGGCAGTGAGTCGAAGTATTCAACAATGCCCGGATGAAACTTCCAATTCCCAGTCGCACTTTGCTCGGTTGGACAATATCTCCACCCACGTTGGGTGTATCCACCTGTCGTTGTTTGATCAGTCAGGGTGCAATCTGGATTTGCTGGATCATCATTTGCATCAATCGTCATCGGAAGTCCGCCGTAGTGAAGCATCTGAGATAAAGATGGAGGAACCCGTCTTACCTGGCTTATGAGTAAGGACTGTGGCGTAATCACGTCCACGCGAGATGGGTCCGTTCTCGATCTTGCCCACGACGCTTGCGGCATCGCTATTCGGGAAGGTTATGAAGTTTTCGCGGCTTAAGGCAATCGCGCGGTTTGCGGCTTCCTGACGGTTGTACTGGTACGC
Source organism: Chloroflexota bacterium (assembly GCA_033763755.1). GTDB lineage: Bacteria > Chloroflexota > Anaerolineae > Aggregatilineales > Phototrophicaceae > Flexifilum. Next base: position 2,987 of record JANRJX010000119.1, read on the forward strand.
AGGTGTTAAACCCCCTGCGCCGTCGCTAATCATCGTGAAGTTGGGACGCCAGGCAGGAAGTGGATTTTGATTGACGACGTTCAACAGGTCAGAGGGAGATTGACGGCGATCTGTTGCGGTAATGTAATTGTCTGGCAGATGGCAACGGGTTAACGTGATCGCTTGAACATCTTTACGATACGCAACACGTCCGTAGCTCCCTGTATTGTCCACCAAAGTGCAGTCTTCCAGATTCATGGGTCCAGAACCCGAATAAACGCCTGCTCCTTCGTAGGCGTTGTTACGAGAGATGATCGAGCGCCTGATCGTCGTTTGGGCTGTCGCACGGTTACTCATCACACCGCCCCCAACATTTGCTGTATTGTCGACAATGCAACAGTGGTCGATCACAAGGTCATTGGAGTTGTAGACGCCGCCCGCGTAATACAGCCCACCGTCGTTAGTGTTACTGGCGATGCGGCTGTCATAAATCCTCATCACGCCTTGATTATAATTGTAAATGCCGCCTCCCCAGTCCGCTTGGTTATTGAAGATGTCGCAGCGGCGAATGGTCACGGTGCCATCATTCACAATCGCGCCGCCGTAGTTCGACTTGTTATCCGGACCCAAGCGGCAATCTTCAATCACCGCAGTGCCAAGCACTTCAACTGCGCCACCCCCCACATCCTGTACCCCGACGTTTCCTTTGCTTAACGTCAGTTTGCGAAGTGTAAGTGTCGCGCTTGCCGCAACATGAAACAGGCGATAACCGATAGTACCGTTGCGGGTGATGATATTCGTCTTGATCACCGGTAAACCGTTTGTGACCGTCAAAACACCGGAAGGCGACTTAAAGTCGTTATCCCGTGTCCCACTATAGGCGCTGATGTCATACGTCCCGGCAGCGAGGATGATCTCGTCGTCTTGCCCGTTGGTATTCGCCAGCTTAATCTTTGCGATCAAGTCATCGATCGTCGATACGTTAAAAGTTGCCATGGCTGGAGTTCCTTTCCTGAATGGCAGGTCGATGTTCCAACAATAGCACGCAATTTCTACGAACAAGTGTTCATTTGTCCGTATTTTTGTCCCGTTTTTCCTGTCTCGTGATCACAATGCTGCGGGCTTTGCCTTCGTGTCGTTGCAGCCAACCCCACTTTTCCAGTTTATCCAAATGCCGGACGACAGATGAGCGCCCCAAATAGCAGGCTGCACTAATTTCGCGAATGGTGGGTGAAAACCCCTCTTGCTCGATGTGCTGTGCAATGAACGCAAAGACCTGTTCTGTATTTCCTTCCTTCATGTGACGCAACCTCGCATTACAACTTTCCAACCATATCATAGTATAGCAACTAGAACAATATTTCTAGGGACACAGAGTTATAGTATGGTTTCAGTACGTTGTTGTTCGTCATGAAAGAGCGGAAATTTACAACCTGCGTGTGGCACGCAACGAACCGCGCCAAGATTACGTATAACATGACAACCAAAGTTAAGTAGTTCAACAGGAAAACTGCATATGCAAACACTGGTCGAAGTGCGCGATATTGCCAAGACATTTAGAGGCAAAAACGGAACCCCAGTCGAAGCGGTCAAAGGCGTGAGCCTGGACATTCGCAAGGGCGAAATCTTCAGCCTGCTCGGACCCAACGGCGCAGGCAAAACCACCACCATCTCGATGATCAGCGGGCTGCTAAGCGCCACACGCGGCGATGCCAAGATCGGCGGCTACTCGATCAGCAAGCAGCCGTTGGACGCCAAGAAGCTGCTCGGCGTCGTGCCGCAGGAGATCGCGCTCTACCCAACGCTGACGGCGCGGCAGAACCTCGAATTCTTTGGCAAAATGTACGGCATGGGCGGCGCGGCGTTGAGCAAGCGCGTGGACGAAGTGCTGGACTTCATCGATTTGACCGACCGTCAGAACGACCTGATTGAGACGTTTTCTGGTGGCATGAAGCGCCGCGTCAACATCGGCGTCGGGCTGCTGCACAAGCCGCAACTGCTCTACATGGATGAACCGACGGTTGGCATTGACCCGCAAAATCGCCGACGCATCCTCGATACCGTCCGACGCTTGCAGCATGATCAGGGCATGACCGTGCTGTACACCTCGCACCTGATGGAAGAGGTGCAGGAGATCAGCGACCGCATCGCTATCATCGATCACGGCAGGATCATCGCGCAAGGCACGCTTGGCGAACTCATTCAGCAAATCGGTGAAGAAGACCGCATCAGCTTCCGTGTCGGTACGCAGACCATTCCGCCTGCGCTGCTTGACCAGCTTCCGCGCGCGGTGGCGGGTGTGACGAGCGCAACCTACGAACAGCGCGCAGGAACAGGCGAAGACAGTATCCATGAAGCGGATGGCGTCATCACGATTCTGGCAAAACGCGGGCGCAAGGCGCTGCCGGAACTCCTGCGCATCGTCGATGAGGCGGGCGTGACCGTGCAGTCGGTCGAAGTACGCGAGCCCGACCTGGAAGCCGTCTTCCTGCAATTGACCGGACGAGCACTGAGGGATTAACACCATGTCCAAGTTACTCAGTATCATCTGGAAAGAAGTCTATATCACCTTCACCGACCGCAGCCTGCTGTTGATCCTGATCGTCACACCGCTGGCGCTTTCGACCATCATTGGGTCTGCGTTCAGCGGCTTCATCCAGGGCGGTGGCAATGATGTCCCGGTGCGCGATATTGCGGTGGCGTTGGTCAATCTCGACAGCGGCAGCGAACTGAACGGCGAGCCTTTCAACAGCGGACAGACGTTTGTTGATCTGCTTGTTCCGTCCGACTCGGCAGAAGACGAGAGCAACGCGCTGCTCGACCTGACGAACACCACACTGCTGACCGATGCGGCAGCCGCCCGCGCGGGCGTGGACGATGGCACCTACAGAGCCGCCATCATCATCCCCGAAGACTTCACACGCAGCATGACGTATTCCCAAAACAACACTGACATTCGCGTCAGCCCGGTCGAAGTCTACACCAGCCCCGACTCTCCGGTCAGCGCCAGCATCATGCGCAGCATTACCGAGAATATCACGCGCCAGTTCGTGACAGGCAATGTGACCGTCGCCGCGACGATCAACACGCTGGTCGCGGAAGCGCAGACCAATCTGCCGTTCGGCATTGCGTTTGCGGCGGCATCCGCCAATGGCGAATTTGCGCCCGATTTCGCACCCGCCTTTGACCCCACCAGCACGCCGATCACAATTCAGCAGCAGACGGTCAGCGGTCAGGTGCAGGCGTTCAATCCGCTGGTGGCGTTCGGCGCGGCGCAGGCGTTGTTCTTCATGACCTTCACCGCCATCCAGGGCGCGAACGACATGCTGCAAGAGAAGCGCAACGGCACGCTGCAACGCCTGCTCGTCTCGCCCACGTCGCGCATGACCGTGCTGCTCGGAAAGCTGCTGGGCGCGCTGGTGACGTGCGTCGTGCAGGTCGTGCTGCTGTTCTTCTTCCTGAATATCGTCGGCATCCTGCTCTCCGGTCAGCTCAGCATCATCTGGGGCAATAACCTGCTGTTGGTGCTGGCGGTCATCATCGCCGGGTCGCTGGCGGCATGCGGCATCGGTGCAATTGTGACGGCGCTGGCACGAACGCCAGAGCAGGTCAATGTCGTCGGCGGCTTGATCGCCATCCTCTTCGGTTTGTTCAGCGGCGCGTTCTTCAGCATCCAGGCGATCCCGGCGCTTGCCCCGCTGAGTCGCGTGACGCCGAACTACTGGGGTGTGGATGCGTTCACGCGGCTGGCGCAGGGCAACACAGATATTGCGACAAACCTGCTTGTGCTGGTGATCATCGGCGCGGTGACGTTCGTCATCGGGCTGTCCATCTTCGACCGTCGGCTAAATGTCTAAACAGAGGAAACAATGAAAACTGTCTGGGATATTGCCCTGAACGACCTGCGGATGATCTTCCGCCAGAAAGACATCTGGATCAACATTCTGATATTGCCGCTGGTGATCGCCTTCTTTATCGGCTTTGCCAACGGCGCGGGTGTGCAGCCTGGCACAGTGCCGGACGCACCGGACATTCTGCTGGATGTGATCGACAATGACGGAAGCGCGCTGTCGAGCCAGTTTCTGGATGCGCTGCGCGCGGCGAACGTGAACTTCGTGCTGTGTCCGCTGGACAACGACGCCGCCGACCGCTGCCAACTGGACGGCGCACCGTTTGATGCAGCACTGGCGGAGGCGCGGCTGCGCAATCAGGTAGCGCTGGCGCTGCTCGATATTCCAGCCGGCTTCGGTGCAAGTCTGCAATCCGGGCAGAACGTGACGCTCGGCTACCGCTCGAACGAGAACGCCAGCGCGCCAAGCTACATCCTGCAGGCGGTTCAGGCAACCGTGCAGCAGTTCAGCGCGGCGCTGGTGGCAGAGCGCGTCGGGCGCGATGCACTTGCCAACACGCCGGGTCTGGGGCTGGATGAGGCGGAACAAAACGCGCTTGCCACAGACATCCGCCAGCGCGCCAGCGACCTGCTCACCGCGCAGCCGCCCGTTGTCAACGAAGTGGTCAGTACGGCAGGGGGCGATGCTGTCACCCCCAGCAGTGGTGGCTTCAGCCAGTCCATACCAGGCATGGCGACGATGTATGTCATGTTCGCTGTCTTCCCCGTCGCTGTCGCACTGATGGCCGAGCGCAAGCAGGGCACGCTGCAACGTATGGTGACAATGCCGATTGCGCGCTGGCAAATCCTGGGCGGCAAGCTGCTGGCACGCTTTATCATGGGCATGTTGCAATACGGCATTGTCTTCTTCGGCGGCTTGCTGCTGTTCCCGCTGATCTTCAACGCCTTCTTCGGCATGAACACGCAGATCAGCTTTGGTAATGATTTGCCCGCCCTGCTGCTGACGATGGTTGTGTATACGCTGTGTGTAACGGCACTGACGCTGCTGCTGACCACGTTCCTCAAGAACGAAGCGCAGGCGGGCGCGCTGACGCTGCTGCTCACGCTGACGCTTGCGCCGCTGGGTGGCGCGTGGTGGCCGCTGGAGATAGTACCGGACTGGATGCGGACACTGGGACATATTTCGCCCGTCGCCTGGGCGATGAACAGCTACAGCGAGTTGATCTTCTTCAACGGTTCGCTGCTGACGGTGCTGCCGTTCATCGGCGTGCTGGCGGCGGCAGCGGCGGTGTTCTTCGCCATCGGCGTGGCACGGTTCCGGTACGAATAGTGGGATAGGTATCAGCGGTCAGGCATGGGCTGTTGGGCATTGAATAGGCACAAGACGGACGACGCATGCGTCGTCCCTACAATTGGTATCGGTTCTTGTAGGGACGAGGCATGCCTCGTCCGCCCGTTATATACCTCGTCCGCCCGTTGTCCTTGCGAACGCCGCCTAACCACTTGACATACCTTTAAAATCATAGTATTTTACCAGTAAGTTAATTAACTTATCGGTTAAACAAAGAGGTATTCTCACATGGAAACGGATACGCTCAGCGCAACTTTTGCTGCCCTTTCCGACCCGACCCGCCGCGCGATTCTGGCACGTCTGGCGCAAGGGGAAGCGACGGTCAAGGAACTGGCAGCACCGTTTGCGATGAGCCTGCCCGCCATATCCAAACATCTCAAGGTGTTGGAGCGCGCTGGTCTGATCAGCCAGGGGCGCAAGGCGCAGTGGCGACCATGCCAGATCGATACCGCACCGCTTAAGGAAGCGGCGGACTATATCGAGCTGTATCGCCAGTTGTGGGAAGCTCGCTTTGACCGATTGGACGATTACCTGAACACGCTGACTGAAAAGGAAAACGAATCATGAGCCATGCTGTGACTACCGACAACATCGCCGCGCGCACGTTTACTATCGAGCGCGTCTTTAACGCGCCGCGCGAAAAAGTCTTTGCCGCTTTCACCGATTGCAAGCATCTGATGCACTGGTGGGGACCGAACGAATGGCCAATCTCCCAGTGTGATATGGATTTTCGCGTCGGCGGCTCGTGGCATTATGCCATGCGCGAAACAGCAACAGGCAACGAGTCGTGGGGGCTGATGCTGTTTGACGAAATCAACGCGCCTGAATTCATCCGCTATCGCGATGTGTTTTCGGATGCCAACCGCACGGTCAATACGGAGCTGCCGGAAACCGCAGCCACGCTGCACTTCTACGAGGAAGGCGGCAAGACGCGCGTCGTCAGCAACTCGACTTATCCTGACGAAGCCACGCTCAAGCAAATCCTCGATATGGGCATGGAGCAAGGCTTGAAAGAGACTTGGGATCGGCTGGAGACCTACGTGAGCGCCGGGTAGCGGACGTTCAATGGCGCAGATGCAGCAGCCTCGCCCGTGTGGGCGGGGCGCGGCTGCACTAATTACCCCAAATTTTCCACAATCAATCGCTCGACAATGACAACATCGCGCCAGATGCCGTCGAGTTGGGCGTGCTTTTCGTAGATGCCGACTTCGCGGAAGCCGAACTTTTGGCACAGCGCCCGTGATGCCGTGTTTTCCGGGAAGATGCGTGACACCAGCTTCCAAAGTCCCGCCATCGCGCACGCCGGAATGAACGACGCCATTAACTGGCTGCCCACCCCTTTGCCGTGAAACTCGTCCGCCACATAAACCGAGAACTCGGCAATGCCCGCGTAACACGCCCGCGCGCGATAGCTGGACGCGGCGATCCAGCCAGCGGGCGTACTGCCCGCTTCGGCGATCAGGATCGGGTGGGCAGGGTTGCCGAATCAGCCGCGAATGTCATCAGGAGTACGCAGCCGTATCTCAAATGTCGCCGTGCGACGCTCGATACCTGCGTTATAGATCGCGGCGATAGCGTCTGCATCGTCGGGTAGTACGGAGCGGATCGAAATGTTGATGGGTGTCATAACCTTCTCAATTTCTCTGCGTATCTGCGTCAAAGTCTGGATTCTGCCAGCGCCGGCGTAACGATCGCTGCCATCATCGCGCGCCTTGCCAGCAGCACCACGCCAATCGACGCCAGCGACAGCACGACCACGAGCCATACCACCGGCTGATAGCTGGTGAAGCGATCATAGATCAGGCTGGCAGCGAGCGGCGCGCCCGTGCTGGTCAGCGTCAAAAAGATCGTCATAATGCTGGAGATGCGCCCGTAGTACGACACGCCGTACAGCTCCGCCAGCACTGCCGGGCGCGAAAGTGTCATCGCGCCTTGCGCCGCGCCGAAGACAAGGATGAACGCGCCCAGCACCAGTGCCGATTGCCCGAACAGCAGGAACGCCAGCGCCGCAGCTTGTAAGACGAACACGCCTGTCATCACAATGCTGCTGGAAAAGCGCCGATCCAGCGGTGCGAAGATGGCGCGCCCGACCACCTGCATGATGCCAATCGCGCCTGTGGCGAAGGCAGCACTGCTTGCGTCAATACCGCCGCCTATCAGAAACGGGATGAAATGGACGCGGATCGCTGTTGCTGATAGCGACGCCAGACCGAAGCCAAGCGTCAGCAGCCAAAAGACGCGCCCGTTCAACGCTTCACGAAACGACAGTGCGCGAGCAGGCGCACGGCTGGGGGCAGCGCTGATGGGTTCGCCATCGAGCTGCAAGCCGAGATCGGCAGGGCGACGACGCAGCACCAACGCGTGCAGCGGTACGGTGACGAGCGCGAGGAACAGCCCCAGGATCAGCACCGACGTGCGCCAGCCGAAGCGCTGCAAAAGCGCATCGCACAGCGGCAGAAAGATCGTGCTTGCCAGCCCCGCCGCAAATGTGATGATGGCAAGCGCTGTGCCGCGCCGTTGATGAAACCACTGCGCGATGACGGCGAAGGCGGGTTCATACAGTACCGCTGACGCGCACATACCCATCCCTACCCAGATCAGGTAGTACGCTGTCACATCCGTGACAAACGCCCAGGCGATGACGAACAGGCTCGCGCCGATTGAGCCTGCCGTCATCAGCAGCCGTGCGCCGTGCTTATCGATCCACGCGCCGACCGGGAACGCCATCATGCCTGCAACGAGCAGCATCAGCGAGAAGCCGCCCGTCAGTTCGGCGCGCGACCACCCCAGATCGTGTTCCATAGGCGTCAGGAAAACGGTGAAGGCGTAATAAATAATGCCCCATGAGATGGTTTCGGTGACGGCGAGCGTGATGCTCAGATACCAGCCGTAGTACGCTTTCGGTCGTGTCGCGCGCATCCGTTTTCGGTCCAGTGTTATGAGCAGCAGGTGCTATCGCAGCCACAGGTTTGTGAGCGCACGCAGTCGCTACAGCAGGCATCATCACAGCCACAATCGCTCACAGCCACATCCAGGGCGACAGGAGTAAGCGCAAGCCCGTGAACCGGAATGCTGATTAACGAGAGGAGCACTGGTTGCACACTGACCGATGGCGTCGAGCAGCATGCGCCGCCACCGTCTACCAGATCAGTGCTGCACACGCCCGTCTCCGGCAGATTGAGTTGCACGTCACGCGCGGCATCCCAATCGCCTGCCAGCGCCGCCACGACCGAGCGCACCTGCTCGTAGCCCGTCGCCAGCAGGAAGGTTGGCGCGCGCCCGTAGCTCTTCATGCCGACGATGTAGAAGTCGCGTTCCGGCTGGCGCAGTTCTGCCTCGCCATGCGGGCGCACCGTTCCGCACGAGTGAATGTTTGGGTCGATCATCGGCGCGAGTGTGCGTGTGCTTTCCAACGACGAGTCGATGTCCAGGCGTAGTTCGCGCAGCATGTCGAGATCGGGACGCGCACCTGTCGCGCTGATGATTTCATCGACTTCGACCATTTGGATACCGTCCGGCGTATCACCGATGACCGTCAAGCTGTGTTCGGAAGCGGGGATTTCTCGGATACGAAATGGCGAAACGATGTGCACAATGCCCGCTTCAACCGCCGCACGGATGCGCGTGCCTAACTGCCCGCGCGCCGCCAGCGCGTCGTCTTCGCCACCGCCATAGACCCGGCGCAAATTGTCGCTGCGCATCGCCCAGACAATCTCGGTCAGCGGCGCGTCGTCGGAAAGCGCGACCAACTCCAGCAGCGCGTTAATCGCCGAATGCCCGCTGCCGACGACCAGCACCCGCTTATCGGCATAGCGTGCGCGCTGCGCACCGCGCACATCTGGAATACCATAGGCGATGTGGGCGGCGTGGCGCTTTTCGCCAATAGCGGGCAGCCCGCCTGCGCCGAGCGGGTTGGGCTGCGTCCATGTCCCTGTCGCGTCAATCACCGCCCGCGCCTCGATCAGCGCCTCGTTCCCATCAGCATAAGCGACATGCAGCACGAACGGCGCGTCGTCACGTCCGGCGTCTTTCATCTTGTCGATGTCTCGGCGACTGACGGCGACTACGCGCGCGTTCAGGTGGATGCGGTCGCGGATGCTGGGAAGTTGGGCAAATGGTAGCAAGTACTGGTCCAGCAGTTCATCGCCTGTCGGCAGGTGATCTTTGGGCGGCATCTGCCAGCCAGTGGCTTCAAGCAAGCGGACACTGGCGCTATCGACCGTGAATTCCCAGGGCGAGAACATCCGTACATGCCCCCACTGGCGCACGCTGCTGCCAATGCTCGCACCCTGCTCGAAAACAATCGGCGTTTCGCCACGTTCGATCAGGTGGGCGGCGGCTGCGAGACCGACGGGTCCCGCGCCGATGACGGCGACGGGGAGTACTGCTGTGCTGCTCATGGGAACGCTCCTTTATCGTATAAATACGATAATAAAAGGCAAAAAAAGATCAAAACAACGCGCCTGTCTGCTGCTTGAACCACGCGACCGCTTCGTCGCACAGACAGTAGCAGGTAGCAGGACCTTCGATGGTGCCGCACACCAGTCCGGAATCGCGCAACACTTTGAGATGCTGCGAAACGGTCGCCTGTGCTAGCGGCAGTACCTCGACAATATCGCCCGTGATGCACTGTGGGTTCTCGCTCAGGTAGCGGACGATTTGCAGGCGCGCGGGGTGTCCCAGTGCCTTCATCATCTGCATCAGACGCAGCTCATCAGTCGTCAGGTCGTAGGTCTTGATGTCGTGTTGCATGTCCATATATCGTATTTTTACGATAGAGAGCGGGTTTGTCAAGGGGTCAATCTACAACCCGCACACCCTAATGTAGTGCAGATCGAAGTTGACAGGTACGACGTCGGATGTCGCGCCAAAGAAGGCGAGGCTACCAAATTCCCACGTATCGTCGGTTACGGTAGTCAAACGTACACCATTCACATAGAAATCAAAACCATTCGCAACCGAGTCAATCCGCAAGGTATTCACCTGATGATCACCTGTGACGATAGCTGACGAAAAGCGCCAATCCTGCAAGATAACTAGGCCACCTGAGTCGTCCGATGTCTCTCGTCCGATAAAGTACTCGCCATTCTGGTTGATCAAGAAGGCAATGTAGTCACCCGCTGTTTGGACACGCAACCACAGCCCGATGCGCGTCCGAGCTGGCTGTGCAAAGACCGATGCGCTCATCACAGCTTCCACGCGCACATCGTCCCAGGCATAATTTTCCAGTGTGCCCCACGAGCGTGCCTGACTTGCAGATATCTGGTTGATGGTGATGCGATAAGCATCATTGGCGAAGTTCACTTCTGTCACCGCGCTGTCAGTCACCGTCGCCCAGTTCGGATCGCCAATGTTGTTGGCGAAGTCATCCATAAAACGCTGCGGGTCACATGCCCCTGCTAGCACAGGTGCGCCTCTGGCATCACCGAAGATATCGGGCGTCCCAAACGGCTCAGTAAAGTATGAGTCAGCACCCCCTTCAGCCACCCAACCCTGTTCGCCACTGGTAACCTGAACGCGATACCACCAACGTTCACCTTCGCAGACAGGACCTTCCAGCACAGTGAGTGCCTCGCCAGGAGGGAGTACCGCAACAATTCGACTGCGTGCATCCGGTTCTTGTCGCAGGTTGAGCGAGCCACCAGTCATGGTCACACGCGCTCCCATACCAACAGTCAATCGGGAAGGCAGCGCGTTTGGGCACGAGGGTATAGGCGTTACACTCGGAGTAACGGTAGGCGTGATTGTTGCCGTGGATGTCGGCGTCGGGGTTGCTGTAGCGGTCACCGTCAGGGTCGGGGTGGGTGTCCATGTCGGTGTATGGGTCGCTGTAAAGGTCGGTGTCAAAGTGGGCAGGTTCGTCGCCGTGTGTGTAGCCGTCGGCGTGAGTGTCAGCGTTGCGGTAGGCGTATGGGTCAACGTTGGGGTGAATGTCGGGGTAAGCGTAGGCGTTCTGCTCGGCGTACTGGTGGGTAGCGGTGTCTCCGTCGCTGTTGGCGTCGGGGCGTCTACAATCGGTATCCCGCGCAGGCTGCCGAATGTACTGATGAAGTTCTCTGATGCTCTGATCCAGCCAATAGTACCATCTTCAAGCTGCACCTGATACCAGAAGCCATCATCGCTGATGCCGATAATGGCGACTGTATCATCAATGGTCAGGCGCGCAACCTGAGGATACTGTGTGCCGGGACCGAGCAGCATATTCAACGCCGTATCCATAATCGCTATGGGTGTGGCGGGCGTCGGCGTCGAAGTGATAGTCGGCGTCAAGGATGGAGTCATAGTGGACGTCGGCGTTAGCGTCGGTGTGCGGCTGGGAGTAACCGAGACTGTGGCGCTAGGCGTGATGGTCGCAGTGGGTGTCGGTGTGCGGCTGGGCGTGACCGACGCAGTGGCGCTGGGCGTGATAGTTGCCGATGGCGTCAGGCTAGGAGTGAGCGACGCGGTTGCAGAGGAGGTGATAGTGGGTGTCGCCGTTTCGGTCGGCAAGCCGACCAGCACTCCAAAGCCGCGCGGGTCAAGCGCCGCAAAAGCGATCATTCCAAAGATCAACGTGACAGCCAGCGCAGCGCCCCATACGAGCGGTGTCCGACTCTTGACTGGCGCACGTGGCTTGGCAGTGCCAGTGGTGAGAATCGTCGATTGCTCTGGCGCTGGGGGTGCAGTAAGGCGCCTCGCAGAGCTGGGTTCGCGCAGTGTTGCGTCATCAATCGCTGGCGTGACTCCATACCGTGTGGGGTTAAGCTCGTCCAGCACTACGGCTGCCGCTAGCGGCGCTGGCGCAAGTGAATCAGATGCATTAAAGGCTTGGCTGCGAATCGAGGCGGCAAAAGCACTGGCAAATGTCGTGATATTCTCGTAACGTTCATCCGCCTTCTTTGCCAACGCCTTGCGCAAGACTTCGCGGGTGGCTCTCGGCAAATCCCGGCGAAACACTTCCGGCGGTGTCGGCGGGTCGCTGGCGATTTTGTAATACAGAGCGGCACGTGACTCAGCTTCATAGGGGCGTCTCCCCCCACTAATCATCTCATACGTCAGAACCGCCAAGGCGTACTGATCGGTGGCAGGGGAGATAGCGCTCCCTGACATCTGCTCATATGCCATGTAATAGGGTGTGCCGATTTCCACATCAGGCGCGTTGGTGATGTTCAATTCCTGAGGCGTATCCAGCCACTTGACGATACCAAAATCGACCACATACACGCTGCCCTGATTATCGAACATGACGTTGCCAGGTTTGACATCGCGATGCACCACCCCGCGATCATGCGCGTATTGCAATGCATACGCTATTTGGGAAACAATGCGCGCAATCTCATCCAGCATCATGACATCGGGGCGTAAGTCTTTGATGTGTTTTTCCAGCGTCCCACCGGGCAGCAGCCGCATGACGATGTAGCTGATGCCCTCCTGCGTACCATACGCATACACCGGGACAATGTGAGGGTGTTCGAGTCTGGCGATGGTGGCGGCTTCACGTGCAAAGCGTTTGATATATTCTTCATTGTCCGCGCGCTCGCCGAGGATGACCTTGACCGCGACCTCTCGATTTAGTTCGGAATGCTCCCAGGCACGATAAACCGCTCCAAAGCCACCCTTGCCAAGCAGCTCGAGCAGTTCATATTTGCCTAGCGTTTTGCCGATCAGGTTCTCCAGGTCCATCGTCGGTCTGTTGCTCGCTGACTAACCTGTGGTAATGCTCACAACCCACACACGCGGAAGTAGTGCAGATCGAAGTTGACAGGTACGACGTCGGAAGTCGCGCCGAAGAAGGCGATGCGCCCGCTGCCCAACACATCGTCCGTCGCATCTGCCACGCGCTCACCATTGATGAAGAACGTCAACTGCGTACCGACCATGTCGACGCGCAGCGTGTTGAGCTGGTTATTGCCTGTGATAACAGCAGGCGAGAACGTCCAGTCTTGCAGCACAACATAGCCTGCGCGCCCGGTTGCTGGCACGACGGGTTGATAGCGCCCAATAAAGAAGTCACCATTCTGCCGGATGAAAAAGGCGATGAAATCATTACGGCTCTGTGTTCGCACCCACAAGCCCAGACGCGACCGCGCGCCATCACTGAAGCGTGAGGCACTCATGACCGCCTCGACGCGCGCGTTTGTCCATGTCAGTTCTTGCAGCGTCCCCCACGACACAGCTTCATCGCCTGGAATATCGCGGATGGTGATGCGGTAGGAGTCGTTGGCGAAGCCGACCGTCGAAAGCTGCGACTCAGCTTCTGTGACCGTTGCCCAGCGCGGGTCGCCGATATTGTTCTCAAAGTCATCTTCAAACAACGGCGTGCAATCGAGCGCCAGCACCGCCCCGCTCTGCGTATTTCCACCGTCGATGTCATTGCCCGTGATGGGCTCGATGAAGTAGTTGACGCCGCTGCTGATGAACTCGCCTTCTGCCACCCAGCCCATCCTGCCGTCTGGCGCGATGATCTGGAACCAGGTGTAATTGTCCTCACACACCGGACCATCAATAACTTCAAAGGTTGTACCGGGCCGTAATTGGGCAATGCGGGTTGCACCGATACCGGGGTCTCGCCGCACATTCAGCAGGCGGTCGTCAGTGCGGCTGACACGTGCGCTCATGCCAGGACCCACGCGCGACGGTGGCACGCCGGGGCAGTTGATGAGCGGGGCAGCGGTCGGTGTCGGCGGTGGCAGAATCAATATCGTTACACCATTGATGCTCTGCGGAAACCAGCCGATGCTGTTGCGCTGCGTGCGCACACGCCACCAGACGACATCCTCGACAATCACAGGACCTTCGATGATCTCGACGACTGCGCCGTTAATCAGCGGGTGAATTTGCGCCGCGTTCGCGTCCGGGCGGGCATGGATGCTGATCTCTTGCCCCGGTGGCAAGACAACAATCGCCCGCGCGCCGATGCTCAAGCCGCCCATGTCCGGCGTCGGCGTGAACGTCGGCTGAGGCGTATCGGTGGGCGTTACAGTGAACGTCGCTGTGAATGTGGGGGTCAGCGTAGACGTTGCAGTCTCAGTCGGTGTCAATGTCGGCGTCACCGTCGCGGTCAGTGTCAGGGTGGGCGTCAGCGTCGCCGTGGCGGTGGGGCGCGGCGTGATTGTGTGCGTCGGCGTGGGCGTGAAGGTGGCGGTCGACGACGGTGTGCGCGTCGGCAGCGGTGTCTCGGTCGGCGTGCTGCTCGGCGCTTCGGCAATTGGAATACCGCGCAGACTGCCGAATGTGCTAATCAAATTAGGAGACGCTGAAATCCAGCCTGCTGTGCCGTCATCAAGCGCCACACGATACCATGCGCCATCTTCGCTGATACCGATAATCGCCACACTCGCATCTAAGTCCAACTGCGTGATTACAGGATAGCTTGTACCAGGTCCTACCCGGACATTCAGCGGGCTCACCGGCTCGGCAATCGGCGTGGCAGGCGTGGGCGTTAAGGTTGGCGTAAAGGTAGACGTAGCGGTCGGTGTCGGCGTGATGCTCGGCGTCTGGCTGGCGGTGGCAGTCGGCGTGCGGCTGGGCGTAATGGTCGGTGTAGTGGACGGCGTGCTGCTCGGTGTGGACGTTGGCGTCAGCGATGGCGTACTGCTGGGGGTAATGCTCGGCGTGTCGGTGAGAGTCGGTGTGGGCGTCTCGCTGGCAAGCCCAACGAGCGCGCTGAAGCCATTCGGGTTGACAGCAGCGAACGCCAGCACGCCACCGATCAGCAGCACCGCCAGCGCGATCACCCATGTCAGTGGGCTGCTGAACGCAGAGCGACGTGGTGACTGCTCGGTTGTGAGTTGTGGTGCTTGAGTCGTGAGCTTCGGCGCACCGTTTCCGGCTGCGACTGGCATTCCCTTGCTGGTGGGTCCTTCCAGATTGGCGGACGCTGTACGCGGTTTGATCGGCAGCGGAGTGGTCGTGAAGTTCGTATTCTGGCTCGGCAGTTCGCGAATGGCGGACTTGAATGCTTCAGCAAAGTCACGCGCGCTGGCGTAACGCTCGTCGGCATTCTTCGCCATCGCCCGTGTAATGACCGCCCGCGCCGCTGACGGCACTTCACTGCGGAAGACCTCCAGAGGAGTCGGTTGTTCATTGATGTGCTTGTTCATCAGTGCGTAAGGCGTTTCCGCCTCGAACGGCATCTTGCCGCCCGTGACCATCGCATACGTCAGCACACCGAGCGCGTAGCGATCTGCGGCTGGACCGATGGTTTCGCCTTTCCACTGTTCGGGAGCCATGTATGAGGGCGTCCCCATCGCCATGCCCGTTCCGGTCAGCGCGCTGGTGCTGTTGAGCAGCTTGGCAATGCCGAAATCAACGAGAAAGGCTCCGCCCTGCTCATCGAACATGACGTTGCTGAGTTTGATGTCGCGGTGGACGATGCCTTTACTGTGGGCGTAATCGAGGGCGGACGCCAGTTGATCGAGGATGACTGCGCAATCGGTGAGCGACGGCACGCGATGCTTGAGTCGGTCTTCAAGCGAGCCGCCCGCGAGCAGACGCATGACGACGTAGCTGGTGTCGTCCTGAATGCCGTGATCGTAGATCGGGACGATGTGCGCGTGTTCGAGCGAGGCGGCAATGCGCGCCTCACGATTGAAGCGCTCGACGAAATCCGGCTCGCGCGCGACATCGGTACGTAGCACTTTGACGGCGACTTCGCGGTGCAGCCCCGCCTGATAGCCGCGGTAGACCGCGCCGAAGCCGCCCGCGCCCAGTCGTTCGCGCAGCTCGTATTTGCCTAACGTGACCCCAACCAGATTATCAACTGCCATGTACGGCTCTTGATGAAATTAAGCTTTCCCCATGCATCTAGTATGGCGCAGATTCCTTGCAGACGCCATAAGTTTCTATGGGAGTTACAGCGCAAACACGCGCTTTGCCACGCGCAGCTGCTTCGGGAACAGCGGGATGAAGTCGCAGAACGCTGCGTACTTGCCGTCCGCCTGATCCTTCAGATAGCGCCGCAGCACACTCACCACGCCCGGCAGCATCGCATTCCCATGCACCTTGCTCTCGATCATGGTGTACGCCTTCGCCTCGATCGGGCTGACATGATCCTCAAGGTAAATGGCGACCACACCCGTGATGAACAGACTCAGGAACTGGTCAATCCACTGTGGGTGCTGCGCGCGCACGGCATCGCTGACGGGCAGTTCGGTCTGTGCTGCCTCTTTCAGCTTGTCCTCGCAGTCGTTAAGATGTTGGGTCATGAGCAGCCGGGCATACTGCCCGATAGTGGCACGGTAGATATGCCCTGCATCTTCGTCGAAGGGCCAGGGCGGGCTATCGCCCCAGGCAGCGCGCGGCGGCGCAATGCAGGTGATGTCGCCGTTGACACGCACGCCCACTTCGTATTCCGATGGATAGCAAATATTCGGCAGGAAGACAAAGCGCTCGGTCGTTGCTCCCACGAACGGCTTGAGGAAGGTGCGCACGTCAATCTTTCTGAACATGCGCTGCACTTCGCTGACCGACTTTTCCCAGACCAACTGCTCTTCCGACCACCAGCCGGGCAGATCCGCCTTCTGGAAGAAATCGCCCAACTGCTCGTCCCAGCCCGCAGGAGCCCAACGCGGTGCGTGATCAAGCTTGAACTCTGGCGTCTTCAGCCGCAGCGCATAACCAAAGATTGCCTCCATCGGCGCTTTCTGGTCTATAAGCGTTTGCAGCGATTGCACCGCCGGGTGGGCTTTATGCGCTACCAGATGCTTGCGCGTGGCGCGGGCATGGGCATGGGCGCTGTGCGGGCGCTGTGTGTGCAGCTCGTCAATCGTGCGCGTGACCGAAAGCACGGCGCTCATCAGCCGAACACGGTCATCGATGTGAATATGGACATCGGGTGCTGGTGTCATCGCAAATGTCGCAGTTGGTTGTATCTGAATCGTGGGCAACATCATCTCTATCACCTATGATACTCTGATTTTAGATCAGATGCGAGCGCACAAGCCTTAAATTAGCGTGACGGTCTGAGAGTTGACCTGCCGGAGGCCAATGTCCAAGATACTCCTCATTGTCACTGCCCTCGTGCTGGCAATTATTCATGTCGTCGGCGCGGTACGGGCGCTGCAACCACCACCTGTGCCTGCCGACCAAATCAGCCTGCTCCCCGCACTCGAATTCATTGCAGCGACATTATGGGCGCTGGTCTTTGCAGTCGTGGCGCTGCGCCTGTGGCGACTGCCAGGTGCGCAACGGCTGTTCGGCTGGGCGCTCATCGTCTGGATCAGCTACAGCGTCGTGCGGGTGGCGCTTTTTGCCCGTGCCGACTACGACCGCCAGCGGCTGCCCTTCCTCATCACAACCGCCGTCTTCGCCTGCGTCTTCATTGCCTGGTTCACCCTGCGTCGCAGATCACGCCATACGTAACGTTACATCGTGACAAACATCACAAGTTTGTTCGGCAACGCACCCGCGCGTTATAAGTTGCGTTATAGTCTATCAATGATGATCGTTCAACAAATTCTCTTTTGTGCGGCGAACTCCAATAAGTCGCCTAAGTCGCCGCTTTTTTGTGCTTTTCAGCAGTGCCATTATTGCACGGAGCGCATACCATGACTGATCCCAAACTTGACCTGTTACGATCTCTGCGCGAGCAGAGCCGCGCTGGTGGCGGTGAAGAACGCATCAAGCGCCAGCACGAAAGCGGGCGTGCCACCGCACGCGAACGGTTGGATTTGCTGCTCGACCCCGGCAGCTTCCGCGAACTCGATGCCTTCGTCAAACATCGTGTGGATGATTTTGGCATGGGCAGCCAAAAGCCGCTCGGCGACAGCGTCGTGACAGGCTGGGGGACGATCAACGGTCGTCTCGTCTACGTCTACTCGCAAGACTTCACTATTGTTGGCGGCACGCTCAGTGAAGTTCACGCCCAGAAAATCTGCAAGGTGATGGAAGCGGCGATGAAGGTCGGCGCGCCTGTCATCGGTCTGAACGACAGCGGCGGCGCACGCATTCAGGAAGGCGTTCTCAGCCTGGGCGGTTACGCTGACATCTTCCTGCGTAATACGCTTGCCAGCGGCGTCATCCCGCAAATCAGTGTCATTATGGGTCCGTGCGCGGGCGGTGCCGTTTATAGCCCGGCGCTGACCGATTACACGTTTATGGTGCGCGATACCAGCTATATGTTCATCACGGGTCCCGATGTCGTCAAAGCGGTGACGCATGAAGACGTGTCGTTTGAAGACCTGGGCGGCGCGTCTGTCCATTCGACCAAGAGCGGCGTCTGCCATGTCGTTGGCGATAACGAGACGCAAACGCTGCTGCTGGTGCGCGAACTGCTCGGCTACCTGCCACAGAATAACATGGAAGACCCACCATTCCTGCCGAGCAAGGACGACCCGCTCCGCGCTGAAGCCGATCTCGACACCATCATCCCCGATAACCCGAACAAACCCTATGATATGAAGGAAGTCATCAAGCGCGTGGTGGATGACGGTATCTTCTTCGAGGTGCAGCCTGACTTCGCACCCAACATTGTCGTCGGTTATGCACGGCTCGGCGGTCACAGCGTCGGTATCGTCGGCAATCAACCGGCAGTACTGGCGGGCGTGCTGGACATCAAAGCGAGCGAAAAAGCTGCCCGCTTCATCCGCACCTGCGATTGCTTCAATGTGCCGATCATCACGTTTGTTGATGTCCCTGGCTACATGCCCGGTACCCAACAGGAACACAACGGCATCATCACCAGCGGCGCGAAGCTGCTTTACGCCTACTGCGAAGCAACCGTGCCGAAGCTGACAGTGACGACGCGCAAGAGCTACGGCGGCGCGTACTGCGTCATGAGCAGCAAGCACCTGCGCGGCGATCTCAATCTGGCATGGCCCACCGCTGAAATCGCGGTCATGGGTCCGGAAGGCGCGGTCGAAATCATTTACCGCCGTGACTTGAAGGGTGCTGATGATCCGGTGGCATTGAAGGCGAAGCTGGCGGCAGAGTATCGTCAGCGGCTGGCGAACCCGTATATTGCGGCAGAACGCGGCTTTGTCGATGATGTTATCGAACCGCGCGAAACACGTGCCCGCTTGATCAATGGCTTGGAAGTCTATCAGAACAAGCGCGATACCAACCCGCCGAAAAAGCACGGCAACATCCCGCTTTAAGTGAGCGAGGGACGAAAGATGGACTTGCAAGTCGCTGAACGCCTGATGACGGCAGACGAACTACTGACACTGGACATGGACGACCACATGAAGGTCGAGCTAGTGCAAGGAGTGTTGCTCACGATGCCGCCTGCCTCTACAAAGCACTCGATGCTCTCACAATTCGTCGCTTTTCTGATCCAACTCCATGATCGAGACCATCAGTTGGGTGGGCGAGTAACGGGCGAACAGGGCGGCTATCTGCTTTCGAGCAATCCTGATACCGTGCGAGCACCAGACGTGGGTTACATTTGTAAGGTGCGCTTGGGACTGCACAGAGAAGGTCCTTACTTCCCGGCTGCGCCTGACTTGGCGGTTGAGATCGTGTCAGGCGAAAGCGCCAGCGAATTGCAAGAGAAAATCGATGAGTACTTCGCGCATGGGGCGCGGCTCGTCTGGGCATTCTTCCCAAAGACGCGCACGATCCATGTCTACACCTCAGCAACAAATATCCACATCCTCAAAGCGGGAGATACGTTAAATGGGGGCGGTGTGCTGCCTGGCTTCAGCGTCCCTGTCAGCGACATCTTCGCAGTGCTGGAGAAATGAGTAAAGATAATGAACGAACCTGTTCAACGAAAGATCAACAAAATCCTGATCGCCAATCGCGGCGAGATTGCGGTGCGCGTCATCCGTGCCTGCCGCGATCTCGGTATCGCGACGGTGGCAGTCTATTCGGATGCGGATCGGTCGGCGCTGCATGTGCGCTTTGCCGATGAAGCCATACACATCGGCGCGCCACCACCCCGCGAAAGCTACCTGCGCGCGGAGAAAATCCTCGAAGCCGCCAAGAAGACGGGCGCGGACGCCATCCACCCCGGCTACGGCTTCCTGAGCGAGCGCGAATATTTCTCGCAGGCGTGCCAGGACGAAGGCATCATCTTCATCGGTCCGCCGCCGCATGCGATTGCGACGATGGGCGACAAACAGTCGGCGCGTACCGCCGTCAAGAGCAACGGCGTGCCGGTTGTGCCGGGTACGGAGCCGGGACTCGGCGACGAGGAACTAACACACGCTGCTATTAACGAAGTCGGCTTCCCCCTGCTGATCAAGGCGACTGCGGGTGGTGGCGGCAAGGGTATGCGCGTGGTGCGCCGTGCCGAAGACTTTGGCGAAGCGCTCGCCAGCGCTCGCCGCGAGGCAGAAAATGCCTTTGGCGATGGCACAGTCTATGTCGAAAAGCTGATCGAAGGCGCACGCCATATCGAATTCCAGATTCTCGCGGACATGCACGGCAACACCATTCACTGTGGTGAACGCGAATGCAGCATTCAGCGCCGCCACCAGAAGCTGGTGGAAGAAGCACCCAGCCCGTTCATGGATCCGGAGCTGCGCAAGCGCATGGGCGAGATGGCGGTCAAGGCAGCCGAGTCAGTAGGCTATGTCAACGCTGGAACGATTGAGTGCCTGGTTGACAAAGACAAGAACTTCTACTTCCTGGAAATGAACACCCGCCTCCAGGTTGAACACCCCGTGACGGAACTGGTCTACGGGCTTGATCTCGTGAAGGAACAAATCCGCATCGCGCGCGGGCGGCGCATGGGTCCGACAGGCAGCTTCCTGGAGCCGAAGGGCTGGGCAATCGAATGCCGCATCAACGCGGAAGACCCGTACAGCAACTATATGCCGTCCATCGGGCAAATCCACACGCTGCTCGTACCGACGGGTCCGGGTGTGCGTGTCGATAGCGGCGTGTATCGTGGTTACGAGATTTCGCCGTACTACGACAGCATGATCGCCAAGCTGATCTGCTGGGGCGAAGACCGCGCCGAAGCCATGCTGCGGATGCGCCGCGCGCTGTCGGAATACACCATCATGGGCGTCAAGCACAACATTCCCTTCCACCAGAACCTGCTGAACAGCTTCAGCTTTATGGCAGGCAAGTTCGATACCAAGTGGGTGGAAGAACATTTCAAGATGGATACCTACGAAGAAGACCCGGACGAGAGCGAAGTGGAGACGGCGGCAATCGCCGCGACGCTGCACGCCCACCGCAGCCGCCAGCTCGCCAGCCAGGTCGTCACCCGCAATGAACGCGATACGAGCAACTGGAAGTGGCTCAGTCGATGGGAGCGTATGACGCGATGACCAAATATCTCACCACCATCAATGGCAAACAGTTCGAGATTGACATCGA
Organism: Chloroflexota bacterium; assembly: GCA_033763755.1. Classification (GTDB taxonomy): domain Bacteria; phylum Chloroflexota; class Anaerolineae; order Aggregatilineales; family Phototrophicaceae; genus Flexifilum. The sequence goes on from JANRJX010000119.1 coordinate 24,418, forward strand.
CAAAGAGGGCAAGGTCACAGTCAACGGTGAACCACGCGACATCGATTTCCTGCCACTGAGTCCGTCGCTGTACAACCTGCTCATCCAGACGAAATCACACGATATGGTCGTCGATGAACGCGACGGCGAGTATCAGGTGATGATGGGCGGGCGGCTCTACACGGGCGAGGTGCTGGACGAGCGGGCGCAACTGCTGGCGTCCACGCGCACAGGCGCGGGCGCAAGCAGCGGCGAAATCTCGATCAAGTCGCCGATGCCGGGGCTGGTCGTCGCTGTGCCTGTAGCCGAAGGGCAAGAGATCAAGGGCGGACAGACGGTCATCATCCTCGAAAGCATGAAGATGCAGAACGAGTTGAAAGCCCCGCGCGATGGCGTCGTTTCGCGCATCAACGCCACCGCCGGGCAGAGCGTCGAGCAGGGCAAGCTGCTGATCACGATTGTCTGAGCTAAAATGAGCCCCGTTCCTCTGTCTAGAGCAGGAACGGGGCTGCTCGTTTAGCAGGAGAGCCGATGGCTCAACCTGAGTTGTACACCCGTGTCGTTCTGACACGCGATGTGCCTGAGTTTAAGCTCAAGCGCGGTGATACCGCTATGTATATTGATGATTTACCCAGGCAATCTAACCCATGATAACTTTATGATCCGCCTCCGCCGCCTCCTCGACACACTATTTCTGCTTGCGCTCGCCGCTTACATCCTCGCTGGGACGACGCTCACGCCTTTTCACGCCGACGAAGCGACGCAAATTCACATGAGTCGCGACTTCGCTTATCAGTTACTGCAAGGCGACTACGCCCGGTTGCGCTATGACCCCGCCGCGCCACTAACCGCCGAAACACAGTTACGCCTGATCAACGGCACTGTCAACAAGTATGCGATCGGGCTGGCGTGGTGGCTTGCGGGCTACACGGTCGATGACCTGAACAGCGATTGGGACTGGGGCGGCGGCTGGGATTACAACGTCAGCAGCGGGCGGCTGCCATCGGATGGCGTCCTGAATGCCGCCCGGCTTCCATCGGCACTGTTCACAGCGGCGGGCGCGGTCGTCATGTTCGCGCTCGGTTGGCAGTTGGGTGGGCGACCAACGGCGTACCTCGCTGCGCTGCTGTATGCGCTGCATCCGGTACTGCTGCTGAACGGGCGGCGCGCCATGATGGAAGGCAGCCTCACGTTCTTCAGCCTGTTGACAGTGCTGGCGGCACTCCGGTTCGCGCGCAGGGGGTCATGGGCGGGGGCACTGGCACTCGGCGTGGCGGGCGGACTGACGATTGCGAGCAAGCACACGGGCGCAGCGACCGTCGCCGCGGTGTTCGTGGCGTGTGGCGTGTGGGCGGTGGTGAGGCTTGCAGCGCAAGCCCTTATTCCCTCCCCCTCTTCAAATGAGAAGGCTGCAACTCGAAATCGAATAGGGGTTGTGCGGAGTGAGCTTTATCCGTTCTTACGCTTATGTGTGGCGGCACTCGTCGTTATGGGTGTGTTTTTAGTACTCAATCCGGCATGGTGGGGTGGCGACACGGTGCAGATCGGGCAAACCATCCTGCAATGGCGCACGGAACTGCTGGACATTCAAGCGCAGCTGCCCGGCGCGTATGCCGACAGCGGCGAGCAAGGTGCGGGCTGGCTGCGCTTCGTGACAGACATGCAGCCGCAGTACTACGAGATCGATAGCTGGAGCGACATTCCCGCCATGCAAGTGCAGATTGCAGCCTATGCAGCTTCGCCCTGGACGGGCATCATGGCTGACGGTGCGGGCGTAGTTATCACACTACTTGCGCTGGTCGGTGTGCTGCTGCTGCTGATTGGCGTGCCTGCCCAGCCGACACCGACCCGCCTCGTCCTAATCGTCTGGGCGCTGGCGATGGTGGCGATTACCTGGTCATCGCCGCTGGCATGGCAGCGTTACTACCTGCCGGTGTACCCGGCGATAGCGCTGCTCGCTGCATATGGTCCGGTCGGCGTGTGGCGCTGGTGGCGAGCGGTACGAGCAGCGCGTGAGCAAGCGGCAAAACCCGCACAAATTTAGGACTATTGTCCTATTTTTACAGGTTGGAATCGTAAACGCGCCCCATTCCCGACATATACTATTTCAAGATATATTGCGCTATCGCTCGCGAGTTCCAGAAGAGTCGGGAATGTACACCAACAACACCCTGTTTTTCCCTGTCCACGCGATTCCCAGCCTGCGGAATGTGCGCGGTGAACGCTGGCAGTCACTGGTCGAGCATGTCTTAAGCCTGCCCACTAAACATGAGGAAACTGTCGCTTTCATGTGGATGATGGTACGGCTGAACGGCTGCGCGGGCTGCGAAACTGACAGCTTCCGCGCCATGCGTGGCTGCGCTGCCTGTGCGATGCAAACGCTGCGGCGCTACAAAGGCAGTGACGACGATTTGCTGGCGGCGTATGACCGCGCACTGGCAGAGGTGCGACGTTTCGCACAGACGGACGCACGTTTTGAACAGATCATGGGCGAACCTGTCGAAGAATGCCTGCGCGCGGGCTAATCTTCAGCCTCTCGAGTAGCAAGTTGTTCAAGAAGTAGATAGATTTTCCCAATCTAGTTCTTGACTATACAGTCAAAAACAAGTATAGTCTTGCCATCAGGAGTAAATGATGGCGCGACCAATAGAATTTGACCGCACAAAAGCGCTCGACGCAGCAATGCAGGTTTTCTGGTGTCAAGGTTATACAGCCACCAGTACACAAGACCTTATGCAAGCCATGGGCATCAAACCCGGCAGCCTCTACAACGCGTTTAGAGACAAGCACACGCTTTATCTGGAAGCTTTGGAACGCTACCAGGAAACAGTCGGATCATGCGTGTTTGAACCTTTAATGAAGCCCAACGCTGGAAGTGAAGCCATCAAACAAGTTTTTGCTGACTTGGTGAACCAGGAAGTATCCGACCCACAGCATCGTGGCTGTTTCATGTTAAATGCAACTCTTGAACTCGCTTCCCACGACAATGCAGTTCGGGAGCTTGCTGAGCAAGCACAGAAACGTGGGCAAAATGCGTTTTATGCTGCGCTGTTGAACGCACAGTCCATAGGAGCTATCGATCAGCATCATGATTTAGAACAAGTGGCTGCTTACCTCGTAAGCTTAATCTATGGCGTGCGCAGCGCTGCAAAAGCGCGCCCCGAACACACCTATCTGTCCCAGATTGTCCATGTTGGCTTGTCGATCCTGAAGTAAAAAATTTTCACTTCATTTTTGATCGTTCATTCAAAAAAGGAGCAGGGAAACGATCATGACCATTTCACAGACCTCATCACTCGCAGGTAAGGTTGTACTTGTCACAGGGGGCAGTAGCGGGATCGGTTTCGCCGCTGCTCAGGAATTCATCCGTCTGGGGGCGCGTGTTGCCATCACCGGGCGCGATGCCAAAGCGTTACGCGAAGCAGAAATACAGCTCGGCAGCAGTGCAAGCGGTTTTCAGGCAGATGCCCGCGATCTCAAAGCTCTGGACACGCTCTATCGCAATGTGCATGATCAGCTTGGCAAGATTGATGTCCTGTTCGTCAATGCTGGCATCACCCAGCTTGGGTCGATTGAGATGACAACTGAGCAAAGCTTCGATGAAACCATGGACATCAACTTTAAAGGTGCCTTCTTCACCATCCAGAAGGCACTCCCTGTGATGAATAATGGTGGTTCGATTATCTTGAATGGATCTGTCAATGCACACGTTGGTTTCTCAAATCTGTCGGTCTATTCTGCCAGTAAAGCAGCACTGCAGTCACTGGCACGCACGCTGAGTGTAGAACTGGCAGAACGAGGGATTCGGGTAAATACGCTGACTATTGGCCCTATCAATACACCACTATTCGGCAAGCTGGGTGTTCCAGCAGACGCGCTCCAGGCGTTTGCAGGACAAGTACAGAAGCGCGTGGTAAACGGTCGTTTTGGCAAACCAGAAGAAGTGGCAAAAGCGGCAGCATTTCTAGCTTCTTCAGACTCTTCTTTCATCAACGGCGCTGAAATCACGGCTGATGGCGGACTGATGGTGAACAGTTTGTAATTCGCAAACTGTCCTTTGCTGCTGCGCTCTGCCGATGACATTCGCTATACTCTGTGCATGTCGTCCCATACACTCAGACGAAAGCGTTTGACTCGTACAGCAGCAAAGGACAATTTCACCCCATGACTGCACCCTGGTGGAAAACGGGCATCATCTATCAGATTTATCCGCGCAGCTTTCAGGATAGCAACGGCGATGGCGTTGGCGATTTGCGTGGCATCATCAGCCGCCTCGATTATCTGGTGTGGCTCGGCATCGACGCCATCTGGCTCTCGCCGATTTGCCAGTCGCCGATGAAGGACTTCGGCTACGACATCAGCGATTACACGGCGGTGGACCCGCTCTTCGGCACGCTGGACGACTTTGACGAGCTGATTGCCGAAGCCGCCGCGCGCCAGATCAAAGTCGTGATCGACCTCGTGCCGAGCCACACATCTGACCAGCACGCCTGGTTCATCGAAGCCCGCAGTTCGCGCGATAACCCCAAACGTGATTGGTACATCTGGGCGGACGCCAGGGCGGACGGTTCGCCGCCGAATAACTGGCTGGCATACTTCGGCGGTCCGGCATGGACGTGGGACGCGGCGACCGGGCAGTACTACATGCACAATTTCCTGCCGGAACAGCCCGAACTCAACTATCGTAACCCGATGGTGACGGAGGCGATGAAGGGCGTCGTCCGTTTCTGGCTGGGGCGCGGCGTGGCGGGAATGCGCGTGGACGTGATCGACCGGATGCTGAAAGACCCGGAGATGCGCGATAACCCGCCCGACCCAAATTATGTCGAAGGCGTGAGCAATCCGCAGTTCAAATATCTGCGCGTCAACAGCGAGCAGCACCGAGACGTGCATGGGCTGGTGCGCGAGTTCCGGCGCACCTTCGACGAGTTCGGCGACCGCCCAATCATCGGCGAGATCAACTTCACGACCGACATCGCCTACATCACCAGTCACTACGGCGCGGCGCTTGACGAGATGCAGCTGCCGTTCAACTTTGCTTTCCTGATGCTGCCCTGGTCGGCGCAGGCGATCCGCGATTTTGTCGATCGCTATGATGCTGCCGTGCCAGACGGCGGACAGCCAAATTACGTGCTGGGCAATCATGATGTGTCACGCATGGCGACACGGCTCGGCAGCGCACAGGCGCGCGTGGCGGCGCTGCTGCTGCTGACGCTGCGCGGCACACCGACGCTGTATTACGGCGACGAACTCGGCATGGAGGATGTCTACATTGCGCCGGAGCAGTACCAGGACCCGCAGGGCATCAACATCGGCTACAGCCGCGACCCAGAGCGCACGCCGATGCAGTGGGACATCACGGCGAACGCGGGCTTCACGACCGCGCAGCCCTGGCTGCCCGTCGCGCCGGACGCGATGACGCGCAACGTTGAGGTGCAAGGGACGCAGCCGGACTCGGTACTGGCACTCTACCGCCGGATGATCGCTGTACGCCGCGCCACGCCCGCACTGACGACGGGCAGCTATCGCTCAGCCGATGCGAAGGCGGATGATGTGTTCGTTTATGTGCGTGAAAGCGGCGGGCAGCGGGTGTGCGTGGCGCTCAACTTTGGGGACAGGATGCAAACACTGGCGCTGCGCGACCTGGGGCAGGGGCGCATCGTCGTCTCGACGCACATGGATCGCACAGATGCAGTGGACATGGGCGCGCTCTACCTGCGCGAGAACGAGGGCGTGGTGGTGGCATTGGGGTAAGTAAGAGCAGCGACCTGCGCTAGTGCTGCTTCACACTTGGAGGAAGGAGAGTGAGTCCCTCATCAAGACCTCATATTGCTGACTTGACAATGAGGGACACCCTACGATATGGTTCCTGGCACACTGCATATGGGAGTACTCATCAATGTCTGTCTTCTCTGAAAACGAGCTCGCCTATATTCAAACGCAGAAACTTGGGCGCCTCGCCACCCTCAGTACCGACGGTGCCCCCAACAATGTCCCCGTCACCTTTCGCTACAACGCCGAACTCGGCACCATTGACATCGGCGGCTATAAGTTGAGCACAAGCAAGAAGTTCCGCAATGTGCTGGGTGATGGGCGCGTGTCGTTCGTGATCGACGATGTGCTACCACCCTGGGAGCCGCGCGGTATCGAGATACGCGGCACAGCGGAGGCGATTATAGCGAGGCAACCGCAGGGCGAGGAGCGGTTCGGCGATGCGTTGATCCGCGTGACGCCCAGGCACATCATTAGTTGGGGCATCGACACGCACCCCTACACGCGCAACAGCCGTAAGGTCGAAGCATAGGTTCTTCCTATCAACAATTGACAGTGCGTTAAGGCGTCTGGTCACGCCCCTTTCTTCCCCGTCGCCCGGCTCTTTTCGAGATAATCGCAGTACTCGCCGATGAAGCCGCCGCTGTCGCTGGCAACCAGCACGCCGCTCAGCTTGCTCACAACCAACTCACCCTGCAACGTGATTACGCGCTGGACCTGGTCGTACATCGCTTCCATCAGGCTGTCCCACGTCACATCTGGCGGTAGATGTTCCTCGCGCAGCCCGCGCAGGCTGTTCAGGTACTCCATCACCGGGTCGATCTCCGGAAAAACCAGCATACTCGGCAGGTCGTAGCGCACCACCGCGTAGAAATGCCGCGCCAACCGCCGCACGCCATTCTCCAGCGTGAAGGCGTTGTGCGGCGGCAGCAGATACGGGCTGTTCGGGCGCACGTAATTGCTCAGCAGCAGCAGCGCGCGGCGGAACAACGCCTGAAACTCCGGCATCGTCTGGATGCTGTTGGTCGCGGTCATCAGGATGCCGCGCGGCTTCAGAACACGCCTGAACTCGTCAATCGCCGCTTCGATGTCCTGCACATGAAAGAGCATATGATGCGCCATGACGACATCAAACGTGCCGCTGGCAAACGGCAGCTTCAGCGCATCAGCAAGCAGCAAATCATGCATCGCCTGGTGATGTGTGAGCATTCCTGCGGAGTTATCAACGCCAATATAATGCAGCCGCTTATTGCGCTTGTGGAGCATCGGATAGTAAACGCCGCTGCCCGTCCCGACATCCAGCACTCGGCTGGTCGCTTGCCAGTCAGCGCGATCCAGCACCCAGGACGCGAAATCGACGCGCGGCACTGTGTACTGGTCGTGTATCTGCTGGCGGATTCGCAAATAGCGGTCATCGGCGTATTGGCTGCGCAGCGCGTCAACGTCACCCAAGATAATTCGGCTCTTTCAAGCAGTAGTAATGGTCAGTTTCCACACTTATCACTATAACTATGAACCCGGTTTTTCGCATGTGCGGATTTCATATTTGTACCTTTGGTCATGGGCAAGGTTCACAGATCCTTACAGGTAGGCGCTATAATGACGCACCATTTAGCCGTCCATCCGAGTCTGTCATTTGAAATTTCGTTTAGCTCACCCCCTGCTCATTCTCATCCTCCTGCTTGCGTTTGCCCTGCGCGTCTATGCCATTGACGCCCAACCGCTGCGTGGTGACGAAGCATTTGCCATTCGCTACTGGGCGCAGCCGCCCACCGTCGTGCTGGAGACGCTGGCATGGATCGAGCCGCATCCCTACGGCACATTCTTCGGCTTCTGGGCATGGAAATCGCTGGCAGGCGAGACCGAGCTTGCCATGCGGCTGCTGCCTGCGCTGCTCAATCTGCTCGGCGTGGCAGGCGTCTACACGCTGGCGCTGCGGCTGCGCATAGGGCGCACAGCGGCACTGCTGGCGGCATTGCTGTGGGCGGTCAATCCCAACCTGATCTGGCACAGTCAGGACGCGCGAAACTATGCTGCCTGGGCAGGCATGAGCGTCGTCGTGATGTGGCTGCTGCTGCGCGCGCTGGAGCGCAACCGCCGTCTCGACTGGCTGCTTTATATCCTCATCGAAACGCTGACGCTGTATGTCTTCTTCCTCGAAGCATTTTTGCTGGTGGTGCATGGGGTGTTGGCGCTTGGGTATTGGCGGAATACCCGTCACTCACGTATCACGCATTACGTGTTACTCTTGGTCCTCCTGCTCCCCTGGCTCTACCAGGTTTATCGACTGGCGGGCAGTGGCTACGGCGGTACGGCGGCGGGCGCAGATGTGGGGCTGCTGCTGCGCGACTTCGCGCCGGAACTGCTGTTTGGCGAGCGACTGAGCGCGTTCGGCGCAGCGATGCCCGGTGAGTTCGTCACGCTGTGGCTGCTGGCGGCGACGCTGTTATGGTGGCTCACGACGCGGGCGCGGGCGGCGCTGCTCGCACTGCTCCTGCTCGTCATTCCGACGCTGCTGCTGTTCATCGTCTCTACGCGCGTGGATGTTTTCCGCCCGCGCTACATCATCGCTATCACGCCCGCGCTGATCCTGCTGCTGGCAGGTGTGGCTGGCAGGCTGACGCCCCGTTGGGCACGGACGCCCCGTTGGGCACGGACGCCCCGTTGGTCATGGACGCCCCGTTGGGCGTCCCTACACCCGGTGACGCAGGTGCTAACAGGCGTATTGCTGCTGGTCACACTGCTGGTCGGCTACGACGCGCTGGAGACGTACTACACGGGCGGCGCACCGAAAGCACCGGACTGGCGCGCGTTGGGCAGCTATCTGGAATGGAACACGGATGACACGGATGCGGTAGTGCTGATCGGCGCGGACGACACGGCAGCAGTCGATCCGGCGTTCATGTACTACTACGGCGGCGCGTTCGAGGTGCTGCCACAGCCAGACGAAGACGCGACAGTGGCGGCAGCGGCGCTGTTAGAGGCGCACGAGAGCGTATATCTCGTTCACGCGGGCAGCGATCCGTTGGGTATCGAAGCGGCATTTAATGCAAATACACAGGCAATTGGCGGACAGGCACTACGTGGCTTCCGTGTGATGGTCTATGTCGGCGGGCAGGCGAACGCGATGCAGCCGCTGGCAGTCTCAATGGGCGATGGGCGACTGGCGGGCTGGCGTGTGGTCGGCGTACCGCGCCAGGACGACACGATCTGGCTGCTGCTCAATTGGGCTGTACTGCCGGATACGCGCTGGAAGACGTTCGTTCATTTGAGTAACAACGAGGGTGCAGTCGTGGCACAGGCGGATCACTATCCGATGCAGCCGCAGGATGTCTACACGCTGTCGCTGATGCGCGTCCCCGCCGGATCGTACATGCTGCATATCGGGCTGTACGACGAAGCGACGGGCGAACGCGCACCAATGGTCGACTCTAACAGTGCGGAGATCGGCGATAGAATACTGTTGACCACGACTGAAGTGACAGGGTATCGATAGACTTCATTACGCCTATCGATACATACTCACACCGCCTGTGCTTCCAGGTAATCAAGACTTTGATGGCGGAAGTAAGTGTTGTACAACTCAGCATAATGCCCGCCATCTGCCATCAGCGAGTCGTGTGTCCCCTGCTCGATGATCGCACCTTCGCGCAGCACGATGATGCGGTCGGCGTTCTTGATCGTGCTGAGACGGTGCGCGATCACGATCGATGTGCGTCCCTCCAGCACCGCGTCCAATCCTTCCTGAATGAACGTCTCAGTCAGCGGGTCAACGCTTGCCGTCGCTTCGTCGAGGATGCAGATTGCCGGGTTTTGCAGCAGCACACGCCCCAGCGCGACCAACTGCCGCTGCCCCATCGACAGGCTGCTGCCGCGCTCACCAACGGGCGTGTTCAACCCATCCGGCAGCGAACGCAGCCAGTCGCCATCGCCGATCAGGTTGGCGATGCGCTCAACATCGGCGTCGGTTGATTCCGGCGCGCCGTAACGCAGGTTCTCGCGCACCGTGCCGTCGAACAGGAACGGCGTCTGCGTGACGATGCCCAGCCGCGCGCGGTATGCCGCCAGGTCAAGTGAACGGATGTCATGACCATCGATCAGGATGCGCCCGTCCTGATACTCGTAGAAGCGCGCGATCAGCTTGCCAATGCTCGACTTGCCCGATCCCGTATGCCCCACCAGTGCCAGCGTTTCGCCCGCCTTAATGTGCAGCGAGAAATCGGTCAGCACTGGCTCGTTGGTGGTGTAGCGGAAATCGACATGCTCGAATGTGATCTCGCCGCGCGGCTGCGCCAGCACGACATTCTCGCCCGTCTGCACGACCTTCGGCTCAGCGTCGATCAACGCGAACACACGCTCGCCCGCCGCCAGCCCTAGCTGAAACTGACTCCAGAAGCTGGCGATGCTCGTCAGCGGGAACCAGAACAACGAAATGCCCTGAATGAACAGATACCACTCGCCGGAGGTAATGTCGCCGTTTTGAGCGGCAACCCCGCCGAAGTAGATCAGCGCCCCGGTGCCGAAGCTGGCAATCGCGATCAGGATCGGGAAGATGCTGCTGAACGTCACGCCCGTGCGCAGATTGACACGGAAGCTCTGGCGATTGACATCCAGGAACTCATCGTAAATCGTCTGTTCCTGGCGGAACGTCTTGGCGATGCCGATGCCGCTTATGGTCTCCTGAATGTGGGAGCTGACCACCGCATTGACGCGCCGCGACTGCGTGACGGTGTGGCGGGCGATATGCCGGAATGCCAGCGCCGTGATGATGATGAATGGACTGATCGCCAGCGTCATCAGTGTCATCGGTACGCTGACGGTGAAGAGATAGCCTGTGAGCAGCGTAACGATCAATATCTGGCTGCCGAGGTCGGTGACTAGATTGACGACCGACGAGAAAGCCTGCGAATCAGATGTGACACGACTGACGATCTTGCCGGACGCAAACTCATCGTAGAACGACAGATCGCGCTGCATCACGGCATCGAACGCATCCTGCCGTATCTTGAGCGTGACATTGGCGACGGCTGCGGTTGCCAGCCACTGACGCGCGGCATTGAATGCCCAACTGAGCAAGCCGAACACCACCAACCCAACGATGATGGCTGTGACCATCGCCGTCGTATTATCCGTCTGCAACCGATCAATGCCATCGGAGATGACGATAGGGATGATGGTGTTGACGAGTGATCCCGCCGCAATCGCCAGCATCACAATCCCCAGCCGCCCACGCTCCGGACGAAAGTAGCTGATGATGCGCTGGACAAGCGCCCGATCGGTATACTTGCGGTCGTACGCCTCGGCGTCGAGACCGTCCATGATAAAGCCCATGCGCGCTGCCTCCTCTATAACTTACGCGGGTTCCAGTTGTAACGGCGGCAGCGCCATGTCGTAGCGCGCGAAGATGCGGCGGTAGTGTGCGCTGGTGCGCAGCAGCGTCTCGTGGTCGCCAGCCGCCAGCACGCGCCCATCTTCCAGCAGTAGGATGTGATCTGCCCAGCGGATTTGCGAGAGCCGATGCGTGATCAGGATCGTTGTGCGCCCTTCCTGGGCGCGGTTGATCGCCTTTTGGATCTCGTCTTCGGTGGCGCTGTCAATCGCGCTGGTCGAGTCATCGAGAATTAGGATGCGCGGGTTGGTCAGGAAAGCGCGTGCCAGCGCGATGCGCTGCCGCTGCCCACCGGACAGCGTGACGCCACGCTCACCGACTTCCGTCTGGTAGCCCTTCTCAAAGCTCATGATAAAGTTGTGCGCCTGCGCCTCGCGGGCGGCAGTCTCGATCTCTTGCTGCGTGGCGCCGGGCGTGCCGAAGGCGATGTTCTCCGCCAGCGTGCGCGAGAACAGGAACACATCCTGTTCGATGCGGCTGATCTGCGACCGCAGCGACTCCAGACTCCACTCGCGCACATCCACGCCATCTACCAATACGCGCCCTTCGGTCACATCGTAGGTGCGGTTGATCAGGTCTGTCAGCGTGCTTTTGCCCGATCCCGTCTGCCCGACGATGGCGAGCGTTTCGCCCGGACGGACTTTGAACGAGACGTTCTTGAGTACAGCACCATCTTCGTAGCCAAACGTGACATTCTCGAACGCGATTTCGCCGCGCATCTGGTCGGCATAGCCCTTGGTGTTCTCATCCATGTCTGCTTCTTCGTTGATCACCTTCAGGATGCGTTCAGCGCTGGCAACACCCAACTGCACCAGCGTGAAGGCGAAGAGCGAGAAGAAAATCGGGAAGCGCAGCAGGATCACCAGACCGGTCGCGCCGATGACATCGGCAATGCTCAGGATGCCCTGATTGTAGAGAATGATGCAGTGCAAAAAGCTCAAACCGAGTGTGAAGGCATAGAAGAAAGTCGGCAGATAGGTCGCTTCGATGCGCCCCTGCTGTGCGAAGTAATCACGGAAGGCACGGGCATTCTTCGTGAACTTGGTGCGCTCGAAGGCTTCCTGCGCGCTCGCCTTGACGACCTCGATGCCAGAGATGGTCTCTTCCAGCCCCGCATTCATCGCACCAAACGCGCCGCGCTGCGCACCCACGACCGGGTTGAGCCGCGCGGAATACGGGCGTACCGACAGCACAAAGCTGGCGATGAAGAGCGCAGGTACGAGCAGCAGTTCCAGGCGGATCGTCGCGATGAAGATCATCGGCATGATGATGCCCATGAGCATGTCAAAGATGAACAACATGCCCGGCATGACAAGTGTGTTCAACTGCTGCACATCGTCGGTGGCGCGCGCCATGATGTCGCCGACGCGCTGACGATCATGAAAGGTCTGACTCTTGCCGAGCAGACTTTCGTACAACTCCTGCCGTGTATCGCGCTCCAGCCGCTGGGCGATATTGACGAGCGTCAAACTGCTGACCAGCGATGCAGCCGAATCGAGCAGCAGCACGAACAGCGCCACCAGCGACAGGCTGAGCAGCACCCCTGTAGGATTGATGATCTCTTCGGCGACGTTGCCGATCAGGATGCGCGCATACGAAAACGCGATCCAGGCAATCGGGTAACAGGCGATAACGATGATGAGCAGGACTTTGTAGCGCCAGATGTGCGATGCGATCCAGCGGATCGCTCCGGTGCGGTTGTAACGGTATGCTGCCTCAACGGTGAACTCGCCGCGATTGGACATACGTACACGCCTCCTGTTGAGAGGATAGACGAACAAGTGTATCAGAACATATATTCGATTGCAAGAGCCAGTCCAACATCAGTCGAAAGTCCGAGACCGGTGTATGGCACAGGGATGAAGACGGCAATCCCTATCTCAGGCATGATGGGGACATCGTTGTCACCTTTTGGAGGCATATCTACCATGACGGCAATTTTGTTCCTGCGGCACATTCGCACTGACCTGTCTGCGCTCGTTCGCTATGCAGCAATCATCGTGGTCTGGGTCCTCTTCGCCGATACGACCGATTCACTGTTCCGTGTCGTCAACTTCTATGACACACCGATTTGGTGGACTGCGGGGATGGTCGCCGCACTGCTCATGCTGGGGGTTGGCGCGTCGCTGCTGCTGTTCCCGCGCCGCCGGACAGACAAGCGCAAGGCGGGATAAACAAGAGCTGTACCAATCCGGCAGCGACTATCTGCCGGATTGGGTTTTACTGCCCGTCAGAATCCCACACAAATTCGCCTGTCACAACACTATCCCCACCCTCTATCACCGCAATGCGTGTGCCGTCCGCCAGCGTGTAATGCCCGATGACCAGCTGATAGATACCCGGCGGTACATCGAAGAAATCCGCTATCACAATTACACGGTCGCCCACGCGCCACTGATGCGCCGACAGCGGCACATCGGATACATAGCCAGGGGCAGATTGTGGGGGCAGGTCATCAGACAGGGGCGTTGTATACAAATGATGAAACTGCTGCAATGCCGTTTCCGGCGGCAGCGCGTCGATATGCCACAATGTCGAGATGCGCAGGCGCTCGCCTACACGCCGCACGCGCCAGCCTTCCAACATGCTGCCATCTGCCAAGGCAACCCGGTCAATAGACGTGAAACCCTGCGGTGCGCTGACACCATCATACGCCACGGACACGAACGGCTCGGCGGGCAGGCGGCGTGGATACTGGCGCGTGTCTGTCGCCAACCCACTAGCGATAAGCTCTTCCCACGCCTGAAATGGCGCAAGCGTCGCCATCAGTGTCGCAGGTTCGGCAGGTAATATCAGCGTTGTTGTGCCGTCAACGATGCGCGCGTTCGGGTGTTCCCACAAAAGCGTGCGGAACACAGCCACTTCCCCGCTGAGCGCCGGATCATCGCCGTGTGTGAAGAAGACCGCGGCGTGGTCGCTGGGCAAGGCGGCTGCTGCGTCACGCGACTCGTTGACGATGCTGCTGAGGGCGCTTTGCGGCGGGCGCTCGACGGCGGTACGGTCAAGAGACGCAACGATCTGCGTCGTCCACAACAGCGCCAGCACCAGCATCGCACCCGTTACGCCGATACGCCAGGCGCGCTGAGGCAGCAACCGCGTCGCCGCCGCGACGAGCAGCGCGGCAGCGGGCAGCGCGACCAGTTGGTAATGCGGAAGCACGGGCGTGCTGTGGCGCAGGAAGAACAGCGGAGAGACGAGCAGCCACGTCAGGACAATTGTGCATAGTGCAGGGTGCAAAGTGCAAAATGCAGGGTTCTCAGGTATTGGCGTATAGTTCTGAGTTCTAGGTTGTGGGTTCCGGGTTCTGGAGGTTGGGAATTGGGGATCACTCTCAAATGCAGAAGCCCCTTTTGCCCTTTGCAGGCTGGCGTTTGTGACTAGCGTGATAAACCCACACAGTAGCAATCCCCCCGCCAGCACCGCCGTCACCAGCGTGCGACTGTGTATATCGTAATCGCCGAGCGCCAGATAGCCCCAGTCGTAGCCAAGCGCCAGTCGCAGCCAGTTGAGCGCCGCGCTCAGGTCAATTGTGGCACCGCCGCCTCCAACCTGCCGGAATTGATCCAGCACTTGCGGCGCCTGTGTGAGCAGGTAGTAAACGTAGGGGACAGTACAAAGAAGCGCCAGTCCGCCGCCGATCAGTACGGGGATGGGATGCCGCCACCAGCGGTAACGTACGAACAGGAATAGACTGCCAAGCGCGAACGCTGCACCCGCGAAGTGGACTTGCAGCACAAACCCGGCAAGGAAGCAGTTCAACGCAATCACGAACGCCTGAGCCCTGCTGCCGGACGCTTCCCGTTGTGTCTTTGCCTTATCCTGATACCTCCCCACCCCCCGTAGCGCCGACCACGCCCACAGCACGCCGAACGCGGGCAGCAGATTCGGCTGCCAGATGCTGCGTCCATAAAAGACTGCATACGGCGATGCCGCCATGAACAACGCTGCCGCTAGCCCTGCCCATACGCCCCAGCGCCGCGCCAGCCACCACGTCCCGATGACGGTGAACAAGCTAATCAGGCAGACGTAGAGTGTGGCGACCATAGGATCGGGCGAAAGCAGATAAGGCGGTGCGAACATCCACACGCTGGCAGGCAGGAAGGGAATACCTGTTGACGACTGCTGCGCGATATAGACGAACTCGCCGCCGCGCGTGAGACGCAGCGCATCCAGACTAATGCGTGCCTCGTCACCCGCGTAGCTCGACACGCCAACCCAGCCGAAGCGCAGCCAAGCCGACAGCGCGAAAATGGCGAACAGGGCGAGATATTCCCAGTACCGTCTCAACAATTGCCTACCGAATCGCGATCAATCAACCACAAGCCGCCGTTGATACCGTTGGCGGACAGCGCGATGATGCGCTCATCCGGCGACAGAAACGTCCACGCACGTTCGTCAATCGCGATGTTCAGCGGTAGGGACGTGAGATCGATCAGCGTGTTCTCGCCGTCTTCCGGGCGCACGAAACATTGCAGGCGCGGCTCCCCATCCACCGGACGGATCAAGTAAATCTGCGTCACGCGGTCACCTGTTTCGTTGAGCAGCGGCACGGGCGGCGGGTAATTGTTGCCCGGTAGTTCCGCCTCAAACAGCAGCTCAAAGAAGCCCTGGGCGCGAATGTCGATGTAGTAGCCCGTCACATCGTCGAACGTACCACTGATGATGGCGCGCAAGCCATCGCTCGTCACGCCCGGTATGGTCACAGATGCGCGGTTGCTGAGCGGTCCCTGCCCATACAGGCGTCCTTCGGCATCGGCGACAAAATAGCGCACCGGGTCACCATAACCGCCATAGTAGTAAGCGACAAAGCGATCTTCTGGCAGCCAGAGGTAGCCTTGTAGCGTATAGCTGTTGAGCAGTGTTTGCAGGCGGCGCTGGAAATTGCCCTCACGCGCTGCCGTCCAGACATCGTTGATGCGATCCTGATACACCAGTCGTTCGCCGCTGATGGGCGCGAAACGCAGGCGCGAATTGGCGAAGATCAGCGGGTCTTCGAGCAGCAGCCGTTCGCGCAGATCATCCGTCACATCACTGGCGTTAGGGTGTTCGATGCTGACATTGCGACCGGTCGTCAGGTCGTAGCGCTGCCAGCGCCAATCGATGAACAGGTCCCGTTCGCAGCCGATAGCGTAGCGCAGCGTCGTGGCGCTTTCCCATTCAACCGCTACGACTTCCTGCGACGACACCTGCTCGATGCCTTCCGCCAGCGGCGCGGCATCCGCCCCGTTCGCCGCCACTGCTTCGCCCGTCGCACTGACCTCTACACGGTCAACGACAGCGTCCGCCTCGAACAACTCCAGCGGGATGGCAAACGGTCGGCTTTCGCCCGGCTGCTGCACAAAGTCGAACGGCAGACCCGCGCCACAGGCATTGACCAGCACGCCGAAGCCTTCACCCACCAATTCGTCCCCACGGTCGTATGCCTGCGCGGTCAGGCTGATGGTGGCATAAGCGGACGTACCTTCGTTGACGAGCCGCCCTTCGACCGTCTGCACCGTCTGACCATAGATGTCCTGCGTCTCTACGATGTCAATGTCCGCAGCCACGAGTTCCGACTGCGGCTGGGCGAATACAGCCATAGAGAAAGACAGTACGACAAAGCTTATAAAAAGCTGCTTCAAGAGGCGTCCATTGAGTCGATAAGACAAGAGGGTGGGCATATGGATGATCTGACGGTTTTGTGCAGGATACATCCTGCCCCTACGCTGCACTTTACACTTTGCACGGTGCACCAAAGACTCATCACTCATTACTTTGCACTCATCACTCTCTATGATCCTGGTGTAGGTGTCGGTTCGCCGCGTACACGCGCCAGCGCGGTAATCGCTTCGGTATAATACTGATTACGCAGTACCGCCACTTCCAGATTGCCTTCGGCACGCACCCTATCGCCCAACTGCTCATAGGCAAGCCCAGCGTAATAGTAGACCTCTTCCACGCCCGGCGTCCCGGCGATCACTTCGCGCGCCAGATCGATCACATCCTGATAACGCCCCACCGCCATGTACGCCTCGAACGGACCGAATTGATACCACATCATGCGCCAGGGCAAGCCAATCGCCCGCGCCTGATCGAACGCCTCAGCCGCTTCTTCGTAGCGCCCTAGCCCGACCAGCGATGTCCCTTTGTTGAACAAACTGAACGAGTCGGGGCTGTCTCCCGCCAGTTCGTCCTCGCTCAGTTGCAATGACCACTCCCAGTTATACGCTGCATCCCAATGTTCGCCCATAACTGCCTGCAAGGTCGCTTCGTCTTCCGGGCGATACAGCACCATGTAATCACGGTTGAACGCCCGCCAGCGATCATCGACATCAGCATATGGGATTGGACGTCCGGTGTTGTCTTCGCCGTGACCAAGCAGCGGGTCAAACGTCAGAATGTTCTGCGTGTTGTCATCGTAGCCCATGACGACGCGGTTATGACTGAGCCAGTCGTTGAAGCCGCCCGCGCCATCGTAATAGACGTTCTCCACCAGCACAGGGAAGCCCGCCGCCAGCAGCGCCTTGAGCATATCGAGCGTGCCGCCGTAACGAATAATGCCACGCAAGCCATATGCTTCTTCGGCATGGCGGGTCATCTCTTCCAGCCGCACACTCACATCTTCAGGGTGTGGGTTGAGCGCGCGGATGGTCGCGTCGTAGGGACGATCTGCCAGGAAGTACGACAGTTGTATCGTCAGGGCGGCGGCGGAACAGCGGTTGATGTCCTGGTAGACGGGCAGCACGCCCTCCAGCCGCACGACGGCGGGCAGTTCACCACCGCCTGTAGAACTGTCTTGCGCTGATGCCACACCGACGGACAACAGCAGCAGACACAGTATCGAGAAGCGCATCCAACGCATAAGGTCTCTCACAAACTCTGCAACAGGATGGTAGGGGCAAAATGTATTCTGTCCCTACCTACAATCGTGGCGATTAGTGTAACCGCACATAGCGCGGCGGAAAAGGTCGGTTGCGCCGTGTGCTATAATGCGCTGCAAGTGGACAGGGGGTTATGCCTGCCTGTCCGAAAGTGACGAGGGCAACACCAATATGTACATCAAGCGTGATTACACGCAGCCGTTCTTTCGCCGCAAGCGAGGGGGACCGTGGCGCTTATTGATCGCCTATCTAATCGGGCTGGGTGCGTTCTTGTTTGTGGTTGACAGCCAGTTCCCGCGCCTGCAAACGATGACGCTGGCGGCGATCGGTTACGCGCCCGCGCCAACGCCCTTTGCCAGCGAACTGGCGACGCAGGGGTTGGCGGCGTTCGCACGCGGCGACCTGGCGGAAGCGGTAGCGCTGCTGGGGCGCGCAGCCGCCCAGCAGCCGAACAATGTCGATTATCTGTATGAGTATGGGCGTGTGCTGCTGGAGAACAACCAGGCAGAAATCGCCGTCGAAGTCGGGCAGCAGGCAATCGACGCCAACCCCGGCGACGCACGCGGCTACGCCATCCGCGCGCGAGCGATGGACTTGATGGGCGACAGCGCCAATGCCATCCCCGTTGCGCAGGCAGGCATTCAGATCGACCCCAATTTTGCGCCGCTGCATGTCGCACTGTCCGGCGCGTACACCAGCATCTCACGCTATCAACAGGCGCTCGACAGCGGCGCACGGGCGGTCGAACTCGATCCGAGCGACCCGACAGCGCGGCGCGCCTATGCCTTTGCGCTGATCTGGGTTGGGGAGCGCGAACGGGCGATAGACCAGCTAGAGCAGGCGATTTCGCTTAACCCCAATCTCGTCAACCCCTATTTCGAGCTGGCAGGGCAGTATCTCGCCAGCGATCAGGTAGCGGAAGCCGTCGCGACGTATGAGCTGATCCTGTCGATACAGCCGGACAACCCGCGCGCCTACCTGCGTCTTTGCCAGGCGTTCTGGCGCGCCCGTGATGACTCGCAGGCATTGGGCTACTGCGACGACGCCATCAGCCTCAACCCGAATTATGCCGAGGCATACGCCCAGCGCGGGCAGGTACGTTACGCTCGCCGCAACTACGAAGGTGCAATTGAAGACTTCACCCAGTGCGTCGCGCTGGGCTCTGAACAGATCGAATGCTGGTATCTACGCGGTCTGTCGCATTATTACCTGGGTGGTGAGGATTGCGATGATGCCTGGAACATTCTCAACGAGTCGCTGGTACGGATTCGCCAGCAGAACATCGGCGAAGGCGTGCTAACGAATACGCTGGCGGGGCTGCGGCTGGTGACGGACAATTGCAGCGCGTTTGCCGGACGTGCGCTGCCCACAGAAATACCGCCGACGCCGATCCCACCGACACCGATAGGCGGCTGAGGCAGCGATGTATCTACGCACACCCAAACGCTACCGCCCGGTCAAGTACCAGCGGCGGCACAACGTCTTCAACTTCCGCTGGTTGTGGCTGTGGCTGCTTACGCCACTGGTCGCTTACGGCGGCTGGCAGTTGTACGAACGGCGCGATGAACTACGCCCAATGGTCGCCAACAGCATGAACAGCGCTGTTCAGTCGATCAGCGGCGGGCTGGCGACGGCGGTCGCGCCCACACCCACGCCGCGCCCGGACCCCTCAGACGCGCTGGCGGCTGCCGATGGCGCGTGGCAAAGCGGCGCGATTGAGGAAGCACTGACCGCCTACCGCAGCGTGCTGCCGGACGTGCCCAACGATGTGCAGCGGCACGCCAACGTCGCGCTCGGCTTAATTATGGACGGGCGCTACCCGGAAGCAGTCGAAGCAGCAGAGCGCGCTATCAATGCCGACCCATACAGCGCCGATGGCTGGGCGATTCACAGTTACGCGCTCGGTTCTAACGATCAGCCGGAAATAGCGATTGCCAGCGGGCAGCAGGCATTATATCTGGATGCAGCCCACGTCTCAGCAACGGCGTATCTGGCGTATGCCTACTTTGTCGACAACCAGATCGAACGGTCAAGAACAACGGCTGAGCGGGCGTTGGAACTCGATGCGACCAACCCCGACGCCAATCTGATCAGCGGCATTATCAATCAGGAGGCGAACTTTGACTTTGGCGCTGCCCGCCGCGACTTTGAGACGGCGCTGCAATACGCGCCCTATCGCGTTGACGTTCAAATGAGGCTGGCGTGGGTGCTGCTGAATGAAGACTACGACGCGATGCGCGATGTGCTGCTCGAGATCACTGAACTCAACCCGAACAATCTCGACGCCTTATATGCTACGTCGTACCTCTATTCGTTTGCGTATGGCGATTACGAGCAGGCGTTGGAACCCGCCCAGCGCTGTGTCAATTTGTCTCCGGAGAACCGCGCCTGTCTGTTTCAACTCGGCAATGTGCAGGTGATTCGTGGCGATAACGCCGCCGCGCTCGATGCCTACCGTGCCCTGATCGCGGCAGGGACGCAGCGCCCCAGCCACTTTCTGGCGGCGGCGCGGGCGTATCTGAATGCTGCTGGCGACTGCCCATCCGCAATTACGCTGCTGCAAGAAGGCTATCGGCTGGAGCAGGCGGAGTTTGAGCCAAATGCGGCGCGATTGCTCGAATTCGAGGAGTTGCTGGCGCAGTGTGGCAGCCCGATTGCGCCCATCGCACCATCTGCGGACGCCACTGAAGAAGCAACGGCGGGGGCGTAATGCCCCTCACCCGGCATCAATTACCCTCACCTGGGACTCGCCTCCTCTCCATGTATGGCGAGGGGACGGGGCTGAGAGATATACCGAACAGCAGTCTTCATTTGTCCCGTCACGTTTTAGTGGCACAATAGGCAATAGAGTGAGGAAGATGTGAAAATCGTTTGCGCCACGCAGTCGGGACAAGATTATGCGCCGTTACGTCATTGAAGATACGCGCCATGTGCCGCCGTTTAACCAGCCAGCCAGCCAGTTGACTATCGGCACACGCCCGCTCAACATCCATCAGGAAGATCTGTTTCAGGACGTGCTGCCCCGACTGCTGCCACGCGCGCAGCGCAATATCTCGCTTGGGGGCACGCTGCGTCACGCTGACGAGATGACAAGCATTGAGGACGCCGCCATCGTCTACCGCAACAATCTGTGGTTCGATGCCGAGTTCCTGACGACATTCCTGCGCGCGGCAATTGCCAGCAAACGCGCCTGCCGCGCCTCTATCCCCGGCGATGACCCGGCATTCCGCACCTATACCCTGCCGCTGACCCACTTCGAGCCAGTTCAGGATGGGCATGGCAAGCAGTACTATATGCTCGACCTGTGGTACTTCCCCAATGGCTACACTACCGATGTGCAGCCGATCGTCGTTGATAGCGATGCCCAGGAGATGGGCTTTTACAGCGTGCCTGACTTCATGACGATGGAGCAAGGTTCGCTGACGCACTACGCGCCGGGGCGGGCAGTCATCAGCATCGAAAGCTGGGTGCATGTCTACTACGCCAGCATCATCTTTAGCCTGTTCGCGCGTGCCAGCCGCTTTGACCGCTACGTGCGCACGCACAACTTTCGTAGTCTGGAACTGCTGTGGCGAGCGCTCATTGAACAAACGCAGCTGCTCAGCACCAGCGCGGTTGTTACGGTCGGCAAGAACACGCGCATCCACCCGACGGCGGTCATCACCGGTCCGGCGGCGATTGGCGATAACTGCAATATCGGTCCCGGTGTGTTCATAGACAACTGCACGATTGGCGATAACGTCACGATTGACGACGGCTGCTGCCTGATGATGAGCAGCATCGCCAACAACTGCTTTATGCCGTTCCGCGCAGCGCTGTATCTGACTGCCGTGATGGAGAACACCATCGTTGCACAGAACACCTGCCTGCAAATGTGTGTCATCGGGCGCAACAGTTTTGTCGGCGCGGGCAATACCTTCACCGACTTTAACCTGATTGAGCAGCGCCCGATCCGTGCGGCAGACATCAATGGCAAGCTGCGCGAAGTCGGGCAGGTGGTGTTGGGCAGCGCCGTCGGGCATAACTGCCGCATCGGATCGGGGATGGTCATGTTCCCTGGACGCATGATCGAGTCGGATGTGGTCATGGTCGCTGCGCCGCAGCGCCGTGTGATCAGCCGCAACGTGACGTTTGAGGAAAGCGATCATCACTTTATCGCGGGCAAAAGCGCCAACCACACCCGCTTTTACCCGCGCCAGGACGAAGAAGAAGATGTGATTACCAGAACGGGATGGTAGCAATGGCGGAGTTCGCAGGCGATACGTTCGCTTTCATCATCCATCCGATCCAGATCAAGCGCGATGTACAGCGCAAGTTCCCGCTGCTTGGCAAAATCCTGACGGAAGGGCAAATCAACTACTTTTCGCGCTTCTTCCCGCCCGTCTACCTGTCACAAGTTGAAGGCATCGTTTCGGAGGCGACGGGGCGCGAACTGCGCGGCTGGCTCATCGCCTGCCCGTTTACACCGCCGACGATGATGAGCGTACCTGTCGAAACGGCGTATAACAAGATCGTCGCCTGTGGCAAAATGGCGCAGGAGTTGGGTGCGCGCATCGTCGGGCTGGGCGCGTACACATCGGTTGTGGGCGATGCAGGCAAAACGATTGCTGACCGCCTGCAAGTGCCTGTGACGACGGGGGACAGTTACACGATCGTGATGGCGGTCGAGGCGATTCGCGCGGCGGCAGACACAATGGGTATCGCGCTGGGCGAGGCGACGGTGGCGATTGTCGGCGCGACAGGCGCAATTGGCAAGACGTGCGCCGAACTTTTGGCGAGCGAATGTGCCGAACTGCGTCTGATCGGGCGACGGCAGGACGCGCTTGACGAACTGCGCGCGCGCTGCGTCGGGCTGGGCGCACAGATCGTCACGGGAACAACGATGGACCTGATTTACGAAGCCGACCTGATCCTGGCGGTATCGAGCGCCGTCCATGCGCTGATTGAGCCGCGTCATCTCAAGCCCGGCGCTGTGGTGTGCGATGTAGCGCGACCACGCGATGTGAGCCGTCAGGTAGCGGCGCAGCGCGATGATGTGTTGGTCATCGATGGCGGTATGGTGGCGGTGCCGGGCGCTGCGGACTTCCACTTCGATTTCGGCTTTCCGCCGCGTCACGCCTATGCGTGCATGGCGGAGACGATGGCGCTGGCGCTGGAAGGACGTTACGAAGATTACACGATTGGCAAGGACATTCACGCGGAACAGGCGCGCGAGATCGGCGCGATTGCGACGCGGCACGGCTTCCGGTTGAGCGGCTTCCGCAGCTTTGAAGCGCCCGTAACGGATGAGCAGATCGCACGAGTGCGCGAGCGGGCGTCGGTCACGCTGCGCCAGCGGGCGATATAGCGCGCCGCCATGCTATAATGCGTGTCCAGATGTTTGATGAGGTGACTTCATGACCGACGCGCCTATGCTGGTCAAACGCACGACAATTGAAGAATTTGAGGCATTCATCGCACTGCCAGAAAACGCGCACCGCCGCTTTGAACTCATTCATGGTGAAATCGTGGAGCGCGAAATGCCGAGCTACAAACATCAGACCGTATCCAAAACGCTGTTTCTGCGGCTCAATAACTTTGTTGACACAAACGACCTGGGAGAGGTGTTGTACGAGGTACACTATCGTGCCAACCCAAACGACACGCACAATGATCGCATTCCTGACATCAGCTTCACGATGAAGTCACGCATTCCTGCCATGACAGACTCGGCTGTCCCACAAATTCCTGATCTGTGTGTCGAGATCCAATCTTTCGGTGACTCGCCGCGCGAAATGTGCGAGAAAGCGGCGTACTATCTTGCGAACGGTGCGCAGCAGGTATGGCTGCTGTTCACGCGCAAGCCGCTGATCGAGGTGATGTATCCCAATGGGGAGTCGGACTTCTACTATCCGGGTGATACGCTGACAGGCGGCGACTTGCTGCCCGGTTTCGAGGCGCGTATCGAAGACATTTTCAGGACGCGGGAGTAACCTGCCTGCGCTATCCAAGCTTCCGCCCTAACAACCGATCAACCACCACCGCGCCGAGCAGCGGTGAGTGGAACGTCTCGCCTCTACCATAGACATCCAGCAGCACAAAGCGCCCGTCCTTCAGCATCCACACGTCCACCAGTGCATTCGCCAGGTCAATCATCCAGTATTCACGCACACCATGCCGCTCATAGAGATGGAACTTGCGCCCACGATCAATCTGCGCGGTACCAGGAGAAAGCACTTCAATCACCAGGTCGGGCGCGCCGATCAAGCGATTTTCGGCAATGATACACTTACTGTTGGGCAGCACCGCCATCACATCCGGCTGCACCACAGTGCCATCATCCAGCTCCACGTCCAGCGGCGCAATGAAGAAGTTGCCATCGAGCGCTGCGACCAGTTCCTCAACCGTTCGTGCAGTACGGTAGACAGTGACCTGGTGGTCGGGCGACGGCGATCCCATATCAATAATTTCCCCTTCGATGAGCTGCATCAGACGATTGGTTTCGGAGCGCGCAAGAAACTCGGCAGCGCTCACACGCAGCGCGGGTTGGTCGGTCATGAGTAACCTTCCTGTTGACGACATACCATTATGATACACACCGTCATTCAGTCCGTCTACCAACCCACGTCTTCCTGCGCGATCATCCTGCTGATATCTTTCCAAACTTGAAGCGTTTGTTTAATCACGCTTAAACATGAGGAATAGACCACCAAATATGCAGACAACCCCTAAAACAACGAAAGTTACATTAGGCTGTGTATTGAAAATGCTATAACCTGGATTTCCAACTGGAATGTTGGGGGTTCCAAAGAAGAATGACATTAGGAAACACACTCCGCTAAAAAGAAACAGGTGTAGCCCATCGGCAACTCTGCGCAGTCTGCTATTGCGATTTTCACGGCGGTAGAAGCGCTCTTGTTCTTCCGATGGTTGCGGATAGGGCGGTACTTGTGGCATTAAGTAGTTGGGTGGTAGTGGATAAATGTGGGAAGCTTGGGGCGGAGTAGCGGTTGGAAATGATGGATCAATTTCGTCTAGTCGTGCAAGCCATCGCGTGGCTGTAGGATGGTTCATTGTCTTGAGAATCATGCGTGCTTCTGCATATCGTTTTTCGTTAATGAACTCTCTTGCTGCGTTGAACTTTGCGTCGGACACAATGCACCTTCAGTTAAACTCAACTCGCTCGCCTAATGTATTAACCATAGCATAAGCTATGTTGTTTATTTTCTTTATTCTTCGTCGTACTGCTGCTTCGCCCAAATAGGGTTGGGCTAAAAGAAGTACATTCGTGATCATGCTATACTGGGATTGCTCTTGTTGATGGAGATACAGTACTAGAATGTCCAACTTCCTCGAAAACTTCCGCGTGGCACTGTCGGGCTTGATGTCGAATAAACTGCGCGCCGCGCTCACCATGCTCGGCATCACCATCGGCGTCGCGTCGGTCATTGTGTTGGTCAGCCTGGGGCAGGCGGTCGAAGGCTTCGTCCGCGCCCAGTTCCTGGGACTCGGCGCGAACCTGGTCATCGTCTTTAGCGGCGAAGACGAGCGCGGCGATGTCGTGCGCCTGACCATGCGCGATTACAGCGTCATCAGCGACTCGTTCAATGTGCCGGACGCGCTGCTCGTCATGCCGCAGCTCGTGCGCAACAACTTGCCGACGACCGCAGGCGACCGTTCGACCAGCGGGCGTGTACGCGGGGTGGACGAAAGCTATCTCGAAATCCGCACCCGGTCAATGCTGGAAGGCGAATTCTTTACACGCGAAGATGTCGAGGGGCAGGCGCGCGTCGCCGTGCTGGGCATCGATACTGCCGAGCGATTGTTCCCGAATACATCGGCGGTCGGGCAGGAGATCCGTGTTAACAACGTGCGACTTCGCGTGCTGGGCGTTATGAACGCAGTTGGCGGGCAGGGCTTCGGCGGCAACGAAGACGACTTGATCATGGTGCCGATCACGACGGCGCTGGCTCGGCTGGCAGGCGACCGCGCGATTACGGGTGAGCGACCGATCACCAACATACTGGTGCAGGCGCGCGATGATGACAGCGTGGACGCGGTAGCGCGACAAATCCGGCTGGCGCTGCGCGAAGATCGCGGCATTGCCTTCCGTGACGAGGACTCGTTTGAAATCTTCACGCAGACCGACCTGCTCGAAACGTCAGAGAGCATCTTTAATCTGCTGACACTGTTCCTGGGGCTGATTGCGGGAATTTCGCTGCTGGTCGGCGGCATCGGCATCATGAACATTATGCTCGTCACAGTGACGGAACGCACGCGCGAGATCGGCTTGCGCAAAGCGGTTGGGGCGCAGCGGCGCGACATCGTGCTGCAATTCCTGACGGAGGCGGTGCTGCTGTCGATGATTGGCGGCGGCATCGGCATCGCAATTGCGGCAGGCGGCGCACTGCTGATCAGCGTACTCCCGACGGGGCTGAGTGTGAGCGTGCAGATCGGCAGTATTATGCTGGCGGTCGGCATCAGCGTGGCGATTGGCGTGCTGTTCGGCGTCTACCCCGCCAACCGCGCCGCCGCGCTGAATCCGATTGATGCCCTGCGCTACGAGTAATCGGCTGTCGCGATTGCTTGCTCTGGCCGCGGGCTGATCGCTGCCCGGGTTTCCGTCTGACTTGCGGCGCATTGGCCGCTGCGTGACACGCATCGGCAATCTTCTCGAGGTCCACCAAAAACTTGTCGCGCCGGTCCGACGGCAAAGCACCCAGCACGTCACGTTGCAGGGCGACGGCGATTTCGCGGGCCTTTTCGTATTTCATCCTGCCGACGGACTTCACGCACAGGCGGTTCGCGCGGCGATCCTCAGCATGCGTCTGGCGCGCGATCCATCCCGCCTGCTCCATCCGCTCCAGCAGCGACGCA
>JANRJX010000120.1:0-79867 GCA_033763755.1 Chloroflexota bacterium
GAGACGCAGAGAGTGAATCTAAAATCCCCCTCTGCTTCTCCGCACCTCTGCGTGAAAATTCTTCCTAATCGACTAATTTACTCTCTCCCTTCGTGTTTCCTTCGTGAATTTCGTGCCTTCGTGGTTCAAATTTTTCTTTTGAATTTTAGCCTTGGGCATTGCGTGCCAGCCACGCGCAGCCGAGCAGTGCGCCCGTATCGCCCAGCGCCGTCTGCTCGAGGCGAAGGCGTGCCGCCAGCGCCGCGAAGCAGTAGCGCCGCATGGCGTGGCGCGCAGGCTCCAGCAGCAAATCGCCCAATGCCGCTACGCCGCCGCCGACGACGTTGAGTTCAATATCCAAAATCATCGCCATCGACGCAATCGCAATCCCCAACGCCTCGCCCGCCTCCGCCACCAGCCGCACCGCCACCGGATCGCCTTCGAGGGCGCGCTTTGCCACGTAGCCGCCCGTGATCGGGTCGCCGTCAGGTGTCACCTGTGTGACCATCGCCTCCATGTAGCGCCGCGCAAGGTTGGGTCCGCTGGCGTATCGCTGCACTGCGCCGCGCACGCCGCTGTTCTCCATCTCGCCATCGCGGTCGATCGTGATATGCCCGACTTCGCCCGCCGCATTGCCTTCACCGTAGTAAAGCTGCCCGTCGATGATGATCGCCGCGCCAACGCCTGTGCCGATGACGATGTAGGTCATGCTGCGTGCGCCACGCCCCGCGCCGTAGTGAAAGTCGCCGAGCGCCGCCGCTTTCGCGTCATGCTCCAGCCGTACGGGGATGCCAAGCCTGTCCGCGAGCATCTGCCGCAGCGGTGCGTGCGATAAGCCGGGCAGATTGACCAGTGTCAGCAGCTTGCCTTCGCTATGATCGACCGGTCCCGGCGTGCAGATGCCCAGCGCCTGCAAGCGCGCGTTGGTGGGCAAATCGCGGCGGAACTCGTCAATCACGCGCCCGATGCGCTCGACGACGGCAGTGCCGCCCTGCTCGTTGTGCGTCGGGATGCGAGCGCGGGCGACGATCTGGTTGTCGGGCGCGATGACGCCGATGTCGATTTTCGTCCCGCCCAGGTCAACGCCGATTACGTAGTCAGTCACAACGCCGCTGCCCCAAGCCGCGCCAGTTCCGCATCGCGCGCTTCCGGCAGCCCGCTGACGCCGACCGCGCCCACGACTGTGCCTTCGTAGACCAGCGGCACACCGCCGCCCCAGCCGATGTAGCGCATGTCGCCGAAGTTGGAGAGCGGCCAGCCTTTTTCGCGCGAGCTTGCACCGACTTCACCGCTGGGCTGGCGCTGGCGCGAGGCGGTGTATGCCTTGTTGATGGCATTATTGATCGATGGCAGCGGGCAGCCGTCGGTACGGACGAAGGCGATCAACTCGCCGTGCGAGTCGGTGACGGCGACGGCAGCGCCTTCGTTGTGCTGCTCCAGTTCGGACTGGATAGCAGCGAGGATGCGCTGGGCATCGGCGTGAGTGAGGACATGTCGTTGGCGCATAGTTGGTCTCCTGAAATAATCTGCTCCGCCACCCGCAGCGCCTGCGCCGCGATGGTCAGCGCGGGGTTGACGGCGGATGAGGACGGAAAGAAAGACGAATCGACCACGTAGGTATTCTCGACTTCGTGCATCCGGCAGTGCGGATCCAGCACCGATGTCGCCGGATCTGTGCCGAAGCGCGCTGTGCCGCACTGGTGTGAATTGGTGGCGATGCCCATGCGTTCAATGAACACGAACGGATAGCCCGCCCGCCGCATCATCTTGACCGCCGCGTCGATCAGCTTTTGATGTGCGACCAGGTTATTGGGCTGCCAGTGGACGCGGATGCCGCCATCTGCCGCCAGTTCGACGCGGTTGTTCACGTCCGGCAAATCCTCGCTCATGATCCACCAGTCCACGCTGCGCTGCGCCATTTCCCCCAGCAGCGGCTTTGGGACGAGGGGTTGCGACGCCGCCAACATGCCCGCTTGCAGCTTGCCGAGCAGTTGAATATTGCCCATTGGATAGGCGAAGTCGTCGCTGCGGAAGTAGTAATCGTTGACCGCCATCGTCTTCTGGAAGACGGTCGGGTTGCGGCGGAAGGGATCGACCGCCATCATCGCCGTGTTGTTATGCACCATGTAGTTGCGTCCGAGCATCCCTGACCCGTTGCCCAAGCCGTGCGGATGTTTGTCGTTTGCTGAGCGCAGCAGCAGCGCCGCCGAATTGACCGCGCCGCACGCCACGACAATCACACTGGCGTGAACCGTCTGTCGCTGCCCATCGCGCTCGACTTCGACGCCGACCGCGCGCCTGCCCGTTGCGTCTGTCAGCACACGCAGCGCCTTCGTTCGCGTCCACAGCGTAATCTTGCCTGTCTCCAGCGCCGGGCGCACGGCGCATACGTCGGCGTCGCCTTTGGCATCTACCTGGCACGGGAAGCCATCGCAGGTTTTGCAGCGGATGCAGCGCCCGCCGTCGCGCAAATCGATGCCCATCGGCAGGAAGAAGGGATGCAAGCCCTGTCCACGAAGCCGCCCCGCCAGCGCGTCCATATACGGCTCGTTCGGCACGGCGGGGTAGGGGAACGGTGATGAGCGCTTCGGTTCCGTCGGGTCGTCGCCGGATTTGCCATGCACATGATAGATGTGCTCCACCTGTGCGTAGTACGGTTCGAGTTCGGCATAGGTGATGGGCCAGGCGGGGGACGTGCCGCCTTCGTGTTCGAGCGCTTCAAAGTCGCGTTCGCGCAAACGGGGCAGCGCCGCACCGTAGACCTTGGTGTTGCCGCCGACGAAGTAATGCACACCTGGCTGAAACATCGAGCCATCGCGCGCATTGATCCACTGCTCAGCGGGCTTGTAACGCTTCTGGTCAAAGACGGCTTGTACCTGCCAGTTCTGCGCCTCGCGCGGCAGCGTATCGCCGCGTTCGACCAGCAATATGTGCGCGGTGTGGCTGCGCAGCGCATACGCCAGCGTGCCGCCGCCCATGCCACTGCCAATGATAATGATGTCGAAATCGGCGCTCACAGCACTTCCGCCACGCGCACCCAACGCCCATCGGCGGAGGAACGCGCTGCCGCCGCCATCACCGCCTGGATGTGCAGCCCATCGGCAAACGTGGGCGCGTTCGGGCGGTCGTCGGCGATTGCCTTCAGGAATTGATACTGACATTCGGCGTGTGTGCGCACGAAATCCGGCGGCATGGTATAGTCTGGCGCACGCGCGCCATCGAAGCGGCTGACCGTTTCGACAAAGCGCACACCGCGCATTCCTCCCAACGGCTTGTCGCTGTCACGAGCGTCGTAGACTTCCAGCCAACTGGGGTCGCTGGCGTCAAAGCGCAGCGCGCCTTTTTCGCCAAAGATTTCCACCAGCAGTTCGTTGGTTTTGCCTGTCCCCATGCGCGAGATTTCGACCAGACCGAGCGTGCCATTCGCCATGCGCGCGTGCAGCAGCGCGATGTCATCGACATCAACGGGGGTCAGCTCGCTCGCACCTGCCGCAATGGGGCGCTCCTTGATCAGCGTGTCGAGCGTCGCCTGCACGCTGTTGTAGTCACCGAGCAGGAAGTAGATCAGGTCGAGGATGTGCGAACCGAGATCGACCAGCGCACCGCCGCCGCTTCTGGCTTTGGTCAAGCGCCAACTGATCGGCTTCTGTGGATCGATATAGCTGCTGCGGTAGTAGCGCCCGCGAAACGAGAAGATGCGCCCGACAAAGTCTTCGTCCAGCAGTTGTTTGGCGCGCGTGATCGCCGGGAAGCAGCGAAAGTTGTAGGTCAGTTGAGTACGCACGCCCGCGCGCTGCACTGCTTCGACAATCCGCGCGCCGTCGTCCACGCCGAGCGACAGCGGCTTGTCGCAGTAGATCGCCTTGCCCGCTTGCGCCGCCGCCGTCAGGATTTCCTCGTGACTGTCGTTGGGGGTGCAGCAATCGATGATGTCGATGTCGGGGCGTTGCAGCAGTTCGCGGTAATCGCTCGTCCAGCTTTCGCAGCCGATCTCTCGCGCGGCGGCTTCAGCGGTTTCCGGGCGCGTGGTGGCAACGGCGACCACGCGCGTCGTGTCAGCGGGCAGCCCATAGTAAAACGGAATCGAACGGTAGCCCAGCGCATGGACGCGCCCGATGCCGCCGTAACCAATCATGCCAATCCTGAAAGAACGCATTCTTCATCCCTTGTTGTACATCGTCCATCATGGAGATTATTGGGCAGGATACATCCTGCCCCTACGTTATACTTGCGGCGTCCATCACGGCGCGCAGTTTCTGCACCGCCGCCGTGATTTCGCCCGTGCCGGGTTGCAGCTTGCCGTTCGGTCCTTTGAGCAGCGGCGATGACACCTCCGCCACCGTCATGCCCGCCGCAATGAACGCCGCGACGTTGCCCGCGTTCAGCCCGCCGTCCTCCATCAGTTCGATGCGATCCAGCATCCCGCCCTCGCGGATCATGTCATGCAGGCGGCGCATCGTCGGGATCATGATGTCGTCCATCGTGTGCGGGCTTTTGCCACCGACAGGCTTGACCCAGAATGGGGCGC
The DNA here is from genome assembly GCA_033763755.1 of Chloroflexota bacterium. Lineage (GTDB taxonomy): Bacteria > Chloroflexota > Anaerolineae > Aggregatilineales > Phototrophicaceae > Flexifilum. The sequence goes on from JANRJX010000120.1 coordinate 4,508, forward strand.
GGCTTTCGTATTCGATGATGTCTACATAGGGGTGAATGTACTGCTCGAAGGCGCTGGTCGGCGTGCCTTGCCATGCCCAGACACCAACCTTCAGTTCCAGCTTCTCTTTAATGTAGGTAATGCTCTGCATCATCATCTCGCCCATCGTTTCGATGGGTAGTGAGATCAGGTTGACGCCTAAATCTTTGAGCTGGTTGAAGACATCGAACGACGGGCGCACCATCTGCAACTGCGCCTCGATTTCCAGTGACGTGCTTTTGCGCACGCCTTCGATGATGTCGAAGCCGCCGCGCGGCATCCCGAAGTCCATGTACTTGCCGTCGCGGACTTCGATGTGAAACCAGTCTACCCCGGCGGCGTCAAGCTCCCGTACCTGCGCGCCCAGCACGCTGTAATCTGCCCAGAACAGGCCGGCGGCGATTTTGCAACGCTGAGAAACTTTGCCAATCGTATCGGTCATGAAAGAAAGCCTGTTGGTGAAAAATATTCTGCACGACTGTGCCACAATTATGCAAACTAGACAACTGGCATACCACTATTTTTGGGGGCAATAAAACAGCAAATCTACATTATGCTAATGTGAACAGGTCATCACAGCACCTTAACATCCCAACAGACCCGGTAGCTGAAGTCAGGAGGCTGTTATGTCCCCCTTCCTTTCATTCAGTCACCATGCGCGTGAACGTTCAGTGGATCGGAATGTATCGGAAGATGAAGTTCGGTTTATCATTCAGTATGGCTTGCGCGAGCGTCAGGCAGGGTTTATTGTATATCAGCTTTTGCGCAAGTCCTTTCCCGCGGGTTTGCCCGGCAACAGTCCCTATCGCCGGCTCGAACTGACCAAAGTCGTGTTGTGCAAGTGTGGTCACTTTGTGATCACAGTTGTGCGCGCGAAGGAAGTGGTGCAGCGGGACTTGAAGAAATATTACGGAAATCAACCGCAGCGCCACTGTCCGTGCTGCGCACAGGATTTTCAACTGCTCATGCAGTGAAGTTCGTCAGTAAGCTCATTCGTCCGCGGTTGCCTGGTCTGTGGGATGTCATAAGGTGACACGTAACCCCGCCTGTCAGCCGCGCTTTGTCCATTACACAGGCGGTCTAGATGATCTACACCACACAAACCCGGCGCCTTTTCATCGATCCCGCGCAGCCCGATGCGAGCATACTGGCACGCGCCGCTGCTGTGCTGCAACAGGGCGGGCTGGTCGCCTTCCCAACGGAGACGGTGTACGGGTTAGGCGCGAACGCGCTGGATGGTGTTGCAGTCAACCGCATCTTCGCCGCGAAGGAGCGTCCCGCCAACGACCCGGTGATTGTTCATATTTACGATGATCGCCAACTGCCGCTGGTCGCCAACGATGTGCCGAGCGTAGTGTGGCGGCTGCGCGATGTCTTTTGGCCCGGCGCGCTGACGCTCGTCCTGCGGCGCAGCTCGTTTATCCCGCCGAATGTATCGTCAGGGTTGCGCACGGTCGCTGTGCGGATGCCTGCCGGAACGATTGCACGCGAACTGCTGCGCGCTGCCGAACTGCCTATCGCCGCACCGAGTGCTAACACCTTCAGCCGACCGAGCGCCACGACTGCCGATCATGTGATGGAAGACCTGGACGGGCATGTCGATATGGTGCTGGATGGCGGTGCGACGATGATGGGGCTCGAAAGCACTGTGCTGGATTTGACCGGAGATATACCAACCGTGCTGCGTCCCGGCGGTGTGACGCTGGAAGCACTGCGCGAGGTACTGCCGACCGTGCAGGTGCGCGAACGCATGAACGCTGCTGATGCGCCCGCAACCGAGGCGTCACCCGGTCTGCTGGTCAAGCATTACTCGCCGCGCGCACAATTTTTGCTCTATGATGGAACGCCGGAGGCTGCCCGCGCGGCAATGGTGGACGAGGCAAAGCGACTGGTGGCGCAGGGCAAGCGCATTGGAGTATTGATTGTCAATGAAGATCGTCCTCTGTTTGACGGGTTGGCGCTCTTTATAGAAATGTTAGGTTCCAGCGACGATCTGCCGCAGGTCGGCACCCGCCTGTTCGCAGGGCTGCGGGCGCTCGACGCGCACCGTGTCGAAGTTATTCTGGCGCGCACGCTGTCTGCCGAAGGCATCGGTGCAGCGATTGCCGACCGGATGCTGCGCGCCGCGGAGGGGAAAAGGATTGCGACCTAACCGCATGCTGAGACAATAGTACAGCACTCTGCAACAACACTATACTTTTTGTAATATCTATACTAAATTTCGTAAAATTACACAATAGATGAAAAACGAATTTTTCGTCAAAAATGTTGTCTATAGCTTTCCTTTACGAATAAAACCATTTATGATGCATTTATCTTGACAAGTTTTTCTCAATCATGTGGTGGGGACAAGAGTCATTATGAGCAGTGCATACTTTACAACGGCTGATTGTGCAGCGTTGACGCAGTGGGCAAGTGCCGATACACAGTTGGTCTACGAGAAGTTCCTGGAACTGCACAAGGCATTACACCGCCGCTTTCGTGATTACACCTGGGACCTGCACCCGCATAGTGATCGCAACGAACTCATCTGCAATCGCAGCTCCTGCAGCGCAGAAGCCATTGAAGGGCTGACGCTGCGCTACTCGCGTTCGCGCGACCAGGCGCTCACCGTCGAGCGCGCCATGCGCGATGGTAACCGCAAGCTGGACATGCGTCTGCACCCGACGCTGGAACTGCGCCTGACACCGAATCACTTTGTCGTCGAACTGATCGTCTCCAAAGAAGCCTGGTACGACCAGCAGAACCTCGTCGGCAAGCTCGGCGTTGCCCGCCATCGCCAGACGCTGCGTTCGCTCATTCAATCGTTCTCGCCGGATGTCTGCATTGGCTTCTGGTCAGGGACGGAACTGGACGAGATGCACCTGAAAGCCGGTCAGGTGATGCGCGGTCGCATTTTTGACGAATGGATCAGCACCTTCCAGGATGGCGTCGATGATTTGCGTATCGGCGTGTGGTACGACCCGCAGGACAGCGCGCTGGACGCTTCGCAGATTTTGACCGAACTGACCCGCCGCATCGAAATGCTCTACAAGGTCTACACCTTCCTCTCGTGGACAAGCAATAACGACTACCAGACTTTTTACGAACAAGCCGCCAGCTATGGCAGCAATCGCGATATGCGCCTGTCGTAACAATCTTTCCTGAATTGTGTTCTAATCGGCAAGCCTATGCTTTGCCGATTTTTGATTCACAAACCGACGACTGCCATGAACAGCACACTGCATCCACAAGACAGCGCCACCCAGGCGCGCAAACTCACCAATCTCCAACAGCGCTGGCTGACGGCGCTGACGCTCGGTCCGCTGATGCTGCTGTTGATGGGCGTTGGCGGGTGGTGGTTTATGGCGCTGGCGCTGCTGCTGGCGGTGATCGGCGTGCTGGAATTTTGCCATCTGGGGCGCAATCGAGGCGTTCACGCGCGTGCGTGGGTGGCGGCTGCCGGGGCGGTAGCGTTGGTGCTGGCGTCGGCAATCGAGCAAACACCCCTGTGGCTGCCGATATTTGCGACGGCGCTGCTGCTGGCGTGGCTGTGGAGTTTGCTGGCGCGGCGCGGTGTGCGAACAAGCATGATTGATGCGCTGATGACGACGGCTGCGCTCGGCTATGTCGGGCTGCCCGCCGCCCTGCTGGTGCAGGTGCGTGCCGCGCCAGACGGTTTGATCTGGCTGCTGCTGATCATCCTGCTGACGTGGGGGACGGATACACTGGCATACTTTGGTGGTAAGACATGGGGCAAGACGCTGCTCGCACCCCGCATCTCCCCTAAGAAAACGGTCGAAGGCGCGCTGACGGGTATCGTCGGCGGGGTGGTTGTGGCGCTGGTGTTCCTGGCGCTGGCAGGTAAGTTAACTGTCATTCTGCTGCCGCTGGTGTTGATCGCGCCTGTCGTCGCCGTGATTGGCGACTTGAGCGAGAGCGCGCTCAAGCGTGCCTTTGCCGTCAAGGACTCGCATCTCAGCCATTTCAATCTCTTTCCCGGTCATGGCGGCGTCCTCGACCGTACCGACGCGCTTATCCTCGTCACCTGGTTGTGCTACGCGGGGTATACGCTGCTGGGGATTATTTAAGGTATAATAAGATAGGTATGGACTAAAGCACTAGCACAAATCACCCGCGTGCTTGCGCTAACGCGCTTATAATATTTGTAACGCTATCCTTGGAAAAATCAGTGAATGCCTTATGGGGAAGACCATATGACTGTCTCTAAACCGACCAAACGACCAGATAACGCACCCAATCGCGAAGAACTGCTGCAAATGGCGATCCAGGCAGCCAAGGCAGGGCAGAAAGAAGGCGCGCGGGTCATGTTCCGCCAGATATTGGATCAGGACCGCCGCAACGAGCGCGCCATGATGTGGATGGCGAAGCTGGCATCCACCAAAGCCGAGCAGGTGCAGTGGCTGGAGAAGGTGCTTGCCGCTAACCCGGATAACGCCGCCGCCCGCCAGACATTGAACCGTATTCAGTACAAGAAGGCGGCAGGCGAAAACCGGATGCTCATCATTTACGGCGTCATCGCTTTTGTGCTGGTGGTACTGGTGATCGCGGTTATTCTGGTGCTTGCCACGCGACCGGCAGTATAACCTAACCCCCTTCCTTTGTTCGTCTCCCCTCTCCTTTGGCAAGCGGTTAGGGGTGAGGTGAACAGGTGAATCTGGGGGAGTTTGCAGGACTTAAGCACTTTCGCGCGCATTCTGCCAGATAATGTAGAATAGATTTTGTGATCCGCTGCTGCTGTCCACACACATGCATTCTTCACACGCAGGGCGGGCAAGCCTGACGCACAGGAGTAACCCGGATTGGCTGACAACCCTCAACCCCAGGATCGCTTGAAACAGGCGATCAGTGCGGCGCAGCGCGGCGATAAAACGGCAGCGCGCCGATTGTTGCAACAAGTCTTGAGCGAAGACAAGAATAATGAAATCGCGTGGATGTGGATGGCGTCGGTGGTGGATACCGTTGATGAACGCCGCGTCTGCCTGCAACGCGCCCTGAAGATCAACCCTAACAACGCCCGCGCGCAAGAGGCGCTGCGTCGTTTGGGCGGTGTGCCCGCTGTGGGTACATCATCATCGGAGGCAGCAGGCGGCATCGGCGAGGTGGCGGGCGCTGCCGTCAATACGCTGCGACGCGGCGGCAATCGTACGCTCTACTTCGCGCTGGCAGGCGTGCTGGCGCTCGTCATCCTCGTCGTTGTGATTTCGTCCCTGCTGCCGACCGGACCGAGCGACGAGGACGTGCGCCTGACGATTGCAGCGTCAACCAGCCAAGCCGCTTTCGCGACCCAGGCAGCCGTCGTCATCCTGCCGACGCCCATCCGCGAAACCCCGACCCCCACCGCGCTGCGCGGCTTGATCGTGACGCTGGCGATTGAAGACGCAAACCTGCCCGCGACGTTCACGCCTACGCCGACCGAGACGCCGCTGCCCAGCCCGACACCGAGCGCGACTCCGTTCCCGCTTTCCGGCTTTTCGGTGCTGTATACGTCCTCGACGGGGGGTGCGCAGCCGTCACTGTTCAGCGTCAACAGCGATGGCAGCGACGTAGAAACACTGCTGCCAGACTTTGGCTTGGATGTCGCCTACAGCCCTGACGGACAACAGGTGGCGTTTGTGCGCGGCTTGGGTGCGCCGGATGAGGCCGTTGGCGAAGGCACGCCGACCAGTGTTGCACCATCAGGCGTGCTTCAGGTCTATATCGCGTCTGTCAACGACCTGGCGAATGCGCGCCCGGTCACGCAGTCATTGGGGACAGCCATTGAACGCCCGGTGTGGACGCCGGATGGACGACAGATTGTCTACAGCAGCAACGCCGATAGCGACTTTGACCTTTATGCCGTCAATGCCGATGGCAGCGGTGGTCTGCAACTTACCGATAATGACACCGACGACACCGACCCGGTCGTCAGTCCCGATGGTACGCGCGTGGTGTATGCGTCGGACGTTAGCACGCCCGGATCGCTGGAAATCTTCAGCGTGCCCATTACAGGTGGCGAACCGACGCAGTTGACCGATGCCAGCGGCAGCAGCCGTTCGCCCGCGTTTTCGCCAGACGGGCAGCGCATCGCCTTTGCCAGCGACCGTAATGGCGATAGCGATATCTGGATGATGGACGCCGATGGTCAGCGCCCGTTCCTCGTCACGATTGACGATGGCGGTGCTGAAGATCGCAGCCCGGTCTGGACGCCTGATGGACGCTGGATCGCCTTCATCTCCAATCGCGACGGTGCGGTCTTCCAGGTGTATATGATCACGCTGGATGGCGCGGCGCTGGTACAGGTGACGGATAGCGAAGACAATGTTCAATCGATCAGTATGCAGCCGATGACTTTGCCTTGACGAGGTGTGCCTGTGAGTGACAACGAAATTGCAGATCTGCTGCGACGCGGTATTGATGCCGCCCGTGCGGGTGATAAAGCGGCGGCGCGTTCAGCATTGGAGCAGGTCGTCAAACTGGATGATCAGAACGAGAAGGCGTGGTTCTGGCTGGCATCGGTGTTGGAAGACGACACGCGCAAGCGCGTCGCGCTCAGCACGGTGCTGCATCTCAACCCCAACAACGAACGCGCTAAACGCATCCTTGAGCAGATGGAAGATACGGAGCGCGAACGCAAGGCGGGAGACGAAATCATCCCCGGCGTGTCGCGGACGGCGTTCATCCTGCTGGCGGGGGTGGGCGCACTGGTGGTCGTCGGTTTGCTCGCCACCTTCGCCTTCATCACCATCAGCAATAACAACCGCGCGGCAGAAGCGACGGGGGTTGTGCTGCAGTTGACGCAGGTTGAAAACGACGCCCGCGCCACCGCGCTGCAAGCCCGGTTGAACACGGAGGCGACACAGGCAGCGACCACGCCGACGGTCGATCCGCGTTCGCTCGCGCCGACGCCGCCGCCGACCTGGACGCCGACGCCGGAAGCGACCGCGACCGCGACCGCTGTTGCCTTGCCGTTCCCGCCCGGACTGACCGGGACAATTGCAGCGTGGGCGGGGCGCGATGTCGATAACAACGGTTATCTGCCTGTCGGGACAATTTCGACAGCGACCGGAGTATTCACCGCGGCGGGCGGTGATGAAGGGCGTGATGTGGCGCTCAATAACCAGCAGCAGCTCGCCTTCACACGCTTTCAGCCTGCGGTCTTCGATACGTTCATCGGGTTGATCAATAGCAACGGTAGTTCGCCGGAAGCGCTGCCCAATCGCTGGCAGGCGACAGATACGCTCTTCAGCAGCGAGCAACCGCAGTACTCCGCCAGCGGCGATGCCATTGTGTTCCTGGCGCTGCCGGACGACGGGCGCGCCAACCAGCAGGTATTCGTGATTTCGCTGCTGCCGCAGCCGCCGGACGTGAGTCCGCTGCGCCGCCTGACCGATGATGAGTCGGTGTATGCCAATCCATCGTTTTCGCCGGACGGGTCACGCATTGTTGTTGTGCGCAACAATGCCGCCTCTGCCGACGCCGGCGAAGATATTGTGACCATCGACCTTGCGACCGGCGGGCAGCTGCCGTTCACGACGGATCGCGGCGCCTTTGTTGAGTCGCGCCCGCGTTATTCGCCGGACGGCACCGAGATCGTCTTTGCGGCTGCACCTGCCTCCGAGCCGCGCAACGCCGATATTGCGCTGCGCTTCAGCAACGGGCAGGGGACGCCGACGCTGATCGCGCGCGGTCCCGGCAATGACATCATGCCCGTCTTCAGTCCTGATGGGCGTTACATCGCGTTTTCCAGCGACCGCAGCGGTGAAAGCTACGACATTTATGTCTTTGACCGCGAGACGAATACGCTGTATCAGTTGACGAACACGCCGAATGAGGACGAGTTTATCGGCAGCTGGCGGTAGAAACCTCACCCCTGCTCGCTAAGCTTGCTTCCCCCTCTCCGTTTACGCAGAGGGGTCAGAGGGTGAGGTAAAGTTTGAGGAAACGCGCGCGTGGCTGAACTGGAACGCATGAACTTGAACCGCGACCCGATGGTCGCGAACCTGCTCGCCGCCAGCGCTACTGCGAAGCGCGACGGGCAGCCGGAACGAGCGTCACGCCTGCTGCAACAGGCAGCGACGCTCGCACCGTATGACGAGGCGATCTGGTGGGCGCTGCTGGATGTCGTGCAGTCGGAAGCGGATCGCATCGCCTGTCTGGAGAACATCCTCGCCATCAACCCGACCAATCTGGAAGCGAACCGTCTGCTGCGGCTGGTCGGGATTGACCAGAATCTGGGCGATCTGACGCCGCCCGTCCCCGCCGGATTGAAGCCGGAGATGATCCCGCCGCCGGGGCAAGTACGCAAATTGCCGAATCAGGGCAGGAAGGTGCGCACGTTCAGGCAACGTGTGGTACGCTTTCTAGTGCTGGCATTGTTCTTTGTGCTGCTCGCAGCAGCGCTCGGAATCGTGCTGAGCATTTTGATCTACGGCTTCAATTAAAAGTGATTTCAATATGTCTTACCGCACACTTGAGATGGGCGTGCAGGCGATTCAGGCGGGCAACAACGTGGAAGGCGCACGCTTCCTGCGGATTGCGCTCAAGTCCGATGAGCTAACGCCGGAAGTCCGTGCCGTTGGCTATCTATGGCTGGCGGAGACCCAGGATGACCGGGCGCACAAGCGCGCCTGCTACAGCGAAGCGCTCGCCGCTGACCCGAACAACGCCGACGCGAAAGCGCGCCTGACCGAGATTCTAAAGGCGCAGCTTCCGCCTGTGCCGCAATCGCTGCCAGAAAATGTGCCGCTGGACACCCCCTCCACGCCGGATATCGCCTATCTGCCGCAATCGCCGGAATACACAATGGTTGCGCCATCCGCCTACATGCCGCCCAACTTCAACCCGACACCGCCGTCCTACTCACCGATTGCACCCGCCTACACGCCGCAGGGACAGGGCTATACGCCGTACAGCGCCGATCCATCCTCGTTGATTGTCGGTGTCGTCGGCGGACCGAACGGTCTCGGTACCGGCTTTTTTGTCACGCCGGATGGTTTGATCGCCACGACGCGCTTTGTCGTTGGCGGCACGACGCAGTTAGCGGTTGAAATCGCGCCCGGTCGCCAGATCATGGCGTATGTGGTACGGGCGTTCCCGGACATCGATTTGGCGCTTCTGCGTACAGACATCGCGCCTGGGGCAGCGCTGCCCGTGCTGCCACAGCCACGCCTAAGCGACGACACACCGCTGCAAGCGTTGGGCTATGGGCGTGCGCCGCGCAACGGGGCGCAGCGCCCGACCAAACGCGCGCTGCCCACGCACTGGATACCGACGACCTTAGGCACGCTTGATGACGCGGGCGGCGCACCGGTATTTGACCAGCATCAATACCTGGTCGGCATGATGACGCGCGCAACCGCGCGCAACAGCGGCTACTTCTACGCGCTGCACATCGGCATGATCCAGTCACGCGCGCAGACGTACATGAATGAACTGCAAGGGGAGCCGCGCGCCTACTGCTCGTCATGCGGCTGTGGCAGCCGGGCGAGTGGTGCGGGCTTCTTCTACTGTGAAATCTGCGGTACGGTGACGCCACGCGCCCAGCAAGTGCAGCGCTATCCACTGCCTCAGGCGGAGTATTACTACGGCGTCAGCGGGATGCGCTGCCATCATTGCGGGTCACAGGCGGGCTTTTATGGCGCACGCTGCCTGCGCTGTGGGCAATCGCCGGAAACACGCACGTTGTAATCATGCAGCCGCTTGATCTGTTTTCGCCTGCCATGCGCAGCGATCCCTATCCTATTTATGCCGACCTGCGCCGTAATCAGCCGTTGGCGCGCGTCACACATCCGCTCGCCGGGCAGATGTGGATGCTGTCGCGCTATGACGATGTGCTGGCAGCGCTGAAAGACCCGCGTCTTTCGACGGAGGGTGGCAAAGTCGGCAAGGGCATCAAGGTCATGGAGTCGTGGTGGATTCCGAAGACGTTCAAGCGTGTGCAGCGCAATATGCTCTCGCTCGACGACCCTGATCACTGCCGCATCCGCGATTTGGTGCATCAGGCATTCACACCGCGTATGCTCGAAGGCTTGACCGCACGCATCCAGCATATTACTGACGCACTGCTCGATACTATGGCGCGCCAGCCTGCGCCCGATCTGGTGCGTGACTTTGCGCTGCCGCTGCCTGTGACCGTCATCGCCGACATGATGGGCGTGCCGCAGCACAGGCGCTCGAACTTTCACCGCTGGTCTGCTGCCATGCTGGATGCGGGTTCTGGCGGGGCGTTGGGCGCGCTGCTCAAGCTGCCGGACATCCTGCGGCTGATGGGCTTTCTGGAGCAGTTGGCGCAGTTACGGCGTGACGAACCCGCAGACGACCTGACGACGGCGCTCGTGCGCGCGCGCCAGGGTGACGACCGACTGAGCGAAGACGAATTGATCAGCATGCTCTTTCTGCTGCTTGTTGCCGGACATGAGACCACCGTCGGCTTGCTTGGTGGCGGGATGCAGGCATTGTTCGAGCATCCCGATCAACTAACGCTGCTGAAGACACAGCCGGAATTGATCGACAGCGCGATTGAGGAACTGCTGCGCTACACGACACCGGTCATGACGGGCGCGGGGCGTTACGTGTTGGAGGATATGACGCTGCACGGGCAGCAGCTGCCGCGTGGCAGCTTGATCGCGCTCAATATGGCATCCGCCAACCGCGATGAAAGCGTCTTTGCCGACGGCGACAGGCTGGACATTCGGCGCAGTCCCAATCGTCATCTCGGCTTTGGCATGGGCATCCATTACTGTCTGGGCGCGCCGCTGGCACGGCTGGAAGCGAAGATCGGGCTGCCCGCGCTGCTGACGCGCTTCCCCAACATTCGTCCGGCGAACCCGTCTGCGCCGCTCGACTGGCGACCCTCAATTGCGGCGCGCGGTCTGCGCTCGCTGCCTGTGGTTTTAGATTGAATGCTCGCTGCTCTGCGCCAGAAACGCCAACGCCCGGCGGTTGAACTCGTCAGACAGTTCCATCGGCAGCAGATGCCCCGCGCCAGGAATGAGCGCCTTCTCCGACTGATCGAGCGCGAAAGCGACCAACCCGGCGATGTTGATCATGTCCGGCACGTCGTACTCGCCCACCAGCACCAGCGCCCGCGCCTTGATCTGCCATAGGCGGTTGGCGGCGGGCGTGGCGAACGAGCGCTCAGTGGCGATGTCGGGCGACGTCTTGTAGACATCTTTCGCCATTGCCCGCGCGCGCTCGCGAAAGATGGGATCGACCTTTTCGGCACGGCGTTTCGGTCCATCGACCCACATGCGCATGTCGAGTTCAGTCGCCAGATCAATATCTCCGGCTTCGTAGGCGCGGTCGTTGTTTTCGGCATACTGCGTGACGACATCGGAGTAATCGTAGCCGCGCAGCGATGCGCCGCTGAGGACGAGCGCGCTCACACGGTCGGGATGTTCGAGTGCGAATTCCAGCGCCACACGCCCGCCCTGCGAGCAGCCCACCAGATGCGCCTTATCGATGCCGAGCGCGTCGAGCAAGGCGCGCAGGTCATTGCTGTGGCTGTATTCGCCTGGCGGCATGGGCGAGCGCCCGTAACCGCGCATGTCGTAGCGCAGCGCGCGGTAGTGTTCGGCAAAAGCGGGGAAGTTGTCATCCCACATCTGGCAGTTAGCAATACCCGCGTGCAGGAAGACGAGCGGATGTCCCGATCCGGCAAGCTCGTAATACAACTGCGCGCCGTTCACGTCGGCATGGGCGCTGGTGGTGTCTGTCATGTAAGCATTATGCCTTTGAAGCACATCATAAATATGTCCCCAAACAGCATATCATTGTAGCAGATTGCGGGCGAACCGTCCGGCTCGCCCCAGCGCTTGTCGTTACGGACAGTGTGCGGTAAACATCACCACCAGACGGGCACTGGTGGAACTGCCATCCCAGCCATAAGCCGTCAGCGTGACCGGGAAACTCGTCGAACCTGCTGGCGCAATCGCGAAGACATGCACAGGGTTGGTTTCCGCGCTGAGCGTGCCATCACCAAAATCCCACACAAAAGACTGAGCATTAGTCGAACGATTGACGAACTGGATGCTGACCTGCGACACACCGTTGCAAACTGACACATCCACGTGACGTTGATTGATGCCGCGTTCGATCATCCCCTGGGGCTCAAAGGCGACGCGCGGCGTGCCGGGTAAGCTGCGTACATAGAGCGTCTGCCCGACATAAATGCGGTTGATGTCCGACAGGCAGTTCCATATAAGGAGTTCTGCGACCGTGCTATCGGTTGCGTCTGCAATAGAGGTGATGATGTCGCCAGATTGCGCCGTATAAATCGGCAGCCCTGGAGGTGCGATACAGGGCGGTGTCGGCGTGAACGTCGGTGTTGGCGTGAATGTAGCCGTAAATGCTGGCAGCGGTGTGGGCGACGCGGGCAGGGCTGTCAGGGTTGGGATGAGTGTCGGCGTTGCGGTCTGTCGTCCTTGAATACGAATGCTGCCAAAAACAAACATGTAGAAGATAAAGGTGACCGCGCAGGTGACCAAGACGAAGATCACAATTATAAAGCCGATCATCTCAAAAGGACGGAGGATCGGCGATCTTGAAGATGGGCGTTCGTAACCGTTGTGCTGCATCCCCATGTGCGCTACTCAATCGTGCGGGGAACATATCCGCAATCGATTATGATTATCATGCGGGGAATTATCGATTATCATACCCCCCAATTCTACGGGCAATGAGGGGTGAACATCAGCATGGCAGTGGTGCTGTACGGGTTGCCATCCCATCCATAGGCGGTCAGCGTGACGTTGAAGCTGGTGACACCATTGCGTGCAATGGTATACACATGCTGTGGATTGGTCTCGGTGCTGGTGCTGCCATCGCCTAAGCTCCACAGGTAGCGTGTTGCAGTGGTTGTGTTATTGGCGAACTGGATCGTCACCTGATTGTTCTGGCACACATTGATGTTTGTGCCATACAGATTGCTGCCGAGCTGCGGCATCCCGCCCGGTACAAAGGCAGCGGTCACCCCCGACGGCAGCATGCGCACGTACAGTACTTGTCCAACATCAATGCGGTTGACATCCGCCATGCAGTTCCAAACCCTGATCTCATCCACCGTGCTGCCTGTTACCTGGGCAATCGAAAATACGGTGTCGCCAGCGCGCACGATGTATACGGGCAGGTCAGTGCGCAGATAGCAGACGGGGGTCGCGGTTGGCGGCACAGCCGTAGGCTGCAGGGGCGGCAGCGGCGACGGTTGAATCAGCGGCAGCGGCGTGGCAGTGGGCAGCGTTTCAACCAGCGATGGTGCGCCGTATACCTGTGTCGCGCAGCCGTTGAGGATGATGGGCGAACCAAATTCGTTGGTGGCACAGAGTGGCGGCTGGTTTGTCAGATTGTCAGAAAAAGCCACCATATAAAGCGCAAACAATAAAATGCATCCCACACACCCCAGCAGAATGAGGACGAGAATGCCAACATCCATTGGCGACAGTGGGCGGCGAGGTTTTGAACTGTAATAGACAGGCGGTGGATACTGTGTGCTGCTCATCGTAATCCATCCATCTTGCGGTGAACTGCTCCGCAATCGATTTTCCTTATAATGAACTCGTTACTGATTTCAGTCATCACTCAAAATCAGGGGGATCTATACGATTTTTATACCGGGTGCCAATGTTAACGTTTTGCAATTCCCCCAGATTTTAAGCTTGCGATGAGTGGACTTCGCATTACAATCATTACGGATCGACAGATGGAGCAACACAAACATGACAAGTCGCGACCTGGTTGTCGCTTTCTTCCCCTCACGTTCAGCGCTTTCCAAAGCGCTCGATCACCTGATGACGCTCGAAGAGATGCAGATTGAGCGCGCGCTGGCACTAATGCGCGCCAGCACAGGCGAACTGCTGACGGTGGACGACGAGATTGGTCCGGCGGAAGGCAGCATTGCTGGAACGACGGTAGGCGCAGCGCTGGCTGCGTTGGGTATGGTCGGGTTGGGGGCGCTGGCGCTGCCAGGTGTAGGTGCGATTATGGCGCTGGGGGCGAGTGCGCTGGTCGGCGGCTTGATCGGCAACGCCACCGGGCGGGTGGTCGCTAACGTGATCGACAACAGCATTGACCACGCCGAGCTGGAACTGATCACCAATCGCCTGCAAAGCGGACACGCGGCGCTGGTGCTGGAACTGAACACGCCGCATATCAGCATGGAGCGCTTGCAGGCGGAACTCAAGCCCTACCGCGCGGAGATTGTTGAGCGAATCGGGGTTTAGCGCGACGCAAACCCTCGCAGCCACATTTCCAGCAGCAGCAGGCGGAAGATGATTTCCTCGTGCTTTTCTCGCCCGTCAAAATGGGCGCGCAGCAGTTGCCCTAACCCGACGCGGCTGAAGTAGCGGCGGATGTGTGCATTGCCGTCGAGCAGCAGGTCGGCGATGCGCGGCTTCAGCACGCCGTCGAACCAACCGCGGATAGGCGTGCCGAACGGCTGCTTGGGACGTTCGAGCGCGAACGCCGGCAGGTAGGGGCGCATTGCCTCACGCAGCACGTACTTGTTCGACTGCATCCGCACGGCGGGCGGTACATCTGCTGCGAACGCCAGCAGCGCCGGATCAAAGAACGGGACGCGGGCTTCGAGCGAATGTGCCATCGTTACCTTGTCGCAGTTGAGCAGTGCATTACCATGCAGCCAGGTGTTGATAATCAATGCCTGTGCCGTGTTCTCCGGCGTATCGCGCTGGCTGCGGGCGCTGATCTGGGCAAACGTGTGTTCCTTATGGTGGGCATGTTCCCACGCCTGACGTAGATCACCCGCGTACAGACGTTGACGCAGCGCATCGCTCATAACCATGCCATCGTAAGACAGCATCCGCCGCGTGCCGTCGGTTGGCGGCAGCAGTGCATGTCGCAGGCGGGGCAGGTATGTGGGCAGCGCGCCGATGTAACGATAGCGCTTGAAGGCGGGATAGAACTGCTCGACCGCGCCCATCGGCGCTGCCAGCCATGCCAGCAGCGGACGCCAGGGCGGGGAACCGATCAGCCCCGGCAGCGTGCGATGATGGGCATAACCGCCAAAGAGTTCGTCGCCGCCAAGTCCGGTCAGCACGACTTTGACATGACGCGCCGTCTCCTGTGCCAGCAGCATGAGCGATACCGCCGATGCATTGGCGTTCGGCTCGTCATGATGATAGACATAGCCTTCCAGCGCTGTCCACCAGTCCTCCGCCGTGATGACGCGCGCGTGATGATCGGTGCCGAAATGCGCCGCCACGCGCCCCGCCTGCGCCAGTTCGTTATCGGGCGTGTTGCCTTCGTAACCGACGGTGAATGTTTTGACACGCCCGCCCGCTTCCTGGCTCATCAGCGCCAGCACCGCCGCCGAGTCAACGCCACCGCTAAGGAACAAGCCGAGCGGCACATCGCTGCGCAGATGCAAGCGCACCGACTCGGCGATGAGCTGGCGGGCGTGAGGGATGACCTCGCTTACCTCATCCCCACTCTCCAAAGGAGAGGGGGAACTGGTAGGGGCGGTGTATATGGCGTCATGTGTAGGGGTAGGATGCATCCTGCCCCTACGATCCACATCCTGAGAAAGAGTCAGGGATGAGTTGGTTCCAAACCGCCAGTATTCGTGCGTCTCGACCTCGCCGTTCTCGACCACCAGCACATGCCCCGGCATCAGCCGCCGCACGCCACGAAAGAGCGTGTGTTCGCCGATCATGTAGCCAAAGCTAAGGTAGGTATCGAGCGTGTCGAGGTTGAGCGCCGGATCGAGGATGTCGGCGCGGGAAAACGCTTTGACTTCGCTGGCGAACCAGAGCAGCCCGTCGCGCTGGTAGAGATAGAGCGGCTTCATACCAATGTGATCGACCGCCAGCACCAGCCGCTCGCGTGTGCTGTCCCACAGGGCGAAAGCGTACATGCCGCGCAGGTGAGTGAACAGATCCAGCCCGTGCTGCTCGTAGAGATGAAGCAGCGTTTCACCATCGCCGTCGGTACGCAGCATATGCCCCTGGGCGGCGAGCGTGTCGCGCAGTTCGCGGTAGTTGTAGATTTCGCCGTTAAAGACCAGCGCCAGCGCGCGGTCTTCGTTGTAAAGCGGTTGGTCGCTGCCCGTGACGTCGATGATGCTGAGGCGGCGCATCCCGATGACGGCGTTGGGCGACTCGTGAAAGCCGTCGCCGTCCGGTCCGCGATGCTGGATGGCAGCCGCCATCGCGCGCACACAGCCCGCGTCCGCGCGCCCATGCCCGCGCACATCGATCATTCCGACAATTCCACACATTGCGTCTGCGTCGTTTCTGTAAGAGCGATATTCGTTCGCTATTGCGTTTCGGTGCTATTGTACAAAGGATTGGAGTGTGATGGGATAACGATAAGATTTGAGGGTTGAGATGAGCTTTACGCCTTATCAATTGACTGTTCTTATCCCAAGTGGGGTAAAGATTTCACTCGATGAAATTCAGGAGCGCCTCGTCAGTAAATTTGCTCGACGCGCTGACGTCACTATAGAAAGAACTACTGATAGTCGCATTTCTATTTTTTTCGGCTCATGGTTGTACACCATTGCGTGGCAAAGCAACGCACTTGTGATTGTTGAGTCTCAAGACATAGCGACATTATTTGCGGCTAAGCGCTCCGATCAAGCGGTGATTGCATCCAGTGATCGTCGTATCAGCGCTTACGGATCGTCTGATCCTGGCATGGATCATTTCAATGACTTTGTCTTTATCGCCGAACTTTTGGAAGCGTTACCAGAGGTGTACATTTTCGACCCCGTAAGCGCGAAACTCTGGAAATCAGGCGAAGTCCCAGATTAATCGGAGCTTGCTTGATCTCATTAATGCTAACGCCCAAAAGGGGGGCGGCGGTAAATCGTCGTATCCCAGATCGATACAAGTTGTGTGCCGCCAGCCGCAAGCAGCGTACCGTTTGGATTGAACGCCAGTGCGTCATCTGCCCAGTTCAGGCGGGCGATAACCGCTTCACTCTCCATATCGAGTAGCACGATTCGTCGGAGCATACTGCCGATCGCAATAAGCTGCGCGCGTTCGCTGCTGGCGCTCCCGAAGGGATAATTAAATGCACGATAAGATGGTGTCGCCGTTGTGGTGAGCGTCTCAGTCGTCATGTCAAACGACACTAAAAGACCGCCGTTGGTTTCCAGTGTCAGGATGTTTGCATGTGTCCATGACAAATAGAAAGCGAAATAGTCGTATGTAAGCGGCAGGTTTAGATCGTATGTCTGAATCAGGGTTGACTCATCGGCGATTTGCCAGACGCTGATCTGCGATTGCTGCTTATCTGGGCGTGACAAGCCGAACGTTGCCAGGCGTGTCCCATCTGGACTCCATGCCATCGCTTCAATGGGATAATCATGTTCCAATGTCATGATCGGCTGTGTCAGGACAGATTCCGCTTCTCCTGGTTGTAGGTGTGGAATGACACGCGGCGGTACAAAGCCCGCGCATGTGCTTGTACTGTGACAGCCTCCTAATTCCCTTCGTAATGTGCCGTCACGACTATAGAGTGTAATGGCGTCAAAGCCGCCGCCGCCGCTCGCATAAAAGATGCTCTCCCCTGTCATGTACCAGTCACCCGATTCATGCCAAACGATGCCATGTGTGTCCATTCCTGTCTGAGCCAGGCTGTGATGTATGGAGGGGAGACGTTGTTCACTGACATGATCAATAAGGTTGACAAGTCCTTCAGATGGTAACCTGGTCACAATACGATCATCTGGCGAGAAGTTTAACCAGCCATATGCTCGACCAGTGAGCGTTGGAAACGCTTCAAGTGTGTTCGTGGTTGCGCGGTAACGGTAAGTAACGGACTCATAAGGGCTTGTACCTTCTATCTGAATATATAAATCCGACGCCTCTGGCGACCAGTACAGCGCAGTTATTTTCTCAAGCGCGATAGGGTATGAGGTATATGTCGTTATGTCAATTACAGATAGGCGTCTCCCCTCATCCATAAAAGCAACATAGCTTCCATCTACTGACCATGTGTACCAGTCAAAAAAGCGTACTTGATTTGGATCAACCTGTTCTGTTGTGGGCGGTATCTGAGATAAATGCATCACATCTCCACTCTGCCAATCCAGCAAGTAGTAGGTGTGATTTATCACCTGATGATTACGTCCGTACCATTCAATGACAATGCCAGCATATGACAAATCGTTGTTCCAAAATGCTCGCGCTTCCGCATCAGGATGAACGGTTGTTATTCCAACTTCTTGTTCGGTTTCGATGTCGCGCATGACAAGTTGAGGACGAGATTCAGCATGATAAGTTAATTTTTCGGTCATCTGGAGTATGCGTGTACCTCTGATAGTCTGCACCCCCTGAATGTCACGTTCCTCGCCAAGTACTTCTATACGTACAGCCCCTGTGATGGACAGGCTAATGTATGTGTATTGATACGTGTTCAAATTAAACGTGTAGGTGTAGACGTAAGAACCGTTTTCTGACCATGCAAAGCTCCAAAAGTCGTAGAAATCCGACAGAGTTTCATCGAAGGTTACTTCGCCCAGAATGGTCTGATCAGTCATATTGACCAGTTTCATGACTCTTGACTGTGGTGATACTTGTTCGGCGATCATGAGAATGTCAGTGTTAGGTGACCATTGCATTGCGATTATGTTTCTTGGCATGTCGCCAAACGAATAGACTTCACTGCCATCAACACGCATGAGCATGGGTGTAAAGCGAATGTTCCCAGGACCGTTGTCGAGTCCGTAAAACCAGCTTACCCATTGACCGGAAGGTGACCAAGCAAACTCTATGAAAGTTGAGCCTGTGGTATGTGGAAATGATTGTGCCAGCACGCGGCTGTCGCTGCCGTCTGCGCGCTCGATGATGAGCGAGTTCAGGATGTCCGAGTAGTAGTAGATATAGGGCATCTCAAGGCTGGCGTTGTCTGACTGCCCGGAAAGCATCGGCAGTGGCACGATTAGAATACAAACTAACCCAGCGATAACACCACAATAGCGCGCAAGCAATCGCATCCACATAATCTGTTCCTATCTCTGTTGTTGTCTATTCTAGCGATTGCAGCAGTCGTTTTGCCCCTACGCCTAACCGACGAGTGGCAGCGGACGGAAGTATCTAGGTAAGGCGACTGACCCGCAGGTAGTCCTTTCATGCACGATTTCCAGTCTACAGGGACTCACCGCCCGTATATAAGCCCCCTATAGTGAACTCTATCGCGAACGCATTGTTCGCTTCTTCAAAGGCAGAGATCATTATGGTCATGACAGTGATTGCGTGGGCTGCCTGGCTCATCATTGGGGCAGTCATCGGCGCTATAGCAGGTCTGATACAGCGTAGAAATTATGCCTTGGTGACGAACATCCTCTTTGGCATGCTCGGCGCTTTTGTGGGCGGCATGAGCTTTGACCTGTTCGGGTTTCCAACGATTACCGACTTCAATCCGTCCAGCATTTTCGCGGCGCTCGCAGGCGCAATACTGCTGCTGGTTCTGCTGCACGCGCTCAAGCGACGGCGTGTTGTCGCTGTCAGAGAAGCAGCGGTTACCAACAATGCCGTAATGCAGCCGGATGACCGGCGTGAAGAGCTGTATGAATCTGAGTTCACGGTGGATCGCCGACGCATTCCCATCTGGGTTCCTGTCGTGTTCATCCTCCTGCTGCCCATCCTGCATGTCGTGCTGCTGCGCGTCCGCATTCTCGACATCAGCGCCATCCCCGCGCCGTTTGGCACTGTCAGCACATATAGCAGCGAGCAAGGAACACTGGATTACCTCGTATACACGCCGCCCACCTATCAGCAAGGCGCACAAATGCCGCTTTTGCTCTTTCTGCACGGCTGTATGCAGGACCCGTATCAGCTGGAATTTGCCAGCGGTATGAGAGCGATTGCCGATCAAAACAACTTCATGATCGCGTATCCACAACAGAACGCTGCGAGCAGCCCCCATCGCTGTTGGAACTGGTACGACGACCGCAACCAGCAGCGTGACAGCGGCGAACCCACGCTTTTGTTCGGCATCGTCAATCAGGTACGGCAGAATTACAGTGTTGAACCTAACCGCATCTACGTGGCGGGCATATCGTCCGGTGGCGCCATGACCAGCATCCTCGCCAGTTGCTACCGGGACGTATTTGCGGCGGCATTTGTTCACTCTGGCATGGCTTACGACGCCTCCAATTCACCGATTGAAGCGATTACAGCGCCGCTCCGTGGGAGTGAGACACCCCCAGACGTTGCAGGCGCGAACGCTTATGCGTGTGCCGGAGACGCAAACCAGCCTATCCCTGTGCTGATTTTGCATGGCACAGCCGATACAGTGGTCGTGCCACAAAATGCGCATGATGCACTGGAGCAGTTCGCACAGACCAACGATTATGCGGACGACGATACGGACAACGACAGCGTCATCGCCCAGCCTGCGACGACCGAAACGCTACAGGTTGCTGACGGGCATACGTACACGGTTGAGCATTACGATTACAACGGTGAACGCCTGATGCAGCGTTACATGGTAGACGGCATGTGGCATATGTGGAGTGGGGGGACGGGCATTCTGCCGTTCAGCGACCCTGCTGCCCCGAACGCCAGCCAGATCATGTGGGATTTCTTTAGCGCACACAGCCAGTCATAAACTCAACACAGGATTGCTATCACGCTTTGCCAGCGGTTGGTCAGGCATCCGATTTGCGCGCCTGACCGACAAAATTGTCACGCCGCAACTTTAAGGTAATGTTAAGTGTTCAATGGTTTAATGATTGTTTCTGGTAATGTAACGTTCAACACGTCTACAATCTAGGCTCGAGATTTAGAATATCTGCGAATCGGACTTGTTATTATGCCCACCCACGTTTCCCATCCTACCGACGCGCTGCTGCCGCCGCTGACCAGCGAAAACTACATCAACCGTGAGTTAAGCTGGATCGATTTCAACTACCGCGTGCTGGCGATGGCGAAAGACCAGACGCTGCCACTGCTTGAGCGCATCAAGTTCCTGGCAATCGTCAGCAACAATACCGACGAATTCTTCATGGTGCGCGTCGCCTACCTGCACAATAAAATCGCGCTTAACAGCGGATCGTCACGACCGGACGGCTGGCAGCCAGAGCCGCTGCTGCGCGAAATCCGCAAGCGTATTGACGCCATGATGCGCGAACAGCGCGCATTGATGCACGACTTGCTTAACCGTTTGGCTGAACACGGCATCGTCATTTTGCCGATTGCCCAGATGGCGGATGACTGGCGGCTGACGCTGCGACGCTATTTCGAGGAAGAAGTCTTCCCTGTCCTGACACCGCTGGCAGTCGATCAAACGCGACCGTTCCCGTTCATCTCCAATCTCAGCCTCAACCTCGCTATCCGGCTGCATCGGATTGATCATAAGAACGGCGAAGAGTTCGTGCGCCTGAAAATTCCGGACACGCTGCCGCGCCTGATCCATCTCGAACCGGTGCTGCGCAAATATGGCACGCCAGACTCACAGGCGCGCGATACGTTCGTTTGGCTGGAAGACCTGATCGGCGAAAACCTGGAGCCGCTGTTCCCCGGCATGGAAGTGACTGAGCGCACGCCGTTCCGCGTCACGCGCAATGCCGATATTGACTACGAAAACGAGCGCGAAGACAAGGACCTCGACATCAGCGACATCATCCGCGAAAGCCTGCGTGAGCGCGAGTTCGGTTCGATCGTGCGGCTGGCGGTCATGGAAGGCACAAGCCACGACTCGCTGCAAACGCTGGTCGAAGAGACGGGTGTCGATATGCAGCGCGACGTTTACTTCGTTAATGGCGCGCTCGGCGGCTCCAGCCTGTTCGAGCTGGGCAATGTCCAGCGCCCTGACCTGAAGTACCCGGTCTACATCCCGCGCATGTCCGATTGTGTCGAACTGTACCCGGATATCTTCACCGCCATTCGCGAGCGCGACTGGCTGATGCATCACCCGTATGACACATTCGCGCCGGTCGAAAAGTTCTTTGAGCAGGCAGCGCAGGATGATCAGGTGCTGGCGATCAAAGCGACGCTGTATCGCGTCGGGCGGCGTTCGCCGATTGTGCAGGCGTTGATGCAGGCGCGCGATAACGGCAAGCAGGTGACGGCGCTGGTGGAGCTGAAGGCGCGCTTTGACGAAGAGAACAATCTCGAATGGGCAAAGGCGATGGAGCAGAAGGGCGTGCATGTGTTGTACGGTGTGGAAGAACTGCCCGTTAAGACACACGCCAAAGTCGCGATGGTGGTGCGCAAGGAAGAAGACGGCGTGCGCCGTTACGTGCATCTCGGTACGGGCAATTACAACGCCGCCACCGCGCGCCTGTACACCGATCTCGGCTTGCTGACGTGCAATCGCGAAATCGGCGATGATGCGTCGCGGCTGTTCAATCGGCTGACGGGGTTCGCGCCTGGCACGACGTATTCGCGACTGCTGGTTGCGCCGGAGCATCTGCGCTATCGGCTGATGAGCCTGATCGACGGCGAAATCGCAGCGGCGCAGGCGGGCAAACCCGCGCGCCTGATCTTCAAGATGAACCAGCTTGAGGAAGACACGATGATCCGCAAGCTGTATCAGGCGTCGCAGGCGGGTGTGCAGGTCGATATTCTGGTACGCGGCTTGTGCTGCCTGCGCCCCGGCGTGGCGGGCATGAGCGAGAACATCCGCGTGCGCAGCATTGTCGGGCGTTTCCTGGAACACAGCCGCGTCTTCTACTTCCAGAACGCACCTGCTGACCAGCGCGTGTACATGGGCAGCGCGGACCTGATGCGGCGCAACCTGTACAACCGCGTCGAGGTGGTGTTCCCGGTCATGGATCCGCGTTTGCAGCAGCAGGCGCTCAACATGCTGGCGACGTGCATGGCAGACACGATGCAGGCGTGGGAACTGGGCGCCGACGGCACTTACACGCGCCTGTCGCCCGCTGACGGCGAAGCACCGCTGTCCGCGCAGGAAGCGTTCATGAAGGAGAGCTTCGGATCGGTGGTGTTTGGGGAGTAGGGACGCGCACACCCTGCGCTCGTCGGTTTCAGCCGATGGCATAACGCGCCCGCCTGTACATCCAGAACGGACGACGCATGCGTCGTCCCTACACACGCCATTGTTTCGTAGGGACGCCTCATGAGGCGTCCGCCACATACACACGACACGAAGGCGGACATGCCATGGCATGTCCCTACACACCGCCGCAATTCCGTAGGGACGAGGCACGCCTTGTCCGCACTATCTCCACCCCGTCCATTTGCCACACGCCCGCCTCTCCTGTTACCATGACGCCTATAGCGGACACAGGTGTTAGATCAACAGCGTTAACGGATAGCGTTGAGGCGTGAGGAGGAAGTTTATGGACATGCCAGCGGTGTCGATGACGCCGGAGCGGGTGCGCATGACCGCCGATGAGTACCTTGCGCTGCCAGAGACCACTTTGCCGATGAACCTCATTGACGGAGAACTCATTGATAGGGCAACGCCCACTGCGGATCATCAGTCCCTCGTTTTGCAGATTGCCATCGTCCTGAAAGCGAAAGCACGCGCGCTCGGTGGAGACGCCTATATTGCACCTCTGGATGTGCGCTTGGATGAGTTCAATGTTGTCCAACCAGATGTCCTCGTCATCCTGCCCGGCAGCAAGTGCCAGATTATCGAGAACAAGCTTTACGGCGCACCTGACCTGGTGGTCGAGGTGTTGTCACCCTCTACTGGCAAGCTGGATCACAAGCGCAAGTTTGCGCTTTACGAGCGCTTTGGCGTGCGCGAATACTGGATGGTCGATCCCGATGCGCTGCTGATTGAAGTATGGGTACATGATGAGGTGCATTTGCTGCGACACGGCGTCTACGAACAAGGCGAGGTGATGCCATCGCCGCTGCTGGGCGAGATTGTGGTAGACTCGATTTTTGCGTAATCGAACACAGGAGACACCACAACTATGGGCGAGAAGTACGAAGCGTTGGTCGAACATACGCGCGAGATCAACAACATCAACGCTGCTGCCGGGCTGCTCGGCTGGGATCAGCAGGTCAATATGCCGCCAGGCGGCGCGATGGCACGCGCGCGGCAAATGGCGACGCTGGCGCGTATCGGTCATGAGCTGCTTGTCAGCGATGAAACCGCGCGGCTGATCGAAGATGCCGAGCGCGAGGTCGCAGGCATGCCCTACGACAGCGACGAGGCGAGCCTGGTGCGCGTCTTCAAGCAGGATTACGCGGAAAACACGCGCCTGCCATCGTCGTATGTCGCGGAGTTCACGCGCGTCACATCGGAAGCGCACGAAGTCTGGGCGCATGCCCGCGCCAACAACGACTTCGCCGCCTTCCGCCCGTCGCTGGAACGCATCATCGATCTGGTCATTCAAGGCTCGGAGTATCTCGGCTACAAAGATCATCCCTATGATGCGGCGCTTGAACGCTACGAACGCGGCTTGACGACAGCACAGGTCAAGGAGGTGTTCGATGGACATAAACCGCGCCTGGTCGCGCTGATCGCCGCCATCCGCGAACACAGCGACCGCGTGAGCGACGCCGTGCTGCACCAGCCGTTCGACATTGACGGGCAGCGCGCGTTCGCGATGGACGTGGTGAAGGCATTCGGCTTCGATCTGGCGCGCGGACATCAGGCAATCGCGGTGCATCCGTTCTGCTCCGGCACGTCGCGCGGCGATGTCCGCATCACCACGCGCTTCAATCCTGAATGGCTCAATCCGGCGCTCTTCGGCATGATGCACGAGGCGGGTCACGCCATGTACGAGCAGGGCTATGCCGAACATCTCGACGGTACGGCGCTGGCGGGCGGCACGTCGCTCGGCGTCCACGAGAGCCAGTCGCGCATGTGGGAGAATATGATCGGGCGCAGCCGCGGCTTCTGGACCTGGGCATTCCCGAAGCTGCAGGCGCAGTTCCCGGCGCAGTTGGGCAACGTCGATCTCGATACGTTCTACCGCGCCATCAACAAGGTCGCGCCGTCGTACATCCGCGTCGAGGCGGACGAAGCGACCTACAACCTGCACATTATACTGCGCTTTGAAATCGAAACCGGATTGATCACCGGACAGATCAAGGTGGCAGACCTGCCGGAAGAGTGGAACCAGCGCTTCGAGGATATGCTGGGCATCGCTCCGACCAGCGACCGCGTGGGCGTGCTGCAAGACATCCACTGGTCGAGTGGGCTGTTTGGCTACTTCCCGACGTATGCGCTCGGCAACCTGCTGGCGGCGCAGTACTACGAGAAAGCCGTCGCTGCGCACCCCAACATCCCCGACGACATCCCGCAGGGCAAGTTCGATACACTGCTGACCTGGCTGCGCGAGAACATTCATGTGCACGGGCGCAAATTCACCGCCGACGAGCTGACGCGCAAGGTGACGGGCGAAGGCATCAACTCTGCGCCGTACATCGCCTATCTGGAGCGCAAGTACAGCGAAGTCTACGGATTATAGCCTACATGACGGTTGCGTCCGCAGGGGCGATTGCCCTGGCGCTGGTCAGGCTGGGGCGGCTGCACTTTCTGTTCGGCGGCGTCCTCCTGCATCTGCTGGGGGTGGCGATTGCGCTGTACGCGGGCGCACCGTTTGACATAACGGCGTTCATCTGGGGGCAGATCGCCATCACTGCCACGCAGTTGATGACACACTACGCCAACGACTATTACGACCTGGCGGCAGACCGCGCCAACCGCACACCGACAGACTGGTCAGGCGGCAGCCGCGTGCTGGTGAAGGGCGTGCTGCCGCCGCGTCTGGCGCTGTATATGGCGCTGCTGCTGGCGGCGGTTGCACTGCTGGCAAATCTGGTGCTGAGCCTGACTGTCCGTCCAGGTCTGCTCACCTTCTCGCTGCTGGCGAGCGCACAATGTGCCGCCTGGTTTTACAGCGCGCCTCCGCTGCGGCTGCATTCGCGCGGTTTGGGCGAATTGACCACCATGCTCGTCGTGACGTTGCTGACGCCGCTGACCGGCTATGTATTGCAGACAGGGCAGGTCGCTTTGCTGCCGCTGCTCGCAGCAGTGCCGCTGGGAGGCTGCCAGTTCGCCATGCTGCTGGCAATCGAGTTCCCTGATGCCGAAGGTGACCGCACGGTCAACAAACGCACGCTGGTCGTCTCGCTCGGTGCCGGGGCTGCGATGCGGCTGTACGTGGCGGTGATTTGCGCCATCTTTGTTGTGCTGCCGCTGCTGGTACGGGGCGGGCTGCTACAGCCGGTCGCGTGGGCTGCCGCTGCGGTCAGTCCGCTGGCGTTGTGGCTGCTCTATCGTGTCTGGCGCGGCGACTGGCGCAACCCACAGCGCTGGAACGGCTTTGGCTTTCACACTATTTTGCTCCTGATCATCATGACCATGGCGGAACTGGCGGCGTTTGTCTGGTTGCTTGCCACGCGCTAGACGCAAAACCCTACGCCTGGCGATACGCACATCCGCCGTTCAGGTGATCTTCTGAGAGCCCTCATCCATATACCGTAAAGTTCTATCTATATCGCCCGATAAATTTGTGCGAACGGGAACCACTATGTCGCTACGTTTGCGACGCACACAACCCGAACTGCTGGATCAAGGGCTGGGGACGCTCGCCGACGTGCGTGCGAACCTGAATGATATGTGGCGTTTGAACCGCTCGACAGGCGGCGTCAGTGCGCTGCTCACGCACCTGCTGCCGCGGCTCAGGCGCGCACGCGCTCCCATCCGTATTGCTGACCTGGGGACGGGCGCGGCACGGCTTAACGTTTATCTGGCTCACTGGGCGCGTCAGCACGGTATCGCGCTGGAATGTTACGGATTGGATGTTTCCGCGCGCAATCTGTGTGTCGCCCGCGAGCATGTCAACGGTCACTCGGGTGTGCATCTGCTCCAGGCAGATGGTATGGCGCTGCCTTTTGCGCCGTGTGCGCTGGACTACTGTATCTCGACACTGCTGCTGCACCACTTCGAGCCAGACGCGCTGATCGCCCTGCTGCGTCACACGTTTGAACGGGCGCGCTGCGGCATCATCATGAGCGATATCACGCGCGCTGCGCTGTCACAGGTCGGCTTTCGGCTTATCCAGCCGCTCATCGCGCCACACCCGATGACGCTGCACGACGGCATCGTCTCGATCCAGCGCGCCTACACGCCGGACGAACTGCGCGATCTGGCGCGCCAGGCGGGGCTTGGGCAGGCGCGGGTCTATCATCATCCCCTGTGGCGTATGACGCTGGTGGCGGACAAATACCCATGAACAGCTATGACGCACTGGTGATTGGAGGCGGGCTTGCGGGCTGCATGGCGGCGATTACGCTGGCGCAGCGCGGGCATCGCGTGGCGCTGCTGGAGGCAGGGACGTATCCGCGTGCCAAGGTGTGCGGTGAATTCTACTCCCCGGAATGTGCCGCGCTTTTTGAGAGCATCGGCTTTCTGCCCGCGCTGCATGCGCTTCATCCCAACACCATTCGCACCGTGCGCATCACCGCGCCCGATGGCACTGACTGGCGTTCGACGCTGCCGCTGCCCGCGTTTGGCATCAGCCGCTACAAGCTCGATGCGGCGTTGGCGGCGTATGCCGGGCAGTTGGGCGTGGATGTGCGCCCCGCAACCCGCGCTGTAGACATTGAGGGCGATCTGGAGCGCGGGTTCACCGTGACGGCGCAGACGGCGGGCGAGCAGTGGCGGCTGTGTGCTGCGGGTGTGATCGCCGCGCATGGCAAGCGCAGCAATCTCGACCGGGCACTGAAGCGTAAGTTCTTCGATCAACCGCAGCCCTACATCGGCTTAAAGCAGCACTTTTGCGGGCAGTTGCTGCCAGAACATCTTGATTTGCATGTCTTTCCCGGCGGCTACTGCGGCATTTCTCAGGTGGAGGAAGGGCGGACGAACGTCTGTTTGTTGGTCGAACAGGCGGTGTTTCAGGCGGCAGGGGGCAGAGTCGAACCGTTCATCGCCTGGATGTGCCAACAGAATCGAGGGCTGGGCGCATGGCTGGCGGATGCTTCACCGTTGTATCCAGACTGGTTGAGCATTGCACAGGTGCCGCTGTCTGCCAAAACGCCCATCGAAGGCAATGTCCTGATGGCAGGCGACGCGGCGGGCATGATTGCGCCGCTGGCAGGTGACGGTATGGCGATGGCGCTGCACAGCGGGCGGCTGGCAGCGCTGGCACTGGCGCGCTTTCTCGATGGGCAGCCGGGCAGCGCCATGCTGCGCAGTTATGAGAAGGTCTGGCGACGCAATTTCCGCTCTCGGCTTCAACTGGGACGTACGCTGCACCGCGTCATGATCCGTCCGGCGGTGCTTTCGGCGGGGCTGCGGCTGCTGCGCCAGTTCCCCAGAACGGGCGATTGGCTGGTACGACACACACGTGATTTTAGTTTACTGGAGTATATGGCATGAACGCACCCAAACTGCTGGCGTTGGAAACGGCTGTGCCTGCACGCTGCTTTCGGCAGGACGAAATCAGCGATCTTTACATCGACCTGTTGAATAAGCAGGGCGGCACACGCCGTGAGCGTGCTATTCGCGCCGCTATGCGCTATGCAGGGGTCGAGTGCCGGCATTCGGTGATTAACGGCGAGTTTTTCAGCCAGCCGCGCACCACCCAGCAGCGCAACGATCGTTACATGGCGGAGGCGCTGCCACTGGGCGAGCAGGTGATCCGTTTGGGGCTGGCGCGTGCGGGAGTGGATCCGCAAACGATCAGCAGCTTTATCATCGTCTCGTGTACAGGGTTCAATATTCCGGGTCTGGATTTGCTGCTGGCGCAGCGGTTGGGCATGTCGAACGGGCTGGCACGCACGCAGGTTTTCGGTATGGGCTGCTATGGCGCGTTTCCCGGCTTGCGCCGTGCGCTCGATCATGTGCTGGCGCGTCCGGGCGGCATGTCGCTGATGCTGTCGCTGGAATTGTGTACGCTGCATCTCCAGTTTGACGACTCGGCTGAGTCGGTGGTTTCGACTTCGCTGTTTGCCGATGGCACGGGCATGGCGCTGCTCGGCGCGGGCGACGAGGCGGCTGCTGCGCCCGCCTTCATTGACTCGGAGACCTATTGCGATTATCAAACGCTTGACCATATGAGCTTTAACCTGACGGATCAGGGCTTTCGCATGTACCTGTCGAGCTACGTGCCGGACTTGCTGGCAGCAAACGTAGAGGCGTTTGTGGAACGGCTGCTCAATCGTAATGGGTTGACGCGCGCAGACATTCGTTTCTGGGCGATTCATCCCGGCAGCCAGCGAATTGTCGAGTATATTCAGGCGCAGCTTGGGCTTGCACCTACGCAGGTGCAGGCGTCGCTGGACACGCTGCGCGATTTCGGCAACATGTCGTCAGCGACGGTTCTGTTTGTGCTGGAGCGCATCATGCGCGACGGGCAGCCGCAGCGCGGGGATTACGCCGTGATGATGGCGTTCGGTCCCGGTCTGACGATGGAAGCGATGCTGCTGCGGTGGTGATCAGATAAAGAGGTGGAAGCCCTCCGCGAGTTGTTCAGGCGTGAGCTTGTCACCATACAGATGATAGGCTATCAGATCGACAACACGAATGGTTGTGCCTGCAAGCACTGGCACACCACCCCGCACATCTGGATTTGAGACCACTTCTTCAATAGCGAGTGGGGTATTGAACATTGGACTTCCATTCATCGTTGCATTGCAGGCAATATAGCATGGATCCCCAAAACATTTTAATTGACCTACTACGCCATCAGAATATTTGAGCTATAATCATCAAAGAGTTTATTTGTGGGGGTGTTTTAGAATGACTCTATCCGATGGTCAACAAATTTCTGTCATTATTCACAACATTTGTTCTGCATTTCTCCCATTCTTTCTTGTAATAATCGGCTTTCGGGAGTTGCGTCGATGGCGGACTGAACTTATCGGCAAAAACAAGATTGAGCTTGCACAAAAAATCGGACGACTTGCAGTGCGATTAAATAATCAATTTCAATTTTGTGTTTCTCCAGTTACTTTTAGCACAGAGTCCGAAAAACGCGAGCGCCAAGCAAATGAGACATCAGCAGAAGCCTCCATGCAAGATGAACGTTTTGCGCGTTGGAACAGGCTGAAAGTGTGTTTAGATACGTTTTCAGAATTGATAGAAGTCTTAAATGAAGCAGAAATAGTGTTTGGCAAGGAAATGAAACAGTACATAGAACAATACAATCAAGCGCTTACATCTGTAAATGTAGCGTTACACATCTATCATGATCGGGACCGCTCTCGCAATTTGGTCATTCATGATCAATCTATACCATATCAGGGAGAAGAACAATACATTAAGGACGCCCACGCAGTAATTTACGGCATCAATACGAAAGCCAGTGAGACCGTGAGCAAAACCACATCCGAACTGGTTGCCTTTGCAAAACAAGTGATGCGCTAGAGTTGTGGAGACGCAGCGCGAGTGATAGCTATGTCTCCGACTACTTACTTCGCAGGAACAGGCTGTGAAGGTAACGATTGCTCACTGCTCTGCGCGCGTGCTATGCGCCCCTCTCGAATAGCCGCAGAGTCAGGGCGTTGCACAGGATGCTTGGGCGTTATGATCTCGTTGACGATTTCATAAGGATTGAGATCGCGTTTGCGGACGTTTAACACTTCGATACCGATGACATCTCCATCGGCATCCATATCAAGCGCGCAGTTGAAGTTGACCCGCTGACTGCGATGAACCGTTTTATCTACCAGTGAAATATACAACGCATCCGCCTGTTCATCATACGTTACGCGCATGGCGTTACCTTTTACTACTCATCTTTTGCGACCGTATCATCGATCACACTGACGATCGTGCGTTCCTGCTCATCTACAGTTACCTGAAGGATAAGTACTTTATCGCCAATGTCAATCGCATACTCATATAAGTCTGTACCATGCGATTGTTCGATTAAATCACCTTGCTCCAACGTTTCAATGACCAGTTGTTCGTCAATGAAACGTTGGAACATCCGCTTTGCTGCATGGTAGGTAACGATGTAATCCTTGTTGTTTGCGTGGATGATGTAGTCCATTGACGTTGCTACTCTCGCGTCGTCACCTTCTCCAGGTAACGGAAGTCACCGGGCGTATAACCGCGATGCGCTGCGAACTTCGCCGCGAAGCAGTGGATCGGCACGATCTCGACAATCGGCAGCAGCCAGTCATCGACCGTCGGAATGCGCACCATCGTCGCGCCCGCCACATCTTCGCCCGCGCCGACGATCATTACGCGCCCGCCCAGCCGCGCCATCTCCTGCCCCAAGCCGACGTTGATCGCCCGCGTGCGTTCGCCGCCTGCGAAAATGTATGCGGCGATACGCTCATCCACAATCTCCATCGGACCATGGCGGAACTGTCCGGCGTTCATGCCCTCTGTCGGATATTTGGTCGATTCTTTCGTGATCAGTGCGCCTGTCATCGCCGATGCCTGCGACGCCCCACGCCCCAGATACATGATCGTCTGGCTGCCGTCGATGCGAGCGACCAGTTCGCTCGCCTGCGCCTGCCACGCCGGCAGCGCCGCTTCCATCGCGTCTGCCACCGGATAGATCGCCATGCGTGCTGCTTCGGCATCCTGACCGACGAGCGCCCGCGAAAGGATGTGTTGCAGTGCCAGTGTGCAGGTATAGGTCTTGGATGAGACCGTCTTTTCATCGCCCGCCTGCATCAGCAGCGTCAGGTCGGCGCGTTGTGCCAACGGGCTGTCCGCGCCGTTGGTGATGGCGATGGTGGGGGCGCGTCCGTTGAGCGCATCCAGCAGCTTGATCGTTTCGACCGAACGCCCGGATTGCGACACGAGGATCAGCAGCGTGTCCGGCGTGACCAGCGGTAGTTGATAGTGCAGCAGTTCGGACGCCTCAATGGCGAACGTCTCGACACCCTGTTGGATCATGTAGAGCTGCGCGGGCAGGTTGGAGAAGTGCGACGCGCCCATGCCAGAGATGATGACGCGCCGCAGCTTGCCATCCGCGACTTTGGTACGCCATGCGGCGAGATCACCCAGATGCGGCGCAATGCTATCGAGTGTTAGCCGCAGGGCGGCAGGCTGTTGGGGAATTTCATCTGCAAAGCCGGGCATTATTTCTGCTCCTTGGGATGTCAGGTATCAGGCGTCAGGTCCTGGCGCTTTGGTATGACGCAGTGAGTAACGGAATATAATTTTAGCGCGGATGGCAGCTTTTTTGGCACGTTTTGGCTGAGTAGCGCTATATTTCTCATGCAGGTTCTTTCTGGATGTATTGTCCATTGCGGCAGCAACCGCAAGTCCCCAGCAGCACCAGCATCACACGTATCGGCATACATGTTACAGGACAAGAGTGACTCCATGCTACAGATTGGTGACCGGCTGCCTGATTTTGAATTGCCCGACCATCGCGGTATCGCCCGTCGTTTATCTTCGTTCACCCAACCCACGGAAATGGATAACCGGCTTGGCTTTCGGGATGGCTATCCGTTGATAGTCGTCTTTTATCGCGGCTTCTTCTGCCCGCGTGATCAGCAGCAGATGCGCAGTCTGGTTGCGTTTCAGGATGAGTTAGCCGTTAATTATGCCAGCCTGGTAGCCGTTGCCGTGCAACCCCCGCTGGTTCAGGCAGCATTCCGCGCAGGTCTGGGCGCGTCGTTCACATTCTTGAGTGACGAAGCGCGCAGTATCATTCGACAACTGGATATTCTGGACGAAACCGAAGGCGAATATGCAGACCCATCGCAGCCCCATACGTTTGTGCTGCGCCCGGATCTCACTATTCACAGTCATTATAACGGCTGGTACTTCGTTGGACGCCCCACCCTTGACGAACTGCGGCGCGACTTGCGGGCGATTATGCAGACTCACACCTATTACCCGTATCATGCCTGGACTAACGAGCAGGTGACAGCGCTGCGGATTCCCCAACGCGAATGGGTACTGGGTGCGCCAGCTCTGGGGGCAAATGGTTTACCTGTGTTCGCAGGTATCGTACAGCAGTTTGATTTGCGCAGTGGCAACGGCATCATCCTGCGCGATGACGGCGTGGAGATCTTTTTCAACTTCACCGCTATTCCCGGAGAAGGTTATCGCACTATAAAGCCTGGCACTCGTGTTCGCTTCGAACTGGTGGAAACACCATCGGGGTTATCCGCACGCAATATTGAACGGGGTGGCTGATGTGACGGGTGCGCGTGATAGGTACGAGGTTGCAGAATCCGCGACTCGTGCATAGACATTCGCGCACGTTGGTGATAATATGAACGGTACGTCGGGGTGTAGCGCAGTTTGGCTAGCGCGTTCGCTTTGGGAGCGAGAGGTCGTGGGTTCAAATCCCGCCACCCCGACCAGACATGCGGGTATGGTGTAGTGGTAGCACACGACCCTTCCAAGGTCTTAGCATCGGTTCGAATCCGATTACCCGCTTTTTTCCACACGACGACGGATCCATAGCTCAACGGCAGAGCACGCCGCTCATAACGGCTTGGTTCTAGGTTCGAATCCTAGTGGATCCACTCCTTTGTTACTGGGCTTGCCCGGTTCGCAACTGCAGCGTCTTCAGAACCCCCATCAGCGAAATGCCATCATCGTCACCCAGATAAACCAACGCCGTGTTGCACCACTCAAAGGCAAGCGCCATTCGCCCCGTTTCCGCGGCGATGGCAGCATAGGTCGCCGCCACGACTGCCCGGTCTACCGGACGGTGCATGTTGTCCATCAGATGCGGCAGGAAGATTTCCGCGCCTTCATAGTCGCGCATATCCAGATAGAGCGCGAGCAGCTTGTGATACGAAGCATTGAGAATCAAGGTATCCAGATCGCGTTCGTCCTCGGCGTTGCCATCAGGTGCGGTGTGTGGCAGTACAGACATACACAGGCAGAAAAGCGCAGCCCAGTCTGCCCATGAGCCATGCGTTGCGCCGCTGGCAAAGATTGCTGCGATATTCCGCTGTGCCTCCCCAAGGCGTTCCTGTCGTTCGTGAAAGCGCGCCAGTTGCAGTTGCAACAGCAGCTGCATATCGGCGTCAAGTTCCTGCGTCTGTATGCCCTCGAAGCGCTTTTGCAGTTGCGGCAGTTCGTCCTTGCGCGAAATTTCCCAGTAGGGCATCAGGAAGCGCGACAGGGCAAGCAGGTAAACGGACTGTAACGATTTGCTCATCCAGTCAAAATTCAACAGACTGCCATAATGCAGTTCTATCTCCAGCAAATATTCGTGCAGCGGCGGTTTATTCTGCTGTATAACGTCCAGTTGCCGCAGCCTGTAAGCGCTGTAGCGCTGGCTGAGCAGCGCTTTCTTATGGCTAAAGAGCAGCTTTTTGCGCGCGTAACGCCATACCAACTGGTGCATTCGGTACTTATCGCCAAACTTCTGTATCAGGGCGCGCTGCACCATCGTCGTGATTAACATAAAGTCGATTTCACAAATGTGTTCCACTTCCTGGAGGTCGAACGCGCTGTGGAAAATCGACAGCGCCGTCAGTGCGTACTGTTCCTGCTCCGACAATGCCGTCCAGGTATATTCGAGCATCATGTCGATGCTTTGATGATGCGGCGGCAAATCCTGATGCAGCGGCAGATTAAACTCGTGCCCGTCGGCGATCAATTCCTTGATCTTGCTGATCGGGATGATTTGCGTCCAACTCGCCGCGATAATCAGGGCAAGTGGCAGCCCATCCACCAACTGGCAGATTTCCACGACCTCCCTAAGATGTCGAGACAGTTCAAAGCGTGGGTTCATGCGCTGTGCGGTCACTTCGAACAGGCGAACTGCTTCACTGTTCTCCGGTTGCGTGTCGTCCGGCATTGGCACGCGCAGCCCTTGGAGCGGGAACAGCCACTCACGGAACAGGCTGAGCGATGCCTGTGAGGTGATGATGACCTGTAACTGTGTCGCTGTTTCTAACATGCGCTGGACGAAACTGGTTTCTGGCAGCAAATGTTCGTAACTATCCAGCACCAGCAGCAGGTGACGCGCTTTCAGCCAGTCCAGCACAATCGTTTCCAGATCATGCGCGCTGGTCTGGTTGCTGTATTCGATTTTGAGTGTAACTGCGAGCAGGAATGGCAGATCGCGCGCGGTCTGGGCGCGCTTGAGCCCAACGACATAAGCACCATCGCGATAGCTGTGCTGACGTTGAAACGCGACCTGTGTTGCCAGTGTGGTCTTGCCCACGCCGCTGATGCCATAAATCGTGAGCAGGTGACACTGCGGCGTATTGAGCATGCGCTGAACGAGCGCCATATCGTCCACCGCTTCGATAAACGGCATATCCGGCAGCACAATGGTGGAGTGTCGCAGTTCAGACTGCGGCGGCTGCAACTGGCGGGCACGGATTTGCTCGTAGAGGCGAGTCGTTTCGTCTTCCGGCACAGCATTCAGTTCACTGGCGAGCAGACGAGCAAATGCCTCGTAATGCAGCAGTGCTTCGTTTGCCCGCTGCGTGTACGCCAGCAAACGCATCCACTGGCGACAGGCGATGTCCCAGTACGGGTCAATGCTCGTCAACCGTTGCGCGTATTGCAGCGCAATGTCGTAATCAAACCTGTGGGTCGCGGTCTCGATCAGTTCACAGAGCAGGCGGGTATAAAGCTGTTGAAGCTGGCGCTGTTTGACAGTGATCCATTCTTCAAGCGCTTCCGCCTCGCGAAACGAAACCTCTGCCAGAAACGCGCCCTGATACATCGCTGCGAGTGCCAGCTGCTGTTCCAGCATCTCCGGTACGGACGGCGCGGAGAGCAACGCAATACATGCTGCCTCAAACGCAGCAGCATCGACATGCACGGTCAGATCGGGATTAATTGCCAGACTCTCGCGCTCGATCAGCATGGCATCCGGCAGGTTCTGGCGCAGGCTGGTCAGCACGGTGCGCAGGTTCTTGAGCGCCTGCTCGTCCGGCGTTTCGCTCCAGAACATCGCCGCCAGCTTCTTGCGCGTATGTTCACCCGGCTGCATCGCCAGGTAGACAAACAGCAGTGCGGCTTTGCTGGAGACAAAATCTGCCAGCGTTTGTCCGTTGCGCGCGATGCGCAGCTGCCCCAGGGTTGTCACATGGATGTCTGCGCTGCTCATGCCTACAAAGCTTTCTGGTATGCGCGTCACTGTGTCGTTATGTGTGCCAAATCAGAACGCCTCAGCGCGTCGTCCACTGCACGCAGCGCTTCCTCTCGTGTGGCGAATGTGTGCAGCTTAAACTTTGTCACATGCGCTGTGAGTTCCAGGATGTTGCGGATTGCCTGATTGCGCGTGATCAAAAACATCGCATCCCGGCTTTTGAAGCGCAGAACAGGCAGCGCCTGTTTTAGCATCAGATATACGGGGGGAATGCTTTCAAGCTCAAGCGCGTCCATAATCATGTATGTGCGTTTGCCCGGTGCGTGCGTCTCTGATTCTGTCAGGACACGCACACACTCATCGGCATAGTGCTGCATCTCCTCCACGCTGAGAACGCCCCACAGGCGTGCTTCGGCAACGCGGTAAGGAATGTACCAGTCAACGGATAGTGGCATACTCACACCTCCATGCGATTCAAGTAGCGGTTCCAGCAGAGTGTTCGCTCGCCTGATATGTGTCGATCTGTGTTTGCAGGTCGGGATACATGCTGCACACGACTGCCAGCGCTTCGTTCAAACTGGCGACGGTGGTCATCGGTTGTTTGGAGATGCGTATAATGACCGACGTGAGCAGTTTTGCTGCCTCGCTGACGGTGATCAGTACGACGAAGCCCGGCTTGGCATTCCAGTGACGCGGGTCAATCACGTCGGAAATGTCCTGCGCAACTGAGATGGCAGAGCGCATCAGGAAGCCAAGTTTGGCATGAGTGAGATCGATGATGCCGATGATGAGGTTGGTCGTGCCGGTGCTGTAAGCATCATCCATATAATCCGCGATTTGTTTGGTGGAATCGCGAAAGTCTGCGAGTGTGATCTCGTCAGATAAACTGATATACAGCACCTGATGTCGAACGATCCATGAGACGTGATAAGCCATAGCAATTCTTTCTGCCACGCTCACGAGCAGCGAGCGCGACATCATGACGCAACTGTATTATAGGTGGAAATGACACACCTGTATGAACAGGTGTCAGGCGGGTTGCGCGGTTGCCTGCGCGGTCTGCGCGATCAGCCCATACGCGCTTGCCCAGGCATCACGCACATCAGACGTGAATGCTGTGCCGAATGCATCTTCCAGCGCCCACAACAAAGCGCTGCCCACACTATCCCAATGCGCAGGCGTGACGCCATACGTGGCATGGCGCGCACCCAGACTTTGAATCGCCGGGACGATGCTGTCAAGGTCGTTGAGTGCATTCACGACCACCGCAATCGTCTGCATCAGTTTCATACGCTGCGCACTCATGTCGCCTTTGAAGAGCGCTTTTGTGGCAGGGTCGATTTCAAACAGGCGCTCGTAGAAGCGCGCCGCCAACAGGTCGGCATCTGCGACCTGCGCGAAAGTTGCCTGAACGATGGTCTTCTGTTCGTTTGAGAGACTCATGTGATTACTTGCTCCAGCTTGTATCTTGTAGTGAGTAGGATTGCAGGATGATGTGTGGAGAGGACACTCCCTCTCCACAACCTGTGAAATTATTCGATGTCTTCCCAGCACTGGGCGTCAGTGACGATTTCTTCGCCGTCCTCGTTTGTGCCGAGCATCATGATCCAATCACCAGGACAGGTGAGGTCAAGCACATCACGCCACCAATCTGGAGACTCATCCCTGGCGTCCGTAGCGCCCGTTGTCGGCGCGAAGTCGTCAATCAGGCAGTCTGGCAGTGGATGCTGTGCAAAATCAGGGATACCGTTTCCATCGCAGTCCGTCACATTGACCGGGTCTACAATGGGCGATGTTCTGCCCGCGACAACACGTGTGCCGACTGTGCCGCGTGTGGGCAGGAATTCCCAACCCGGCAGACAGACTCCCATATCAGGGCTTTGCAGGCTGCGCGGTCCGCGATAACCACTGGGCAGTTCCAGCCACCACACAGACAGATCACCTTCGCAGACGCTCATGCCCTGCATAACATAATCAAAGAACGGCTGGTCAATTGTTGCCTGGGCGGTGTCCTCGCCATACCAGCACACGGAATAATCACTACCAGTGTCGAGCCGCGAACCTTCGCCGTAGCAGATGGCAACCAGCACCGCCATGCACGCCGCATCATCTGATTCGCACCAGCAGTCAGAGACAGTGGTCGTACCTGGGATGGGGAAGCACTGCATGCCCTGCAATTCCACATCGTCATCCGGGACCGAGACGAGATCGTCTGCGACGTTGACAATGGGGCCGCACGTTCCGACGTGTTCTGGATCGCTCAAGCGGTAGAAGATCGTGCCATTGGGTGCCATGACGCCGCCATTCGGGTTCGGGAATGCCAGGTCAAAGGCTGCATCCACGCCACCGTTGACCGCCGCAGCAATCACGTCTGGATCACTGGCGACCGCTACCGCGTTATCCGCATTCAGGAAGGCGAGCGGCGAGTCTGGCGGCAGTTCGTTGTAGCCATCAAGATAGACCACACCCCAGACAGGTGTTCCGGCGAGAATGGGCTGCCCCGGCTCGCTTTCAAAGTAGAATGCACCCCACGCAACTGACTCGTTGCCGAGCTGTGCATCGTAGTCGCTGCCCCAATAGGCGGGGTCATAGCCAACAGACAGGAAGCACAGCACGGGGTCTTCGGTCGGGTTGGCAGCAAAGCCTGACGGCATCGTCGGGTTCAGCGCATTGTCACCGGGAATTTCCGGGCAACCGGTGTACAGCAGCACTGTCCGCGATGCGTAACCGGGCGTCCCCGTGCTGCCTTCGTAGGTTGTGAGGCGGAACCAAATGTCGGTTCCATTCACAACGTAACCTTCCGCTGCGTAAACCACACCGGGCAGCAGATTGCCCAGGATGCCTGCTGATAAATCCGGTGCGCTGCGCACGTTGACGCGCGAGTTGTTTGCTGGTGTGACGTAGCAGCCGTCTACAGGCAGCGCGGGCGGCACGAACGGTGGCACCGTCGTGACGGGTGCTGAACCGGGCGTCGGTTCGCCGGGCGGCACGGGCGTTGTGATGCCCGGTTCTGGCTGACCTGGCGGTACAGGTGTGACCGGTTCAGGTGGCGGCGTGACGATAGTCACCGGGCAGCCGCGATTTTCACGCGTACCGGGTGCGGTCGGACACTGATCATCGCTATCCGGTACCCCGTCGCCATCTGTGTCCGTAGCGGGTACGGGGGTCGGGGTTGGGTTGGTGGTAAAGCCTTGTGCCATACTGCTGCCGACGCTCAAGGCGAGTGTCAGCAGCAGCAGGCATACGCCTGCTGCATATTTCATGGGTCACTCCCTAGCGTGGTAAATCAATTGTGAAGCCGGGTGTTCTGAGATTGCCGCACGTACTATATGTTTCCGTGACATCCCATTCATGGACATAACCGTCGCCAATAGTCCATTCGTTACCGGGATCGTGCTTGAGGATGAGAAAAAACTTCTGCCCGCCAACTATCACATAGCCCTCAGCTCTGAAGTTTTCACCAGGGTTGAGGTTGTTGATGATGGGTGCCATCAACGATGGTGCGCTGAAAACGGGCGTATTCTGACTATCCCCCATGACCAAACAGCCTGGATCGCTGTCTCTTGTCGGAAAGGCGAAGGCGCTGCTCACGCTGGTCAACACCAGCAGCAGCGCGACCAGCACTACGAGTAACCTGACATGCTTCATTCGATTGCTCCTCTAGCATTCGTTTACAAACGTGCAGCCTGTATTGACTGACGATAAAACTCATGCTACGGAGCGAGCGCTTATAAAGCGCTTATTGCGCGCTCATGCAACAGCCTGTTTTTGCGATTGGGACTGGAGTACTCAATTAAGCGCTGGTTTGAGGGTTACGTGGCCAGCGCGGAGGCTACAAACGGCGCGAGCGCGTCAAACAGGTCAAACGCCTGTGCTTCTTTCTCGTCCTGTGGCAGTGCCAGATGTGACTCGACGCGCGCCTGCATCGCTGCCAGTGCGTCTGCATTCGCGCGATTAGCCAGATGCGCCCACAGCAGTCGATGCGCGCCTTTGCGCTCCATCGCTTCCAAGCCGTCAAGCGCCTGACGATGGGGCGGTCCTTCCCAGATGTCAGCGATCATTGCCTCGCGCAGCAGCCGCTCGACGCCGAATTCCGCCAGCGTCCCCGCGCCGCCATGCACTTCCATTGCCCACTTCGCGAACTGGACTGCCTGTTCCGCTGTCCAGTACTTCGCCAGATGCGTGAGGATGCGGAACAACTGGAAGCGCTCGGAATAACTGCCCGCAGGTTCACGCCAGACCTCGTTTGCCAGCCGCACCGTCTCCCACGCCAGCCCGAACGCCTGACGCAGCAGCGTTGCCTTCTGCTCGAACTGGCGACACATCAACGGCTGTTCGATCAACGGCTTGCCAAAGGCGACGCGCCCACTGGCAAACGTCAGCGCTTCGGCATAGGCGCGCTGCATGATGCCGACGCTGCCGAGATTATTGGCGACGCGCGACAGATTCAGCACTTCGAGGATCAGGTAGATACCGTGTTCGGCGCGTCCCAGCAGGTACGCTTCGCTGTCACGCAGGTCGATTTCGCCCGTCGGCACGCTGCGGGTGGCGATCTTGTCCTTCAGGCGGCGGATGTATATGTTCAGGCTGCCGTTGGCGCGCAGACGCGGCACGAGGAACAGCGCCAGCCCGCGCACGCCTGCGGGCGCATCTTCAGGTCGCGCGGCGACGACTGCCAGTTCCGCGTTGGCGTTGCTGCCAAAGTATTTCTCGCCGGTCAGCCGCCAGCCATCGCCCGCCTGCCGCGCCACCGTTTGCACCGCCGCGCCGAGGTCGCTGCCGCCGCCCGCCTCTGTCATCCAGGTTGCGCCCTGCCACACGGACTCGTCGCGCGCCAGCAGCGACGGCAGGAAGCGGTCGCGCACGTCCGGTGCGGCGTACTTGTCCACGACAGCGGTGGTCGCCAGCGAGACAGTGTAGGGGCAGTACAAGCCTGTGTCGTAGTAACCCGCGATGTAACCAAGCGCGTAGGCATCGCGCAGCGCTTGCGGCTGTGTCTCGAATGCGCGCCAGATGACGCCTCGCGTATAGCCCGCCAGCAGCATGTCGCGGTAGCCCGCCGGAAATACCAGATCATCAATTCGGTTGCCAAAGCGGTCGTACTGACGAATCCATGCCGTCCCTGCACGATCCACGCTGGACGAGATCGCCTTGCCAGTGATTTCCCACCATGCCTCATAGTCTTGCAGCGGCAGGTGCATCAGGTTGTCCAGCACGTGTTGATGCAGAAACGCTGTAGGGGAGGTGCTTGTATGAAGTGCCATAATGTCTGCCTGTGCTGTGCCAGTCTGCGCTTCAAGGCGCGCGGTTTGCGAGCGGTTTCGTCGGCGCGGGTGTCAGCGCCAGCTTAAAACCAAACGTGCTGCCTTTGCCGGGTCTGCTGCTGAAGAACATATTGCCGCCGTGCCGCTCGATGATATTCTTGACCAGGTGCAGTCCCAAGCCTGTGCCTTCGATAGCTCTGATCTCCGGGCGTTTGGCACGGAAGAACGCTTGAAACAGGCGTCCCTGTAGCTCCTCAGGAATACCATAGCCCGTATCTTCCACCGCAAAGATGACTTGACTATTGTCACAACTCAGACGTACTTCGACGCGCCCGCCTTCCGGTGTGTACTTGATGGCGTTGCTGATCAGGTTGTCAATCGCCTCACGCAACTGGGGTTGGTCGCCGCTGACGTACAGAGACGCCGATGAAAGCACCGAGCGGTAGAGCAAGCCTTTGTCATCTGCGCGCTTGCGGTTGGTCTCAAACAATTCTTCGACCAGCTCATTCAACTGCACCGGCGTATAGTTTGCCGTTTCATGGAGCGTTTCGATGCGCTGTAGGGACAGGATGTCCAGCACAATTTTTTGCATCGTCCGCATCGACTGCATGATCATGTTGAAATAATCATGCTGGCGCAGGCTCATCTTGCCGTTCAAATCAAATGTCAGCAGGTCGAGGTAGCCATTCACTGCCGTCAACGGGTTGCGCAGATCGTGAGCGGCGATACGGATCATGTCGGTCTTGATCTGTTCGAGGGCGCTTACCTTGTCGTATAACTGGCGCAGCGTGATCAGTTGGGTTTGTGAGAGTGAGTACAGGCGCGCGTTTTCCAGCGCGACGGCTGCGCGCATGGCAATCGACTTTGCCAGCTTGATGTCGTCGTCTTTGAAGCTGGCGCGCGTGCTTGACTCCAGGTTGACCAGCCCGATAACCTGATCACCATACGCAAGTGGCAGCAGAATTTGTGCCTTGCTGCGCGGGGGGCCTTTTTTGTCACTACGGCTGCCTTTGCTGCTGACAATCGCTTGCCGGGTTGCGATCGCTTCTGCAATACGACCGCGCGGCGGATACGTCAGCGTTCCCGGTTCGTAACGCCCGGTAGTTGCGCTAATCGTCAGAACGTCATTTTCCATCAGCGCGATATAGCCGTCGGTTGCGCCGCTGGCATTGACGAGCGCATGCATGGTGACGCGCAGTACCGCGCCAATATCAAGCGTTGCTGTGAGTTCCGCCTCGATCTGACGCAGCAGCTTCAACTGGGCGCTGGTGGTGGCCGCTGCGTCACGCGCGCGTACCTGCTCGGTGACATCCGTGCCGACGCCGATGACGCCGCTGAGCGCGCCTTCGGCATCGCGCATCGGCGTCAGGCTCATCTGGTAGACCGCGCGGTCGTTGTCGAAGATGAACTCGATGGTTTCGCCTTGTAAGGCGCGGTTCAGTCGGGAGGTGATCTGCGGTTCGCGTGCCAGCGCTTCCATTGCCAGGAGTCCTGTCAGCGCGCGCGGTTCAAATCCCAGCGTCGCCAGCCCACGCCCTTCAAACATCACAAATCGACCGTCGGCATCGACTTCAAACAGAATAACGGGCGCCTGATTGACGAGTGTGCGGATGCGCTGTTCGCTTTCCTGCAACGCGGCGTCGGCATTCTTGCGCTCGGTAACATCCACAGCCGTGCCGATGGTCTGGATTGGGTTGCCGTTTTCATCACGTCGGAAAACGCCGTCTCGCCCGTATAACCAGCGCCATTCGCCATTCTTGTGGCGCATTCGGTATTCGAACTCGCCCAGCTCGCCGTCTTTTGACACCAGGACGCGCGCGACATAGTCTGGCAACCGCGCCAGATCATCGGGGTGCATTAACGTAGGGAAGAAATTGGAGCCAAATTGCCGGATTTCCTC
The DNA here is from genome assembly GCA_033763755.1 of Chloroflexota bacterium. Classification (GTDB taxonomy): domain Bacteria; phylum Chloroflexota; class Anaerolineae; order Aggregatilineales; family Phototrophicaceae; genus Flexifilum. The sequence goes on from JANRJX010000120.1 coordinate 47,547, forward strand.
CGGGCTATAACCCAGCACGACGCCGATCTCGAGATTGCTATAGATATTGCGCTGTTCGAGCAGATCATAGACATAGACAATCGAAGGCGTGAGCGCAAGCACCTGTTCGATGAACCGTTCACGATCACGCAGCGCTTCTTCTGCCGCCTTGCGCGCGGTGATGTCGCGGCTGATGCCCAGCAACCCACGAATTTCGCCCTCGCGGTTGACAAACGGGATTTTGCTGGTCAGCACCCATTTCAGGTTGCCATGCGCATCCAACGTTTGCCGTTCGATATTGATCAACGATTCACCGGTCTCGATGACCATGCGATCATCCTGGTCATACTGCTCTGCCAGTTCCGGCGGAAACGCTTCTGAGGCGTGCTTGCCAACGAGGTCGTCGGCGTTTTCAATGCCAGCCGCGCGGGTATGGGCGTGGTTGCTGACGATGAAGCGCGCCTGTTCGTCTTTGATAAAGATGTAGTCAGGAAACGAATCGATCAGCGTGCGCAGCAGATCACGCTCTTCGGCAAGGCGTTGTTTAACTTCCTCATTTTCGACAAGGCGCAGACTCAGTTCGATTTCGGTCATTACCGAAAGCGACAGATCATGCATCATGTCGATTTCAGTGCTTGTCCACACATGTGACTGATGATCAATCGCACACAACACACCGACGAAATGACCCTCTGCCGTGATCAGGGGCATTCCCAGGTAGGCGACGGCCGCAAGCTCCGGCTTCGCGACCGCTGGCAAATCTGCAAAGCGTTCATCCAGCCGTGCATCCGTGACGATCAAGAGTTGTTGTTCTGCGACCACATACTGACAGAGTGAGTAGGCGGCGGGTATATAGGGTTTGCTGGCAATACTTGCTGGCAACCCAACACTGCTGATCAGCCACTGCTTGTCGCCGTTGATAAGCGAGGCGATGACCTTTGGTACGTTGAGCGTGCGCGCTGCCAGCCGCGTCAAACGGTCGAACGCCGGGTTATGGGTCAGGTCAAGTTTTTTTAAGCGCTCTAAAGACTTCAATCGGTCAACGTTGTCGAGCCTGGATTTATTTACAGGGGGCATAGACTTTGCCTGTACTCAGGGACGTTGGCGCATTCACGAAGCGTAGGAAGATACATTCAATTGTACCATGCATTGTAATGTCAAATTAAATTAAAGTTTTGTTGCGATGGTATTCCACAAGGCGCGTTGGGAAACTCATTCACTTTGATCCACGATTATCGTTGTAGGCTATGATTGACAAAAGTTGCAGCTAGAGAAAAGGCAGCCGTCGTTGGACGTGACAGCGCAGTCAACCGTGTTATACATCGAAGATGATCCTGCCAGCCGAATGCTGGTCGAGCGCACGCTGCGCTATGCTGGCTATCGGGTGGTCGTCGCGGAACGTGGCTTGCAGGGGATTGACATGGCGCGGCGTGAGCGACCGGACCTGATCCTGACCGACATCAATCTGCCGGATTTGAGTGGGCGCGAGGTGACGAGTATCCTGCGGGCAGACGCGCTGTTCGCCAATACGCCAATTGTGGCGCTAACGGCGCAGACGCAGAGCGATCAGCGCGAGATGACGGTTGTCAGCGGCGTGACGGGTTACCTGACCAAGCCGATAGACGTAGAAGCGCTGCCCAACCAGGTCGAACGCTACCTGAAGGGCGCGCGTGATGCCCGCATCGAAGATACGCAAACGCTGGCGGCGGCGCGCGGTCGCTATATGCGCGAACTGGTCGTGCGACTGGAAGACCGCATCCGCGAACTGGAGACGTTCAATCAATCGCTGCATCACTTCGACAAAATGAAGGATGTCTTCATCCAGCTGACCGCGCACGAACTGCGCACACCCTTGACGCTGGTGTATGGCTACAGCCGCCTGCTCAACGACAGCCCGCAGATGAAGACACTGATGCAGCAGGCACCGGAGATTCAAGCAGTGATGCAGGGGATGATCGATGCTATCCAGCGGATGCAGAAAATCATCAATGAAATCCTGATCATGAGCCGCATCATCACCAACCAGATCGATATCTCGGTTGGGCTGACCGACCTGGGGAAGATCACACAGCAGGCGTTGCAGCCGTACCAGCAGGCGTTGAGCGATCGACGGCTGACGGTGGTGTTTGAGCGGGGCGAGTTCCCGACGCGGATGCAGGCGGACTGGGAGCTGCTGCAACTGGCACTCTCCAACCTGATCAGCAATGCCATCAAGTACACGCCCGACGGCGGCATTATCATCGTGCGTGCGGAAGTGCGGGACGAGCGCGTGCGCATCCATGTCAAAGACTCGGGCATCGGCATTCCCAAGGATATTCAGGCGACGCTGTTCGAGCGTTTCCAGACGACGCACAATGTCCAACTGCATTCGACCAGCAAGACTGCGTTCAAAGGCGGTGGCATCGGGCTGGGGCTGGCGATGTGCAAAGGCATCGTTGAAGCACACGGCGGGCACATCTGGGTGGAAAGCGCGGGCTACGACGAAGAACGGCTGACAGGCAGTGAATTCATCATCGATATGCCGCTGGTCGCCAATACGCGCCCTGTGATGTAATCTTAATGGCATGACTGAGCAGCACTCTCCACCCGTTCAACATCTTGCAGCGGCGGTTTTGACGCCTGTCTTCCTCGGCGTTGCGCCGATCTTTGGCAAGATGGCGATTACCGCAGGCGCGGACTCGTTCACTGTGGCGGCACTGCGTACCTTGGTCGCGGTGCTGCTGTTGTGGGTGGTCTATGCGCTGTTCTTCCGCCGCTACCTCTACATCTATCCGGCGGGGTTGCTCGGTTGCATCGTCGTCGGCACGGTCAACGGCATCGGCTCTCTGTTTTACTACAGCGGTCTGGGCTTTCTGGATGCGTCGCTGGTGCAGCTGCTCAACGGCATGTACATCGTCTTTGCGGTGCTGCTGGCGCGCTTGAACGGTGAGGCGATCTCGCGGCGCGTAGCGGTGCACATTGGCTTATCGATTGTCGCAATCTTCTTGATTACAGGCTTCGCGCTGCAACCGGTCAACTGGCTTGGTGTCGGGCTGATGCTGGGGAGCGCGCTGATGTTCGCCGGGACGCTGATCCTGAGCCAGTATGTGTTGTACGAAATGCCTGCGCCGACGGCGACGCTCTACATTCTGACGACGATGGGGGTGCTGGTACTGATGGTGTGGGCGGCGGTCAGCGGACCCGGCTCGACGTTCTCGCTGGAAACAGCCTTCATGCCTATCCTCCTGCTTGGCATCACGACGGCGCTGTCGCGGCTGACGATGTTTGCCAGCGTGCAGGTCTTCGGCAGCCTGCGCACCGTCGTAATCGCCGTCGCGGAGATTGCGGTGGCACTGGGGCTGGCGTTCCTGCTCCTGGGTGAGCGGATGACGCTGGAGCAGTGGGCAGGCGTGGTGCTGTTGGTGACGAGCCTGCTGCTGATCCGCACGACTGATCTGACCTCGCGCGGCGTCAACCCGAACGCGCTGCTGGTGCGTGATATGGCGAGTGTGCAGTTCCAGCGCATCGCTTTTCATCGCGCGTTCGGCAAGGCGGAACAGGATAACGAGTTCGGCATTATGGCGCAGATCAGCACGAAGGAGTTGCAGGCGATCCGCAAGATGATGGGGGCAGAAGCACCTGTCGATCCGTTCCCGATGGCGCGTAACCTGCCAGTGGACGAAGAAGAAGCACGGTCGCTGCTGGCTCCGACCAAGCCGACAAAGCCTAAACTACCCCCATCTAACCCGCCCCCACAGTCGTAAGTTCAGCTCTTGCGCGCTACAGTAGGTCACATGCGTATCGCAGGGGCGACGCTCCGGGTCGCCCCTACACGAAATGTTCATGACGAAAGCAGGTGGATTTATGTCAATCGCGTTTACCTGGTTGGGGCATTCCGCTTTTCAGTTTTTGCTAGATGGGCATAGTGTTCTTGTCGATCCGTTCTTGACGGGCAATCCAGCGGCTGCGGCACACGCCGACACGATGCAGCCAGAGATCATCTTCCTGTCGCACGCGCATGGTGATCACGTTGGGGATACGGTGGCGATTGCCAAACGCGCGAACGCGAAAGTCGTGGCGAACAACGAAATCGCGATCTGGTGCGGCAAGCAGGGCGTGGCGAACACGCACGGGCAGAACCCCGGCGGCAGCCACAATCACGGCTTTGTGACGGCGAAATGGACGGTAGCATTTCACAGTTCGTCGTTCCCGGATGGTACGTATGGTGGGGAGCCGAACGGCTTCATTCTGACGGCGAACGACAGCGGCTTGAAGGCGTACTTCGCAGGCGATACGGCGCTCTTTTCCGACATGCGCTTGATCGGCGATCATGGCATTGACGTAGCGTTCGTGCCGATTGGCGATAACTTCACAATGGGGATTGACGACTCGATCAAGGCGCTGCAGTTCATCCGCCCGCGTTACGTCGTACCGATGCACTACAACACGTTCCCGATGATCGCGCAGGATGCCGAGGCATGGGCACGGCGCATCAGCAGTGAGACGGACGCGACGCCGGTGGTTCTGACACCCGGTGGGAGTTACGAGGTGACGTAAAACAAAACGCCTGTCGAACAGGACAAGCGTTTGTGTGTGCCGAGGGCGAGATTCGCACTCGCGACCCACGCATTTTCAGTGCGTTGCTCTACTGCTGAGCTACCTCGGCGTGAAGTGTTAAAAGTATAGTGCAGCGGTGCGGAGTGTCAAGTGCGGGTTTGGGGGGGAGGAAGAGCTGATTGCGCGCGCTTCCCGCTGCGCCATCAGATTTTGCACCAACACGTGCAACGACATCCCAAGCTCGTGCGTATAATCACGCAGGATGCAACTGCGGAACATGGACTGCTGCGAACGACGCATCGGGAGGCTGCGCACTGCGTCGTCCCTACATTGCACCCTGTACTTTGTACTTAGCACTCGGTACTCTGCACGAACCACACAGTCATCCCTATTCACGAGGATCACCACCTACCATGATGCGAAACCCCCGCCGCCGTACCGCCCCCCGTACCACCGAAGACAATCGCGAAGTCCCCGACATCCCCATCAGTTGGCGGCGTTTGATCGGCTACCTGCGCCCGTACTGGGGCTATATGCTCGTCGCGCTGCTGGCGACGATTGGCAGCGGCGCGCTCTCGCTCGTCTTCCCCTGGGTGATTCAGAATGTGATCGACTCAGTGCTGGAGCAGGCGAACTTTGAACTGCTCAACCAGATCACGCTCGGTTTGATCGCTGTCTTCATCCTGCGTTCGCTCACATCGCTGGTGGAAACGTATCTGCTCAACTTCGTCGGCGAAAAGCTGATCGTCGATTTACGCACACAGCTTTACCGCCACCTGCAACATCTGTCGCTTGGCTTCTTCGTCCAGCGCGGCGTCGGCGAACTGGCATCGCGTATGAGCAACGATGTCGGCGCGATCCGCTCGACGCTCACCAACAGCGTCAATACGTTCATCCAGCAGATTGTCATCATGTTTGGCTCCGTCATCGTCATGCTGGCGATCAACTGGCGGTTGTCGCTGTTCATCGTCGGGCTGACACCCCTCATCATCGGCATCGCTGTGGTGTTCGGCTTTCGGATGCGCCGCATCAATACCGAAATCAGCGATGATCTGGCGGGTGCGCTGAATGTAGCGACCGAATCGCTGCAAAACGTGCGCGAAGTCAAGAGCTTCGTCCGCGAGCCGTATGAAATTGACCGCCACGACAGCGCCATCAACCGCGCGTTTAAGGCGGCGCTGCGGCTGCTGCGGCTGCGCGCCGTCTTCGGTCCGCTGATCGCATTTCTTGGCTTCGGCGGGCTGTCGCTGGTGCTGTGGTTCGGCGGGCGCGAAGTCATCGAAGGGCGGCTGACGGGCGGGCAGTTGATCTCATTCCTGATCTATGGCATCTCAGTGGCGGGCAGTCTGGGGGCGATGGTCGGTTTGTACACCTCGCTGCAAGAAGCGCTCGGCGCGACCAAGCGCGTCTTCCAACTGCTCGATATGCCGCCGGATGTGACCGACGCGCCCAACGCAGCGACGCTGCCGCGTGTGGCGGGGCGCATCACGTTCGAGAACGTCAGCTTCAGCTACGACGAGCGCCAGGAGGTTTTGCACGCTATCGATCTCGACATCGCACCCGGCGAGATCATCGCCCTTGTCGGACCGAGCGGCGCGGGCAAAAGTACGATGTTCAACCTGATCCCGCGCTTCTACGACCCGACCAGTGGCGTCGTCTGTATTGACGGACATGATCTGCGCGGCGTGACGCAGGCGAGCGTGCGCGAGCAGATCGGCATCGTGCCACAGGAGATTTTGCTGTTTGCCGGGACGATTCGCGAGAACATCCGCTACGGGCGGCTCGATGCCAGCGAGGACGAAATCATCGCCGCCGCGCAAGCCGCCAATGCCCATGACTTCATCCTCTCGCTGCCCGATGGCTACGATACCGTCGTGGGGGAGCGCGGCATCAAGCTCAGCGGTGGGCAGCGCCAGCGCGTCAGCATCGCCCGCGCCATCCTCAAAGACCCGCGCATCCTGCTGCTCGATGAAGCGACGAGCAGCCTCGACAGCGAAAGTGAGCATCTGGTACAGGACGCGCTGGCACGACTGATGCAGAACCGCACGACGGTGATCATCGCCCATCGCCTGTCCACCACGCGCGTGGCGCACCGCGTCGTCGTGCTGGACGAGGGACGTATCGCTGAGATCGGTTCGCACGATGCACTGATGGCGCAGAACGGTTTGTACGCCCGGCTGTATGCGCTGCAATTCCGCGAGGACACGCTGACATCTGGCTAGAGTCTCATGTGTAACTCATGGATAGCAAGCGCTGCTTTCGGTATCATGGCGTCATCCGTATTGTAATGCTGTATGAGGCTAGAGTTGTATGGATGTTAAACGGCTTGCTATAGTTGTCGGTATTGTCTTGATTGTCGTCACGATCGTGTCGGTCATCGGCGTCAGCGTCACGCCGACGGCGTTCCTGCCCGGTATCGGCGGCGTCATCCTGATTGTGCTGGGTGTGTTGGCGTCGCAGCGTGAAAATCTGGCGCGCCATGCCATGCACGGTGCCATGCTGGTCGCGCTGCTGATGGCGCTCGGTTCGCTGCGCGTCTTCACGCTGCTCGGCAACCCCGACGCCAACCCCATTGTGATCGCCGGGCAGTTGATCACACTTGGTGCGTCGGTAGTACTGCTGGTGTTCGGGATTCAATCGTTCATCGCTGCACGGCGCGCACGCAGTACGTAGTCTTTTCGCTTCACACCTCTGATCGGATACGCTCTCATGACCCAGCGCAGCCGCACCACCCCACCTGCCGAGCCGAAGAAAACCCCGCGCTGGCGGTCGATTTTGCAAGGCATCGGTTCGTTTCTCGCGGCGGTGGCGCTGGGCATCGTCGCGCTGCTGGCGAGTCTGGTCGGCGTGGATGTCAACGCGCCTGCCCCCACCATCGTCGCGCCGACGGAAATCTTTCAGCCCCTGCCAACGCAGCCCCCTGTGCTGTCAGAGCGAGGGGTGACGCAGTTCACCTTGCCGCAGGGTTTCGGGGCGCGCAAAGGCTTCTGGGAAGTCCTGTTCACCGCGCCGACGGGCAGCAGCCGTCGCAGTCTGTACCAGGGCGGGCTGGAAATCCAGCTTGCCGCTGCCATTGACGCCGCGCAGCGCAGCATCGATCTTGCCGCTTACGAATTCAATCTGCCGCTGCTGACCGATGCGCTCATTCGTGCGCACCAACGCGGTGTGGTCGTGCGCGTCGTTACCGATGACGAGGCGGGTTTTGATGACCGCGAAACGACGCTGCGGCAGCTCGTCGAAGCACGCATTCGCGTCGTCATTGACGCGCGGCGGGCGCTGATGCACAACAAGTTCGTCATCATCGACAGCACATCGGTCTGGGTCGGCTCGTGGAACTTCACCGTCAACGACACGTACCGCAATAACAACAACATGCTCATCATCCGCTCGCGGGCGGCGGTCGAAAACTTCCAGGCGGAGTTCAACGAAATGTTTGATCAACGCCTGTTCGGTCCGAACTCACCCAGCCAGACGCCGCGCCCGGACTTCCGGCAGGATGGCATCCCGATCCGCACCTTTTTCGCGCCTGAAGATGATGTGCTGACTGCACTGCTGGCAGAAGTCGGCGGCGCACAGCAATCGATCCAGTTTCTTGTCTTCTCGTTCACGGTCGATTCGATCGCACAGCAGATGATCGCGCGTGCGGGCAGCGGTGTGCGCGTGCAAGGCATCTTCGAGGTGACCGGCAGCGAAACGCAGTTCAGCGAATTGCGCCCGCTGTTCTGCGCCGGGCTGGACGCGCGGCAGGATGGCAACCCGTATCGTCTGCATCACAAGGTCTTCATCATTGATGGACGCACTGTCATCACCGGCTCGTTCAACATCTCGCAGAACGCGGTTGAATCCAACGACGAGAGCCTGGTCATCATCACTGACCCAGACCTGGCAGCGGAGTATGTGCGTGAGTTCGACCGTCGCTGGGCGGAGTCACGGCTGCCCCAGGGGATTGAGTGCAATTGAACTTAAGCATTAACGATAATCATTTTCACATTTCGACTATACTTGGGGGATAGAGTCAAACGCCATTCAGGGGAGCGAGACGTCGCCGTGAACGCTGTACTCGAAGACGCGCCTGCACAAAGCTATCAGATGGTTGGTAAACGCTACCAGATTCTCGAACAGATCGGCAGCGGTGGCATGGGGCGAGTCTATGCAGCGCTCGATCGTCTGAACGGGCAGCGGGTCGCGCTCAAGCGCGTGACCATCCCCGGTAGTGACGGCATTGCCAATTCATTCGGCATCAGCAAGACAAGTCTGCGTTTCGCGCTGGCAGGCGAGTTCAAGACACTCGCCTCGTTACGTCATCCCTATATCATCAGCGTATTGGACTACGGCTTTGATGAGCGCCAGCAGCCGTTTTACACGATGGATTTGCTGGACAACGCACAGCCGTTGGAAGCGGCGAGCATCCAGCAGCCGCTTGACGTGAAGCTGGAATATCTGGTGCAGACACTTCAGGCGGTCGCTTATCTGCATCGACGCGGCGTGCTGCACCGCGACCTGAAACCGGATAACGTGCTGGTGGTCGATGGACAGGTCAAGGTGCTGGACTTCGGTCTGGCAATTGCGCGCGATCAGGTCAAGGCGGAGGAAGATGAGGTCGTCGGCACGCTGACGTACATCTCCCCGGAGATGCTGTCCGGCGCACCCGCCAGCAAAGCGTCAGACCTGTACGCGGTCGGTGTCATCGCTTACGAACTGCTGACGGGGAAGTACCCGTACCGCAAAGACAATGCGGGTGTGCTGATGACCGACATCCTCAAGGTCATACCGGACTTCACGGGCGTCGATCTCGACCCGCGTATCGTCGCGATCTTGCAGCGCTTGCTGGCGAAGAACCCGTCGGAACGGCTGGACGACGCCGGGCATGTCGTGCAGCTGTATGTCGAAGCGACCGGACGCCAGCTCAAATACGACACATCGGCGGTGCGCGAAAGCTTTCTGCAATCGGCGCAGTTCATCGGGCGCGAGCGCGAACTCCAAATGCTGACGGCTGCGATTGATAGCGCACGCAGCGGGGCGGGCAGCGCCTGGCTCATCGCAGGCGAGTCTGGTATCGGCAAGTCGCGGCTGCTGGAAGAGGTGCGCACGCAGGCGCTGGTGGATGGCGCGCTGACGCTGCGCGGGCAGGCACAGGCGGACGCCAGCCTGCCGTATCAGCTTTGGCGCGATGCCATCCGCTACCTCTGCCTGCAAACACTGCTCACCGACCTGGAAGCGAGCGTCCTCAAACTGCTCGTGCCGGATATTGCAGCGCTGATCGGGCGCGACGTCTACGACGCGCCAGACCTGGAAGCGCAGGCGGCACAAACGCGCTTGCTCAATGTCATCGAAGACCTGTTCCGCCAGCAAACCGAGCCGATGGTGCTGCTGCTGGAAGATTTACACTGGTCATCGGAAAGCCTGACGGTGCTGAAGCGTTTGACGCGCATCGCCAGGCGGCTGCCGCTGGTCATCGTTGGCACCTATCGCGATGACGAGCGTCCAGACCTGCCTGCTGAACTGCCGGATATGGACGTGATCAAGCTGTCGCGGCTGGATGCATCGTCGATCTCCGAACTGAGCGCGTCGATGCTGGGTGAAAACGGACGTCAGCAATCGCTCATCACCCTGCTCGAACGCGAGACCGAAGGCAACGTCTTCTTCATCGTCGAAGTCGTGCGCGCACTGGCAGAAGAAGCGGGCGATCTGGAACTTGTCGGGACGCGGACACTCCCGCAAAACGTGTTCGCGGGCGGCATGCGGCGCATCTTGCAGCGGCGTCTGGCGCAGGTACCAGCGGCGGCGATGGTGCTGCTGCGCATGGCAGCGATCAACGGACGTCAGCTCGACCTCAAGCTGTTGAAGCAGCTTGCGCCGGGTCAGGATTTGAACGAGTGGCTTACACAGTGCGCAAACGCCGCTGTGCTGGATGTGTACGAAGATCGCTGGCGTTTCTCGCATGACAAACTGCGCGAGGCAGTCATTCGCGAACTGCCGGAGCAGGAACGGCGCGATCTGCATCGCGCGGTCGCCGAAGGCATCGAAGCTGCTTATGCCGCCGATCTGTCGCCGTACTACGCGGCGCTGGCACAGCACTGGCGCGCGGCAGGCGATAACGAGAGGGCACTCAATTATGTTTCGAGCGCCGGGCAGCAGGCATTGGATACCTTTGCCTACAAAGATGCGCTCAAACTGTACGACGAAGCGCTGACGCTGGCGGAACAGGGCGCACACGTCAGCCGCGAACAGCGCGCGTTGTGGCGGCGGCGGCGCGGCGAGGCGTTCTGGGGACTGGGCGACCTGGACGCGATGCGCCGTGAGATCGAGTCCGCGCTTGCAGATATGGGTATGCCTGTGCCGACCGGGTCGGCGGCAGTGACGACTGCGCTGCTCGGCGCGGCGGGCAAGCAGTTCCTCAATCATCTGCTGCCGCCCGCAAAAGAAATGGGCGATCCGCAGCGGGTCATTGAACTTGCACGCAGCCATATTGTGCTAGGGTTTGCCTACTTCTTCTTGAATGAGCCATTCCTCACGACCTATGCTGCGCTCCAGCAGGTCAACCTGGGCGAGCGGCTGTCACCAACGCGCGAACTGGCGGAGGGGCTGGGGACAATGACGCTGGTCGCTGGATTGATTCCTCTGCCTGCGGTCGCCAATCGCTATTTCAAGCGTGCCTATGCCTTGGCACAGCAGGTCGGTGAACCCTATGGCATCGCGCAGGTGTGTGGCACAACGTCGCTCTACTGGTTCGGACAGGGCGATTGGACGCGCGTCAAACAGTTGGTGACGGAAGCCCAGCAGTTGTGCGTGCAAATCGGTGATATGCGCCAGTGGGAGTCGGTTACGGGCGTGGACGCTCTGATGCGCTCTTTTCATGGCGACTTCAACGGGGCAATCGGTGTGTTCCGCGATGTCTACGAGTCGTCCAGCCGTACCAGTAACTTGCAGACAAACATCTGGGGCATGTTGGGACAGGGCGAGAACCTGTTCTTCACGGGCGATACCGCTAGCGCGCTCGGATGGCTACAGCAGGCGCAGGCACAGCCGATCCACCGTTTCGGGCGTGACTCAGAAATTCGTGCCTGGGCACTGGCGACACTAATCCACACCCGGCTGCGCAACCAGACGGAAGCGCTGGCAGCGGCAAGTAAAGTAGCAGCGTTGATTGCGCAGGGCGCACCGACTGCCAGCTACCTGTCACGCCATTACGCCTCGATTGCCGCGCTGCACCTGACGCTGTGGGAAGACAACCCCAGCCGCGACGACCAGCGCGCAGCGGCGCAGCAGGCGATTAAGCTGGTACATGCCTTCGCACGCATCTTCCCGATTGGTGCACCTGTCGCCGGGCTGTACCAGGGCTGGTACGACCATCTGAGCGGCAAGACCGCCAGCGCACTGCGTCAGTGGGAGCGCGGGATTGAGTCCGCGCGCCAGTTCGGGCTGCCGTATGAAGAAGCGCAGCTGCTGGCGCTGCAAGGGCGCGTGGTTGGCGGCGATGATGGCAAGGCGCAGCTTGGGCAGGCGCTGGCGATCTTCGAGCGGCTCGGCGCAGCATATGACGCTGAGCGTGTGCGGCGACTGCTGACGTAGCTTCTTGCTGCATATTCTTTAAGTGTTTGTTAAATCTTTCTCCGTGATGTCATATCCCCGTTCGTCAATCGACAAGGAGATGTAAGGCAAGCGCAATCAGGCGCACAGCCAAACATATCCTGAGGGGGGTATACATCGTGAAGAAGTTCGTCACCATTCTGGTCGTCCTGAGTCTGGTCGTCACCGTCGTACCGTCTTTCGCCCAATCTCAGCCTGCTGACGAAGCTGAGGCGAACAAGCAGTTGGTCATCGATTTTATTGATGTCGTCTTCAATCAGGCGGATGTGGAACGCGCCGCTGAATTTGCCAGCGCTGATTACATCCAGAACACAGGAATGCCGAGCGGCTTGGAAGTGCTGCAAGGCTCTATCCTGGGGCTGCACACGGCGTTCCCGGATATTCAGTACACACTCTTTGACATTGCCAGCGAAGGCGACCTGGTGGCTGCCCGCCTGGTCATCACCGGAACGCAGGAAGGTGACTTTATGGGTATTCCTGCCACTGGCAACCCTGTCGCTGCCGCGACGATTAACTTCTGGCGGGTGGAAGACGGGCTGCTGGCTGAACACTGGGAAGTGGTCGATCAGTTCTCGTTCCTCGGTCAGTTGGGTGTCATTCCCGGTGGGGCAGATGCCCCGGCGCTGGAGAACTTCGGGCTGCCGTATGCGGAGCAGGAAAGCGCCGAGCCAGAGAGCGATACAGAAGCCACGCGCGAAGTCGTTGAACGTCTGTATACGGATGTGCTGAACGCTCGCGATGTGGATGCGGCGGCGGAACTGATCGCTGACGATTATGTGTGGTACAGCCCATTCGTCGCGCCCGGTCTGGAAGGCTTCCAGCAGTTCTACCTCGGCATCTTTGACGCCTTCCCCGATGTCCAGCGCGAGATTGTCCTCGAAGTGGTTGAAAATGATAAGGCGTTCGTCCTCAGCACGATCACCGGCACGCACCAGGGCGGCGAGCAACTGTACGGCATCCCGCCGACAGGCAACCCAATCGAGTATGCCAGCGCGGACATCTTCCGCGTCGCTAACGGGCAGATTGTGGAACAGTGGGATGTGGGTGATTACGTCACGCTCTTCACACAAATCGGGCTGATCCCGCCGATGCAATAGGCGCAGACAGCATCTCCAGGCACTTAGGGGTGAGGGCGGCATCCAGAATCGCCCTCGCCAGGGACAACCACAAGCCATTTGATTTGAAACTCAGTCTATACCAAGGGAAAGTGTGACATGCAATCGCCAGCCGTATTCCAGATGATGTTCCAACTTGCACATGAACAACTTGAAGCCGTGATGGCAGACGTGACCCCTGAAGTGGCGCATTACCTGCCCGCAGGGGTAGTCAGCTCGATTGGCGCACAGTACATCCATGCTGTGACCAGCGAAGACGCCATCATCAATGCTATTCTGAAGCAGGGCGCACCACTGATGGCGACGGAATTCGCCGGGCGCATTGGTTCAGCGGAAGCACCGCAGTTGTTCACCTGGGGTGAATGGGGGCGGACAGTGAAGGCGGATGTAGCGCAGGCAAAGGCATACGCGCAGGGTGTGTATGCCAGCACGCAGGCGTATGTCGCCACGCTGACGCCGGAAGCAGTGGGCGAGATGATTGACCTGACGCAGATGGGCATGGGGATGGTGCCACGGGCGGGTCTGCTGTACCAGGCATTGCAGCAAATTCTGATCCATACGGGCGAAATTTCGACCATCAAGGGTCTGCAAGGGCTGAAAGGCTACCCGGCGTAACGCCTGTCGCGGTAGACGCCTGAACGCACAACTGAATACAGATTACTCAACCTCAGCCCCTCCGAATTGGAGGGGTTTTGCGTTTCTATTGCTCGTCTCATCCCGCAGTCGGGAACGATGGCAGGTCGGCTACCCACTGCGCCGGACCGGAGCGCGCAATCGTCCACGAGATGCCCATATTGTCCGAAATCACGGACCAGAGGCGCCGTGTGCCTTCCGCATTGACATAATCGAGATGGATAGGCGGTGGAGTCGTACCATCAGTCACTTCGCTCGACAGGACGACGAAGCCGTCCGGCGCGGGTGCAGTCATGACGAACGAGCCGTACATGCCGACTTCGCGCACGGCCCCCGCGCGGTCGAGCAGGATCAGCCGCACGCCCGGCTGCACGTCGGGCGTGTCGGGATTGAACGACCCGACCATGCTGATCAGGATTTCGCGCCCGCTGTTGACGAAATGCGCATCGAACGGCAGCCAGTCCGGACTGTGGTAGATCGTGCGCGTTTCGCCCGTCTTGTCCGCCAGCCGCAGCACATTCGTCAGCGCCATCATGCCGCCCGGCGTGCCGACAGGCAGCGACTCGTCATAATCCAGCCAGATCAGCTCGCCCGCCGGATTGAAGTCCAGGCTGAAATGACCCCAGTTCGGGATCGGCTCGACCAGCCCCTCATTCATGCGCCAGATGTAGGACGGCATGTTGCCGATGCCTTCTGTTCCCCAGGGGATGAGCATGAAGACGGCGTAATCGGCGGTAAACTCATGGACGCGCGGGGTGTACATGCCTCTGAAGAAATCGTCCGGCACGACCACCTGCGAAATGTCCAGCCCGTTCACAACCGCACCCGTGCTGGCATCTACGAGCCGCAGTTCCCAGGGCGGGATGTTGGGCGGTGCGGCGGGGTCATCAACCATGTGATTGACGATGCCGAGCGCCAGCAGCGAGTCATCGGTGTTGAAGCGGCTGACCAGGCAGCCAAACGGGTTGCCGAGCGGTAGTGTCCACAGCGTCGTCTGGTTGATCAGGTCGCGCATGACGACGACCGTGCCACCCTGCGATGGATCCTGATAGAACGTGCAGTAGGCGGCGCGGCTGCCATCGGACGTGAACGCCATGTCCGTGCCGCTGAGGAAGGTGTTCGGTTCCAATCCGAGTGGGATGTTGGTCTGGCTGCCGTCGACGCTGATACGAACAAATTCCTGCGTGCTGCTGTTGAGCAAGTCCACTGACCAGGGGATAGCGTCCTGTGCCGCCGCCGGCATGGCAGCAAGCAGCAGCAGTAGCATGACGAGCAAATATTTGTTAAGCATAGGTTTGTCCTCCGCGTGCAATCACCTCTATACTAAATGTTGTAGTGGGGCGAAAAGTTCCCTTCTTTACATCGTCAGGAAACACATGTCATCAGCACCCCTTCCTCCCGGTCCCCGCGGCGCGGCGGCAGCACAAACGTTGTTACAGTTGGCTCGCGACCCGCTGACAGCGATGCCTATGCTGGTGCAGCGTTATGGCGATGTTGTCTATGTCGGCACTGCGGGTATCACCTTCTATCTTATCAATCATCCTGATCTTGTGCGCGAACTGCTTGTTGTCCACGCCGATGATGTGCGCAAGCCACGTTCGACCAGCCGTCCGGTAGCAGACTTCACGGGCAGCGGTTTGCTGGTCAGCGATAGGGCGCTGTGGCAGCAGCAGCGGCGGACGATTCAGCCTGCGTTTCATGCGCGGCTGGTCGAAGGCTATGCACAAGAGATTGTGCGCTGTGCTGATGTGGTCATGAACGACTGGCAGCCAGGGCGTGTCTACGACATCGAAATCGAAATGATGCGCATGACGCTGATGATGGTCACGCATACGCTGTTCGAGTCGGACCTGGATGATGCACGTGAACTTATGGCAGATATCGTCCATACGCTTTGGGAAGTGTCGTCATTTCAAGGGCTGCTGCCATTCAGCGTTCCACGCTGGCTGCCGGTAGCGGGCAATGCTGCCAAGTGGCGCGCGATTGCACGGTTAAACACGTTGATTGACCGACTGCTTGCCCGCGCGCAGAGCCGGTCGAGTGCCACGAGCCTGGTGACGATGTTGCAGTCAGCCGGACTGGACGCCCAGCAGCAGCGCGACGAGATCATCACCGTCCTGCTCGCCGGACACGAATCAACTGCCAACGCGCTGACGTGGACGTGGCATCTGCTGGCGCAGCACTCGGAGGCGCGGGCGCGGCTGGAGGACGAAATCGCGACGGTGTTGGGCGGGCGCACCCCGACAGCGGACGATGTGGGACTGCTGCCGTACACTGAGATGGTGGTGAAAGAAGCGCTGCGCCTGTACCCGCCCGCCTGGGGGCTGCCGCGCGAGACGATCACGGAGTTTGCGCTCGATGGCTACCGCATCCAGCGCGGGGCGATGGTGGTGGTCGCGCCGTATGTGCTGCATCGTGACGCGCGTCTGTATCCGCAGCCGGATGCCTTCCTGCCCGAACGCTTCGCGGATGGGGCGGGCGACGTATCGCCGTTCGCGTATCTGCCGTTCGGGGCAGGTCCGCGCTTCTGCGTCGGGATGCCGTTTGCGCTGCTGGCGCTGCGCCTAATTGTAGCGCGGGTGACGCAGCGATTCCGGCTAGAGGCGACGGCGGAGACGCAGGTGCGGCTTGCCCCGCTGCTGACGCTGCGCCCGCGCGACGGGCTGCGGTTGCAAGTCGTGAGCCTTTAGTTTAGCTAACTGCGCTCACCTCGCCTTGTTCATGAACTTAAACCAACAGTTGGAACTTCATCAGAAGTTCGCGGCTGGCGTTGACGCTCTGCGCGTTCAGTGGTACACCTGATGCTATACGATTAGGATAGCCCCCAGCCTATGATCAACGAAAACGCCTCTTTTGCCGAAGACCGCGCTGCAATTCGATTGCCGCAGATTTTTGAGCCAAACAGTAAAACCAGCCTGACCGACGATCTGCGCCAGTCGGTCGAGCGCGTCATGATGATTGAACGCGAGCCCCAGGATGATCCGGACGTGATCGCACGGCGCGATAACCTGCTGATGCTGACGCCTGATACCCGCCTGACCGCTAGTTTTGAAGGACGGCTGCTCAAGGACAGCCAGGAGGCGTACCACGAACTGGATGAGGCGTTCAAGGCATATAACCACACGCCGTATTTCCGCATGGTCGAAGACAAGCACGTCATTCACGCCATGCGCGGGCGCGTGCAGCCGCGCAAACGTGGCTGGGTCGTGCCGCTGGTGCTGTTCATCATCACATTCTTCAGTCTCTTACAGGTTGGGGCGGGCATTGCTATCAGCGAGATCGCCGCAGATGACCTGCGAACAGCCGAGCAACTGGCGAATAATCTACTGGGCGAGCTTTGGCGCGGGCTTCCGTATGCGCTTAGCCTGCTGCTGATACTCGGCGCGCACGAGCTGGGGCATTACTTCGCCGCGCGCTACCACAAGATCAGCGTGTCGCTGCCTTATTTCATCCCGTTGCCGTTCATCGGCTTCTTTGGCACGATGGGGGCATTCATCCGCATTGACGAGCCGTTCAAGAACCGCAAGGCGATGCTCGATGTCGGCGCGGCAGGTCCGTTAATGGGGCTGGTGTTCGCGATTCCGATTGTCATCATCGGGCTGGCAACGTCACAGGTGCGCGAGATCACGCCCGGCGGCGTGGCGGAAGGCAATTCACTGCTGTACGCACTGGCGAAAGTGATCACGTTCGGGCGCTTCCTGCCCGATAACGGCGTTGATGTCTACATCAACCAACTGGCGTTCGCAGGCTGGGCAGGGCTGCTGGTCACATCGCTCAACCTGATCCCGCTCGGTCAGCTTGATGGCGGGCACATCGTCTTTTCGCTGTTCGGCAATGCCGTGCGCAAACTGTACTTTCCGCTGCTGGTCGTGGTCGGCGGGCTGGTGCTGGTGAGCAGCATGTGGCTGTTGTGGCTGGTGCTGCTGTTCATGTTCGGGCAGTTGTACGCCGCGCCGCTGGATATGATCACGCCGCTGGACAAACGGCGCCGTTGGATCGCCTGGCTGGGTGTGGTGCTGCTGATTGTGACGTTTGTGCCGATCCCGTTGAGCGAGTCGATTGCGTCCACGGGTCCCCGGCTGCCTTTGTCGGGCGAAAGCGTCATGCTCATCATCGGCATGGTGCTGTGGCGGGGGTGGAAAGCGCGAAAGTAACCCCCGATTTTGTGGGTAAATGGCACGCTTCAGCTTGACTAAATAGAACAAATATGCTACACTGTAGTCAAGTAAATGAACGCAACGAGGGTGCCAATATGGCGAACAAACCGGTCAATCTTAAACAACTTCACCAGCGTGCGCGCAAGCTGCTCGTGCGCCGTGTTTCCCGCGATACCTTCGTCGTTGCCAGCAAATCACGTCCGAGCTTGCAGCATGTCGTCACAGTCATCTACGGGCGCGATGAAGCAATTCACGCCCGCTGCACCTGCCCCTGGTCTGAGCATGGCGGTTTTGGCTGCGCCCATGTCATCGCGGTGCTGCATACGCTGGCATCGCAAAAGCGTAAGCGCCTGAGCTTCTGGCTGACAGAAGAAGAGGCGAAGCGCCAGCGCCGGAAAGTCCTGCGCTTGTCCGGCGATGGACGGGACGCGATCTACATTACATCGCGCCCCGTACCGCGCAAACGACTCCAAAGTGCTGCATAGTCTCAGTATATCTGTGGATCGCTCACACTCACCACGCTCGCGCCTGCCTCAATCAGCGCGCGGTTGCCGCTGGCAGGCAGATCGAGCGTGTAGAGCTTGCGTCCCTGCTCTAGCGCGCGGCGTGCGGCGTGCATCGCGCCGCCGTCGAGTTCGGTTTCGATGACGATCACCGCCTCGCATAATCCCGTGATGATGCGGTTGCGCGCGACCAGATAGGTCGGCTTGCTCTCGGCATAGGGCATCTGCTCGCTGATGAGCGCACCGTACATGCTGATAGCCTTCGCGCGCGACATATTTTCTGGCGGATAGACGTTCAGCACGCCACCCCCCAGCACTGCCAGCGTGCAGCCGCCGGAACACGCCAGTGCGCCCATATGTGCCTGGGTATCGATGCCGCGCGCCAGCCCGCTGACGATGGTGTATCCGTTTGCCGCCAGCGTGAAGGCGATATGCTGCGCGGCAGCTTCCGCCTGCTGCGATGGACTGCGCGTGCCGACAATTGCCACCGCGCGCCCGCTGCTGGCGCGCTCGTCCCACACGCCGCGCACAAACAGCGTTGGCGGGGCATCATCGAGTGCCCGCAGGCACATAGGATAGGCAGAGTCTTCCAGTGTGATGATGCGCACTCCGTTGCTTTGCCAGCGCTGAATGGCGCGTTGTGCCTCGTGCAGGTCGAGCTCACAGATAGCGGCTGCCGTCTTGCTGCCGATGCCGGGGATGCGCTGCAAGGCGGCGTTGTCCGCTGCCAGTGCTGCTTCGGCGCTGCCGAACGCCGCGA
This sequence comes from Chloroflexota bacterium, assembly GCA_033763755.1. GTDB lineage: Bacteria > Chloroflexota > Anaerolineae > Aggregatilineales > Phototrophicaceae > Flexifilum. Next base: position 66,820 of record JANRJX010000120.1, read on the forward strand.
TGAGCGCTCGCAGCTTCTTGCTGCCGACACGCTCGACCAGACTGAGTGCCACCCACGCCGGATCGATCATCAGTCTTCCTGATAGTACTCGATGATCGACAGCAGCATGGCGTTCATGTACGTGTTGACCTGGCGCAGCAGGTGCAGCCAGTCGGATGGGCTGCGTGGTGTCAGTTCTGACCACGTAAGCACCGCATTGGTGACGAAATCGCCAAAGTAGAGGAATCCGCGCACCGCTTGCGGCAGTGTCAAGCCATCGGTACGCAGGGTGCGCGCGTACTCACTGCCTATGGTAATCGCCGGAGCAAGCTGGCGGTCGGGCGCGCCGGATGCCAGATACTGGCGCAAGCCTTCGAGCGTGCGCCGCCCCAGCGTGCGCATCTGGTCGCGGGTGCTTTCGCTCATGCGCCCGTACCATGCCTCCTGCGTCAGGGTGCCATCGCCTACCTGCATCCGCGCCTGACCGAGCGCGTTTTGCAGGATGACCTGCACTTCCACAGGCTGGAGTTCGCCCTGTGTCGCAGCATACTGCGTCAGCGCGCTTTTGGGAAAGCGACGATGCCCGCCCGCCGTCCGGCGCGAGGGAATTTTGCCATCATCTGCCCAACTGCGCACCGTCGCCGGATGCACGCCAAGCATTTGCGCTGCCTGCTGCAAGCTCAACCATTCGCTGTCGTGTAGTTCAGTCATCGTATTGTTTCAAGTCTGATCCTAGAGTTGTTTCTAATATACCACCTTAAAGTTAGCTTCCTACTGGATATGACGCAATATTTCTTGTATTATTTCAGACGAACAGCAATCTCAAAAGCAATATTTCTCGGGGTGACGCATTATGGGGAAGACTAAAATTCTATTGGTCGAAGACGACCCCGTGATCAACCGACTGATCACGGAGTACATGGGTGTGCATGGCTTTGATGTGATTGCGTTCATGGATGGTCCTGAAGCCCTGGAGCATGTTCAGATGCGCGGTTTGCCGCATATCGCGCTGCTCGACCTTGATCTCCCAACGATGCACGGCTTTGACCTGAGCAGCAAGCTCAAGGCGATGGCAGATGTGCCGATTATATTCATCACCGCGACTGACGACACCGAAACGGTGGTACTGGGTCTGAAGAAGTACGCCGAAGACTTCATCACCAAACCGTTTGAACTGCGCGAACTGGAAGCACGTATCCAGGTGGTGCTGACGCGCATGCCAAGCCTGGACTATGCCAGTGAGCCAATTATTCGCGTGGACGAGTTTTTGAGCATCGATTTTGCGCACAACCAGATTGTCTTGAATGGCACGCGCACCGCGCTTACGCCGACCGAATCGATCCTGCTGCATGTGCTGCTGCGCAACGCCGGGCGCGTGGTCGAAAACCGCATGTTGATCGCGCGCGTGTGGCCTTCTGAAGAAGTCTACGAAGACACGCTGCGTGTGCATATGCACCGTCTGCGCCGCAAGCTGGAGTCCGACAGCCATCATCCGCATTACATCCGCACCGAACGCGGCGTCGGCTACATCTTCACCGTGCGACCGCCCGACGGCGTGGAGATGGAGTCGGAGTAGCCCTCACCCCAACCCCTCTTCCAGCGGTACTCCGCGTTTGGGAGAGGGGTTTTGGTCTCTTACGTCAATACGTCGCCAATGACCGCCTCGAGCTGGGCGAGCGCGCTTTGCCAGATGGCGGTCTCGACGCGGATGGTGCGCCCGTGCCGGATGTAGTGCACATAGACCTCTGGGTCGTCGTTGATAACCTGGCGCACGGCGGCCGCGTAGACCCCCACCTGTAGATAGAAACGCCGGGCGTGATCTTCGAGTACGCCTGCGTTGTATGCCCCGTAGACATGGCTGCTCTTGTAATCGATGACGATCCAGGTTCCATTCTCAGTCTGGATGAGTGCGTCCAGTTTGCCGTGCAGTGTGCGCTTGTCGGTGCGGTAGACGAACGGGATTTCGGTGTAATGGCGTCCGGCGCGATGCGCGGCGTCGATCAGCGGGAAGAGCTGGCTGCGTTGGAAGGCAGTCAGCAGCGCCCGTGCTTCGTTTACTGCATCGCGCAGCACACCTGGATCGACGATGCCTTCTTCCCAGGCGTAGCTGCGCAGCAGGCGACCGAGGTCGTTCTGTGGCGTCGGGAACTGCCACCAGCGCAGCGCACGATGCACGATCTCGCCGATCTTGCGTGGGGAGGCTTTGTAGATCGGTTCCAGCGTCACGCGCTCGATATGGTCGGGCGCGCTGCGGGCGATGCTGCGCAGCAAGCGCTGGCGATACAGCGGACGGCGCTCCGGTGTGTCGGACTGGAAGCCGCCGAGTGTCGCGATCTGCGTTGCCGACAGCGAGCGCGCAATCGCGTCGCGCTCGACGCGCACCTGCGCCAGCAGCGGCGGCATCATGGGCGTGATTGCGTTGGGCGGGGCGGGATGGGGCAGGAGGTCTCCTGCCCTCTCTGAGCCTACGGATTGTTCCCCTCTCCATGAGGGAGAGGAGGTAGGGGTGAGGGTGTTTGCCGCCATCACGTGCACGCGCACGCTGCCCCAATCGAATGGCACGTCGCACTCGCCCTGTACCTCGTCCAGCCCGTAGCAAGTCATGATCTGCTTGAGCCACCCCTGCGTCGACCAGCCCTTATTGCTCTTCGACCAACTGACCTGCCCGCTGATGAACAGGTGATCCTGCGCACGGGTCGCGGCGACGTACAGCACGCGGCGGCTTTCGGCGTCTTCACGGGCGGCGTGCGCCTGGTCTGCGCGGCGGTAGCAGTACGGCTGCTCCATCTGCTCCCGTGCACCGTCATAGACCTTGCACGCCAGCCCGTGCTGCGCATCATGCAGCAGTAAATCCGTGCGCGCGTTGTCTTTGCGGGATGTATCGACCAGGAAGACGACCGGGAACTCCAGCCCCTTGCTCTTATGCACACTCATAATCTGGATTGCGCCTTGCGTATCGAGCGGCGCTTCGCCTTCGCGCGCTTCGAGCAGGTTCAGATCGTTGAGATAGTGCGTGAACTCGCCCAGTGTCAGCTTGCCGCTGATGCGCGCCTTTTCCAGCAGCTTTTCGATATTGCCGCGCCGCCGCGCGCCATCGGGCAGCCCGGTCAGCACGGCGAGATAACCCGTCGCGTCCAGCGCATCTTCGATCAGTTCAGCGATCAGCACTCGCCCGGCGCTCTGGCGCAGGCGCGTGAGGGTGGCGTGCGCGAACGCCAGCCGTTCGGTTTCGTCGGCAGGCACGCCCGTCGCGTCCGCCAGAGCATCCCACAGCGGCGGCAGTGTGCCATCGTCCAGGCGGCGCGCACGCAGGGCGAACAGCGCGTCATCGCTGAGCGCGAACAGTGGCGAGCGCAGCACCGCCGCCAGCGCCAGATTGTCGCCGGGATGATAGAGCGCACGCAGCAGATTGAGGATGTCCCAGACTTCCTGGCGCTCGTAGTAGCCGCGCCCGGCGATGGTGACGAATGGCAGCCCCGCCGCTTTCAGTACATCCTCGTACAGCGGCACGTGCGTCATAGCGCGGAAGAGTAGCGCGAAATCGCCATACATCACCGGGCGTGTGGTGTTGTGTTCGCGGTCGTAGATCAGCACGCGCTCTGTCACCATCTGTTCGATGCGCTGGGCAATAGCGGCGGCTTCAGCGCGGCGTGCCTGACCGGAGATGTCGTCTTCGCCTTTGAGGTCGGTCGTATCGATCAGCAGCAGTTCGACGCAGGGATGCGTGTTCGGCGCGTCCGCCCGCTGCGCGTCCATCGGGACGCCGAGCGCCACCTGCCAGGCATAGCCCGCGCTGTCCGGGTCGCGCACGAGGATGCTGCTGAAGAGCGCATTGAAGCCGTTGACGAGCGTGCTGTGTGTGCGGAACGAGCGCACCAGTGGAACATCTGCGCCGCCACGCGCAATCAGCGAGTCGCGTACGCGGTCAAACACGCTGACATCCGCACCGCGAAACGAATAGATCGACTGTTTGGGGTCACCGACCAGGAACAGGCAGCCCTGATCTTCGGGCGCGGCGATTGCCTGCACAATATCCCACTGTGCGCTGTTGGTGTCCTGAAACTCATCGACCAGCACATGCTGAAATTCGCGGCGGCGGTAGCGCTGGCTGACCTGTGGCTGGGTGCGCAGCAGACGCCGCGTTAACGCTTCGAGGTCGTCAAAGTCGAGTGCGCCGCGTTCACGTTTGGCGTCTGTATAGGCTGCACGCGCCAGTGCCAGCAGCCGCATCCACAACGGCAGCAGCCGCGCGGCATCACGGTCGCGATCATTCAGCGGCTCACCGATATAGTCGAGCGCTGAATTACCGAGTTCGCGCAGAGTTTTGAGGGCAGATTTCGCTTCATCAAGCCGTTCCTGCCCGCCCCAGAATTTGGCTGAACCGCCCGTGAGCTTTATGCCGTCACACATGCGTCGCAGCTCGGCAAGCTGGACGGGCAGATCATCGCTGGCGAAGAGCGTATCGAGATGGCGCTGGCACATCAGCCAGATGTCCAGCAGCTTGTCATCACCCGTCATCGCTCCGTGTGCGCGGAACCAGCCCGCGCTGTTGACGAAGGGCTCGTTCGCCAGCAGGCGCTGCATGGCGGCGGCGGCTTCCTCTTGCCAGCGCGCCTCCCAATGCGCGTAGAGATCATCGGGCAGCGGCGGCAGCTCGGCAGCGAGCATGGCGTTCAGCAGTTTGCGGATGTCGCTGGCGGGGTATTCGCGGAAGAGCGCGCTGCACGGATCGTCGGTCAGTGCCAACGCGGTCAGCAGGTCATCGATTGCCGTCGTGCGCAGGATGGACGCGCCGGTTTCGTCCAGCACCTCGAACGCTGGGTCAATCGCGGCGGCGGCAGCATTCTGACGCAGCAGCGTTGCGCATAGGGCGTGGATGGTGTCGATGCGGGCACTGTCGAGCGCGCTGGCGTGGCGTGACCAGACGGCGGCGGCATCGTCGTTGCCCTCCGTTTGCGCCTGGCTGAGGCGGCTGAAGATCGTCTTGCGCACGCGCTCGCGCATTTCCTGCGCGGCTTTCTGCGTGAAGGTGATAGCGACAATCTGATTGAGTTCCCAGGTCGGGTTTTGGTCAAGCAGGGTGAGATAGCGTTCGACCAGCACGCGTGTCTTACCGGATCCCGCGCCTGCGACAACGATCAGATTGCGGTCGAGCGTTTCAATTGCGGTCTTCTGGGCGGCGGTTGGTTCCATTTTGGGTATCAGGTATCAGCTATCTGTTTACCACCCGTGCGCGAGCCGCGCGATCAAGCGCTCCGGCAGGTCGTGTTTGAGCATCCGCTTTTGCGTCTGCGCCACATTGTACGGCACGCGGCGGTGTTCCCATACATTACGCTCGACATCAAGAATGGCATAGGCGGCATCCGGGTTCTGATCACGTGGCTGCCCAACGCTGCCGGGGTTGATGATGACGCGCCGCCCGTTCAACTGGCGGCTTTGCCCGTATTCCGGTGCGACCATATCGGTATCGCCCTGGTCGTTCAACAGCTCATAGATCACGGGCTGGTGCGTATGCCCGACGAGGCAGTAGGGTGTCTCGAAGTGCGAGAAGTTGAGCGAGGCGACAATCGGTTCGAGAATGTATTCCCACACGGGTTCGCGCGGGCTGCCATGCGCCAGCGTGTACTGCCCAATGACGAACGTGGTCGGCAGCGCTTCCAGGTAGGCGGTGTTCTCCGGCGTCAGTGTTTCGCGCGTCCAGTTGACTGCCTTGCGCGCGTCCGGGTTGAAGGTGCGAATATCCAGACGTCCCAGTGCTGCCCAGTCGTGGTTGCCCGCCAGACAAAGATGCGGTAGCGTTTTGAGTAGTTCGACGCATTCGTTTGGATCGGGACCGTAGCCGACGACGTCGCCGAGACACCAGACGTATTCCCACTCGCCAATGGCGTGATTCAGGACCGTCTCAAAGGCAGTGAGGTTCGCATGAATGTCAGATATGACCAGAATACGCATGTCTCATCCAGAAAATGAGTCGTGAGGCGACTTCCATTACATAATTATCTCTCATGGTATCATGCTTTCTCAAGGGAAACGAATTAACGTCTCTGTGATATTTAAGAATTGTTACGCCGGGCGGGGTGGGATAATCGTCCTGTTGACGCTGTTTTTGTGCGCCTGTGGATCGCCCCCGCCGACGCCTACGCCAACCGCCGCGCCTGTTGCCACACTGCCACCGGTCACGAGTGATCCGAACCCGTCCTCAACGCCATTGCCCACTGTCAACCCGTATCCCTGGACGGACGAAAACCCGACGATGAGCGGCATCTGCTTTGAGGCGGCATATGACGCGGCGGGGCAGGTGTTCGTGCTGCGCAGTGCTGAAGAGCATATCCGCTTTTACCAGTTGGCGGACGAGAGCGGCTTGTGCCGCCTGCCTGTGACGCGGCAGCCGTTCGACTTCAGCAACGGGCGTGTGCTGGCGGGCGTGTGGAGCGTCGGTATGGGCTGTGGCGCGCTGCACGAGGTGACGGCGATTGAGCGCGACGACCTGGCGCAGACGTTCACGGTGCGGCTGCGGCTGGTGGTGCAGGGTGAGTGTCGTTACGAACTGGTGCGCCCATTCTGGATCGGACTGGACGGCATAGCGGGCTACGATGTGCGGCTGGTGGTGGAGGGTTGACGTTGCAAGGTCGATAACCACAGCGTTTCAGGCATGGCAAGAATGGCATCTACGAGTGCGCCTCATAATTATAATTGTAAGCCATTAACTCCTCATTCAGTTTAGGATTTCGAGCGTTGATTGACAATCTGTTATTTCCTTGTATCATGTGAATGAACGTTCATTCACAATTTTGAATGATCGTTCATTTTGGACATGGGTGCCGAAATCGAAAGGAAAGCAGCTCATGCAGCGACAACTTTTGACAGGTATGAACGCCTTCTACGCGCTGGTCACTGGGCAGTTCATTTCCATGATGGGGTCTGCCATTACCCGATTCGGCATTTCCGTATGGGTCTTCAATGAGACAGGCAGCACCAGCGCCTATACTCTCCTGCTCTTCTTCTCGATTTTCCCTATCGGTATTGGGGCGCTCATTGCCGGTCCACTGGTGGACCGTTGGAGCCGCCGCCGTGTCATGATGGTCAGCGATGTGATCGCAGGTCTCAGCACGCTTGTCATCGCCATACTCTTCTTTCTCAACGCGCTGGAACTCTGGACGCTCTACGCCGCCCTGTTCGTCAACGGGGTCGCCAGTGCTTTCTCACGCCCCGCGCTCGATGCCAGCATCCCGCTGCTGGTTCCCACAGACAAGCTGACGCGCGCGGCAGGACTCTCGCAGATGTCGGGCGCTGTCGAAATGATCCTCTCGTCGGCACTCGCAGGCTTTGTCGTTGGCGTGTTTGGGCTGGGCGTGGTTTTCGTCATCGACTTTGTGACCTTCGGTATCAACATTTTGATCATCATGTTCACTGCCATCCCGCAGCCGCAGCGCAGTGCTGCGCGCCAGGTGGCACACAACGTCTGGCAGGATTTCGTCGTCGGGTTGTCGTATGTACGCCAGCGCCCATCGTTGATGTATTTGCTGGGACTGTTCTCGATCACCATGTTCCTGCTGCCGGGTGTTGCTTACTCGCTGGTGACGCCGCTTGTGCTGACGTTTGCCAACGAACAGTCATTGGGGTTGATCTTGTCCGGTTTCGGCGTCGGCTCACTGCTCGGCGGCATGTTCATGGCGGCGTGGGGCAAATCGCGGCGGCGGATGCAGGGCATTTTCGCGGGCATGGCGGTAGCCGGACTGGCGGCTATCCTAATCAGCTTGCGCGAAAGCACATTTCTCATCGGGATTGGCTTCCTGATCACAGGTATCAGCTTCGTCTTTATTATGGGTCTCAGCCGCGTCATCTGGCAGATGAAGGCAGCGCCGGATGTACTGGGGCGTGTCTTCTCGCTGCAACTGGCGCTCGGCGTGGGGGCGCAATCGCTGGGCGCACTGCTGGCGGGTGTGTTGGCAGACAGGGTGTTTGAACCCCTGTTCATAGGCGATGGCGCGCTGGTCAACACCGTTGGCGTGCTGTTGGGCACGGGTACGGGGCGCGGCATGGCGTTCATGTTCCTGCTGGTGGGTGTGATACAGATAGTGGTCGTGCTGGTTTCAGTGGCTATGCCGTCAGTACGGCAGTTGGAAGACCGGCTGCCCGACGCCGAAACCGTGCATCTGCCGTTGGACACTGCACCACAGGCGATCCGCAGTTAACATGATGGCGCAATCTTGAACGCTACGTCTGTAAACGGGAGATCACAATCATGACCGACGCCATCCAGCAGCAGCTTATCAGCGCTCGCAAGCACCAGATTTTAGACGCCGCCGCCCATGTCTTCGCCAGCAAAGGCTTCCATGCCGCGACGATTAAGGATGTGGCGCGCGAGGCAGGTATCGCCGACGGGACGATCTACAACTACTTCGCCAACAAGACCGCGCTGCTGTTCGCTATCTTTGAGCGGATGCGCGACTCAATCCAGCCAGCGGCAGCATTTGCAGACCTGCGCCCCGACGATGTGCGCGGGGTTGTGCGCGCTTTTGTCAGCTTCCCGCTGATGGCGCTGCGGGGCGATAACTTCGAACTGTTTCGCGTCGTCATGTCCGAACTGATGGTCAACGACGACCTGCGCAAACAGTACGCACAGCAAGTGCTCCAGCCGACACTGGCAGTTGCAGAGACACTCTTTCAACAGTGGGCAGCACAGGGCCTCATCAAGACAGCGCACCTACAACTGACCGTGCGTGCGCTGTCGAGTATGGTGATGGGACTGATATTGCAACACATTATGGGCGATGACCTGCTGCAAGGGCAGTGGGAAGCATTGCCGGACGTATTGACCGATTTGATCATGCAAGGGATAGGAAAAGACTGATGACACGTATCACAATTGTCGCCTCTGGTTCGCGCGGTGACGTGCAGCCATACGTGGCGCTGGGCAAAGGGCTGAAGGACGCGGGCTATACCGTGCGGCTATTGGCGAGCGAAAACTTCGCGGCACTGGCAGGAGAAGCAGGACTGGAATTTGCCTCAACGGGCATCAGCATCGAGGAGATCACGCAGAGCGATGAATGGCGCACGGTGATTGAAGGGGGTAACTTCATCGCCATCCTCGGCAAGATGCAGAGCGAGATGAAGAAGCACGCTGCCAGCAGTGCCCGCCTGCTGCCCGACCTGCTGCGGGGTAGTGACCTGATCGTGGCGGGCATGGCGGGATTAGGCGTCCACGCACTTGCAGCCCATTACGGGATACCGATGGTGCAGGCGTTTGTCTTCCCGTTCACACCGACATCGGAATTTGCGACGCCGCTGGTGCCAAAGCTGCCGCTGGGCGGCGTGCTCAATCGCCCGTCATGGCATCTGACGCACCAGATGTTCTGGCAGAATTCAAAAGCGGTCAGCATGGAACTGGGCAAAATTGTCGGACTGCCGAATGGCTCGTTCTGGGGACCCTATGCAGACATCGAACGCCGCCGAACGTTGACGCTCTACGGCTACAGCCGCCATGTGCTGCCGCGCCCGCACGATTGGGCGGCGCATCATCAGGTGACGGGCTACTGGTTTCTCGATGCGCCAGACGGATGGACGCCGCCCGCTGATCTGGTGGACTTCCTCAACGCAGGCGCGCCGCCCGTCTATATTGGTTTCGGCAGTATGGGCAGCCGCAATCCGCAGGAAGCAGGGCAGATCGCGCTCGAAGCGTTGGCGCGTTCCGGTCAACGGGGTGTGTTGGCGGCGGGCTGGGGCGGCTTGCAGGCGCAGGATGTGCCGGATACGGTGCACATGATCTCGTCGCTGCCGCATAGCTGGCTGTTCCCGCGTATGGCAGCAGTCGTGCATCATGGCGGCGCGGGGACGACAGCGGCGGGGTTACGCGCGGGCGTGCCATCGATCATCGTGCCGTTCATGGGCGATCAGCCGTTCTGGGGCGAGCGCGTCCGTGCGTTGGGTGTGGGGACTGCACCGATGCCGCGCAAGCAGTTGACTGCTGACAAGCTAGCACAGGCGATCACGACAGCGGTTACGGATCGCGAGATGCGTCAGCGTGCGTCCGCACTGGGCGAGTCCATTCGCGCTGAGGACGGGGTTGGGCAGGCGGTTGGGTATATCGAGCGGGTGCTGCCGCGCCGTGTCGTCGCGCCCGCCGTTACTATCAAAACTGTGGCGACATAATCATCAAGCGCTTTCCGACACAGCATCGCCCGTGTGTGCTGCGCGGGCGATTGCTCCTTATTCCCCCTCCGCCTCCAGCACTGCCGCGACTACCAGCTGGTTGAGATGCATAGTTTATGGTGCAATTGGTAATGGCACCTCGGTTTGATTTGACAACAGGGTAGTCGTCGTTGCCGTAGCTAAATCAAATCGGATTATAGACACATTTCCTAGACCAACTACTTCCACTGCCAGAAGATGCTGGCTATTTGAGAACCATGATACATGAGTTATTCCATCAAGCTCACCGAGAATACGTCCCGTATCCATTTCTACAACTGAGACTTTTTGAGTATTGCCTACAACAAAGTACCGACCATCTGGAGTAACTTCAAGTAAAGATGACTGGATGTAGTCGAGCGAGCTTGGTTGATAGCTATGAAGGCTTGCGGTTTCGGTGGACAGATCATACGTAAGAACCTGATCTGGATGAAACCCTTCTTCGGTTGTGATGCGAGAGCCTGTGACAAGTAACGTATTTGATGAGGGGACAATTGCTACTGCGCTAATGAGCCAGCTATCGAGACCTGAAAGAGAGCGGATTGAACCATCTCGCGTGTTTGCTACAATAAGCGAGTTTGGATATTGTGAAGAGAGCAGCAAGGAATTTGAACTAATCCATTGTGCTCCAAAAGCAATTCTGACATTGAGCGGTGTACAAACGCTGTCCGAGAATGATAGGATACAGGTTGCTAGCTCTGCTCCTGAAACTCCATGTTGATAGTAAGTGATGGCAGCCTCATCTGATGATGGGGATAGGGCAGTATCTATTGCTCCAGCCTGCTCGAAAATGATCTCACTTTCGCCACTAGTTAGTGATATTCGTTGTAATTGCGTCGGAGTTTCGAAAGGATTTGATACTCCACTTTCGGAAAACAGTCCATACAGATTGTTATTACTCCTGTCAACCTCGACATCAACTAAATATGTCAAAGCGCTCTCACTTTGTGTTGAAATTGAGGCTGTTTGAAATGCAACTTCTGCTGTTGTAGGAACAGAGAACCCATTAAATTCTCTGTAGCCCTGATTTGTTACAAGAAAGCCTGCTGTGTTTACAGGAGTCGCTTCAGTTTCCTGCGCCAGTGTTCTATCATTTTGCAGTGACAGAGCGGCGATGAGAGCTAGAAATGCAATCGGTAGTCGGAAGCGTATCATGGCAATTTCCTTTTCAAATGTTGGGTTATGGGACACATTGAGTTATAGGGCTATCTGTGAAAAACAATGTGGTAAAGCTCCGAACTGGACTTGTCCCGAATGAGCTTCGAGCGATGAAAATGTCCGACAACACTGCCAAAGAGTGGGGGCATTGACCGCTGGCGATGATGTTGTTAGATGTACTGTTGAGAAGGTCAATAATAGGAACATTGTCGTTCCCGCTCGGGCTATTGAAAGGTCCGGTTCCATACGTGAATAACCCGTACCAGCGAATCCGCATATCTGACGGAGGTAGAATCAAGTCCCACCTACCAGTAATCATATAACTTGCAAGTGTCAATATATTACTGTTTATGACTCCTCCATTAACACTCACTAGAATGCTATTAGGTCTTGCTCCATGTACGAAACAATCCCATTGACCAGATTGCCGCATCACATCCCAGATAGAGCCTCGAAATTGTGCTGAGACTGTACGATTCCTAAATACCCAAGCAATGTTTATCGCGTCAAAGAAATTATTGTCCGCTTCACAAGCTAACACGAAACCCAAAACCATATGATCGGGAGTGTTTGGTGCAGCGTTGTAAGTCACCGCATGTGGACAGTAATGATTTGGCAAGCAGTTAATTGTAGCCGGTAGACGTGTAACTGTTGCAGTTGGCTGCGGTGTTGACGAACCAGAAGGAGGAGTTGAAGTTGCACAAGCGGGCGTTTGACCAGCAGAAAACTGAACTAGATTACTAGTTGCTATCCATAACGTCTGTTGCTGTACAGCTTCGTAGTGGGATATACGTACCCATTCTCTTCCATCGCGATCTCGCCTGTATTCAAGCGGTGTCACAATAGTGCCTCGATTATACTCGAATATAACTTGTCCTTCAAGAGATGGGAAATTTCGGACGTTGGCAACTGGTCTTCCCTGATCATTTTGCACAGCACAGCCTACATACCAGCCGCTTTGAGGTGGCATTGGCGTGAACGTTGCAACAGGTTGGCAAACTTCCGGTGTACCCGATAATATACCAGTGGGGCAACTCTGAAGTGGATAGAGATACTGCTGGGGAATGATTACTCTGGCAGTTTGACCGGGCAGTGTCCACTTTAGTGTGGCTTGTGCTTGCGAAGATGCCCCACTGTAGTATTGCATCTCAATTGGGTACAGTTGCCCGGCAGTCATATTGATCGTGTTGAGGCTGGGAAACTCAATATAGCCATGAATACTCCAAGGGTTATCATTAGGATTTAGTACATAAGTGCCATTGATGAACAGGCGCACACCATCATCTCCGCCTGCATAAAAGCGATAATTCCCTGTTACTGGCACCGTCACAAACCCTCGCCAGCGCGCAGAAAAGTTATGCAGATTAGATTGTGGAACGCCCACAGTTGTAATCAGTGAAGGATTCGCAGCAAAATTGAAATCAACGACCGGATCAAGCCGATTGCCGACAGGTGCGCTCAGCGTGATACCGTTGTAGTAGGTTCCGAGCAGCCCCGTGCCAGGTGCCAATTGCGGCGGCGGGTTGGAAATATGCCAGTCGGGATTGTTGGTGTTGTAGTTGGTCAGGTTGATGCGCGTAAAAATCAAAGGAATCGGACTCATATTGGCAATGTGCAAGCCTGTATCGTACCAGGCAACCATCTGCGCACCGTTCGGAGAGTAATCCGGCTTGATTGGACCGTATTGCGTGTTTGAGTTGGTGATGTTCGTCGTTAGCCA
>JANRJX010000121.1:0-5152 GCA_033763755.1 Chloroflexota bacterium
CCGATATTCTGCATCGGCTGTGGGTTCAGCAGTTTTTGAAACGACTCCCAGAAGACCACCCCGGCACTGACTGCAATCGACAGCACGATAAAGATACCCGCGACATCTTCGGCGCGTCCGAACCCATAGGTGTAGCGGCGAGTGGCAGCGCGGCGTGCGAGATAGAAGGCAATCAGCAGCGGGATCGAATTGAGTGTATCGCCGATGTTGTGAACGGTATCCGCCAGCAGCGCGACGCTGCCGCTGAAGGCGACAATTCCGATTTGCAGTGCGGAGGTGACACCGAGCGCCAGCAGCGCCAGCCACACGGCGCGAATACCTTCATTCGTGCCGCTGAACGCGCTGTCTGCCGCGAGCGAGGCATGTTCATGCCCGCCGAGGTGGAACATCTGCGCGACCCAGCCGAGAATGCCCGGTCGCGGTGCGTGATCATGCGGGTGAGACCCGTGTTCATGTTCGTGCGGCATAGCTTGCACGCCTTTCTACCTGTACTCACTTGATCGTACAAGCGGCGTACCTCTAAAATGGCTTATTGCAAAAATTTGCAGGAAGTCAGCAGCATGTCACACCATAAAACTGCTTATGAGGACATCCTCCGTGCCGCTGGGCATCGAGTCACGCGGCAGCGCATTCTCATCCTCGATGCGGTGTGTGACGGAGGGAAGCATACGACACTGGGTGAAATCTACGCCCGGCTGCGCGCGTTCGACCCCTCCATCGACCGTTCGACGTTGTACCGTTCGCTCAGACTGTTCATAGAGGTGGGATTAGTCGTATCCGCCCAACCCGGCGACGGCGAAACGTACTACGAGATCGCCCAGCCGAAACACCATCACCATCTGGTATGCAATCGATGCGGCGCAGAAACAGAAGTGTCAGGGGATGTCTTGCGACACACCATTGAAGAGGTACGCGCCCGGTACGGCTTTCAGATCGAAGCGGCGCATCTCGTCTTTTCGGGGGTGTGCGCCGCTTGTCGTGGTGAAGGATGAACGGCGCTACCGCTCGGAAAAACCAGCTTCAGTCAGCACCGGTTTGATGTCCACAATCGGCGTGCCATCAACGGCTTCCAGGGGCGCAACGCGCAGCTTCTCCGGCATGACTTCCAAAACGGTGACGCGATGCAGCCCAATCGGGTTCGGTCGATCCGGTGAGCGCGTCGCAAACACGCCTGTCAGTGGTCGCGCCGGATCGCTGCGGGGGTGGACTTGCAACACTTCGCGCTGCGCCTGATGCAGCCATGTCAGCACGATCAGGTCGTCTCCGACCCTGATCCCGGTCAACCCTGCGGCGGCGAAAGGTACCAGTTCCAGCCAGGCTTCAAAACCACCCTCATCACCTTGCAGCGGCGCAGCGCTAAGCTGCTTCAGTTCCGAGCGAATATAACCAATGGGTTCGATGGCAAAAAGCGATTCATGCTGCACTTCAATCATCCCGTCTTTACCCTGCTCGACAGTAGCAGTACACGAATTTCTGCTCACTGCCCCACGGGGTAAGGTGTGTTTCGCGGGTGCTGCTTACCAGCTCGAACCCGCTGCCAAAGGTGCTGTGCAGCGTTTGTGCATCATAACGTGCGGTCGTCAACCCGCTGCACTGTTCCGGTCCGTCGGGCGCAAAGGTTGCCATAATGACGTGACCACCCGGTTTGACGGCATGGCGCACCTGTGCGACATATTGCTCTCGATGAACAGGATCGGTCAAAAAGTGGAAGACCGCCCGGTCATGCCAGAGGTTGTACCGATGCTTCGGCAGCGCTGTCGAGGTGATGTCACCCACCAACCAAATGAGGCGTGCAGCCGCCTCGCCGAGTCGCGCACGGGCAGTATGCTAGCGCCGCTTCGGAGAGATCAAGCAGGGTGATATCCGTATAGCCACTGGCGACGAGATGATCGACCAGCGTCGATGCGCCTGCGCCCACATCAATGATTGCCGCATCACGAGCCATCTGTGCCTGCTCGATGAGGGTCAGCGATACGTCAGGGCGATCCTGATACCAGCTCACTTCATTTGCGGCTTTGTTCTGATAGACCTGTGTCCAATGCAATCGTGTGTTCATTCAAAACTCTTGTCAGTATGTGACATCTGTTTCTTCCTTCGCTCGTCTCAACAGAATCAAAAGTGCAGCGATCAGGCTCACCTCGACCATCTTCGAGAGCAGGCTCAACAAAGTGACCTGCTCCACTTCTCCTGCTTCAGGACCAAAGAATGGGATGCCAACAGTACGGGTCACAACATATAGGGCAATCAGAAATCCATTGCCGATGATACCTGCCCAGTAAAGATATTCCGCTGGAAAGCCTTTCGTTTCCCGAATTGGGTCTGGCTGCCAGGGTTGAAATACCAGCAGCAGTCCATAAAAGAGCTGACCTAAAGCTGCCAGAATGAAAAATGTCCCATAGCCCCACCACTCCTCGAAATGCTCTGGCGTGACGATACCGTGAATGAAGGACGCTGCCACCGAAAGTCCGGCTGTTCCATACAGGAGGTTCTTCGTCTTGACAGCCTGCACGTACTGGCGCAATTGAGTAAGCAAATTCATAATGTTACCTTTGCATGAGCTGTGGAAACGTTGTGTGCGCGCTGCTCAGAGTCAAGGACGCGCTTGAATGTGGAAATGGCGACTTCGAGCATTTTCTGACATAGGCGCTGGACCAATACGCATACGACTGAGATAGGCGAAGTCATTTGCCATGCCGCCGTCGGATGCAACGACCTGTAAGCGCGAGAATGCTCCATCAAGTGTTTGGGTATAAACACCGATTTCCAGCTCGTAAATTCCTGCAAGTGCGTTCGGCGAAACGATAAAGCGATGCCAATCAGCGATAATTTCTCCCTCCGTCCAGGTTGTCATTGGACGGGACCCCTGTCCGGGTTGTGCATCTGAACCCGCGTACAGGGTTTGAGTCGCCGGATCGACGATGTGTACGAAAACAGTGTAATCGCGCGTGATGGCGCGTAATCGCCGCCAATACAGCGTAAGTTCAACTGTTTCGCCAGGCTGTGGCGCTAAGGACGAAACCTCATAGCCAACCAACTCTACCTGATGATCAAAATTGACCGAGATGGGGTTCGGTACGTTCAATCGACTTAAACGCGGCAGGAGTTGAATGATGCCGACGCGAAATGTGGTCGCACCATCAGGAAGGATCATGCGTTGACCTGTTGGGGCATGATACCAGCCCATTTCGACGGTAAGCTCATTCGGGGCATACACGTTGGAGGGCAGCCAGACTGAAACCGGATTACGCCAGGCGTAGCTCGCTGCGAGTTCCGAGGTGGCAAGCCGCCCTTGTCCCGGAAGCACATCGCGTTGCGCGACTGTCACTCCCTCTGGAGATACAAGGTGAACAAAAAGACTCCAATCTTCCTTCAGCGGCTCATCAATCTGCCACACAATTTCCAGTTCGGCGTAGGTTTCCGGTCGCACTTCAGGGGTTAAAATTCGTGCTTCAACGAGACTGATCGTGCCTGTGTCGGCTGGCTGACGAAACTGAGCCAATTGGCTGCGGCTGGCAGTCACCATTTCAGGTGCAGCATACGCGGGCTGAATCACCGTAAATGGGCTGCTCACGGCGATCAGTGCCAGCCCGCTCACCAGAACCGCTGCGGTTATGGGTCGCCAGTGTTTTGACTGCCACCACACCCAGCCGACCACCAGCCAGACCGAAATCGAAGAGAGCGCACCGAAGATTAGCCGCCCCTGCGAAGCTGGCGTTTCTGCCGTCCACCGAAGGAGAGAAATGAATGTCACGACGGGCCAGATCAGTGTAACAGCGAAAGGCAGCCAACCCCTGAACGAGTAACGTCTTTGAAGCAGTGCGGCGAAGATGAATGCAACTGCTCCGGTCAGTCCAATCAAGCCCAGCGTATCAAGCAGACCATAAAGCGCATCGGACATCGGCACATTCATACCGCCGAACAAACCCCAGAACGACCGTGTGAAACTGACACGCTCGCTCCAAAGTTGTTCAGGATTGGCATAAATGGCGCGCCTGCCGACAATATCGAGGAAGACGTTCAGCCCGGTTGGATTACCGTAAAGCTGCCAGTTGCGGAGATACCACCACCCCGCGATCAGCACTGTCAGCATCGCAATGATGCTTCCGCCGACCAGGAATGAGCGCCAATCTTTCAGACGGATGCTGTTAAGCAGCAGCGCTGTTCCCAGAACAGGCATCCAGAAACCCAGATTGAGTTTTGCCAGCAATCCGGCACCAATCACAACGCCAATGACGGCATATGTCCGCCAGGTGGGAAGCGTCTGACGTTTCATCAGCCTGATCGTCAACAGGGTAAGCAGGTTGCCTAGTAGATTGGACAGATTATCGTTGTTGACCGATGCGCTGATAAACAGAAACATCGGCAGAAAAGCAGTAAGTCCTGCCGCACCAAGCGCAATGACCGGTTGATCAGGGAAGAGTTCGCGCCCGATATGATAGGTGACCAGCACCGTACCCAGTCCGAGAAGGACTGAAAACCAGCGCACAACCTGGACGGCGAAGAGAGTGCCATCGGTCGAAAATCCGCCTCCGTCGAGGGAACGCACCATCATGTTTGCGTTTCCGTCAGGATGGATCACGCCGATATCCGCATGAGGATTGGGGCGGCGTACCTCCTGCAAATCGGTACGATCGATGCCTGCCACCAGAAGAGCGCTCATCATATAGTACAGCGGCGGTTGGCTGCCTTCCTGCCTCCACAGCCCGACATTTTGTGGGTCTTGAACAGGCAGTTGCAGACCGCTGCTCGCCAGATAATCCACCATTGGGTAATGCCACAGCTCATCCGACACCTCAAATGCAGGGATCGTGATGCTGTACATCATAGCTACAAAGAAATAGCCCAGACAAAGCAGAGCAATCCAGGAGATTCGGTCAGTGATTCGCAAAGCGCACTTTGCCTGATTTCAGTGTGCAGGTATCCAGCTTATTCACCCAATGCGTCTTCGATCATTTCGAGCAGACGCGCGTAGCTGAGCGGCTCGACCAGCTCACCATTGACGAAAAACGTCGGCGTACCATTGACTCCTAGCGCCTCACCATCCTGGCGATCCCGTTCGATCTGTTCCAGATAAGTCAGGTCTTGCATGGCTGCCTGAAACTGGGTCATGTCCAGTCCGAGTTCCATGGCGTAAGCAGTAAATACTTCAGGC
>JANRJX010000122.1:0-32074 GCA_033763755.1 Chloroflexota bacterium
CGCCAGCCAGCTTCATCGCAGGTCGAGCAGCCGCGCCCGCAGCCGTTCGATCTGCGCGTCGTTCAGTCCGAGCGCCTGCACGTAGTCCGTCACCTGCCCGTACTGCGTCTCGATATAGTCCAGCAGCGCCAGCATATCCGCCGCCTCGCTGCCCAACATGCGCTCGGTCGCTTCGACATCGCCACCGCGCAGCCGCACTTGCTCCAGGATCGCCGGGCGCAGCAGCGCCATCGCCTCCGCCGTCAGCGCGTATTCTGTCGCAATGTCTTCCGGCGTTACGCCCGCCAGCCGCAGCAGCAGCGCACTCACAATGCCCGTGCGATCCTTGCCCGCCGTGCAATGGAACAGCACCGCGCCATCATCCGCCTCCGCAATCGCGGTCAGCGCTTCGCCGATGCCTTCCTTGCAGTGATCGATCATGTAGCGGTAAATCGTCGGCAGGTCGGTCAGCGTGCCGTTGTTGGCGGCAGCGACGGCAGGCACGGCACGGAAGAGCGGAATGTTGACGTAGCGCACCTGCGCGTGTGTCGCCAGCACATTCGGCGCAGCCTCCAGTTCTTCCGCATGACGCAAATCGATCACCGTGCGCACGCCTGCGTCCAGCAATGCCTGCTGGTCGTCCTCAGTCAGCTTATGCAGATTGTCGGCGCGGTAGACCGACCGCCAGCGGGTGGTGTCACCATTCGCCGTATACCCGCCGAGATCGCGTACATTCGTCGCGCCCGCCAGCTTGATCCAGCGGTTGTACTGATTTTCCATCGTGTCCTCGTGTCTCCAGTGTCTTTTCACCGCACTGCTGTAACATCCGAAAATGAAGAAATTGCAGCGTAAACATTAACACTAATGAGCTTATTTTTGTCTGCATCCTTAAACCAGGCATTTATATCGCTTAATCCCGCCTCACTATGCTCCCTGTCACCAACGGTAATGCGCGGCAACTGTAACCGACAAGGGGAACTCCGTCATGACGACATCTCCGCTTTACTTCGTCCACATCACCGACACCCACCTGAACGCACCGACTAAAGACACGTTCCTCAAGCTCGATACCGCCGCCCACCTGCGCGCGGTGCTGGCACAGGTGCGTGAACTGGCGTTCAAGCCCGCGTTCGTCGTCATCACAGGCGATGTCGCGCACGAAGGTGATGCAAACGATTACCGCTTCGTCAAACAACTGGTGGACGAAGAGAGCGCGCTGCTCGGCGTGCCGATTTTGCTGGCGCTCGGCAATCACGACCACCGCGAACCGTTCAACGAAGGCTATCTGGGGCAGCCGGACAGCGACGCGGCGCATTACTTCACGCAGGAATTCGATGGCGTGCGCGTCATCGTCCTCGACTCGCACTGGGTCGGCAGTCACTCTGGCAAGCTGGACGACGAACAACTGACATGGCTGAAGGCACAGCTTGCCATGCGCGCCGAACGCGGCACGCTGATCTTTGTCCACCACCCGCCGCACGTCAATTCGTTCTTCCCAGACACCGACCACCTGCTGACCAACAGCGACGCGCTGGCGGAAGCGATTGCCGGTTCCGATGTGATCGGCATCCTGTCCGGGCATGTCCACCTGAACAGCGTGAGCGCCTTCCACAATATCCTCAGCGTGACCGGGCAGGCGACCGCCTTCGGACTCGATGCGACGGAAACGCGCGGGATGCGCATGATCGAGGCATATGGCTACAACCTGTGCATCGTGCAGGATGGCGCGCTGGTCGTGCAGTCGTTCGAAATGCCAAGCAGCCGCCGCGAAATCCTGTTCATGACCCATGAGCAGCTTGCCGCCGCCATGCAGCATCGCACGGCGGAAGAAGCCCTGAACGCACAGGTCAACGGTGCAGCCGTCCATGAGTAGCAGTGCAGCCAGTCGCCGCGTGCTGCTGGCGGCAGACTCCACAGCGCCCACGCCCTGGAGCCAGTGGCTGCGCCGCGTCCAGCCACTGCTCTACCTGCTGCCTGCGCTGATTGCCGTTGGCATCTGGGTCTATCGCCCGCTCGTGCAGACGTTCGTACTGAGCTTCTACGAATGGAACCTGCTGCCGACGAGCCCGCAAACGTTCGTCGGTTTGCAGAATTACAGCCGCATTTTCCAACTGCCGGATATGACGCAGGCGCTCGGAAACACCGCCATCTATATCCTTGGCTTGTGGCCCCTGGCGGTGGTGCTGCCTGCGCTGATTGCCATCACAACCGATGAACTGGGCAAACGCGCCCGCGAAATCTACCGCGTGCTGATCTTTGCGCCAATGATCATGGCTCCGGTGGTCGTCGCCGCCGTCTGGCGCTGGATACTGCACCCGACCAACGGTATCGTCAATAACACACTCAACGGGCTGGTCAACGATTTCGAGCGCATCCGCTTTTTCACCGATGGCAGTATTGCCATCTGGGTCATTATCTTCATCACGGGCTGGAAGCTGACCGGCTTCAGCACGCTGATCTTCTCCGCCGCGCTCACCAACATCAACCGCGACATTTACGAAGCATCGGCGATTGACGGCGCGACGCGCTGGCAAAACATCCGCTACATCACCATTCCGCTGCTCTCGCCGACTATCCTTTTCATGACGATGTTATCGATTCTGTTCGCGTCGGCGTGGTCGTTCACGTACATCAACGTGCTGACCGATGGCGGTCCCAGCGGCGCGACGACCAACATTTATTACCTGCTCTGGGTCTACGGCTTCCGCTCGTTCGCCATCGGCTGGAGTTCCGCCGCCGCAATGGTGATCTTCGTCGTCTTTGGCATTGTCGCGTTCCTGCTCATTCGTTTGAGTAACAGGCTGGCATTCTATGACAACTGATGCTCTGCTGCTGGAGGCGCGCCCGGCTGCGGCACCGGTGCGTACGCGCCCGCCGCTTACCAGCCACATGATCCTGATCGCACTGAGCATCCTGTCGATCTTCCCGATCTACTGGATGGTGATATCGTCGTTCAAGCCCGTCAACGAGATTTTCACGCCCAGTCTGTTTCCGACAGCGCCGACGCTCGAAAACTATGTCCGCGTCTTTGACACACTGCCGATGAACGTGCTGATGGCGAATACGATCCTCGTCGCCGTCATGCAGACGGGCTTCCAACTCATCACCAGCATCTTGGCTGCCTATGCCCTGGCGCGTTGGAAGTTCCCCGGCAGCGGTGTCATCTACACGCTGTTTGCGCTGACGTGGCTCGTACCGTTTCAGGCGACGATGATCCCCAATTACGTCCTGCTGACACAGTTGAACCTGCGCAATACTGCGCTCGGCATCATCATCCCCAACATCGGTTCGGCGTTTGCGATTTTGCTGCTGGCGCAGTCGTTTCGCTCGTTCCCGCGCGAACTGATCGAGTCCGCGCAGCTGGACGGCGCGACCAGTTGGGGCATCCTGTGGCGCATCATCTTCCCGAATCTGCGTCCGGTGGTGGCGTCGCTCGGCATTTTGCTTTTCATCAATTCATGGAACGAATACTTCTGGCCCCTGCTGGTCAGTTCGCGCATGGACAGTTCGACGCTGCAAATCGGGCTGCAAATGTTCATGGCGGGCGAAGTTAGCCTGTGGGGTCCCGTGATGGCGGCTGCCACGCTGACCAGCCTGCCCATCTTTCTGCTGTACGTCGTGCTGCAACGCCAGATTATCGACTCGTTTGTGAAGTCAGGCTTGCGCTGATGTAATGTGTTCGCTTCGCGTAGAGGAGACTCAAGGATGCTTCGCAAGATTGCTTTCGTGCTGGTGCTGGCAGTGCTGATGCTGCTGGCAGGGACTGTCGCCGGGCAGGACTATCCAACCATTCCAGAAGGGGAAGTCGTCAACATTCGCTTCCAAAGCTACAACATCGGCAGCGCCGCTTTCGGCGCAGGCACACAGCGCTTGATCGACACCTTCAATGCGACGCATCCGAACATTGTCGTCGAAGGCGTGCGCGTCACTGCCGAGTCGCCAACCGCACAGGTCCAGGCGGATATGGTCGCCGGGACGCCGGTTGATGTCGCGCAGTTGATCTTCAGCGACCTCGATTTCATCGTCAATAATCTGAACCCCGTGCCGCTGGAAACGATTGTGCCGCCGGAAGAATGGGAAGCGAACCTGGAAGGCTTTTCGCCCAACGGTCTGACGCTCGGTCAGTTCAACGGCGAAACTTACGGCTTTGCCTACACCTTTAGCACGCCGATGTTCTTCTACAATGCGACGATTTTTGAAGCGGCAGGGCTGGACCCGGAAAACCCGCCGACAACGTGGGAAGAAGTACGTGCGGCTGCGCTCCAGATCGCTGAAAACACCGACTTCGCGGGCGTGCATGTCTCCGGTCCGTTCGGCGCGGGTTCGACCGACTGGATCATCCAGTCGATGATCTTCAGCAACGGCGGTGAAGTGCTGTCGGAAGACCGCACGACGCTGATGTTCGGCGAAGAAGGCGCGGTCGGCGCTGTCGAAGTGTGGCGCGACCTGTACCAGAGCGGCGCGCACAGCCGCTTCACCGAAGGCGAAGCGATTGAGGCGTGGCTTGGCGGTCAGCTCGGTATGTATCTGCAATCGAGCGCGCTCTACAACGCATCGAGCGGCGCGGCGGAAGGGGGCGGCTGGGACCTGCGTGCGACGTACATGCCGTCGTTTGGCGACCGCCCGACCTCACCCGTCAATTCCGGTGCGGCGCTGTTCATCTTCGCCCAGGACCCGGCGAAGCAGCGCGCGGCGTGGGAATTCGTCAAGTGGGCGACGGGTTATGAAGGCTACACCATCATCGTCGAAGACATGGGCTATGTACCGCTGCGGCCAGACATCGTGGAGTTCCCCGAATACCTCCAGACATTCGCGGAAGAAAATCCGTATCTGGCGATTAATCTGGATCAGCTCACCCGTCTGCGCGCGTGGACTTCGATGCCCGGTCCGAACTACCGCCAGATCGTGACAATTATGATGGACGCAATGTTCGCCGCCATCACGACTGAAGGCGATGTAGACGTGGCTGCCATCATGCAGGATGCGCAGGCACGGGCGCAGGAATTGATGCCCTAGGATTTAGTTTGTGGGGCAGGATACGTCCTGCCCCTACACCCTCACATCAGCCCCGTCACCAGTCCGTCCGCGTCTACATCCACGTTCTCCGCCGCCGGATGTTCCGGCAAACCCGGCATCGTCCGCATGTCACCGCAGATCGGGTAGATGAAGCCCGCGCCGACGCTGGCACGCACCTCGCGCACCGGGAACGTGAAGCCGTGCGGCGACCCCTTCAGCGCCGGATCATGACTGATGCTCAGGTGCGTCTTTGCCATGCAAATCGGCAGCCCACCGAAGCCGTTCGCCTCGTATGTCTTGATCTGCTTCTCCGCCAGCGCTTCATATGTCACATCCGCCGCGCCGTAGACATTGCGCGCAATCGTCTCGATCTTCGCCTTTAACGGCTGGTCGAGATCGTACAGGTGATGGAACTCATTGGGTGCAACCGCTGCCTGCGCAACCAACTCCGCCAACGCGACCGCACCGCGACCGCCATCACGAAAGTGCGTGCATGTCGCCACACCGAACGCGCCCGCGTCGCGCGCAATGCGCTCAATCGCCGCAATCTCGTCCGCATGGTCGGTGTCAAAGCGGTTGATGGCGACAATCGGCTGGATGCCATGCAACCGGATGATCTCGATGTGGCGACACAGGTTGACCCCGCCGATTTCGACATCTTCGACATTGCGCTCCAGCAGCGCGGGCGGCAGTGGTTTGCCCGCCACAACATGATGACGACCAGAGTGCATCTTGAGCGCGCGCACAGTGGCGACCAGCACGACAGCAGCGGGCGGAATGCCGCTAACGCGCGCCTTGATGTTGAAGAACTTCTCCGCGCCGATGTCTGCACCAAAGCCCGCCTCGGTGATGACATAATCGCCCAGGCGCGTCGCGAACTGATCTGCCAGCACACTGCTGTTGCCATGCGCGATATTGGCGAAGGGACCGGCGTGAATGATGGCGGGCGTGCCTTCGAGCGTCTGCATCAGCGTCGGGCGCAGCGCCTCGGTCAGGAGCGCGGTCATCGCGCCCGCCGCGCCGATCATCTCCGCCGTCACGGGCTGGCGGTCCATTGTCTGGCCGATGACGATGCGCCCCAGTCGTGCGCGCAGGTCAGGCAGCGAAGTGGCCAGCGCCAGGATCGCCATGACTTCGCTGGCGGCGGTGATGTCGAATCCGGTCTGGCGCAGCACGCCGCCTTCCGCTCTGCCACCCATGCCGATGATGATGTCGCGCAGCGCCCGGTCGTTCACATCCAGCACGCGCCGCCAGGTGATGCTTTCGGTGTCGATATTCAACGGGTTGCCGCGCAGCAGGCGGTTGTCGATCATGGCGGCGAGCAGGTTGTTGGCGGCGGTGACGGCGTGGAAGTCGCCCGTCAGGTGCAGGTTAAACAAATCCATCGGCGCGACCTGGGCATAGCCGCCGCCCGCCGCCCCGCCTTTGATGCCGAAGGTCGGTCCCTGGGACGGCTGCCGCAGCGTGAGGACAGCGCGCTTGCCCAGATGCTTGAACGCCTGCGCCAGACCGATTGCTGCCGTCGTCTTGCCTTCGCCCAGCGGCGTCGGCGTGATGGCGCTGACGAGGATCAGCGGGGCGTGCGGTCGGTCGGCAAGGCGTTCGAGCGCCTTCAGCCGCAGCTTGGCGATGTAAGGACTGCCGTACAAATCATAATCGTCATCTGTTAACAACATCTCTTCGGCAATTTCAGGTATCAGTCGTAAGGGGGTGTTGCGGGCAATGTCGAGATCGCTTTGCATCATATTCCTCCGTAACGTTACAGGATGGATTATGTAGCGCAAGCATAGTGCGCGCCAATACAGGGTGTCATGAGTCTTGTGTGTCGAGTAGCACCTTGTTCAAGAGGAACCGTTTAGGCTTACGTCTATACAACTGCATCATGACGAAAACACTCTGCATTTATGTCTTTCGGCACTCCTCTATAAACTACCCTTAAGCTCCTGTATCTCCCGCTCTCATTTACCAGAGTCAGGATTATTTCAAACGTTCAATAAATTTTGAACGTTTTGAATTCAATACATAATCCAGAGTTAGAGGTGCAGTATGCCCGATTTCTCGCTTCAACAGTTCGGCTTGGTGTATAACGCATTCTCGTTCACCTTTGCCGCGATGCTCGCTACGTTCATCTTTCTGCTGCTCTCGCGCAGCAGCATCGCTCCACAGTATCGCGGAGCCATCACCATGTCAGCGCTCGTCGTTGCCATTGCTGGCTACCATTACTTCCGTATCTTCGAAAGTTGGGATGCTGCGTTCGTCCTGACGACCGCGCAGGATGGGCTGGCGCGCTACACCGCCAGCGGCGTCCCGTTCAATGATGCCTACCGCTACATCGACTGGCTGCTGACAGTACCGCTGCTGGTAGCGGAATTGATCGCCGTGATGACGCTGGCAGCGAACGTCAAAGGTATGCTGACGTTCCGGTTGGCGCTGGCGGCTGCGTTGATGGTTATCCTGGGCTATCCGGGCGAAATTTCGACCGATGTCGGCACCCGCGCGCTGTGGGGCTTCATCAGCACCATTCCGTTTGCCTACATCGTCTATGAACTTTTCGTGGGCCTGGGTCCGGCAATTCAGAAGGAAACAGGGGAGGCGAAGAAGCTCCTCAGCAACATTCGCTTGCTGCTGCTGGCGACCTGGGGTTTTTATCCCATCGTCTATCTGCTGCCTATTCTGGTGGGTACAACGCTGGATGCTAACATCATTATCGCTGTACAGATTGGCTACTGCATTGCAGATGTCGCGGCGAAATGTGGCTATGGCATCATGATTTACGCCATTGCCCGCGAAAAGAGCAAGCAGGAAGGCTATCAGGAAACCGCCCGCGCTATCCCGGCAGTGGGCGACTAGCACCCTAGGGATGCAAATCGCATAGTTCCTCTCCCCCAGATGCCAGATGCAGGAGTCCCCAACCTGCATCTGGTATTCATAATAGATGCTGTGTGTAAGTTCTGCCTGCACAACTATCTGTGTCGTGGGCAGTTGGTTCTAAAATAAAGAAGCCTTCTCGATCTATTAAATCAATTGTTCGATAAAACAGAATGACTGTCGCCGTACATTCCGCGATTACCCAGACCACTTCTTGCTTAATCCCACACCGCGCGCATGTACGGTACATGCTTGAGCGCGCTCTTTTCGGCGACGATGTGCAGCGCCAACCGCGCCCGCGACGCACCGACATACGTAATCGCGGCGAGTTCAGCTTGCGGCGCGGGAATGAACAAAATCACCCCGTCAGACTCTAACCCCTTGTACGCGGAAACCGTGAAAAAGCGGATTTCGTTTTCGGCGATGCTGTCCGTCTGCGTCAACGTGTAGGTGCGCGTCTGTGGCTTGGGCAGTTCTGCTGCCCATTGCGGCGTCAGAAAATAGCCCAGGCGGTAGCTCCCGCGCACGGTCAGCCCGCCGTTGCTTTCGACCCATGTCCAGTTGTGTTTCTTGCGCAGCTTGTCCGGGCTTTCCCAGATTGCCGGGTAATGTGCGCTAGCGAAACGCATGACGACCTGCACATCGCTGTCGGTTGGCGTTTCGCCATCACTCAATGGGGTATCAAAACGTGCGAACTGGTTGAGGTACTGCACGACAAAATCCTGCCAGCGCGCGATGGCCAGCGGCAGTTCGAGGCGGCTGCGATAGAGCAGCGTCTCTTCAATCGGGTCCGGCTCGGTCGTCAGCACGACCAGCTTTTCGCGCGGCATCACAACGCTCATCTCCGTCAGTGCCGCTTTGAGCGCGGGCATCTCAAAACCGCGCTCGTAAATCCACTTCTTGGCGACGCCCATCTTTTGCAAGCCAAGCGTGGGATCAGGCGCTTGCGGGTGAAAGCGGCGCACCACTTCAAAGACCGCGCCTGCGTTACGACAATTCTTTGACAGCACCATAGGCGATTCGATCAACGGGTACTTCGAGCGATAGGGAAGCAGTGCCTGGTTGTCGTCGTGGAAGACATAGAGAATGCTCGTCTCCGGGCTGCGCAGCGCTGCCTCGACCAGCAGCCACCATTCTTCGCGGAAGTCCTGCCCTTCGTCTACGATGATCGCGTCGTAGCGTTCATTCGAAGCGACGAGGTTGTCGAACGCTGCCTCGATTTCAGCATCGCCAGGCTCCTCGAAGTGCGACCAGACATCGCTGCCCGGCGACGCCTGTTGACCGAGAATGCTATGCACCCACGCCGTGAAGTAGTTGACTTTCACACCCGTGCCTTGCGTCAGCGTGCGGATATGCTGCGCCAGATAGCGGCTGTGGCAAAGGATGAGCGTACGCTGCCCGCTTTCGTCCAGTCGGATGGCTTTGTCCGCCGCCAGCAGCGTCTTGCCCGACCCAGCACAGCCCGCAATCGCCATGCGCCGTTGGTAGCGCAATGCCTGCATCATGGCGTACTGGTCGGCGGTCAGCGCTTCAATCGTCTTGTGTGCCTGGGCAAACTGTTCGCGCAGCGTCGGCGTGAACTGGCGCGCTTCCGTCAAGCGCTGCGCATCGTAACGCCCTGCCAGATCAGGAAGCTGCTGCGTCAGGCTGGTGACGAGGTTGGCGCGCAGATTGTCCGGTGATGTGAATGGGCTGACGACATGGCGTTCCTGCAAGCGCTGCTTGAAGTCGTCCAGCCGTGCCGCCTTGTCGGCTGACTCAATCTCCGGCTGCATCGCCAGGTAGCTATCGCGCATCAGGAACAGGAAGACCGGAATACCGCGTGCAGCGGCGCGCTCATATTCCATCTCGGTGATCGACTGCGCGTGACCGTCGGGAATGTAACCGTAGCGATTGGCGATAATGCCGATGAAGATGTCCGACTCATCCACCATTTTGAGCGAGGCTTCGATGGCGTGCGTGGCACTGGCGGGCAGATGCTCCATCATCACAGGCAGCATCCGCAGGCTCAGACAGGCATCCATCGCCGCCTTGCGATGCTCTTCCAGGTCGAGCGCGGTGCTGCTGATCATCGCCTTGATTACGTGCGCCATGCTGCGTTGCCCTCAACAAATGTGAATTCTTTTCTCCTCAATTGTACTCGATTAGTTCCTGTCCTCCCGTGTTACACTATCTTCACGAAATTTGTCAACGCGAGAGCGCAGCATGGACACCGACATCACTCCACCCAAACTGCTCCCGACCATCGAGACGGCACGTCTCCGCATTCGCCCGTTCACGCTCGACGATGTGGATGTTTACCACGCTGCCATCCACAGCGACGCCGACGTGATGCGCTACCTGCCCGCCGGGCACCCGCTGCCGCGCATCGATACCATCCGCATCCTGAATTACTTTATTGATCACGGCGAGCAGCAGGGCTACAGCTTTGAAGCACTGACGGACAAAGCAAGCGGAACGCTCATCGGGCATGTCGGGCTGCATTATGTCGTGGATGCGGTCGAAGTCGGCTACGCGCTCGGCAAGCAGCACTGGGGGAACGGCTATGCGACAGAAGCAGCGCTGGCGATGATGCGCTACGGCTTTACGACCCATGACTTCGAAAGCATCATCGCGCTGGCATTCGGCGCAAATACTGCCTCGCGCCGCGTGATGGAGCGCATCGGCATGACGTTCGAAGGCTACACAGAGCGCTATTACGATACACGGTTGGTCAAGTACCGCATCACGAAGACACACTTCGAGCGCCTGCACACTGTTAATTGATCCAGCAAGAACCTTTGGCAAACAAGTAAACACCCGAAGCCGCACGCTTTCGCTCAGTACTGGCGTCTGCGTGCGGCATTCTTGCGCTCAGCGCTCGCCCACTTCGATACCGAGCGCATCGCCTCCGACGGTTGCCCAGAAGCCGACCAGCACATCATCCGCGTAGTCGTAGGCGCTGACGCCGCAGCCGTCGCCAAACGCCGCCAGCAGCATATTGTCGTACTGGATGCCGACCCCCGCAGTTTCTGTGCCATTCTCCAGCGTCCACGACAGGTCGTAAACCTCCTGCTCAGTATCCCATTCGCGCACGCGCAACTCCGCGACGAACGACTCGCCCAAGGCGTTGATGCCCTGCTCAATCAGGTAGTCGCCTTCGATGCCGTCGTTATCGTGCTCACGGAAGGCATACTCATAGCCAGGGAATTCAGAGCCGGGCAGCGCCGTCATGCCATCCAGATCGCCATTCAGCGTGACCGCGTAGTGCGCGACGCCGCACTGTTCGCCGCCAAAGCCCGCCGCGAACAGGTTGCCACGCAGGATGCCGACACCCTCATAGACAGTCTCGCCGATCTCCCAGCGCAGCGTATGCACCTGATTATGCGTGTCAATCGTCAGTGCACCTTCGTATTCGCTCTCGTCGGGATTTGCACCTGCGACGAAGTACTCGCCTGTGATGCTCGCGATGACGCCGCTTTCTTCCGCGACGACATCATACCCCCACATCGTCCACACACCTTCGACCGTGACCGCTTCCTGATTGACATGATAGGCACGCAACCCGCAGTCTTCATCGCCGAACGCGACCACCAGTATGTCGTTCTGAACGTAGCCCGTGCCGACGTAGTCATCGCCGCCGATGCTCATCTCAACCGCAACCGCATCGCCCTGATCGTACATGACGAATGCGCCGTCTTCGCTGTCGCCATCTGCGAACTCGGTCTCCAGCGCGAATGTGAAAACATCATCCTCAAAATTCGTGATGCTGCCGTCCTGCAGCGCGATATCCTGCTCAAAGTTAGTCGTCACCCACTGCCCCGCGATACCATCATCCGTCAGTTCATACAAGCCGAGCGAGCAGTGCGTGCCGCCAAAGGCGACGCCGAACGTCTCTTCGCGCTGCATCCCGATGCCCCGATAGGGTTCCGCACCCTGTCCAGTGACGATGAAAATATCCGTACCTTCGACGCTGACGACTTCCATGCCACCTGTGTAGTCGTCGCCGTCAAAATCGACGCCAGTCATCACCATGTTGCCCTGCTCCGCCTGTGGAACGTCGACCGCGCCCTGTTCGTCCTTCTGGGCGAGCGCGGTGCTGGAGAGGATGAAGACGCTGAGCAAGACAAACACGATAAAGAAACGCTTGAACATGCACAAACTCCCTGAATGCTGAGGTTGGATGGTGTTGGAAAACGTCATCAGCATAGCCGGGAGCGCATGTCTACAGAATTGGCTTGCGGAGGATTGCGAGGTCAGACTTTGGGCGGAGAAGTGTCTCAGCCTGCGGGTGGCATCAAACGATTGCAAATGCTGCTTTGATTTAGTGCTTTATTTCCGAAACGGAAGACTTTTCTTGATTACTTGCATTTTTCGGCAAACACACATATCTTCATAGCATGATTTAGGCAATCGCCCGTAAAACATATGCTTGACGATATTGACCTCCAGATTATCGACCTGCTCATCACCGATGGGCGCATGAGCAGCACTGACATCGCCAAACACATCAGCGGTGTAACAGAGCGCACCGTGCGCAACCGCCTTGCCGCGCTCATCGACCAGAAGATCATCCAGATCAGCGCCATCCCTGACCCCGAAGCTATCGGGCTAACCGTCATCGCGGATGTCTTTATCGAAGCTGAGCCGGGGCGCGTCATCGAAATCGCTGAAAAGCTCGTCGCCTTCGATAACATCAGCTATGTCGCCTGCTCGACGGGCGAAATGGACATCAGCATCCAGATCGTCGCCACCAGCAACGCCGAGCTTTACGACTTTGTGACCAACGTACTCGGCAAGATCGAAGGCGTGCGCAAAACTACCACCTCGATTGTGCCGCTCATCCTCAAGCGCTTCGGCTATCAGACGCGCAGCGTCGTCGGTCAGGCGCGCACAAAAATACCCAACGGCAGGTGAAAAGCCGGGCTTGCTGCCCGTTTTTCAGACAAAAGAACTATGAGTGAGTGAAGGAGTTGAACATGAAGGGTCTACGCAAATTACTGGTGCTTGCCCTGGTCGTCTTCGCGGTGGTGGGTGGCACATTCGTCTTCGCTCAGGAAGATCAACTGATGGTGTTCGACTGGGCAGGCTATGATCTGGAAGGCTTCTGGGCACCCTTTGCCGAAGCAAACCCGGATGTCGCTGTCGAATTCACCTACATCACCGAAGACTCGGAAGCTTTCGCCCGCATGGCGAGCGGCTTGGAAACTGACGTACTGCACCCGTGCTGGCATCAACCGTACATCGAAGCCGGACTGGTGCAGCCGATTGATACCGCGCGCCTGACCAACTGGGAGTCGATCCCCGAAGTGCTGACGACCAAGGGACAGGGCGAAGATGGCGAGCAGTACTTTGTGCCGCATGTCTGGGGCTATTCGTCCATGATCATCCGCACCGACCTGGTGGAAGAAGTGCCGGACTCGTGGGAAGACCTGTGGGACCCACAGTATGCCGGACGCATCGGTATCTATGACTCTGGCGAAGTCGCGGTCGCCATCGCCGCCACGGTGCTGGGGCTGGAAGATCCGTTCAATCTCAGCGAAGAAGAACAGGCGCTGATCGAAGAAAAGCTGATCGAACTGCGTCCACAGCTGCTCGCCTTCCTGGTTGATCCGGCAGAGATGGAGCAGCTCCTGATCTCCGGCGATATGTGGATTATGGCAGGCGGCTGGAACTCGACCTACATGACGGTAGCCCGTGCGCTGGCAGAGGCAAACCCCGACGCGACTGTTGAGTACATCGCGCCTGTCGAAGGGCGTTTCGGCTGGCTGTGTGGCTACGGCATCTCCGCCAACGCGCAAAACGTTGATATGGCGTATGCCTACATCGATGCGCTGATTTCGCCGGAATCGCAGGCGTACCTGACCAACACCTTTGGCTTCGGCGGCGCAAATCCTGAGTCGCTGCCAATGGTAGACCCGGAAACGGTCGAACTGCTGCAACTCGACCAGACCGACATTCTCAACGATACGATCTTCCTGCCGGATGTCACCGAAGAACTGCGTGAGGCATACGCCACCATCTGGGACAATGTGAAGCTCGCGCCGTAACAGACTGACCTCACCCCCCAACCCCCTCTCTATAACCGGAGAGGGGGTAACGAGCGAAGCGCGTAGGGGTGAGGTGTAGCCGGAAGCCACTGCACCGATATGACACACCGTTTACGCCTGGGCATCCTGATTACTCCGCCGCTGCTGGTGCTGCTGATCGCGATTGTGATCCCGCTGGCAGGCATGATCCTGTTCAGTGTACGCGCGGACAGCTTCAACCTGGATGAAGGCTATTCGCTGGCGAGCTATCAGGAGTTCTTCACCGACCCGCGCTACCTGCGGCTGATGGGGCAGACCGGCTGGACTGCCTTCATCGTCGCGGCGGTGGCAGTACTGCTGGCGTATCCGGTGGCGTACTTCCTGGCGTTTCACAGCGGGCGCTGGAAGCTGACGCTGATCGCGCTGATGATCGTCCCCGCCTGGACGAGCTACCTGCTGCGCATCCTGTCGTGGAAGGTCATGCTCGGTTCCGGCGGGCTGCTTTACAGCCTGCTCAACGGCATCGGCATAGACGCCAGCAGCCTGCCGCTGCTGCTTTACAGCCCACAGGCGGTCGTGATCACGTTGGTATACGTGTGGATACCATTCGCGGCGCTGCCGATCTTCGTAACCCTGGATCGTCTCGACAAACGATTGCTGGAGGCGGCGAATGATCTCGGTGCGTCGCCGCTGCGAGCGTTCTGGCGCGTCACGCTGCCGATCAGCTTGCCGGGTGTGCTGGTCAGCTTCATCTATGTCTTCATCCCCACATTCGGCGATTGGGTAACGCCGCTGCTGGTCGGTGGCGCGCAGGGCGGCATCCTTTACGGCAATATCATCCAGAGCCAATACACCCGCGCGCTCAACTGGCCCCTCGGCTCCGTCCTTAGTATCGCGCTGCTCGTCCTCATCCTGGTGCTGCTGCTGCTCTATGGGCGCATCACCCGCGCGCTCACGGGCGAGAATGGACGCTGACGATGACAACCCGGCGCATCCCGAAGACCAGCGTCTATTTCTGGCTGATGATCTTCTTCCAGTACTTGCCCATCGCCATGCTGGTCATCTTCTCATTCAATGACAGCGCCACGCTCACGTTCCCGCTGCAAGGCTTCACGCTGATGTGGTACGCGGAGATGTTGAACTCTGTGCAGCTGCTGGAAAGCGTGCGCAACAGCCTGACGCTGGCAATCGTGTCGTCGCTGCTCGCCACACTGCTCGGCACGATGATCGCCATCGCTGTGACGCGCTTTGAGTTTCGCGGCAAGCAGGCACTGCTGGCATTAACCACACTGCCGCTGATCATCCCGTACATCGTCATCGGCGTAGCGCTGCTGATGCTGCTGCGCGCACTTGATGTGTCGCTGTCGTTGTGGACCGTGCTGCTGGCACATATCGTCGTCAGCCTGCCTGTGACGACGCTGGTCGTTTCGACGCGCCTGCTCGGCTTCCCGGACAGTGTGGTCAACGCGGCGCTCGATCTCGGCGCGAACTTCTGGACGATGCTCTGGCGCATTTTGCTGCCGATGAGCGCTCCGGCGCTGGTGGCGGCGTACCTGATCGCTTTTACGATTTCATTCAACGAATTTTTCGTGACCAACTTCCTGATCGGCAGCGACCCTACGCTGCCCGTCTATATCTTCTCGCAGTTGCGCAACACGGCGCGCCTGCCCGTCACCATCACCGTGACGGCGGTCATTATGGTGGCGTCGGTCGTGCTGCTGCTGGTCGCTGCCAGCCTGACTCAATACGGACGGAAATCCTGATGCGTATCTTTTACAACAAACAGCATATTCATCATGACCTGATCGGACGTTTCGTGCGCCAGCACGGGGAAAGCCACCTCTTCTTCTTCGAGCAACCAAAAGCGACCAGCCCCGCGCAGCCGCACGATGACCAGGAGACCCCTGCGCGGATGCAGTTCATCACGCAGGCATTGCAGGCTGCCGGTGTCACGCATCTGGAGCCCCCGCGCGATCTGGGACGCGAAGTGATCGAAGCGGTACATGACGCCGGCTATCTGGAGTATCTGGAAAATGTCTACGCTGATTATGCGGCGCAGACAGGTGTCGAAGCGCCCGTCTATCCCGAAGCCTTTGCCTTCTCTCGGACGCGGCGCCGGCCCCACAGCCGCATCGCCCAGCGCGGCTACTACGGCATGGATGTCTACACGCCGATCACAGCGGGAACTTGGCGCGCGGCGTATTGGGGCGCACAGACTGCCGCAAATGCCGCCGATGCCGTGCTGAACGGTGCGCCGCTGGCATACGCCTTATGTCGCCCGTCGGGACATCATGCAGGCAGGGACTTCTACGGCGGCTACTGCTTCCTCAACAACTGCGCCGTCGCTGCGCGTATGCTGGCGGACAGGACGAAGCAGCGGATTGCTATCCTCGATTTTGACTTTCATCACGGCAACGGCACGCAGGACATCTTCTACAGCACGCCGGACGTCATCTTTGTCTCGCTGCACGGGCAGCCTGATCAGGCGTTTCCCTACTTCTGGGGCTTTGCCGATGAGGTTGGCAGCGGCGCGGGCGCAGGCGCGAACCGCAATATCCCGCTGCCCAAAGGCACGACCACGCACCAGTATCTTGAGGCGCTTGATGAGGCACTGAAGTTCATTCAAGCTTTTAAGCCTGCCTACCTCGTCGTATCGGCAGGGTTCGACATCGGTCCAGGCGACCCCTATGGCGGCTTTGAAGTCGATACTGACGGGATGCGCGCGATTGGCGAACGGCTCGGCGCGCTCAACCACGCGGGACTGCCGATGGTCATCATTCAGGAGGGTGGTTACGTGCCGCATCAATTAGGACATTACGTTGTGAGCTTCTTCGGCGGCATGGGGGTGCTGACATGAGTTTCTGGAGCGCCGACCTGCGACGGGCAATCGAGCGCGCGGGCGAACTGGTGGAACGCGCACTGGTGACGCCGTTTAAGGACGTGCCGACTGACATCCCGCATCGTTATACCGATGTAGACGTGGACTATGACGTGGCAGTACCGATGCGCGATGGCGTGGTGCTGAAGGCGGATGTCTATCGTCCGGCGGGGCAGGAGCAACGACAGTTTCCGGTCGTGCTGATCCGAATGCCCTACGGCAAGCAGGAAGCTTACTGTTACATGCCTGCGCACGGCAAGTACTGGGCGCGCAAGGGCTACATCTGCGTGGTGCAGGATGTGCGCGGGCGGTTTGCGGCGGGCGGCGCGTTTGACCCGTTCGTCAACGAGGCGGACGATGGCTGGGACACGCTGAACTGGGTGGCGGCGCAGCGCTGGTGCGATGGCAATATCGGTATGACAGGCGAGTCGTACTACGGTTATACGCAGTGGGCGGTCGCACCGCGCAATCATCCCAACCTGAAGTGCATTGTCCCCGGCAACACGGCCGCCAATATCTACGGCGTCTGGTTCTACGTCAACGGCGCGTTCTGCCTGCAAACGATGGGGCAGTGGTCGATCTACATGAACCACCGCGTCTACGCCAACTCCCACCGCCTGACGGACAGCATCCTCAAACATCTGCCGCTGAACACGCTGGACGACGCAGCCGGAGTGCCGTCGCCGTTTTACAAGGCGGTGCTGGCACATCCGACACGCGACGCCTTCTGGGAGCGCATCAACATTGACAGGCTGTATCACCAGATCAACATTCCGGTGCTGAGCTGGGGCGGCTGGTACGACACGTTCCTGAAAGGCACGCTCGAAGACTGGTGGGGCATGGCGAGCCACCCGGACCCGAAGGTCGCCCGGCATCAGTATCTGCTCATCGCCCCAACCGATCACGAGATGACGCCCTGGCGCACAGGGCGTGTGGGCGGGCAGTCCGTCGGCGGCGAAGCGTGGTCGTATGACTGGATCGCGCGTTTCTTTGAACGCTATTTGCAGGGCGTAGACAATGGCATTGAGGAGGGTGGGCGCGTGCGGCTGTTCGTGATGGGCGCGAACCGCTGGCATCATGGCGATGCGTTTCCGCTGCCAGAGACGCAGTACACGCGCTGGTACTTACACAGCGGTGGTCACGCCAACACTGCGGCGGGCGATGGCGCGCTCCGTCTGGATGCACCGACGACGGACGAGCCAGCCGACATGTTCATCTATGACCCTGATGATCCGGTGACGCTGACGGCGCAGACTGACCTGTGGTATCTGGCAGAGGAACTGAAGGATCGGGCACTGATTGATGAGCGTCAGGATGTGCTGCACTACACGAGCGCGCCGCTGACCCAGCCGCTGACACTCATGGGCGCCATCACGCTGCACCTGTGCGCCAGTTCGTCGGCGCGCGACACCGATTTCAGCGCCGCGCTGGTGGATGTTTCGCCGGATGGTCGCGGACATCTGATCCAGGAGGGCATTGTGCGAGCGCGCTGGCGAGACGGCAACACGCCCGCCTTGCTGACGCCGGGTGAAGTCTACCCATTCACCATTGACCTGTGGGCGACGGGTTATGAGGTGGCGGCGGGGCAGCGGCTGCGACTGGAGATCAGCAGCAGCAACTTTGACCGTTACGACCGCCACCCGAACACCGACGCGCCGTTCGCGCAGTCGGCAGAACGCCAGACCGCCGAGCAGCGCATCTACCACACCCCGACACAGCCATCGTATGTCGTGTTACCGCTGGTGGGAAAGGTCTGACGGAGACTCACTCACCCCCCCGTCACAGGCACGGGCGGGGCAAGCGACGGATCGACAAAGCACAGGATGCCGTTCTGGATCGCCTGCGCCATCAAATCCGGCTGCGTCGTCAGCTTGTCCCAATCGGCGAGCATGAAGCCAAGTTCGATGATTGCTGCGGGCGTTTGCGGGTGGACTTCGCGGAAGTTGTGATAATCGGTCATGTCGCGCGTCACGCCCTCGCGCCGCTGCATCCCCATGATCGCGCCATAATACTGCGCGATGCAGCCGACCAGCAGATCGTCGTTGCCGCGCATACTCGTGCGCGCCGCCGGACCCGCGATCAGGAAGCCGGACACCACCTCGCCGCCGGGCCATTCCTGGCAGGTGTTGGCGTGGATCGACACCAGCGCCGCTGCCTGATAATTATTCAGACGCGGGTCAAACTCATCCAGCAGATCGACCGTGTAGCCCATCGCGCGCAGGTTATTGACCAGCGGTTCCGCCACACTGAAGTTGATGTCGTTCTCGTTTGGGCGCACGGCATTGCCGCTGCCATCCAGACACACCGCGCCCGGATCATAGATGTCGCCGCCGCGATGCCCGGACACGATGCCGATGCGCTTGAGCCAGTTCGGGGTCGGCGCAGCGGTCGGCACGAACGTGGCAAAGCCATCGCCACTACTCACCGCGTCGGTCGCCAACGCCGCGCTCAGATCGTCACGCACATCCTGGCTGATGAGCGCGGGCGGTGTGAACCAGGTGAAGATCGTCGCCGTCAAGCCGCCCGCCACCACGACGATGATTACCAGTCGCAGCACGCCGCCGATGAACGTCTCTTCCTGCTTGCGCCGCCGTGCGCGCCGTTGCACACGCCGCACCTCCGTGCGCGCTCGTACTTCGGCAGGCATGGCGGCGTTGACGGCGGTCGCGGCGTCCGGCGTGGCAGGCTGCGGGCGATACGCCTGCACAGGAAGCACGTCCGCAGCGGGCGGTGGCTCCGGCGTGGGCGGCTGATTTTTGGCAGCGGCGCGGCGCATCATATCCATGAAGGCGACCGAGGCAGGCACCCCCGCCTCGTCATCCGGTTGATCATTCCAGTCAGGCGCGCGGCGCTCACTGTCATCGCGCGGCGGTTCATTTCCGTAGGGCATTACGGCTAACCCGGTCGTTTGCAACTTCTAACGATGATTATCAGTATACCGCAGAGTTGGTTCACTTCCCTAAACTCGCCACCAGCAGATCGAGCGCCAGCTTGGGTTCGATGCGTCCGGTCTTCATGCGCACGTCATAATCTTGCAGCAGGCGATAGATGCGCTCCAACTGCGGAATTGTGAACCCGCGTGATTGCTTCGCCGCCTTCTCTGCCGGGTACGGTGCAGTACCAAGGATGCCGGGCAGATCTTTGGGATTGCCGCCCGCGCCCAGATGCTCCTTCGCCAGCAGCATCAGCCGGAACTGGCGGATGATCATGCCGTAGAGCGAGAACACATCTTCGCCCTGCTCCAGCAGCCGATGAATCAGCATGACTGCCCGCTGTGTCTTACCCTCCGCCAGCGCGTCCACCATGTCGAACGTGATCGCCTCCGGCACATACGGCGTCATCAGCGCCACGTCCGCCTCGCGAATCGGGCGCTCACCGCCGACGTACTGCGTCAGCTTGAACAGCTCGCTGTCCGCCGCACGCAAATCGCTGCCCGTCAGCAGCGCCAGCGCCACCGCCGCCTGCGTTTCGATCTGCGTCTGATACGTCTCCTGCGCACGTTTCAGTATCCACTGCGTCGTATCTTTCGGCACGACGAACAGCTTCTCAGAGCCGCGCTCATGCTCGCGCGCGAGATGCACCAGCTTGTTCTTCTCATCCAGCTTTTGCGTTTCGACCAGTACCAGCCGCGTCCAGGGCGGCAGATCGGGCAGCTGCGCCAGCAGCGTCTCCAGCGCTTTCTTGCCGACATTGCCCGCGCCCTTGCGCGTGATGTGTGCGATCAAGCCTTTGACGATGACGACCCGATGCTCGGCAAGGAACGGATACGACAGCGCCGCGCCAAGGATTTCGCCCATGTCGACGCTGCTGCCGTCGAACACCGACAGGTTCAGCCCCGGATTGGCGTCATCATCGAGTTTGGCGCGCAGCTTGTCCGCTTCTTCTTCGATGCGCAGCTCGTCATCGCCGTGCAGCAGGTAGAACGTCGTCTGTGCTTTCGCCATGATTTACGGGGTATACGTATTCACACGGTGGAGGATGAGTGGGCGCTCCCCAAACGGCAGCTTCATGTCGCTGCGTACAACGTCAACGATCTCCAGATTGCCGGGATCACCGTCCGTCGTGATGTGTTCTTGCAGCTTCAATCCCAGCGGCTGCGACACGAAGCCCGCCGCCATCACCAGCGCCATCACAATCGGCAGCCGCCCCAGATAATCGCGCTGACGGGCGCCCGTCAGCCCGACCATCGCCGCGACGCTGGTCATGAACGCCGTCGTCACCAGGTTCGTACCACAGTTGGGATGAATCGCCAGCTTGCGTTCGCCCCGCCGCAGACGGTTCAGCGCATCTTCCGCTGCCTGCTCAACCGACTCGGTCGGTACGTCGCCGATCAGGATGAAGCCGTTGTGGTCGCTGCGTCCGGCGATGTGCAGGTTACGCAGCCGCGTCGCCAGGATAGTGATGGTGGCGTGTTCGAGGGCATGATTGCGCCGTGTCGCCCGGATCAGCGGCAGGGTTAGCAGGGGTTGGGCGATATGCGCCGCTTGTTCGATCATGGTGAGTAACCTGTCTCAATCAACCGACAAAGCCATTCAGCCTACTGTAACACACTTTCCCGCGCACGACATGAGCAGAGGCAGGCTGTGCGCGGCACGCACAAACGGATCGTTAACCATTTATCCCACCACAGTCCTATGTCAAGTTTTCATCAATTGATTTCCAATTATGATGAAAGTGATCATTCGAGAAACACGTCACGGCTCTACCTTCTTCGTCTGTAGTCTCGCCTCTTGAATGAGCTTTTTTGGAGGGCATATGAACAGACTGTCGATCACCATATCCATGATGGTCGCGTTGTGTTTGCTGATGGCAGGAGCGCTGCTGCCCGCGCAGGCACAGGCGGGCGGCGACACTCAGGTGCTGGCACTCGTGAATACCGCGCGCCAGAACGCCGGGCTGCACTCGCTGGTCATGAACGCCACTCTGGTGCAGGCGGCGCAGGGTCATAGCAACTACATGGCGACCACTGGCGTCCTCAGCCATACCGGATCCGGCGGTTCGAGCGTCGGGCAGCGCGTGACGGCGGCAGGCTATGGCTGGAATGCAGTGGGCGAAAACATCCTCTATCGCTGGGACTTGAACGCGCAGGGCGCGTTTGACCAGTGGTGGAACAGTACCGGGCATCGCAACAATATGATGAGCGCCACCTACTGCGACATCGGCATTGCCTCGGCGCGGCACAGCGACGGACGTTACTTCTATACGATGGTGCTGGCGCGGCGTTCGGGCGTGTCGCTCTGCCCATTGACACCGACCCCCACCCCCTCAACCGCGACGCTCAACGGCACAGTCGCTATACAGGGGCGCAGCGCCGGAATGCCTGCCATGAGCGTGTCGCTGACCGTGCAGCTTTACAGCGGCGCGACGCTGCACAGCACGCATACCCCACCGACCAATACCAGCGGCGTCTTCTCGCTGACCGGGCTGCCGATTGGCACGTATACCGTTCGCATCAAGCACGCACAGTATCTGGCAGTAGCGCAGCAGGTGACGCTGGCAGGTGGCACGAACACAATCAGCTTTGGCACGCTGAGGGCGGGCGATGTCAACAACGATAATCAGGTGACCATGCTGGATTTTTCGGCGATGGCGGCATCGTTCAATATTGGCAGCGGTCAGCAGAGCTACGACGCCCGCGCGGACTTCAACGGCGACGGCGGCATCTCACTGGTGGATTTTTCGCTGCTATCGGCGAACTTCAACCAGACCGGGGCTTAACAGGCTTTAGCGCACAGACGCAGAACTCGCAGAGAGTGGAGTACTTCTGAGGCTTTGCAGTGCTGCCCGGTCATTTTCTTACTCCGGTTTCACAGCGACAACCTGTGATGTCGCGCTGAGTTCCGCCGCGTGCAGGATGCGCCAATCGGCAAAGTAGCCAACCAGTTCGCCCGCTTGCAGCAGGTAATCGGGGTTGAAGTCCGGTCGCGTCTTCAGATGGCCGCTGTTGAACGTCTCATAGATGATGCGTCCGCCGGGGCGCACTGCCGCACGCACCTGCGGCATAATCTTGCTGCTCAGGAAACGAAACACGCAGATCAGATCATAATTTTCCGGCTGCAAGATGACCTGATCAAAATCGACCTGAAAGAAGTTAATGTTACGCAGTTCGCGGCTGGTCATCTCATCCTGTGCGCGGCGCAAGGCGATGCGGCTGATGTCCATCAGATCCACTGTGTAGCCCTGCTCTGCCAGCCAGAGCGCGTTCTGCCCCTGTCCG
Source organism: Chloroflexota bacterium (assembly GCA_033763755.1). Taxonomy (GTDB): domain Bacteria; phylum Chloroflexota; class Anaerolineae; order Aggregatilineales; family Phototrophicaceae; genus Flexifilum. Next base: position 22,967 of record JANRJX010000122.1, read on the forward strand.
CCAGCCAGATCGAGCGCACGCTGTGTGCCATCGGCATCGACAGGCAGCGTGTAGTGAAACAGCAGCGGATCTGGTTCAGGATATGGCTCCAGTGTGCGCTGGCTGTACAGTGTATCCCAGCGCGCGCGGTCATTGGCAGACATGAAATCCCCTTGCTCAGAATACATTTAACGCAGCGATGCAGAGGAATAAGGTTCTGCGATGTCTGTGCCTCTGCATGCCTGCGTTAAGTATGTTCTTTTTTATCTTAACTCGTTTCTAGTAGTTCCCGCACTTGCGGTGCAGACAGCACCGCCTCCAGCGCGCCGCCGCCGATAGCGAGCGATTTATCTGAAATCGTAAAGCAGTGCCGTCGCTGCGCGCGCGGATCGAGATCGCCAATCTTCATGCCCGGCGTCACCAGCACGCGCGGATGAATGATGCCGCGCAGCACGCCCGCAAACGCTGCGACAACCGGCTGACCGCCGACTTCGGCAATCACTGCGCCCTGCTCGACATGATCGCCTATGGCATAATGTGCCTGCACCTGCCCGGCTGCCGGAGCACGCAGCACACGGCTGTGTGTATGCCCGCCCATCACGCCCGGCTCGCCCGTGTCCGGCTCCGCGCTGCCCTGCCAAAGCACGCGCCCCAGGTCATGCCCGCGATTGGTTTCGACGACTGCGTGACAATCGACGCCCGCCGTGTAACCCGGTCCCAACGCGATCACCAGCGGCGCATCGTCCAGCGTCGTGCCGGGGTTGCGCTTCTCCATACGCGCGTCAATTACGACTGTCGGACGCAAACGGGACAATGCTTCGCCCTTCGGATCAATCATCACAGCGATGGTTTGTAGGGACGCCTCATGAGGCGTTCCTATTCCCCTCTCTATGAGGGAGAGAGGTTGGGCGTGAGGGTCTAATCTTGCCGTCACGCCTTCAATGGTGATGCTGCCGCTGTAGACCGCCTCGCCAAAGCACACCATGCGGCGCACGAACGTTGGGCATTCGAGTTCAGCGATGACGACTGGAAAGCCCACCCGCGCCAGTCGGTACGCTACCCCGCTGCCGAGATCGCCGCCGCCGCGCACCATGATCAAACGATTCGCAAAGGGATGCACTATTTCTTCTTCCCATCGTTAAAAATCTTCAACCATTCTTCCACTTCTTTTGCCGAGATATGCACATGCGGCGCTTCCCCGTCAGCACGGGCAGCTTTGCGCTGCTGTTGGGTCGTGTTCTGAAGCATCGGCACGAAATCGCGGCTGCGCAGTATCTTCATCTTGCGGGCGCGGGCAGCGTCCAGCACGGCGTTATCGTTACTGACGACCGTCCATTGCTCGGTGTGTGTCGCGCGGGCGATGCGCCCCTTCATGATGCTGTCGGCGTCGCCGGGGTTAGAGGCAAACACGACTTCAACCATGCTGGTGGACATGCGCGATTTACCGCCCGGAAGCCCGTGATCAAAGATGACGACCACCTTCTTGCCCACGCGCGCAGTGAAGCCAATGAGCTTTTGCACCAGCTTCGCCTCGTCGTTCGGGTCATCAAGCGCAATATCGGGCAGCTGCCCAATCAGGTTATGTCCGTCAATCAGGTACGCCATCATCATCTCATGTGAAATCAGTAATCGGTTTCAGAATCACACCTTCCGCAGTCGCGGCGCGCTGCTGCGGACCATCTATACTGATAAATGGCACTTGCAAGCGAATTGCCAGTGCAACGTACAGCGAATCATAGACTGCAAGCTGATGTCGTAGACCAATATCGAGGGCATTGCTCAAAATGCTTTTAACGCCCGCCTGCTTTAGTGGCAAAGCACGCAAGTCGCGAAGTGTAAGGTCTGCCTGGGAACGCTGCATTCCCTGATAACGAACATGCTTCCAAATGACGTTGGTGCATTCAATTAGGCAAAACTCAGGCACTATCAACTCATCCAGCAATCCCATCCGATTAAACATTGCGCGGGCATTCTCAGTATAGTGTCCGCGAATAAGGCGCTCGGCAACGATACTGGCATCAACGATATAGATTGCCATTATTGTTCCCTGTCTTCGCGAAGAAGCTCCAGCGATGATTTTGCTCCTGGGGGAGGAGTCCACATGTTACGGTCAATGGACTCAAATACCTCCACCAGCGTCCGTGTGTCACGTTCGTCTTCGCTCACCAGGTCTTCCGCCTTGATGTCAAAGTTATCGACTTGCAAACGCAACCACTGACGCCGTTCCAAGCGCTCATCGATGATGTGTTCAAGTTCTTCCATTGTTAATTCTGCAACTGTGTTCATGCTCACGTACCCCGCTCAGACATTTACGCATTAAACGACCCTATCGCCGCTACGATAGACACGTATTGTACTGGCGTTTGAGGAATAAACGATGAGAACAACGGGCATGGGTTGGCGCACAGCAGTCGTCCTGACAGGCACACTCGCACTCATCATCGCTTACTACTGGGTGCATAAGCCCGTGACGCCGCAACTGCTGCAAGGCGCTGCCGACGGAGTCGGGGCACTGTTCGCTGCGCCGCCCGCCTTCGACCGTCTCGCCAACAACCTGCTCGGCGGGCTGCTCGATGTTCTGGTTGTGAGCGCCCTGTTCGTCGTCAGCGGCGGGTTGGGGCGAAGGCTACTGGCTATTGGGCAACAGACACTACCCGAAGCCTCATCGCTTCTGATTGCCCCTCTGCTCGGCGCAGGTATGCTCGCGACGCTGGCGCTGCTGCCCGCGCTGATCGGTGTGTTTCACGGCGCGGTGCTGTGGGGCGGCATCGGCGTGATTGCACTGCTGACATGGCGCGAGGGATGGGGATGGCTGCGCGGAATAGGGGGTGCGGTGCGCGCATTCTATGGCGATGCGCAGGTCAATGAACATGGACACGCCGTCACAGGACGCCCCGTTGGGCGTCCCTATAAGTGGTTGATCACGATCTTTCTGGGGCTGGCACTGCTGATCGCGCTGGCTCCGCCGACCTCGTGGGATGCGATGGTTTATCATCTTGTCGGACCACAGCGCTGGCTGGAAAGCGGGCGTATGATCGGTACGCCGGATAACTTTTATCTCGGTTTCCCCAAGAATAGCGAGATGCTCTTCAGCATCGCCATGAGCGCTTTCAATCGCGATACGACTGCTGCGTTGATTCACTGGGGCTTCGGCGTGCTGGCGCTGGCGCTGACAGGCACGCTGGTGCGGCGCGTCGCCAACGAGCAGGCGGCGCTGACCGCCGTCATCCTGCTGCTGGCGTCGTACAACCTGTGGGAACTGTTCGGCTGGGGCTATGTCGATCTGATCGTGATGGCGTATGCAGCTGCGTGCTTTATCATCGTGACCGCATGGGCACAGGGAGTACGGACGACGGGGCAGGATGGAGGGACGAGGCAGAGCGTAGCCTCCCCGTGGGATGCCTCGTCCCTCCATAATCGCAATGTCTCTGCACAATTGATTCTGCTCGGTGTGCTTGTGGGGCTGGCGACCGGTTACAAGCACACGACGGCGTTCCTGATCGTCGGGTTGGGGGTGTACGTGCTGGCAATGCAGCCGCGCCGCGTCATCCAGAACGGCTTGCTGATCGCGCTGCCGGCGCTGGTGTGCGTCGCGCCGTGGCTGCTGCGCGGTTGGCTGCTCTATGACAACCCTGTCTACCCGCTGCTCGGCTTTGGTCTGAACTGGGATGCGGAACGCAGCGCCGCTTTTACCCGCGCGGGCTGGGGCATGTGGGGGACTCCGGATGCCTGGCAGCTCGCCTTTCTGCCGCTGACGGCGACGATTTTCGGCGTTAATCAGGGACCCAACACCTCGTTTACGCTCGGTCCGCTGCTCTTCACCACACCGCTGCTGCTGCCCGTCGTCTGGCGCTGGCTCGATGAAGCGCAGCGACGACTGGCGGCTGCGTCTGCGATCATGGCACTGCCGATGGTGGCGTTATGGACGTATCTGGCGGCGACCAGCGGCACGGGTGAACAAACGCGGCTGGCCATCGTGCTGCTGCCGCTGGGAGCGATCATGGGAGCGGTTGCCTTTGTCGGCGTGGGCAAGCTGCCGCGCCGCCCGCTCAAGCTTGACTTTCTGCTGCGCACCGTGCTGCTGCTGACGACGCTGCTGGCATTGGCGGAAGTGACGCTCGTCACGCTGGATCGGCATCCGCTGCCCTGGCTGGCGGGGACGATCGACACACAGGACTACTACGCGCGCAATCTCGGCGTGTGGCAGGCGGCGATGGATCAACTGGACGCGCTTCCAGAAGACTCGCAGGTGCGCATGTTGTGGGAATTGCGCACGTATCACTGCCCAGCACATATCACCTGCATCCCGGACATCATGCTCGATCAGTGGGCGTATCCGCTGCGACAGGGACTGAGCGAAGACGCCATCTTTGAGGCGTGGCGCGCGGCGGGCGATGACTACTTCCTGCTCTACACCATCGGCTACGACTCCTTCACCGATGATGATCAATACCATCGCGACGAGAACCTGCGCTTCCCGCCGGCACTCGCACGCCACCTGACACCCGTCAGCACGGTGGACTATCTCGCTGGCGATGGCAGCGTGGCGGCGGCGTATACGTTGTACACATGGCGAGAAGCGCCGTAATGCGTTGGTGGCGACGAAGACGACCCCTCATGAGCCGGCATCACGCAGAGCCAGGCGCACCAGCACAGGTAAATGATCGGAACTGCCAGAGTCCGACCAGACGCGCGCATCAATGCCGCGAAAGTGGCTATCGTAGAAGACGTAATCGAGCCGCAGCACAGGCGGCAGCGGACGGCGCGTGATATGCGGGAATGTGAAGCCGAAGCCGACCTCGCCGACAGCGGCAAAGGCGTCGGTATAGCGGTCGGTAATGATCTGGTACAGGTCGAAGGCTTCAGTCATGTTGAAGTCGCCTGCCAGAAGAACGGGCGTGGAGACGCGCCCGACACGTTCCAGAACTCGCGCAGTTCCTGGGTGTGATTGTGGGCGTTAAAGCCAATGTCCGGGGCATACGGCGGCAGTGGATGGGTATTGAAGAGTGTGACGACTGTCCCGTTCCAATCGAGTTCGACGCGCTGATGACCGAGTTGATCTTCCAGAAATTCGTTGCGCCAATACTCATCATCCAGGATAGGCAAGCGGCTTAACACACCCTGCCCGGCGTTGTCCTGGTCACGCGGATGTAACGCCCGATGTGGGTACAGTTCACTCAACTGGCTGGCGATAGCGTCGGCGGCAGGCGAACTGAGTTCTTGCAATGCGACGACATCTGCATCGGCAGCGCGGATCACGTTCACGATCGGCATCACGTCTTCATCAGGTGCCTGGATGTTAAAGGTAAGGAGGCTGATCATGCTTTCACCTCCTGATGTATCCGAACGGGGCAGCAGCAACCGCCCGTAGGCGAACAGGAATAAACCGACCACGATGAGCAGGAGAAACGACGCACGCCAACGCCGCAGCAGCAAACAGATGGGCAGCAAGACCAACGCCGGGAACATCAGCAGTTGCATCAGTATTTCGATGATGCCGCCGATACCTGTATCAGTGGGCAGCACCCACTGAATGATCCAGGCGAGCAGCATTAGCCCCGCATATATGCCAGCGATGCTGCCTGCAATACGAATCCAGCTGGGCGCTTTGGTTTGATTGACACTCGACATGTGAAAACCTTCGCATACGCCTGGACGTGACAGGATTTATCTTCGGGCAGGTTGCACGGGGGAATGAAATTAATGTTGTAACTTTAGCAGAGGAACAGATTCAATCCAACCCTTATACCGCAAACGATGATATACTAGCGTCGATTGAAATAGGTGAAGGGTAGTGAATCATGTCATTAGGACCAGGCGAACTGCTGATCATTCTCGTGATTGTACTGGTGCTGTTTGGCGTCGGGCGCATCGGGCGCATCGGCGGTGAACTGGGCAGCGCGGTTGCGAACTTCCGCAAGGGTATGAACGACGGCAAACCTGCCGAAGACAAGAACAAGACCGACGAACAGGCGCAGGCGTAAGCAAATCCATTGATCTCACCCCGCACAAATCTTACTTGACTTTGAGGCGCACCCCTCTCTAGATGAGAGGGGACGGGGTGTGGTATGTTCACGGTTACTCCTCGTCCACTGTACCTGTTTCGGGCAGAGCGGACGGCTCTGCCCCGTACACGTTTGTCAGCATGTCGGTCATGAGCGACGAGATATAGCGCACGGCGCTGACCGCGCGCCCGTAATCGATGTGCGTGGGACCGACCACGCCGATAGCGCCGCTGACCTGCCCCGGCAAGCCGTAGCGACTCAGCACCATCGATAGGTGGCGCAGTTCTTCCCAGCGCCCGTTGCCACCGATGACGACTTGGACATCGTTGGGCTGGCGTGCGAGCAGATCGTTGAGGATCAGCGTCAGGAAGGCGCGTTCTTCTAACACGCGCAGTGCCTGCTGCGCGCCTTCGCTGTTCTGCTGAAACGCGCCGATCATATCCGTCAGCCCTTCGCGGTAGAGCAGCACGACCTGGTTGCCGTCGGCGCGCTCCATCAGGTCGGCGATGACTTCGGCGATCTCGCGCTCCAGCACACTCCACTGCACACTCTTGACGCGCACATCGCCCGCCCGCAAGTCGTTGCAGAGCGTGTTGATGCGCGTCGCCACCTCGCTCAAACGCCCCTGTGGCAGTGACTCCGCCAGCGTCAGCATTTGCTGATGCACCGCGCCGCCTTGCAACACCAGTACCATCAGCACCAACCGCCCCTGCACGCCGATCAACTCGACATGCTTGAAGCGGCTCGCCTCCGCCATCGGCGGCGTAACAAGCGCGGCAGTTTGCGCGGTGCGTGCCAGTAATGTGGCGCTCTGGCGCATCCACTGCTCAGTTGCCAGCGGAATGCTCGTCAGCTTATCGTTAATACGGTTGCGCTCGCTGACATCCAGATTAACCGCGTTCAGCAGCCGCCGCACGAAGTAGCGATAGCCTTCCTGGGTCGGCACACGCCCAGCGCTGGTATGCGGCTGGCTGATGTACCCGAGGTCTTCCAGCGCCATCATCTCGTTGCGGATGGTGGCAGTGCTGATTGTCAGTCCGAAGTTGTCCGCCAGCATTTTGGAACTGATCGGTTCCGGCTTCTGTGTGTAGGCGCGCACAATCAGCGCCAGAATTTCTTCCTGGCGGCGCGTAAGTTCTGGTAAGTGCGTCTCGTCTGTCATTATATAGGCTGCCCGCGTTACAATCGGGCGTCATTCAGACTATACTTGTCGATGTCTGTGATTGTATCACACGCACAGGCGGCAACGGGGAGCAACAGGAGACACAGAGGTTATGAGCAAGGCGACAGTCGAAATCACTGACAACAACTTCGATCATGAAGTACTGAAGAGCGGACAACCCGTTCTGGTCGATTTCTGGGCGGAATGGTGCGGCCCATGTAAGGCAATTGCACCGTTTGTCGAACAGATCGCGACCGAATACACGGGCAAGCTCAAGGTTGGCAAACTCGATACCGACCAGTACGGCGACGTAGCACAGCGCTACGGCATCATGGGCATTCCGACGCTGATCCTGTTTAAGAACGGCGAAGTAGCGACGCGCATCACCGGCTACCAGCCCAAGGAAGAACTGGTCAAGAAGCTGTCGCCGCACCTGTAAGATGCAATGTAGGGGCGCAACACATTGCGCCCTAACCCTCGAAATAATGTAGGGCAGAATGCATTCTGCCCCACAAAACAGGGCAGGATACACATGTGGGCAGGATACATCCTGCCCCTACGTATACGGATGTGGGGAACGTGGATGACCGCCTTTGCAACGCAGCTTGACCACGCACTGAACGATCTTCGTACCGCATTACAGGACATCCACGACGCACAAGTGGAGGCGCTCACACAGTTGATTGTGGATGCGCCGCGTGTGTTTGTGGCAGGCAAGGGGCGTTCCGGCTTGCCGATGCGCGGCTTCGCCATGCGGCTGATGCACCTGGGCTTGCAGGCGCATGTGATTGATGATGTGACCACACCCGCTATTGCCGCGCGTGACCTGTTAATCATCGGTTCCGGCAGCGGGCGCACGCCGTCGCTCGTCAACTATGCCTGGCGCGCCCGCATCGAAGAGGCGCAGGTGGCGCTCATCACGACGGCAGCCGATTCGCCCGTCGCGGAAAAAGCGCATTTCATCCTCACGCTGGCGGCAACGACACCCAAGACGAACGGTCACGCCCGTTCCGCACTGCCGATGGGCGGTGTGTTTGAGACGGCGCTCGGTCTGCTGCTGGACATCACGATACTACAGATGATGGAACGGATGGGGACGGATGAGCGCGCGATGATGACGCGCCACGCGAATTTGGAATGAATGCGTTGGGGCAGGTGGGACTCGAACCCACACGCTCTCACGAGCAAAGGTTTTTAAGACCTTCGTGGCTGCCATTTCACCACTGCCCCGCTGCAACGTAGTGTAAAGCAAGAGCGCACAGGCGTCAACGCCCCACAACTCCATGTCGAATGTCACCCCCTGCGCATGACCACTGACAGCACACAATCAGCGATAATGAGGGTAAAACAGAGACACTTTAGACTTGGAGGATGCTTATGTATCAGCATATCTTAATACCGCTGGATGGCTCGGCGATCAGTGAAGAGGCGTTACTGGAAGCGCGGCGGATGTTGGACAAGGGCGCGCGCATCACGCTGGTGACGGCGGTCGATGTGCCGGAACTGCCGGTCGGCAGCTTTGATATGTACGGCAGCCTGGTCACGTCGGACACCGAGTCGCAGCGGCAGATGGAAGAATGGGCGAAGCGCTATCTGGCGCACACCGCTGAGTCGCTGACGATGGAAGGCTATGTCGTCAAGACCTTCTCGGAAGTCGGCGAGCCATCGAAGATCATCGCCACGATTGCCGCGCACGAGAACGCGGACTGCATCGTCATGACGACGCACGGACGCTCTGGCGTCAGCCGCTGGCTGTTCGGCAGCATCACCAACAAAGTCCTGAGCATCGCCGCCTGCCCGGTGCTGGTTGTGCCGAGCAAGGAGAAGCTGCGGATGTTGGAGAAGTCATCGCCAGAAGCATTTTACGGGTAGATGGGGTATCCCACAACCCCAACCCCACAACCAGAGGGGGAGGGGCGTAAAAAGAAAATTTTTTAACCCCCAAAGCCCAGAGATGGAAAG
>JANRJX010000123.1:0-5317 GCA_033763755.1 Chloroflexota bacterium
CAAGGACGACCCGCGCGTGACTAAGACCGGCAAGTTCATTCGCAAGACGAGCCTGGACGAACTGCCTCAGCTGATCAACGTGCTGAAGGGCGACATGAGCCTGGTGGGACCGCGCCCCGAACTGCCCTGGTTGGTGGAGCAATACGAAGAGTGGCAGCGTGAACGGTTCCTGATGCCGCAGGGTGTTACTGGTTGGTGGCAGGTGACCGGGCGCAGCGACAAGCCATGCCACCTCAGCACTGAAGACGACGTACATTACGTGCGCAACTACACTGTGTGGATGGACATCAAGATCATGCTCATGACCATCCCGGCACTGCTCAAGGGCAAGGGTGCATTCTAGATTTTCGGTATTGGGGTTGGCAATTGAGTAGTGTGAGGGCAGGAGCTATCCTGCTCTTTTTCTATTCGGCTATATGCCCTTTGCAATGTGCTCTGCAAAGTCATTCATTACCGCTTCGGGCACGCGCGCAGGTTGCAGTGACGTGGGGTTCATAAACACCCACTGCGATCGCGCCCGCGCCAGTAACACATTATCTTTTTCGCGCACAATCGTAAAGTGGCGTACAGCAGTGGCGCGCCGCACATCCGCCAGAAACGTCGTCACGCGCAGCATATCACCGAGCAGGGCAGGCTGCTGATATTCGATCTGATGCCGCCGCGCGACAATCGCAATTCCCACGGCCGCCAGCCTGTCCACCGACCAACCGAAGCCATCCAGCGATTGAATCCCACACTCCTCCATGTAGTTGAGATAGGTGGCGTTATTGACGTGCTGTGCCATGTCGATGTCGCGCCACTCGACGCGCCGCTGCATCGTGTGCGGGCGCGGTGGTGGCGGCGGCGCGGCTGCGATGCGTTCACGCGGCGTTGGCTCTGGCGTCCCATCCGGGCAGTAGGCGGCGATCATCTCCGGCGTCACGCTGACCGGGCGCTGTGTAGCCCTATCCATGTACACCCAGTCGGTGGTCGCCCGCGCCACCAGCGCCCCATCGCCGACGCGCGTGAACTCATAGCGCCGCTGCGAACGCACACGCCGGAAATCTGCCACCCACGTCTTAACCGCCACGACATCGTCCATCTTCAGTGGCAGCAGGTACTCTATATCGGTCTCGCGGATCAGCCACATCGTCCCCAGCGCCGTGTAGCGTGCGTCGTCGTAGCCGACTGCCGCCGATGCTTCGATTGCCGCCTGCTCCATGTAGCGCAGGTAGTTGGCGTTGTTGACGTGTCCGTAGGCGTCACATTCGTAGTGCCGGACTTTGAACTCGCGCGTAAAGCTGGTCATAAATCGATCCTGATCATGAATCAAAACGCCAAGACGCCAAGAGAATATGCATTTTAACGCAGAAACACTGAGAAACTGTACGAGCGACCCGGCGAGTCGCCCCTGCACAACGATCTCTGCGTCCTCCGCGTCTCTGCGTTAAAATCTGAATAATGCAGTTCTTCAAAGGTAGTGCTTATGTCTACGCCTGACACCCATTTTGATGTACTGGATACGCAGATTGACCCGCGCGACGAGCGCTTTATTGCCAATGCCGCACACAACCGCGCGCTGGTCGCTGAACTACGCGAACGGCTGGCACAGGCGCGGCAGGGCGGCGGCGCGAAATATCAGCAGCGTCAGCGCGAACAGGGCAAGCTGCTGGCGCGCGAACGCATTGACCGTCTGCTCGATCCCGGAGCGCCGTTTCTGGAGCTATCGCCGCTGGCAGCCTGGGAGGTCTACGAGGACGATGTGCCGGGCGCAGGCATTGTTACAGGCATCGGGCGCGTCAGCGGGCAGTCATGCCTGATCATTGCCAACGACGCAACCGTGAAAGGCGGTACGTACTACCCGCTGACCGTCAAGAAGCATCTGCGCGCCCAGCAGGTGGCTTTGGAAAACCGTCTGCCGTGCCTGTATCTGGTCGATAGCGGCGGCGCGTTTCTGCCGCTGCAAGATGAAGTCTTTCCTGACGCGGACGATTTCGGGCGCATCTTCTACAACCAGGCGCGGATGAGCGCGGCACGCATCCCGCAGATCAGCGCAGTTATGGGCAGCTGCACGGCGGGTGGTGCGTACATGCCCGCCATGAGTGACGAGACGGTGATCGTCAAAGGCACAGGCACAATCTTTCTCGGCGGTCCGCCGCTGGTCAAGGCGGCGACAGGCGAAGAGGTGAGCGCAGAGGAACTGGGCGGCGCATATGTGCATACACATATCTCTGGCGTTGCCGATCATTTCGCAGAGGACGACGACCACGCGCTCGAAATCCTCCGCAATATCATCGCTACCGTAGGGACGAGGCATGCCTCGTCCGCCCATGCCCTGCCCCTACAACCACCCCAACCACCTCTGTACCCGATCGACGAATTGTACGGCATTCTGCCCACAACCTTCCGCGAGAGCTACGACGTGCGCGAGGTGATCGCGCGGCTGGTGGATGGCAGCCGCTTCCGCGAGTTCAAAGCGCAGTACGGCACAACGCTGGTGACGGGCTTCGCGCATATTAACGGCTTCCCGGTCGGCATCATCGGCAACAACGGCGTGCTGTTCAGCGAGAGCGCGTTGAAAGGCGCGCACTTTGTCGAGTTATGTACGGCGCGGCAAATCCCGCTGCTGTTCCTGCAAAACATCACCGGCTTCATGGTCGGCAAGGTGTATGAACACGGCGGCATCGCTAAAGACGGCGCGAAGATGGTTCATGCCGTCGCCAACGCCGCTGTCCCCAAGCTAACGGTGATTATCGGCGGCAGCTTTGGGGCGGGCAATTACGGCATGTGCGGGCGGGCATATGCGCCGCGCTTTCTGTGGATGCTGCCGAACGCGCGCATCAGCGTGATGGGTGGCGAGCAGGCGGCGAATGTGCTGCTGACCATCAAGCGTGACCAGATGGCGCGGGCGGGCGAGGCGGACATGACGCCAGAGGCGCAGGCGGCGTTCAAGCAGCCGATCCTCGACAAATACGAGCGTGAGGGCAGCCCGTACTATTCGACAGCGCGGCTGTGGGATGACGGCATCCTTGATCCGGCGGAACTACGGCGGGTGCTTGGACTGGCGTTGAGCGTTTGCGCGCGAACGGGCGGCGATGAGACGCGGTATGGCGTGTTCAGGATGTAGTGGTGCGGAATGTTATGGAGTAGGTAGAGGAGTAACGTTTTTGCCATCTTTGTCCACTGCAATCAGCAATTGTTCGACGGCATGACATAAACGCCGAAAGGAACGCGATGCCTTTGTTGTGGCTGTAAGATCGATCAATGCAGTCATCTTCTCTTGATCCTGCGTTTCTTTATATGTCCGTCCAACAGGCATCTGGCGCGATAGCCAGCCTTTGGCGCTGCACTCCTGTTCAGGATTGCCTTGATAGCGCACATCAGGCTTTACGAGATACTTTGGAGCAATCGTAGCAAGGTTGTAGAGAAACCACGACTCCTATTCGCAGACCGCACACACTATAGCGATAGGCTTGTCGAGCTGAAGTGACTGAGCGCGGACAGCCAGCGCACGGGCAAACGTAATGGGGCAATCGACGTGATCGTCTTCCGCATCCAGCAACACAAGCACCGCGCGACAATCCCGGTTGCGTCGCAGCAGTTCGAGAAAGCGTTCAAGTCCGCCAGGCGTTGTCAGGTTTCCCTGACCGTGTGCGTCGAAAGCCTTTAGATTCAAATTGTAGCGCTGTAATTGCTCGTGCAGGATGCGACGCACCAGCAGTGGAGCAGCCGTCGCTTCACCATCGCCCTCTACGATGAGACCGATGTAATCAGACACGCTCAAATGCTCCGATGCGCAGCAAATCCCCCGCTGTGAAAAGCTGATCGTTGATTGCTTTGATATTGTCTTCACTTACGGGAGTAATCTGTGTCAAGCCGTTTTCGCGTGTCACAAGGCGGAGGCTTTCAGGAGCAAAGCGCGAAATCATGTCAGGGCTGTGGGTAGTAAGAATGATCTGACTGGTGAGAGACGCTTCCTTAAAAATGTCACATAGGACGCCAAGCGCACCGGGATGGATTATGAGTTCGGGTTCTTCAATGGCGATGAGTTTCAATCTTGGTATCTGATAGATAGCTGTCAGCAAGCCCAAAATGCGAATAGTGCCATCTGACTCACTCGCAAGATCGAATGTACTGCCATCCTGATGTTGGATTGTTATGGCCACGAAATTGCCGAAAGACTCGACTCGAAAGGGCTGTCTAGTATCAAGTCCAGGCACTATGTTGGCAAAACCTTCATAGATTTGTTCAATCAAGTTTTGATCTTCTATGGTATTGGCTATACGCCATAATACTGTCGCTAGGTTCGCCGCATCGCTGTCTAATTTAACTAAACTGGCAAGTTTACGAGGAGTATACGCATATCTCGATAGTATCGAGTAATAACCTGCTTCAAAGGTCAAAAAACGATACAGATCCAAAAGATCATCTGAGTCAAGGAGTAAGGGCAACAACAGACTCTTCTCAAAGGTTGTGATCGTGTAAGGCATCGTACTTTCTTCCAATACCCCACCGTGAACCAAGAAACGTTGTGAACCGACCACACAACGTTCCGTTTTGATAAAGAAATCGTTCTTGTCATGACTTCCCAGTACTAGGTGATACTCAGAATGCACACCATATAGCGTCATATAGAGGGAGATGCTCACATCACCTAAATCATCAGTTAGTGAGCGAGTGCGAACTCCCTGCATTTCGCCCCGGTTTCCTTGCACTAGTGCGACCTCTAACCCTAACCGCAACGCATCACTGACGAACCGTAGAACATCCAACACGTTGCTCTTGCCCGATCCGTTCGGCCCCACCAACACCGTCAAATCCGAAAGATCAAGGTTGACATCACCAAGGCTGCGATAGTTGCGTACCTCAATACGGTCAATACGTTTGGTTAAGCTGGAATTCGTCATCGCAATACTCGCTACCTCATATGAGTTAGGCATCATTATAACACCGCAATCTTTTGCACACGCGCCGCCTTTGCGGTTCAATTGCTGCTTGTAGACAAGGGGACGAGGCATGCCTCGTCCCTACAGGAGGACGTCTCATGAGACGTCCCTACTTTGCACTTTAAACTCGTTACTCATCACTTGGAGTTTCTTTTATGTCCAAATATGTCGCCGCCATCGATCAAGGTACCACCTCTACCCGCTGCATGATCTTTGACCGCAGCAGCCAGGTGATCGCCGTTGAGCAGCTTGAACATCGCCAGATCTTCCCGCGCGCCGGATGGGTGGAGCATGACCCGCTAGAAATCTGGGGACGAGTGCAGGAAGTCATCGCGGGCGCACTGGCAAAGGCGAACGCTACGCCACACGACCTGGCAGCACTCGGCATCACC
>JANRJX010000124.1:0-3578 GCA_033763755.1 Chloroflexota bacterium
TCAGCGGATCGGGACTGTTCGGCGCATCGTCGCTGAAGGCGATCTGTGTGCCGTCGGGAGCGACCAGCGCCAGCGCCGCGTCAAAATCGCGCGTGCTGGATGTGACACCCGCCGTGATGACATCGCCCGCGTTCAGATACACCGCCCACACGTCACGCAGTCCGCGCCCAAGCTGCCCCTGTCCCGGCACATCCGGTGGCAGCACCGCGCGGAAGAGTTCGCTGTATGCCCCGTCAGTGCCATAACTGATGACGAACGCGCCACCCGTATTGTCCGCACCTGTGACGAACAGACTGTATTCGCCTGTCGTCAGCGCATCAAGGCGCGGCACGAGCACCACGCCAGACGCATCAGCGCTGACTTGCATCAGCGAGATGCCGTCGGGATCGAAGACTTCGAGCGTCGGGCGCAGGATCGAGCCGGGCAGCGGCGTCACGCCAATCGTCAGCGCGTCGCCCGCTTGTCCGTTCAGTGTCAGGCGCGCGAAATCGCCGGGGCGCTCGACACGCCCAATGATCGGCGCATAGGGTGTCAGCGTTGTGACCGCCGCGTTAGACGTGGGCAGCGCGAGCGTGAACGGCGGCGTGGCGGTCGGCACGAACGGCACAATGCGCGGCGCAGGTGCAATGTCGAACTGCTGCACTTCCAGCGTGTAGCCGGTCGGGTTGTTGTCCTCGCGCGCCTGCAAGCTGTAGATACCGTCCGCAGGTAACCGGACGGTCAGCAGCGGCGTGTCGCGCCCGCCGCTGTCCTCGTCCGTCGCCAGCGCCGCACCTGCCGGATCATAAAGCGTGAGCGCTGGATCGCTGCCCACGACCTGCGGCTGCAAGCGCGCGCTGATATACTGCCCGGCGCGCCCGTCGATCAGATAGACGTAGCGTTCGCCGACCGCGCTGAACCGTCCGACAACCCGCTGTCCCGGACTGATCGCGCCCAGGAATGTGCCAAGTCCCGCATAGATCGGCGTTTCCGTCGCTGTCGGTGTAATGCTCGGCGTCGCGGACGCGGTGGGACTGGCGCTGGGTGTGGGGGTAGGGGGCAGCGTAGGGGATGGCATTTGCCCCTCGCCCTGAGGGAGAGGGGTTGGGGTGAGGGTTTGCGCGAACTCACTCATCACCGCCAGCGTCGGGATGTCGATGGTTGGCGCGGGCGCGCAGGCGGCAAGCAGCAGGATGGCGATGAGCAGCAGACGCATGAAGACTCCGAAGATGTGATTTTATGGTACAGTCTGACGGGCATTTGTGAGAGTAGACAGCATGACAGATTTGTTTCGCGAACGCCATTATTTGGTCACAGGGGCGGCAAGCGGCATTGGGCTGGCGCTGGCAAAGCGGCTGGCGGCGCGCGGCACACGCCTGACGCTGTGGGACGTGAACGCCGATGCGCTTGACGCAGCCGCCGCTGCCACGCAGGGACTGCCGCAGCGTGTGGACATCAGCGACTCGGCGCAGGTGACTGAAACGCTGGCGCTTGCGGTCGAACAGCAGGGCGCGCTGCACGGCGTCATCCACAGCGCAGCGCTGCTGTATACAGGCATGTTCGCGGAAATGCCGCTGGCGGAACACGCCCGGCTGGTCAATGTCAATCTGGGCGGAACGGTGCAGGTCGTTTATGCCGCGCTGCCGCATCTCCGGGCGACGCGCGGGGCGCTGGTGCTGCTCAGTTCGGTGTCGTCGTTTCTGCCATCGCCGGAGTTCGGCACGTATGCAGCGACGAAGGCGGGCGTGCTCTCGCTGGCGCAAACCTTGCGGTTGGAACTGGAAGATGATGGCGTGTATATCGGCGTTGCCAATCCGCTGTTCGTGTCGTCGCCCATGCTGAACGAGCGCGCCCGCAGCACCGCCAGCTTCAATATGAAGTCGCCTATGCTGCGGGTTTACCCACCGGAGGCAGTGGCGGACTCGATCATACGCGGCATCGAACGCCGCCAGTTCATGATCTGGACGGGGCTGCGTCCGCGTCTGCTCTACTGGCTCAGTCGCTATGGCGCATGGGCGACATCGCCGCTGACGCGCTACACCTGGCGGAGGGGGTGAGTTCCCTCACCCCAAACCCCTCTCCCTCATGGAGAGGGGCTTCCAGAAAACTGTGGTTCGCCTTCGCCCTGAGGGAGAGATACAAGGGGTGAGGTCAAAGCATGTACGCCGCTGCTTGCGAATGTTACAATCTTCCCGCGACTGGTTACGGAAAAGAGCGGGGCATGGCGCAGGCACATATTCATCACGACTTCATCCACGAATCACAACAGATTGCCGGCGTGTACACCGTCGCTATCCGTGTCTTCAGTGACGAACGTGGGCGCTTCATGGAGACGTTCCGCAAAGAATGGTTTCCCTGGATCGACTGGACGTACACGCAGAGCAATCGTTCGGATAGCAAGGCGGGCGTGCTGCGTGGGCTGCATTTCCATCGCAAGCAGATCGATTACTGGTATGTGATGGCGGGGCGCATCCGCGTTGGCATGGTCGATTTGCGCCGTTCGTCGCCAACGTACATGGCGACGCAGACGCTGGAGATCGGCGAAGAGAATAATCTGGGCGTGTTCATCCCGATTGGCGTGGCGCACGGCTTTCTGGCGCTGACGGACGCGACGCTGACGTATCACGTCAACCAGTACTACGATGGCGGGGACGAGTTCGGCGTGGCGTGGGATGACCCGGATGTTGGGCTGGCGTGGGGCGTGACGGAGGCGGTGCTGTCCCCGCGCGACCAGCAGAACCCCCGGCTGCGCGCGTTGGGCGATGGTGTGCTGCCGGGGTGAGGGTGTGATACTTGTCACATTCCAACACATGACATTCATCACGACTTAGCCCACTTTCTTTAACGGAGTGCTAAGAACGATTGACTTTGCAGTGGCAGACAGGGTAGGCTGGACGCAACATTCATGTGCGTTGTGGAGTCATCATGCGCGCTGCACCCTATAGACTGCTGTTTGTTCTTGCTGCTTCTTTAACATTCTTAATTTCATGGGGCGCGCTGGCCCAAGAGCCAACCCTCACACCTCTGCCGACCGAGACACCGACCGAAACGGCTACGCTATTACCCCCCCCCCTACCGCCTACTGAGTCGCCGCTGCCCTCACTCACGCCGACGCAGCCTGCCACATCGCCCGCCTGGTCGCCCGATGGCAGCCTGCTTGCCTACATTCGCACCGTGCCGGGCGCGACGCCGGACGCGCTCCAGCGACATCTTGCTTATGTCACATCTGATTGTCGCGAAGGCGTAAGCTGCGTCGATGAGCAGTTGGCAGTCAGCCTCAGCTACCAGTT
Source organism: Chloroflexota bacterium (assembly GCA_033763755.1). Taxonomy (GTDB): domain Bacteria; phylum Chloroflexota; class Anaerolineae; order Aggregatilineales; family Phototrophicaceae; genus Flexifilum. The sequence continues at coordinate 3,270 of JANRJX010000124.1, forward strand.
CTCCGACCTTGACTGGTCCGCGACGGGCGACCGCCTAATGGCAGTACAAGCCAACATGAGCGCAGGCGGACCCGGCGTGACACAGGATGTACTGGTGGAGTATACCCTCGGCAGAAGCGGCACGAGTCTATGGGTTGGTTCGTTCAGCACCGTCACCCAAGCCCCCTCCATCGCCTCGCCCAGCTACAATGCGACGGGAACCAAGGCTGCGTATGAGACGACCAACAACGGCGTCAACGAAATCCGTTTCGTCCAGCGCAATATTGTGAATGGCGGTCTAGACGTTGTGGAAGGGGTAGCGGTCACGGG
>JANRJX010000125.1:0-24993 GCA_033763755.1 Chloroflexota bacterium
ATTGAAGATGCACGATTGCGAACACTTGGCAACAGTCGGAATCCACTCTCGCTTGAAATTCTTTTAAATGAGGTCGAAGCCTTTCAAAGTCAAGGGGACCTACTACATCTTCATAAAGCGCTGATCTCTAAGGGTAGCGCCGCTGTTCCAAGACTGATAGAAAAGCTTGTTCAAGGACCGAGTGGGGTTCGCCCCTCGATACTATTTGTTCTGGGTGAAATCGGGGATGTGTCAGTACTAAAAACACTAGAAGAAATGAGAGACGCACATTACTCAGACCCACAACTATACAACGCGATCAATAAACTCAATCAATAGAAACAGGTCAACTAAATACCTGCGCTACGAGTAAGGACAAGCACAATGACCGCCCCGTCTGACGCTGCCATTAACTTCCTGATGCAGGAATACCAGAGCATGTACGCGCTGCACCAGCAAGCGAAAGAGCGCGGCGATGAACGGCTGAATTTCTACGTCACGTTTGCGGGCGCGCTCGGCTCAATCGTGATCGCGGCGCAGCAGTTCGTCGGCGGCGCGGTCGGCGTGTGGCTGATGTTGGCGGGTGTGCCGATCATCATCCTGCTCGGCGTGCTGACGTTCCGGCGCATGTTGCAGCGCCGTGTGGCGATCATGATCTATCGGCGGCGGCTGGCGCGCATTCGCGGCTGGTTCTTGCACTACTTCCCAGAAATCGCGTCGGGGTTGCCCTACGCGCCAGAAGAAAAGAGCCGCATGGAGTGGGGTAACGGTCGGCTCGGCTCGACTGCGTTCGCGGTGGCGACGATCAACACCAGCATCATTACGTTTGTCGTGCTGTTCGTGTGCGTCAATGTTGTGCGAGATAGTGGTCAGGCGGTGCTTGCTTTAATCGCAGTGGTGGGCGCGGCACTGGCGTCGTGGCGGCTGCATCTGCTGTGGAAGACACGCTGGCTGCGCCGCGCAGAGCGTGAGGATAACGCGCTGTTAGACGAGTTGAACAGGCTCACACCTTCCCCGCAAACATGATTGCTATCAAACGCCGTATCTCACCCATGGTCCGGCGTCCGCACGACGCGGCGGATGGCGTAGCGCGTCATGCCGTCCGGCGTCGCGACATCCACCACATCCCCTACCCGTCGCCCGATCAACGCCTGACCGACAGGCGACTCAATCGACACACCTTCGCGCCCGTACATCACCTCCGCGCTGCCTACCAGATCAAACTCGACTTCCTCGCGATCCTGCACATTCCACGCCGTCACACGGTCACCCGGATCAATCGTGCGCGGGTTTGGGTCTTCATCAGTCACGTCTGCCTGCTGCAAGATCAGTATCAGATTGCCGATACGCTCGTCCATGATCTCGCGCATCGTGCGTGCCTCAAACTCCGCGCCCTCTTCAGGATAGTTTTCGGTCGTGTTGTCCTGAATGCTCTCCATCTCGATCTGCTGCTGCGCGCGGCGTTCCTGATAGTCCGTCAATTCGCGCTGCAACTGGTCATAGCCCGCGCGCGTCAGTGTGTAGCGTTCCAGTGCCATTGCAGTCCTCCTGTGTGTCCATGATTCGCATTGTAGGGCGAACACGCACGCGCACATCGGACCAGTGACCCATAGCAACCCTGCCTACTGACAAACCCACCGCACGAACCATACACGCGCACCACACATCGCTGACAATCAGTACGGATATACCCTACAGGAGGGCTCGCATGAGCACCTATTTCTCGCAAGATCTGGGCGAAGACCCACAAACACGCCTTGCAGCACGCGATGAGTTTCTGGACATCGCGCAGGATGAGCAGATCGCCGAAGGCGACATCAGCGTTTCTGAAACCGAAAGTGGTCATCACCCGCTCCCCGAACTGGATGATCGGGAAACAGACGACATCTTTGGTGAAGACAGCATGACAGTACTGGATGAAGATGATCCAGAACTTGGCTTCGCTTATACACAGAATGATCACTATCTGGACGACGAAGACGAGGCGATGGAAGACGCGGACGGCTACGACGACGAGTTGTATACCTAAGGCAGAAATCTTGACGCAGAGACGCAGAGGGATGACCCTCTGCGTTGTCTCTGCTTCTGCACGCCTGCGTTAGAGAGTCTTATCCCTCACGCTCCAGCAATGCCGCCTTGCGCGCCTGAATGCGCTGGGCATCGTTCTCCAGGCGGACGCGATGCCAGATCAGCACAATCGGGACGAGGAGCGTCCACACCGCCATGTTGACCAGCAGTGCCACCGCGACACCAGAGGTCGCCGCCAGTTGGAAGTCACCTTCCACGAACGCTTCCGTGCCGTTAAAGACCGGACCAATCACAATCGGATGGATGCTGCTCGGCACGATGCGCGGGATGATGAGCGTCAGGATGACGGTCGCAATCGCAAACACGCCATAGACCGATGCGAAGCGCCGCCGCTGCTCTGGGTTGTCAATGCCTGCACGCAGCATCAGATAGGCGGCATACGTCAGGATCATGATGGCAGCGGAAGTCAGACGTGGGTCCCAGTTCCACCATGTATTCCAAATCGGGCGTGCCCAGATCGAACCGGTGACGATATTGATGATCGCCAGTATCAGCCCGACCTCGACACCCGCCAGTGCCAGCGTGTCCCAACGCACATCGCGGCTGCGCAGGTACAGGATGCCACCGAGGGTGGTCGCCCCAAACGCGACGAAAGCGCCAAAGAACGCGCCCATGTGAATGTAGAAGATACGCTGGATATTTCCCTGCTCAAGGTCGGTTCCGGCATAGCCGAGCGCCATGTACACGCCGAACGCCACACCTGCAATTGTGAGGATTGTCAAGATCAGGAGCGTGCGTGGGGTGGTGGTGCGCTGTTCGGTTGCGTCAAACGACGCCTGTGACTTTGTTGCAATCATAAGACAACTCAATCTGCTCGTTTACGTGTAAAGAGTGTAACAACTCATGCATTACCTGTAAATCGGCAAGACCTGCATTTTTCGTTATAATAGTGATGCTTATACCATCATGCCAAAGATGTGCTGATTATTTCATGGCGTTTATGCGTTGCTCTATACCATTGTGATACCTATGATTTCTATCCTCATGGCTCATGGCTATCGGGTGTATAAAGGACCAATACAGTAGTCTTCCTGATTGACCATCACCCACACTGGATCACGGATGGGCGAGCCGTGTGCCTTCTTCATTGCTCTGGACGATGAAGAGACGTTGGATCGAATTCGTCAGGTGTTTCCAGACGTACAACCACCTCAATTTACGACCTACCCTGTTCCTGAGTGGGATCAGTATGTGCTGCTGTTGTGGCTTTACGGAGGGTAGTGGTATACTTTCGCTAATCGAAACACCTAAATAATCATTATCAATCACCAGCAAGAGTATGGGGTTAACGAGGTTCTTGTGAAACGCTTCTTGAGCTTCCCACATCATCGACTCATTCTATTAGTCGTTTTGCTGGCGGCGCTGGCGCTGCGCCTGATCGGGATTAACTGGGATCAGGGGTCGCGTATGCACCCGGACGAGCGCTTTATGGCGACCGTCTCCGGCAGCATTGGCAAACCGCAGAACCTGCGCTCCGATACGGCGACAAACTGCCCAAACGCCGCCGACCAGCAGGCGTACTTCAATACCCAGTGCAGTGTGTTGAACCCAAATAACGTCATCAATGGCAGCTACGTCTATGGCACGCTGCCGTTGTTTCTGGTGCATCTTACCGCGCAGGGTGTCATCGCGCTCAACCCCGGCAGTCTGGAAAACGCTGCAAACTGGCAAACATACGATTATGTCTTCCTCGTTGGGCGTTTTGTGAATGCTTTGGCAGATACGCTGTCTGTGCTGATGCTGTACCTGATCGGACGACGCCTGTTCAGCCGTCAGCACGGGCTGTTGGCAGCGGCATTGTATGCGTTCGCGGCGCTGCCGATTCAACTGTCACATTTCTGGACAGTCGATATTCAGTCCAATCTGTTTGTGTTGATTACACTATATGCCGCCATCGAAATCACACTGCAAGGGCGCTTCTGGGGCTACGCGCTGTTCGGGATTGCGCTGGCTGCGGGGCTGGCATCGCGCATCAATCTGTACCCGCTGGCGGCGCTGCTGCCGCTGGCGCTGCTGCTGCGCTACTGGGCGGGGTGGATAGCGCATCGTGAAAGCGCCATTGAGGGGCGTTACTTTGGTACAGTACGGCGCAGGCTCATCGAAGATGGGTTGCTGGCGTTATTCGCCATCGCGCTCTCACTGGTGGCGTTCCGCGTCTTTCAGCCCTATGGCTTCATCGGACCTACGCTCAACAACTGGACGCTGGATCAGGAATGGATCAGCGAGTTGATCTCCGTCTCCAATCTATCGCGGATTCCATCGGACAATTGGCCGCCTGGCATTCAATGGTTCGGGCGTGTGCCGTATGTCTATCCCTGGGTACAAATGATCCTGTGGGGAACAGGAATCGGGTTGGGACTGGCAGGGACGCTGGCACTGGTTGCGGCAGTTATCATGCAGATACGCCGCCGCAAACCGGATGTCATTCTTGCGCTGTTGGTCATCTGGGTGCTGGGGTACTTCGCTTCGACAGGCGGCATCCATCTCATGACCATGCGCTACTTTCTGCCGCTCTATGGTGTGCTGGCACTGCTGGGGAGCTGGGGCATCTTCGCCATTCCCCGGCAGCGACTTCGTCGCGCGGCGCTCATCGCAACTGCCGCTACGACGACAATCTGGGGCATCGCCTTTATCAACATCTATCTGCATCCCTTTACGCGCATCGAAGCATCCCGCTGGATCGAGTCCAACATTCCCGGCACAGTGACGCTACTGAGCAGCACAGCAGACATCACACTCGCACGGGTGGAGCCGACTGCTTTTTCCGCGTCGATGATGCCCGCCTGGCGCGGCGAGTCGTATCTGGGTGAGGCGTTCGAGCTGGCAGCGGGGCAGCGATTGAGCAGGCTGGAACTGCGCTTCACCACAGGCACACCCGTCAATACCAGTGTGCAACTGCTGCGCACCACTGGCGAGCAGGACGACGTTGGCACCGTCATCTACCAGTACTATCCCGAAGACGGGGAATTTGACCCTAATTTCTTCGTTCTGACAGTGCCGGAAACACCCGCGCTGGAACCGGGCACGTATCGCTGGCGTGTGGAGAACAACTGGGAAGGCGGCTCGTCGATACGCGGGTATCTGGCGACGCACTTCATCCAGGATGGCGCTGACGAGCGGCGAGAGCCAGTAATATTTCGTCACCCCTACCAGTCCGTTAGCTATATTCCCATCTACGAACAGCAAAGTCTGGAGGTGCGGACATACGAAACCACCAGCGTCACGCAGGTAGTGCTGCCGCATGTCATGGGCGACCCCATGCAGATCGTACTGGAGCTGAACGGCAGCACGCTTGTGCCAGCGACGCGGGAACGTCGCGCGCACGTCATGGGCGATTACATCACCCTCACGTTTGAACCCGGTTTTGAGCTTCAGGGCGGCGTGCCCCTCAGGATCATCAGCCGCCAACCCATCTTCATCACCGGTTCGCTGCTCGCCACCGAAGGGCAGTGGGATGACAGTGTGCCGCTGCTGTATTGCGATTACCGCCCGACGGAGAATGTCTTTGAAAATCTGGTTGGCGGGTTACATCAAAGCTGCGATGGCATTCAGGCATTCGCGCGCGGTCATTATGTCGAACTGCCGATGCAAATGGCGACGGCAGATAGCGCCGTACGGATGCAGCGGTTGAAGTTTGTGCTGGCGATGGCGGATTATTTCGTCATCAGCAGCAACCGCTTCTATGACTCACTGCCGCGTATGCCCGTACGCTATGCAAGCTCAACGGCCTACTATGACGCGCTCTTTGGCGAGCAACTCGGCTATACACTGGCGTACCGGGCGATGCGTCTGGCAACGATCCTCGGCATCTCCCTGCCCCATCAGGCGCTGCCTGGTGCTCCCCGCTGGCTGAACGAATTGGAAGCGGAAGAGGCGTTTACGGTCTACGACCATCCAACCGTGATGGTGTATCGCAACGACGGCTTCGTCGAGTCCGCATTCCCGGCATATGTGCCGTTTGTGGTGGCGCAGCGCGGCTATGTCGATCTGGCGACGCTGCCAGGGGCAACATTTACGCTGAACACGCAGCCGCTTTCGGATGCAGATGTGTGGGGCAGCACGCTGGCGTGGCTGGTGTTGTTTGTACTGCTCGGCTGGGTCAGCTATCCCGTCATCTATATGCTGTTCCCGACCGCACCCTGGCGCGGCTTCGCCATCGCGCGCGGGCTGGCGTGGCTTGGTACGGCGTTCCTGGCGTGGTTCCTGACTGCTATCGGTGCATCGCTATTCTGGACACGCGGCGGCGTAATCTTGCTGTTGCTGGCATGGGTCGGGATAAACGCGGTCGTCCTGATACGTAAACGACAGGAACTGGTGAGCTACATACGCGAACATGCCCGCGCGTTCGTCTGGCTGGAAGTGCTGTTCCTCGTGATGGTGCTGTTCGGACTGCTGCTGCGCGCCGTCAGCCCGGAGTTGTGGGCGATCAATCTGGGCGGCGAAAAGCCCATGGACTTTGCCTACCTGAATGCAGTGCTGCGCACGCCTGTGTTCCCCCCACCCAATCCCTGGTTCGCCAATTTCGAGATCAACTACTACTACTTTGGCTTCGTTATTGCCGCGCTGCCCATCAAGCTGCTGGGGACAGCTTCCGAGATCGGCTACAACCTGTCGCTGGGAATGTTGTACGGAGCGATCTTTATGGTCGTCTTTACAATTGGCTATATGCTCGTCCCCGCGACCAAAGTGCTGTGGCGTGTACTGCTGGCGCTGGTGGGCAGTGCGCTGGCGCTGCTGGCAGGCAACCTGGGGACACTGCAAATGCTGATCGCGCGCCAGCCCAACATTGACCCACACCGCTGGTTCTGGTATCCCACGCGCGTGCTGGCGGAATCCGCAAACAGCGCAGGCGGTGCCATCAACGAAGTCCCGTTGTTCTCATTCCTGTTTGGCGATCTACATGCCCATGTGGTCGGGCTGCTGCCCACGATGCTGATGCTGTTTGTCATGCTCGTTATGTATCAGACCCGCCAGCGCTGGACGTTTGTGCTGCTCGGCGTGCTGTCCGCCATCATTCTGATGACGAATACCTGGGATGTGTTCCTGTACGTTCCGCTGGGCGCATTAGCCGTATGGCTGAGCACGCGCAGCCTGGTCCTGTTCATTCGTCGCGGCATCCTCGTCGCGGCAGGTGGGGTGCTGGCTGTTGCGCCCTTCCTGCTCAACTTCAGCAGCGGCGCTGCCAACGGCATTGACCTGTGGACGGGCGAGCGTTCGCTCATCGAACCCTGGTTGATTGTCTGGGGCATTCCCGTCACGATTGCGCTGTTCTGGTTATCGCATCGCGCCCGCGCCGTCTGGTTCCCGGATGCCAGAGTGCCGCTTGAACTGGGAATTCTGGGAGTGTTTGTCGTGGCGATCCTCGTGCCAATCCCGTCGCTCGCCACGACAGTACTGTGTGCGCTGCTCGTCGCGTTCGCGATCCTGCTCGCCCTCCGCGATGAACCGCCACATCGATTTGCTCATGCAGGGATCGCGATTTGTGTCGGCGTGCTGCTACTGATTGAGTATATCGTCGTGCGCAATGATGTGCAGCGCATGAATACCGTATTCAAGACATCGTTTCACATCTGGATCTGGTTCGCGCTGCTAATGCCCGTAATCTTCTTTCGACTGTTCCAGAAAGGCAATAACGTTGGCGCTATTCTGGGGTTAGGGCTGATTGGCATGGGGCTGCTGTACCCGGTCGGCGCGATCACCGGACGCTGGGCGCTCAACCAGAGCGGCGGGCTGACGCTGGATGGCAACCGCTTCATCGAAACGATCTCCCTGCCATCTGGTGACGCACTGGAAGACCGCGCACTGATCTACTTTATGCGGCAATCGCTGCCCGGCTTCCCCATCATTGCGGAATGGTACGAGGCGGAATACCGCTGGAACAGCCGCATCTCCGTGCAGACAGGGCTGCCTGCCGTTGTCGGCTGGGCAAATCACATGCGTCAGCAGTATTCCTACATGACATCGCTGGTGCAGGAACGCATCGCAGACATGCAGTCACTGTATCGCGCCCAGAGCATCGAAGACATCCGCGTGCTGCTTGAACGCTATGCCATCGACTATATTGTGGTGGGGCAGCTGGAACGAAGCATGGGCGACCCGCTTACACTGTCACTGTTTGAGCAAATGGTCGCAAGCGGCGAACTCAAGATCGCGTATTCGGTCGGGACGACGATGCTGTACGAAGTTGTGCAGGAAGACAGCACAGCGCCGTAACTGCGTTTGCAACTTTCGCCCACCCGCCGCGTATTACGATATAGATTTGTTCGCAGGATAAGGAGTCACATGATGACTACGCAGTATCGGGAAGCTGAGCCTTCCCGACCAAATTTTCTTGCCATTCTCCTGATCGGCGCTGGCGTCGTCTGGCTGCTGGGACAGCTCAACGTCCTCGGCGCGAGCGCGTTCTCCGTGCTGGCGCGCTTCTGGCCGCTCATCATCGTCGCCATCGGCGTCAACCTGCTGCTCGGTCGCAACAACCCCGCCATGAGCCGCATGATCGCTATCGTCACGATCATCATCTTTGTAGCCTTGATGCTGCTGGGTCCGTCGCTCGGTCTGGCACAGAATGTCGAAGTACAGACGCAAACCTTCAGCGAAGCCGTCGACGATGCACAGTCGGCGGTCGTCAATCTCAACCTCTCGCTCGGCGATTCGACCGTGACAGCGGGCAGCAGCAGCGACCTGATCAGCGCCCGCTTACGCTACATCGGCGATGTCGAATTCGATGTCGAGAACGAAGGTAACGAGCGCGTCGTCACACTCTCGAACGAAGTCGGTCCGAACAGCGGCAGTTTCTCGTTCTTCCCGTTCTTCAACTTCGGCACTGACAGTCCTGATCTCGGCTGGGATGTCGTACTGACGCCGAACATCCCGCTGACGCTCAATGTCAGCGGTGGCGTCGGCAACAATGAACTTGATCTGGACGGGCTGCAAATCGAGCGCCTGTCGGTGAACAGCGGCGTCGGCAATACGATGGTGATGCTGCCTGCGCTGGAAAATGAGTACCGTGTAGACATCAACGGTGGGGTTGGCGAAACCGACGTAACGGTTGCCGAAGGCGCGTCAATTGTGCTGGACATCAACGGCGGCGTTGGCAATATCACGGTTGATGTGCCGGACGATGCTGCAGTACGTTTGGATGCTGATGGCGGTGTTGGCAATATCAACATTGTCGGCAGTTACACGCGCATCAGTGGTGAGGGCGATAACGGTGTCTGGGAGTCGGAGTCGTATGACGACGCGACGAACCGCATCGAGATCACAGTGGATGGCGGCGTCGGCAATTTTACTTTGCGATAAGGAGCCCGATGATGACTGAAGAGAAGAAGTATAAGACCGAGTTTTCGTTCTCATTCGATAAGCTCGGTCAGGATGTCGGTGAGTTCGTGCGCGGACTCAGTGGTTCAACCGAAGAAACGGTCAAACAGAGCGAATTCAGTGCGCCGCTTGACGGGGCGACCAGCGCCAAGGTGCGCATCGATTTCGCGGTCGGTGAGAATGTCGTTAAGGCGCTGACCAACCTCGACAACCTGATCGAAGCGGACATTATGCATGTCGGCGAAGTGAATTTCGTCGTGGATGGTGCAGCAGACAAGACTGTCGTCCTCAGCCAGCGTGCCAAGCCTGCGGACTGGGCGCGCAACCTCGTCGGCTGGATCGGCAGCCAAGGCAAGCTGCGATGGGATGTCGGGCTAGCGTCGCAAGTGCCGATGACGGTAGACATCAACGGCGGCGTCGGTGAGTCGAACATCGACCTGAGCGAGATCCAACTCCGGGGCGGGCGCGTCAACGGCGGTACAGGCGAAATTAACGTCAAGCTGCCTGCGACGGGCATGCATTACGACATGGAATTGAACACAGGTGTGGGCGAACTCGATGTTACGGTCGCAGCGGGCGCGGATGTGGCGCTGTCGATGCGCGGGGGTGCGGGTGAACTCAAGCTCATCATCGGCGAAGGCGCGAACGTGACTGCCGACATCAACGGCGGCGTCGGCGAATGCCACGTCCATATCCCCGAAGGCACGGCGGCGCGCGTCGAAGCGAAGACGGGCATCGGCGATGTCAGTGTGCGCATGGGCTTCAACCGCATCAGCGCAGGCGATAACGACTGGATCAGCAAGAGCGGCGTGTGGGAAACTGCCGACTACGCCACCGCTGAACGAAAAGTGACCATCCACTATCAAGGCGGCGTCGGCGAGTTGAAGGTGACGTAACCTTTCACCCATCCGTCGGGCTCACCTCCCCCGCCCTTTGAGGGAGAACAAGCGTGGCAACAGGCAGTCTATGCGGGGGGAGGTTTGCGAGTCACTTGAGTGACAGCGCACTGAGCCGTGTGTAGAATTGAAGTGATATAGCGCAGGGCGATCCAATGGGGTCGCCCCTGAAAGATTCTTTCTCATACCTGGCAGGATACCCACTCATGGCACTTCAAAATGCGCATGTCTCTTTTATCGGTTCCGGCGTCATGGCAGAAGCGATGATCAAAGGCTTGCTCAAGCAAGGGCTGGTCACGCCGCAGCAAATCACCTGTGCCGACCCACACGCTCCGCGCGGCGACGAATTGATCGAGCGCTACGGGCTGACGTTCACAACCGACAACACAGCCGCTGCCGAACACGCCGACATCCTGGTCATCTCGACCAAACCGCAAGTGCTGCCGCAGATTGTGCCGGGGCTGCGGCGGGTGGCACATCGTGCCAGCTTCGTCTTCAGCATCCTGGCGGGAGTGCGCATCGAAACGCTGTCAAGCGGGCTGGCGAACCCCAGCGTCGTCCGTGCCATGCCGAATACGCCCGCGCAGATTGGGCAGGGTATCACCGTGTGGACGGCGACCCGCGAAGTACCAGACGCACAGCGCGAGCAGGCGCGGGCGCTGCTGGGCGCGTTAGGCGAAGAAATCTTTGTCGAAGACGAGAAGTATCTCGATATGGCGACAGCGCTCAGCGGCAGCGGTCCAGCGTATGCCTTCCTGTTCATGGAAGCGCTGATCGATGCAGGCGTGCATATGGGCTTTTCGCGGCGCGATGCCGAACGGCTGGTGCTTTCGACGATGGCGGGGTCGGTTGAATATGCGCGACAGAGCGGGCTGCATCCAGCGCAGCTGCGCAACCAGGTCACGAGTCCGGGCGGCACCAGCGCAGAGGCGCTGTACCAGCTCGAAAAAGGCGGGCTGCGCACAGTCGTCAGCAAAGCAGTCTATGCTGCCTATCAGAAGAGCGTGCTGCTCGGAGGCGGCAAGGATAAAAAGAAAGCAGATGAGGACGAGGTTTAGGACTATTGCACTAGAGCCAAACACCTGTTCTGTTGTAAACTCAACATGTCTGCAATCATGTGTGGAGTTTCACGTTAACATGCAACCGATCATCCGCTGGATGTTATGTATCTTTGCTGCGATTTTGCTGCTGGCAATCGCGCCGCTCGCGCAGCCGGCGCAGGCACAAACAGGGCGCACGTTCTACGTCGCGCCGGACGGAAACGACAGTAACCCAGGCACGGAAGCACAGCCCTTCCGCACTATTCAGAGAGGCACCGACTCTGCTGTCGCAGGCGACACCGTGCTGGTCAAGAACGGCACCTACGATACGATCATCGCGCAGGGCGTTGCGATCCACATGCGCGTCTCTGGCACTGCCAATGCCTGGATCACGCTGCGCGCCTACCCGGGGCATCGCCCGCGCATCGTCTCGCGGGCGGATACCGCAATTCTGATCGACGGCTCGTATATCGAAGTCAGTGGTTTTGAGATTGCGGGCAATTCCCAGGGCAGCGCACAGTTTGCGGGCAATGGCATCACGACGCGGCTGCGCGCGCATCACATCCGCATCATCAGCAATACGATCTACGGCTTTGGTGGCAGCGGTGTGAACACCACCGAGTCGGATTATCTGCATATTGAAGGCAACACCGTCTTCAATAACGCCTGGGGGTCAGACCTGGCACAAAGCGCGATTTCGCTGTGGCGATTGACCAGTGCGGATCAAAGCACGGGCTACCGAAACATCATCCGTCGCAATACAGTCTTCAATAACTACAATACGCGCCCGTTCCGCTTCACAGGCACAGTGACAGATGGCAACTGCATCATTATCGACAGCGCCCGCGACACCGGCTACGCAGGCAGGACGCTGGTCGAAAACAACCTGTGTTTTGATAACGGTGGGCGCGGTGTGCATATCTTCCGGTCAGATAATGTCGATGTCTTCAACAATACGCTCTTCTTCAACCTGCGTACGCAGGAACTGGAAGGCGGCGGTTCTGAGCTTTCGGCGATTGACGCCGGGAATGTGCGCTTCTTCAACAATATCGTCTATGCTCGCCTGAACGAGAAGGCGAACGAGGCGTACAACTCTAGCAACATCGTCTTCGACAACAATCTGTACTACGGTACAACCGTCATCCCCAACCGTGTCGCGACCGATATTGTGGGTCTTGACCCGCTGTTTGTGAACGCAACGACGGTGGCGACGAGCGCCAACTTCACTCTGCTGCCAGGCAGCCCCGCCATCAACGCGGTTCAGAACGGCATCTTCCCGCCGATAGACCTGTACGGCACAATTCGCCCACAGGGTGTGCGGGCAGACATCGGCGCGGTTGAAGTGGCGACGCTGGCGACCAGCGGCACACTCAACGGCACGGTAGCGCTGCAAGGACGCACCTCCGGCAGCCCCACGATGAGCGTGGTACTGAGTGTGGAGCTCATTCAGAATAGCACCGTTATCAGTACGCACACGCCAACGAGCACAACAGGTGGTGCGTTCACCATTTCCAGCATTCCGTTCGGTAACTATGTTGTGCGTGTCAAGCACAGCCAGTATCTCGCCGTCACCAGTCCCGCCGCTTTCTCAGCGGCGGGAGCCTTCGCAACGGTCAACTTTGGCACCCTGCGCGCAGGCGACGTGAATAACAACAATACGGTGGCATTGGACGACTTCTCGTTACTTTCGGGGTCAATGAACCGCAGCAGTGGGCAGTCAGGCTTCAGCGCACTTGCCGATCTGAACGGTGACGGCGCAGTGTCGCTGGTCGATTTCTCTCTGCTGGCGGGAAATTTTAACCAGACGGGGCAGTGACAACTGCCCCTCACCCAATCCGCATTCGCTGCCGCAGCAGCGTGTGCATCGCCACCGATAGGACGATGATCAAGCCGTAGATCACTTGCGTGGTGAAGCCCGCCCAGCCGATAGCAACGACAGCGGGCTGAATCGACGCGATGATGAAGCAGCCGATGAACGTTCCAAAGACTGTGCCAACGCCGCCAAACACGGATGTACCGCCCAGGAACACCGCCGCCAACCCGATCAGCAGATAGGCTTCTCCCAGGTTGGTGAAGAAGTTGTTGATCTCCAGTGCAGTCAGCAGCCCCGCAAACGCCGATGCCAGCCCGACAAACGCAAACATCAGGATGCGCGTGCGATTGACCGCCACGCCCATCAGCCGCGCACTGTTCTCGCTATCGCCGATCAGGTACACATGCGCACCGAATCTATGACGATTGAGCAGGAACCACACAACCAGCGCAACGACCAGCATCCAGATCATCTGCATCGGGATTTCGCCAAACAGTCGCCCGACAAACAACTCGCGGAACGGTGTATCGCGCAGTTCGTTCAGTGTGAAGCTGCGCCCGTTAGTGATGACGTTCACCATGCCGCGCCAGAAAAACTGCGTACCAATGGTCGCGATCAGCGATGGCAGCCCGATGTAGACGACAATCAATCCGTTGAGGACGCCGACCAGAAAGCCCGTCAACAGACAGCCGACAAACGCCAGCCAGGGATTACCCGTCGCTTCGTTGATCAGCACAAACGTCGTCACGCTGATCGCCATAATCGCCGGAAACGACAAATCCATCTCGCGCCCGATGACCAGCATCGTCAGCGTCAGCGCGACAATGCCGAAGAACGGCACGCTTTGCAGGAAGCTGCGATAAATTGCCCATTCGCCAAACGTCGTCGGCGCAAGCGTGAGGAAGACGAGCCACAGCAGCGCCAACACACCGAAAATGCCGATTTGCAGTCCGTTGCGGCGGGCAAAACGACTGAGGTCTATTGATTTGGGGGCTGTTTCCAGGGGTTGATTGTTCGCTTTGGTTGCCATGTGGGCTTAATCCAGTGTGCCAGTTTCGGCGACGTGCTGCATCTTTTCGAGCAGTTCATTCAGAGTCAGGTCTTCTTTGCGGAACTCGCCCGCCACTGCCCCGCGATCCAGCAGGACGATGCGGTCGGCAACCTCGTACACATGAAAGATATTGTGGTCAATAAAGACGGCGGACTTGCCCGCGCGTTTGATGTCGCGCACGAAGTTGAGCAGCTTGCGCGTTTCGCTCAGCGCCAGCCCCATCGTCGGTTCGTCCAGGATGATCAGTTCCGCGTCAAAGTACAGTGCGCGCACAATCGCCACGCCCTGTTTTTCGCCGCCGCTGAAGCCCTTGATCGCCGAGTCCGGCGTGACGGCGCTCGATGTAAATCCGAGTTCACCGCGCATCAGACGGTCGGTTTCCTCGCGCATCTTCTTGACATCGAGAAACCCGAAACGAGTCGTCAGTTCGCGCCCCATAAAGATGTTGCGCCACAGGTTCTGCTGATCTGCCAGCGCGCGTTCCTGATAAACCGTCTCGACGCCAAGTTCGCGCGCCCGCTGTACCGTCAGGCGGTCGATCTTGCGATCCATGAAATAAATGTCGCCGCTGTCCGGCTGATGATACCCCGTGATGACCTTAATGAGCGTGGACTTGCCGGCACCGTTATCGCCGAGCAAACCGACGACTTCGTTCATGCCGACGCGCAGGTCTACGTTGCGCAGCGAACGGACTTCGCCAAACGATTTCGAGATATTCCGCAGTTCAAGGCGATAATGCTCAGCCATAATGCGCGCCTGTGTGGGAAAAACGAATCATAAAGAACAAGAGAAAAATCTCATTCAAGAGGATAGAGAGAAGAGAAGAAGAGAAACCCTCCAATCTCTTCTCCTCCAGCCTCTTGAATAGGCTTTATATTCCGGTTTTAGCGGATGCCGCGTTCCACCAGCGGAGCCAGGATGTCGATGTTATCCGCACTGGCGAAACCTGCGCCTGTGTCAATCGTCAGACCGGAGAAGTTGTAATTCTTCGCCAGACAGATTTGCAGGATCGGCAGGTAGCCTTGCAGCCACTGCTGCTGATCAATGCTCAGGTCGGTCCAGCCCCCCTGAATGGCGGTCACGGTCGCGGGCGACAGGTCGAAGCCTGCCGTGAAGATATCGTCCGGTCCCAGCCCGGCGGCGGTCAGGAACGTCTCCAGCGAGGCAGTCAGGTTGCCGTGATCGGTGACGACCAGCTTGACATCGGGGTTGGCGGAGACATAGCCCGTGAAGGTGGCAATACCGGCTGCGGCATCGGCATTGGTCGCCGCGTCGATTTCGAGGTAGTCGACCACCACGCCCGCTGCTTCCAGTCCTTCAACCACGCCGCGTGTGCGTTCGCCACGTCCCGGTTGCGACAAGAGACCCCACACCATCGCGCGGTCACCTTCGACCAGACCGAAGCGTGCGACCGACTCCGTTGCCAGTGAGTAACCCGCTGTATACTGGAATGCACCCACATAACCAAAGCCCGTGCTGCCATACTGCGCCTGCAAATCGCTCAGCGGCACGTTCATCGCCGTGACGATGATGCCCTGCTCGCGCGCCATATCGACAGCAGCGCGGTACGCCTCGTCACCCGGATGTCCCATGACGGCGATACCATCGGGATTGGTGGCAATCGCTTCATTCAACTGTGTGACCATCGTCTGCGGATCCCAGTTTGACCAGACATATTGCACGTTTGCGCCGAGTTCTTCAGCGGCACGCAGCGCGCCGTTGTAGACGACCGTTTCAAACGGACCGCCGGGCGAACCGCCGGGGAAGAAGACAATATCGACGTCCGCGCAGGTACGTTCAGAGTCCTGAGCGGTTGCCTGGATGAGCGGGGCAAGCGAGACGAGGCTGAGGGCGACGACACCGACAAGCGCCAGTGTCATGACTAAGTACTTCATCTTCGACATTTCAAAACTCCTATAGACGTGCAAAAGGGCAACATATCGATACAACGCTGTGAGCGTTCACAGTAGAGGGTAGCGTAAATCTTCTACGCCTGCAAATGGTTGGGGAATCAAAAAAGCCCAGGCGATTTGCCTGAGCTTTTGTGCCGAAGGTGGGAGTCGAACCCACACTCCCTTTCGAGAACTACGCCCTGAACGTAGCGCGTCTGCCAATTCCGCCACTTCGGCGTGGAGTGATACGCATCATATCAGAAGCCCGGTCGCTGTCAAGCGTGAAGTTTCGCGGCGCACATCGTCATTACTCCGCTGCGCGCCGCGCCTCGATGCACATCCAGTCACCCTGCTGGCGGCGCTTATACGGCATCAGTCCGGTCTTGACCAGCGCTGCCTCGACATCCTCCACTTGCTCGGTCGTGATGCCGCTGAAGATCGCCAACCCACCGGGGCGGACCGTCTGCCCCAAGCCGCCCTCGCACATCAGCATAATCACGCGCGCGATGATGTTGACGACGATCAGGTCAAAGCGCCGCGCCGACGCGATGATGCTTTCCAGGCTACCTTCGCCCACCGTGATCTTGTCCGCTGTACCGTTGAGCGTGCTGTTCTCCTGCGCCACTTCCACCGCTACCGGGTCGTTATCCAGCGCCAGCGCGTGCACCGCGCCCAGCTTGACTGCCGCAATCGCCAGAATGCCACTGCCCGTCCCCATGTCCAGCACTTGCGCGCCCGGCTGCGTCAGGTCTTCGAGCGCTTCCAGGCATAACTGCGTCGTCGGGTGCGTGCCTGTTCCGAACGCCATGCCGGGGTCGAGCGCCAGTTCCACATCATCCGGTTGCATCGCCACTTCAATCCAGCGCGGGCGAATGAACAGCCGCTTGCCGATGCGCACGGGATGATAATGCGCCTTCCACGCCTCCGCCCAATCCGCCTCTTCGACCACACGATACGTCGGCTTGGGCATGGGGTACATCATGTTCATGTAGCCGAGTGCGCTTTCCAACCGCGCCTGCGTCTCTTCGGTATGCCCGTCTACATGAATGTAAGCGCGAATCGTCAGGCGTTCCGGAGGCGGTACCGCGCCGTCATCATACATCTCCGGCATGATGCCTTCCTGCTCCAGCGCCACGCCCTGATAGCCATAGCGACTGAGCAGTTCGGCAACCGCCTCACCCGACTCCCCATCCACGCTCATCGATACTTCAATCCATTGTCCCGTCGGCGTTTTCATCATGGTTGTCCTAATTCGCGAAGGTCGGTGCTTCCGGCAGCGTACAAATGTCCGCCTGCCCTTGCAGCCGCTTGAGATAACGATCCATCGTACACATCACCATCGGCAGCGCCACACTGGACCCTTCCTGCCCGTTGTAGACAAAGCCAACAATCAGAATCTCCGGGTTATCATACGGCGCAAAGCCGACAAACCAGGCATGAGCAGGCCAGTTACCCGGCACACACAAGCCGCGCGCGTTGGCAATATTGTCGCAGTATTCCGCTGTGCCGGTTTTGCCGCCGACAGCGATGTAGGGCAAATTGGCACGCTGCGCCGTACCGACCGTGACTGCCTGCCGTGCGCCTTCGTTGACGATTGCCAGGTCTGCGCTGTTGGTGAACGCCGGACGCCAGCGCGGGTCAAAGCGCAGCGCATTGCACAGCCCATCGCCAAACATATAACCCGCTGGCAGCGACACGCGGTAGGGGCGCAGCGTTTCCAGATCGGGATCGGGGTTCACATCCACCTCGCTGCGATAGTCGAGCGGGTTGCAGCGCACTGGATTGTAGTACTCGCTGTCCGGCTCGCATGAACACACCAGGCTGCTGGGTCCGCGCATGATCATGTCTTCGATAGGCAGCAGCGTAATGAGCTCGCCCTCCGGCACAAGATCGAGGTTGGCAGTACGTAGAATGTTCGGGCGGAACGGTGCGACGACGTTGCCGTTGCTGTCACTCTCTTCCAGAATCAGCGTCGGCTGGTAGAGCGTACCCCCGTTAGCGATTGCCGCGATTGCCGCCGCCATATGCAGCGGCGTGGTGGCTATATTGCCCTGTCCGACAGAAGCGTTGTACGTATCGCCCGTACTCCAGTTTTCACCAATAACGCGGCGTTTGTAATCGGGGTCGAAGATGCCACCACGATTGGGGAATGGCAGTTCGATGCCGAGCGGCGACCCAATGCCTAATGAAATCGCGTAGCGCCAGAGGTCAATAGGACCCAAACCGCCTTCGCGCAGCACGAACGGCGAAACATCGCCATTGCCGCCGCCAACCTGGTAGAAGTAGACGTTGCAGCTTTGCGCAATACCGCGCAGTATATCAACGTTACCGTGTCCATCGCCGAGCCAGCAGACGAAGCGCTGGCGCTGCGCCAGGTCGTTCGGCGCATAGCGGTTTTCCAGCAGCAGCGCGCCTTCATCGACCAGGAAGCTGTTGGGGTCGATCACGTTTTCGCCCAGCACACCCACTGACGTGATCAACTTCCAGACCGAGCCGGGCGGGTAGAGCGATTGTGTCGCTTGATTCAGCAGCGGGTTGAGTGGGTCAGCTTCCAGCCCCAGATAATATTCGACATCGATCGTGCGGGCGAAGCGGGCATTGTCGTAACCGGGGTAGCTGACCATCGCCAGTATCTGCCCGGTGCGCGGGTCGATCGCCACCAGCGACGCGCGCTGCGTGATGACTTCCTGCGCGTCGGCATTCACTTCGTCAATCTGTCTGCGCACCTCTTCTTCAGCGATGCGCTGCAAGTCGAGATCGATCGTCAGGCGCAAGTTCAGCCCGGCGACAGGTTCGACGCGCTCAACTTCGCGCAGCGGCAGACCGGCAACATCAACTTCGCGGACAATGCGCCCGCGTTCGCCCGCCAGTACTTCTTCGAGCGATGCTTCAATGCCCGCGTAACCGATGCGGTCGAACGCCGGGTCGTAGCCCTGCGCGCGCAGCCGAATCTCGTCCTCCGCTGGAATACGCCCCATGTAGCCGATGATGTGGGCAGTCAGCGCACCGGAAGGATACTCTCGCACCGACGCTACCTGAATATCGACACCAGGCAGGGTGAGACGCTCTTCGAGGATTTGCAGGGCGGCGCGCTGCCCCACATCCTGTGCCACAACGACTGGTCGGTATGGCGCAATACCCTGCCCTTCAATGACAAACGACTCGATGCTGCGTTCCGGATCAGGCGAAAGCGCGGCGATGCTGTCCGTTGGCGGCACGCCCGTGAGCGCGGAAATCTCATTGTAAATGCGCAGCACTTCGGTTTCATCGGCAGGCAGCGCGGCCGGTGTGATGCGCACGTTGTAAGCGGGATTATTGATCGCCAGCGCTTGCCCGTTACGGTCTACAATCGTACCACGCGCGGCAGACAGCGGCAGTTCGTCCAGGCGGTTATCGTCCGCAGCGATGATAAACTGTTCCGCCTGGATGAACTGCCATTGCACCAGACGGATCGTGAAGATGACAAATACAGCGAAAATCACACCCTGAAAGAGCGTTAGTCGCCAGCCCTGAAACGGGTCCAGACGCCTCATCGCGCCCTCCTTACTCGTTACTTTTCACTCGTCCCTGCACCCAGCGCACAAAGCCATAGCCGGGCAGCAGGATGACAAGATTGTAAACCAGCGTAGGCAGGATGGTATAGGTGAAGCTTTGCACAGGAGCCAAGCCGATGCCGACCAACGCCAGCCCGAACAGGCTGATGAGCTTGAGCGCCAGCGTGCCACCGATGACGAAGATGAGCAGCGTGACGATGCCGACGCCGAACAACTGCTCGCGCACATAATCCAGCCCGAAGACGACCAGCAGCAGCGGAATGACCGTCAATCCCAACGGCGCGGCTGACATTAGGTCGAGGCTGATGCCACCGACGAAGGCGAGCAGCACGCCTTCCTGAAGCTCGGCGCGTGTCGCCCACAGCAGTGTAAACATCAGCACGAGGTCGGGTTCGCCGCCCAGAACGCGGATTTGCGGGTTAAAGGTCGCCTGTGCGACCGCTGCCAGAATGATGAAGATAGCGGCGATTACGGGGCGCATAGATGGATATTCAGTTCCCCGCCCCGGGCACGGGTGTGGCGTTGTCCTCAAACACGGAGAGATCGACAGGCTGGAAGCTGGTGATGACCAGCACCACTTCGAGGATGTCGAAGTTGATCAGGCTGCGCACGTCTGCCTCCTGCGCCAGTTCCGTCTGACGCACATTGATCGCCTGACCGATCACGATGTCTGCCGGGAAGTTGCCGCCCAGCCCTGACGTGATGATGATGTCATTATCCGCCAACCCTGCATTGAGCGGCACGAAGCCGAGCGTGAGCGAGCCATCAACGTTGCCGATAACGCTGCCTTCTGCACGCGAGACCTGCACACGTGCACTGACGCGGCTCTCTGATGATGTGATCAGCAGCACCTGCGCGGCGTCGGCGCTGACGCGGGTGATGCGCCCGACCAGTCCCTGGCCGGTGACGACGGGCATTCGGACGGCGATCCCGTCACGCGCGCCGCGATTGATGATAATGGTTGTGGAACGGAGCAGGTTGTTGGCATCACCGCCGATAACATCCGCCGCGATGAACTGTTGATCAGGAAAGCGCTCTGTGTAATCAATCAGGTCTGCCAGCCGCTCGTAATCTGACTGAATCTCCAGCGCTTCCACCAGCTGCGGTTGCAAACGCGCTAACGCCTCTTCCAGGTCGGCGTTACGCTGGCGTAACTCCTGTATCTCTGCCAGATCGCTGACGCCGCCCGTCAGCGCCAGCGCGATACGGTTGAAGAGCCCGGACAGCGCATTCAGCGGCGTACCTGCCAGCCCTTCGATGGGCGCAAGCAAGCCGATGGCACTGATAATGAACAGCACCAGGCAGACGAACAGGGTGATCAGGAGAAAGATACCGCGCCGCGCGCGGGGGTTACGTTGGATCAAGGATTGTAGCTCTTGTCAAAATACTATCCGATTGTACCGCTATTTCGCCACCACGATCATACGCGGGCAGCCGTCACTGAACTCGCTCTCATCGTAGTCGCCGTAAGCCTCGATGTTTGTAAAGCCTGCGCGTTCCAGCAGCAGCCGCAGTTCGGGATAGAAGAAGTAGCGGTTGACGACGGGCGCGAGCGTGCGTTTGACGGTCTGGTCAGCGGTCACTTCATCGTAAATCCATGTGACATGCATCATCTGCGTCACACGGTCCAGCTCAGCGACCGAATGCTGCATGATCAGGTGTCCGGTCTCCTGCTCCAGAAACATGCGCTCTAGCATGACCGCGCCCGTATCCTGCGCCGCGAACGACTCGCCGGCGTTGGGCAGGTCGATCACCAGCGCGCCGCCGTCTGCCAGCCATGCGCGGCTGCGCTTCAGCACGCCGAGATGCGCCTCTAGCGAATGGAAGTGCATGAGCGTGTTGTAGGGGATGATGACGGTACGGAACTGCCCATCGAGCACGACTTTGAGCGCGTCACCGTGTACGAATGTCAGTCGCTTTTGTACGGCGGGCGGTGCGCTGGCGTGCTTGCGCCGCGCGCGGTCGAGCATCGCCTCGTCAACCTCGATGCCCGTCACGGCATGACCGCGCGCCGCCAGATCAATCATGATGCGACCCGTGCCTGCGCCGATAATGAGAGCGGGCGCGCCGTGTTCGGCAACGAGTTCGCCGTACAGGTCGAGGTCTTCGTCCTTGTCGTGGTGTTCCGAGTCATAATACTGGGCGATGATGGAGTAGAAGCCGGGCATGGGCGCGTCCTTCAGGTGGGTGTAGTCATCAGGCAGATGATTTTACACCCACGACGGCATGTAGGTCACTTTTAGGATGATAAAACCTTGTAATACACCACCGTCCCGCACAGCACGCCCTCATGCAGCGCAAACTGCGGGATCACCCCCAGCCGCATGTAGCCCGTACGCTCATACAGCGCTTCCGCACCGCCGTCTACCAGCGTATCCAGCACCAGCAGAGTCCGCCCCAAAGCGCGTGCCTCCTGCTCAATCTGCACCATCAACGCCTGACCGATACCCTGCCGCCGCTGCGTACTATGCACCAGCACTTTCTGCACTTCGGCGCGGTGCCGTCCGTTCGGATACATCGCCAGTCCCAACTGCGCTGTGCCGACCACCTGCCCATCCCGCTGAGCAATGATCAGCACGCGCTCACCCGCTTCGACATCGCGCGCAACCTTTGCCCAGTAGCGGCGGTTGATCGCCTCATCCAGCGGTGGCAGGAAACCAACCGAAGCGCCATGAGCGACAGAATCGCGCAGAAGTTCCATCAGCGAGTCCTCGTGCTGCTGCACGTCTGCGCCCGTCAACCGTTTATATTCGATCATGTCACAACTGCTCCCGCTGCGCGTAACCTCGCCAACATAGACTCTGCCCACGCACCGACGCCCGCATAGTACTGATCAGGACCGCCCGCTACCACATCCGCAATCGTCATCGTCCAGGTGATGGGCGCTGCATACGTACCATACGAGTCAGGCGTGCCTGTGATTTTATGCGCGCGAACACCCGAGTCGACCGCCCCTGTTATCTCCTTGCGCATCTGTTGCGGCGTCATACCATGCTCTACAAAATCCACCAGCATCGTCAATCCGTTGGCAAGTGTTTGGGGTGAGTACAGGTGCGGATGCTGAAGGTGGTAGCACAGCACCAGCAGGTGATGCAAGTCGTACATCCTGTAGTCCCATTCCCATGCCAGCAGTGTGTGAAAGTGCGTCTCACAGGTATCATCGGCTTTCCACATTGCGCCGCAGTCAGGACAGATGGTCTGAATCATGGGCTTTGTTCTCGCTTTACCGCCGCTTGTCGATAAATGCGCGCATTGCCGCCATGTGCGCCTCACCCACCCACAGCGGCGGAAACAACCCGCGTTCGGTCATGATCGCGTCGTCATACGGCTGGCGCAGCCCCGCTTGCAGCATGGCTTTCGCGGCGGCGACAGCGGCGCGATCGTGCCGTGCGGCAGTGCGGGCAATGGTTAGCGCGCCTGCCAATGCTTCGCCGGGCGGTGTCACATTTACCACCAGCCCTAGCTCGACCAACGCCGTTACGTCCAGCGGTTCGGCACGCAGCAGCAGTTCCAGCGCCCGCGCGTAGCCGACCGCACGCAGCAAGCGCTGCCCGCCGCCCCAGCCGGGGATCAGCCCGCGCCGCAGATGGACAAAGCCGAGCTGGGCGCGCTCGTCGATCACGCGCAGGTCGCACGCTAGCGCCAGCTCGCTACCGCCGCCGAGCGCAAACCCATTGATAGCGGCAATGACGGGGATCGGCAGCCGTTCGAGCGAGAGCAGCGTATCGCCCATCAGCGCGACCATCGCCGCGCCCAGTTCGGCGGTCAGCCGTTCGCTGAAATCGTTCAGATCGCCGCCGCTGCAAAACGCCTCTGTGCCCGCGCCCGTCACGATCAGCGCTCGCAGCCGGGCATCTTCCGCCAGGCGTGGCAGCAGCGCCGCCAGCGCGTGCATGGTCGGCGTGTCAATGGCGTTACGGCGTTCGGGACGGTTGATCGTCAGCAAGGCGATGCCGTCGGCATCAAGTTCACAGCGCAGCGTCGGGGCTTCAAGCAGTGTGTCGGTGGGAGTATAGAGTGTTGTCATGACGCGCATGATAACGCAGGACAACAAAATGACCAATACTTATGCATAACGCATACTTTTCGCTACAATCTATCATAACGTCAGCATACCAACAACACTGCGATGACCACAGCGCACGCCCTCACCGGTATCCGCGTCCTCGACCTCACACGCCTGCTGCCCGGCGGCACGGCTACGCTCATGCTTGCCGATCTCGGCGCAGATGTCATCAAGATCGAGTCGCCCGATGGCGGCGATTACGCCCGCCTGATGCCGCCGCTGGTGGACGGTATGGGCGCGCTCTTCCGGCTGCTCAATCGCAACAAACGGAGCGTCGTGCTTGACCTGAAGGATGCACGTGGGCAAGCGGCGCTGCACAAACTCGTGCAAACGGCGGACGTATTGATCGAAAGCTATCGCCCCGGCGTGATGGCGCGGCTGGGCTGCGCGGCGGAGACGCTACGCACGCTCAACCCGCGCTTGATCTACTGCGCGCTCTCCGGCTATGGACAAACGGGACCCGCCGCCGAATTGCACGGGCATGATCTCAACTATGTCGGCAGCGCGGGCATTCTTGGCGCAATGCAAACACCGCAGCCGCTCGGCGGGCAGATCGCGGACTTAGGCGGGGCGTATGCGGCGGTCGCCAGCATTCTGGCAGCGCTCTTCCGGCGCGAACGCATAGGCGAAGGCGCGACGCTAGACCTTTCGCTGTTTGAAGGTGCGCTGCCTTTCAGCAGCATTCAGTGGATCGAGGCGGCGTTCGGCACAGGTATGTCGTTGACCGGGCGCTACGCCTGCTACAACGTCTACCGCGCACGCGACGGGCGACCGTGCGTGCTAGCGGCGCTCGAGCCGAAGTTCTGGGCGAACTTTTGCCGCGCCGTCGGACGTGAGGATTTGATCGACTACCACTTGCAAATCGACAAGCAGGATTACTTGTTTATCGAACTGCGCGAGCTGTTTGCGCTGCGCCCGCTGTCGGAATGGGTGCAACGTTTGCATAACAAAGAGTGCTGCTTCAGCACCGTCACACCACCCGAACACCTCGCCGATCAGCAGCAGGTTCGTGCCCGCGCAGCACTCGGTATTGACGTGGACGGTATGCCCTGGCTCGCCAGCCCCGTCCGGCTGGATGACACCCGCGTGCCGATGACGCCGCCCCCACAGCATGGCGAACATACGGCGGCGGTGCTGGGTGAGGTGGGAGTCGGGTCCGAAGATTAGCGGCTGACCTGCAACGTGCCGATGAACAGGCGGTTGGCGCGCAGTTGATCGCCGTCGAAGACTCCCAACCGTGTCCCCAGACTCGCCTCGTATGCGCCTGTCGAAATGATGTACACGCCTTCCGGCATCG
>JANRJX010000126.1:0-2548 GCA_033763755.1 Chloroflexota bacterium
TCTGGGAGTCGTTTCAAAAGCTGCTGAACCCGCAGCCGATGCAGAATATTGGATGGGTAGCAGCGGCGGCGGTGATCGGCTTTTTCGGCAACGAGGCGGTGGCACTGCTGCAAATCCGCACCGGACGCAAAATCGGCTCGGACGCGCTGATCGCCGATGGGTTGCACGCGCGTATCGACGGACTGACTTCGCTGGCGGTGCTGGTCGCGGCGGGTGGAACGGCTGTGGGTCTGCCCATTCTCGATCCCATCATTGGGCTGCTGATTGGGATCGCCATTCTGTTTATCACGCGCGATGCGGCACGGCGAATCTGGTATCGCCTGATGGATGCGGTCGATCCAAGGCTGGTGTCTCAGATCGAGCATTACACGGGCGAGGTCGAAGGGGTTACAGCCGTAAAGCGGGTGCGCGCTCGCTGGGTGGGACACCAACTCTTTGTCGAGATTCACGCTGCTGCGGAGCAGAATTCCACAGCGGAAGGCACACACCGCATCATCGAAGCGATTGATGACGTGCTGCGCCGGGCTGTCCCACATCTGGGCGAGACGACCATTCAGATCGAGCCGATCAAAACGCAAGAAGCGGTGACACCACTCACGCTGGTAGGTCTCGACATCCTACCGTCACGCTATCAGCTTGCCATTCCCAGCGCTGCGCCGATGGGGGCAGCCGGGCTGAAGTTCGATGCCGATGGCAAGCCTGCCTGGAACGACATCTGGACGGACTTCTGCGATCTGGCACTGGCGGGTGGTCCGCCACATCGCGGGACGCTGCTGGAACCCGTGTCACCGGACACGGTAGCGGCTGACTCTGACGGCTACCACCGCGTGCTGGACGAACTGGAACGCGGCATCCGCATGGTGACCGGGCTTGAGGTCGTCCAGAGCGTTACCCCCGGCTGGATCGGGATGATCTGCACCAGCGAAGACATAGCGGTCTGGCTGCTGCGCGCCATCGTCGTAGAAAACATCAGCGTGCGCCGCGAAGGAAAGACGTTGTACTTTCCCGCCAGCCCAACCTTTCGGCTGGAGAGCGAGATCAAGAACGTGATCACCGTGATTGCCAAGACGGATCACTACTGGCAGGAACACGCACGTAAAGCGTAGCCGCGTCGATTGCGTTATGGACGCTTCAAAAGGAATCGTGTAAGGCTAACGACACACTGGTTCCTTTTCCCGGTTCCGCAGCAAACTGGAGCGAAGCGCCTGCCAGAGCCGCTCGCTCGCGCATCCCGATCAACCCGAAATGCCCGGCGCGGGTGAGGTCGGTAAAATTCGTCGGCACACGAAAGCCGATGCCGTCATCATGCACGCGCAGACTGACGCGGCTTTGTTCCGCCGATAGCTCGACGCGGATGCAGGCGGCATGAGCATGACGCAGCGCATTGTTCACCGCTTCCTGCGCGATGCGATACACGGCAAGTTCACGAGCAGGCGATAGGCGCGGCAGCGTTCCGGTGATGATGAACTCGGCTTTCGCGTCGCGGGTGAGGTTCTCCAGTGCCGCGATCAAACCAAGTTCCTCTAGATAATGCGGGTGCAATGCCCGGCTGAAGCGGCGCACTTCTTCGATGGCTTGCGCGATCATCTGGCGCAGCTCGTTGATGCGCTCTTTCACCCCTTCAGGATCGCGCGCAAGGAGGCGCTGCGCCATTTGCGCTTTGTGACCCAGTGCGATGAGCGACTGTACCGTTTCATCGTGTAGTTCGCGCGCTAGGCGTGCGCGCTCTTCTTCCTGCGCGCGGTTAACCGCGCCGAGATAATCGCGCAGTGCCGCCTGATGATTGCGTACCTGATCTGCCATTTCATTCAGCGACCGACGCAGTTCCTCGATTTCGCGCACACCGCGAATGGATGTTCTTGCTGCTTCGAATTCGCCTTTGCCGATACGCGCTGCGGCTAAACGCAGTTCATGGAGCGGCTGCACGACAAAGCGCACGCCGAAAAACAGGATCAAGCCAGAAGTCGTAAACGCGGTAAACAGGATGAACGGCAGTACCTGTTCGTAGCGGATGAGCGGTGCAGTCAATGCGTGCCACGATTCTCGAATGACGAGCGCCCAGTTGCGGTTCGGGATCGGCGCGTAAGCCACGATTTCTCCGTGTGATGTGTCCGACGTGAACACGACATCATGTGCGCCGGAAAGCGCTTCGCCCACCCCCAGCCAATCAGCGGGCGTGCCATTCGGCATCAGACTTCCCCACTGGAACAGCAGAGTCGCATCACTATCGACCAGGACGACGGCACTCTCTGCCTCGACATGCTCAATCGACAGCCACTGTTCCAGGTCGAGGCGTTCGGCTGACACCTGATCAACGGGAATACCTTCGCGCAGGGACACGTTTTCGAGTTCCACCGCAATCACCTGTGCGAGTGCCAGCACCAGGCGGCTGTTTTCCTGCGTAGCAAGGTTTTTCATCGCTTCCTGATGACCCTGCACCCCCGTCACCGAGAAGATGATGAGCAGGATACTCAGAGGCAGCATCGTCCACAGCAGAACTTGCGCCCGAAGCCCGTAAAAACGGTCGTGGCTCATGTTTGTTCTCACG
>JANRJX010000127.1:0-4617 GCA_033763755.1 Chloroflexota bacterium
ACCTTTCCCGTAAGCCACTCTGTCCGCGCGCCTTCGTAGCTGTCGTAGCGCTCCAGATACTCCTCAAAGCTGAGGAACTCCCCTGTGGTTACGGGTGCTGCCATGTCGATTGCTGGCTGCATCATGTTTATCCCTGTCGCTCAACCTACGTCTCTCATTTAACCACAAATGTGACTGCCATGCGAAACAGAGAGTAGATTGTACACGGCAGGCGTAAACGCCTATGGAAGCGTCGCAACGACCTTAATCGGCGTCCCTAATCGGGTCATGAAGTCTTGAATCACATCCCACGTCAGCGGGAAATACTCAGTGTCGCCGCCCGCCAGGTACATCACAATATCGGTCAAGAGTGGGATGTCTTCGTCAGGTGCGAAACCACCTGTAACGAAACAATTCTCCGCCCAATCAACAAGCGACGCTAAACTCACTTCACCGTCGAGGTAGGCAAGAATTTGTTCACTGACGGTTGTGCGGGTAATCATTTGCTTTCGTCCGTATCATTGTATTTCAAGTCTCGCCTGAGTTATGTGGGGTGAAGGCATATACTTCACCCCACAAAGTGCGATCAATTCCGCAGCGGCTTGTTGTTCTGCAACATGTACGCCATGCGCTCCAGCGTCTTCGGCTCCTGCACCAGTTCCATGAACGCCTGCCGTTCCAGATTGAGGATGACCTGCTCATCCACCCAGCCCGGCTCTGCCACCGCGCCGCCCGTCAGCACATACGCCAGCTTGCGGGCGATCAGCGCGTCGTGTTCGCTCGCCAACCCCTGCTCGCGGAAGCCCATGATGCCCACCAGCAGCGCGGCATACACATCACGCCCGGCGGCGTAAATCTTGCCCGGGCGCTGCGGCATGTAGCCGTCCGCCATGTGCAGCGCCTCGCGTTTCGCCTCGCCGAGCAGATGCGCGCGGTTCATGACGATGCGGTCGGCGGGCGCAAGCAAGCCCATGTCGCGCGCGTCCTTGGCGCTGCCGCTGACCTTCGCCGTCGCCAGCATCTCGAACACCTTCTGCACATGCGGGATCGGGTCGGCGTTCGGGTGTGACGCCATCACCGGGTTCAGAACACGCCGCAGCAGTTCCTTGCAGCCCGCGCCCGCCGGGATTAAGCCGACGCCGACTTCGACCAGTCCCGTGTAAAGTTCGATATGCGCCACCGTGCGGCTGCCCGCCATCAGCAGTTCCGCACCGCCACCGAGCGCCATGTTGTGCGGCGCGGTCACGACGGGCTTGGCGGCATAGCGCAGCCCCTGCGTCAGGTCCTGCAAGTCCTTGATGCTCTGCTCCAGCGCCTCAAGCTGCCCGCTTTGCACGCCCATCGCCACCATGAACAGGTTCGCGCCGACGCAGAAGCGTTCACCATCGTTGCCGACCACCAGCGCGTCAAAGTCACTGTCGAGCCGCTTGAGCGCTTCAAAGCCCATCGCCACCAGGTCGGCATCAATCGCGTTCGCCGTGCTGTGGAACTCCCACAACGCCACGCCGTCGCCCATGTCGTGCAGGCTGGCGCTGCTGTTGCGCGCGATTTCGCTGTCGTTCGCCTTTAATGCTGCCACCGTATAGGCGCGCTCGTCTTTCGGCAGCTTGACGTAACCGCCTGCCTGCGGGCTGTAGTAGCCAATGACCTGCCCGCCGCCGCCGCGCTGATAGAACGTCTTGTAGCCCTTCGCCAGCATCTCTTTGACCCAGGGCGCGACTTCGTAACCCGCCACCTCAAAGCGTGGCACGCTCGTATCAACACCAATCGCGTCCCAAACCTCGAACGGACCCATCTCGTGCGAGAAGCCCCATTTCTGCGCGTTATCGACATTGACGATGCTGTCGGTGATTTCCGGCACGCGCTGCGAGGCATACGCCAGATAGAAGGCGTGATGATGGAACAGCAGCTTGCCAGCGCGGTCGTCTTCGTTGATGAGCAGGCGGATGCGTTCGCCCGTGTCTTCGACTTTGCGATGCTTGCCGACGCTGTCAAAGCGCGGCTTGGTCGGTGCTTCGTACTCGAATGACTGCAAGTTGAGCGACCAGAACTCCTTCTCGCCGTCCGCGCCCTTGACCATCTTGTAAAAACCCTGCCCGGTCTTGTTGCCCAGCCACTTGTTCGCCATGATGCGGTCGAACAGCGCTGTCGTGCCTGCGTGTTCCAGCACCGTGCGCGCCGGATCATCGGGGATGGCGGGGTAGAGATTGCGCGCCACGCCGACCGCCACGTCAATGCCGACGAGATCGTTCAGGCGGAACGTCGCCGTCTTGGGGCGACCGATGAGTGGACCCGTCAGCGCATCGACTTCATCGACGGTGAAACCCTCGTCGAGCGCGTAGTTGACGATCTGCATACCGGTCATGGTCATGAAGCGGTTGCCGATGAAGTTCGGCTTGTCCTTGCACAGCACGACGCCCTTGCCCAGCCGCCGCCGCCCGAAATCGACCAGGAACTCGACCAGCGCCGGATCGGTGTTGTCGTGCGGGATAACTTCGAGCAGATGCAGGTAGCGGGGCGGATTGAAGAAGTGCGTGCCTAAAAAGCGGCGCGTGAACTCGTCGCCGAGATGTTCGGCAATCGCGCGGATGGGCAAGCCGGAGGTGTTGCTGCTGACAATGGTGTCCGGGCGCACAACTTCCGCCAGCTTCGCCATCAGGCTTTGCTTGATGTCGAGCCGTTCAACCACGACTTCGATCACCCAGTCGGCGTCTGCCAGCCAGTCGAGATGGTCGTCAATGTTGCCTGTGCGGATGCGTTCGAGATCGCTGTTCGCCAGCACTTGCGGCGGGCGCAGTGCTTGCAGCTTCTTCACGCCGTCGTTGACGACCGCGTTGCGCTTTGCGGGCGCGTCGCCGGGCTGCGTGTCGCGCGCGGGGATGTCGAGCAGGATCGTGTCAATGCCGACGCCTGCCAGCAGTGCTGCGATGCCGCCGCCCATCGTGCCGCTGCCAATCACGGCGGCTTTACGTATCTGATAAGCCATAGTATGAAATGCCTTCCTGAAAGAAAAACCCGTTGCTTACGATCATAGCGCGAATTTTATCGAATCAGCGTTCGATTAGCGAAAGCGCTATAATCAGGGTGTTGGCAAGAGGAGATTGTGCCATGCCCTACCGAATCGGCTCTGCACAGGGATTTTATGGCGATGATGTCACGCGCGCACTGCCGATGATCGTTGGCGGGCATGTCGATGTTGTCTGCTTCGAGGCGCTCTCGGAACTGACGATGGCGATCCTGCAAAAAGACCGCCTCGCCAACCCCGCCAAAGGCTACACCTTTGACATCGGCATTATTGCGCAGAAAATCCTGCCAGCGGCGTTCGCGCGCGGCATCCCGATCATCACTAACGGCGGCGGGCTGAACCCGCACGGCGCGGCGCAACTGGTGCGCGAAACGGCTGCAAAGCTCGGACTGGATGGTGTCAAGATTGCCGCCGTCAGCGGTGATGATGTGCTGGCGCGGCTGCCGGACTTGCAGGCGGCGCACGACCTGCGCCATCTCGAAAGCGGCGCGCGGCTGGCGGACGAGACGAATCAGACATTCGTCACTGCCAACGTCTATCTCGGCGCTGCGCCGATTGTCGAAGCGTTACAGGCAGGCGCGCACATCGTCATCACCGGGCGCGTCGCCGACCCGTGTCTGTATCTCGCACCGCTGATCGCCCATTACGGTTGGGCGTGGGACGATTGGGACAGGCTGGCGGCGGGCATCGTTTGCGGGCATCTGCTCGAATGTACCGGGCAGGTTGTCGGCGGCAACAGCCTGGCGCTGCTCGACCGCATCGAACCGGCAGCGCTGGCGAATCTGGGCTATCCAATTGCCGAAGTCGAGGCGGACGGCACGTTCGTCATCACCAAAACGCCGGACACGCCGGGCATGGTCACGCTCGAAACGGTTAAAGAGCAGCTGCTCTACGAAATCCACGATCCCGCCCACTACCTGACGCCCGATGTGACCGCCGACTTCACGACGCTGCGGCTGAGCGACGACGGTGATAATCGTGTACGCGTCACAGGTGTAACAGGGCGAGCGCGACCGGATAGGCTCAAGCTTAATCTGGCGCGGCTGGAAGGCTGGATGCGCGAACTGATCTTCACCGTGTCTGCCCCGCGCGCCTGGGACAAGGTGGCGCAGTTACAGGCGATGATCGCGGCGGCGTGGGCAGATGTGCCGCTGACGTGCGTGCATTACGACTATCCGGGCATCAACAGTCTGTTTGCCGCGGCCCCGCTGCCGCCCGACCCGCTGGAAGTCGTGGTGCGCGTCGTCTTCAGCGCCGAGCAGCCGGAGATGCTCAAAACCGCTGTGCGCCGCGTGATGGCGAATGGCTTGAGCGGGCCAGCAGGGATGAGTGTCAGCGGGGCGACAGTCAGCGGCGAGCCGCGCGCTATCGTCGGCTTGTTCCCGACGCTCGTGCCACGTGAGGTTGTGGACTATGAGATAACGTATTTGTAGAAGAATTGTCAATCTTGTGCATAGTGTCTGTGTAACACAACTACAGGAGAGACAATCATGAGCCAGAAATCAGCAGACCCCTTCAGATCGACGTTTTCGCTCCTCGCCGGACAAGGTGTTTCCTCACGGCAAGAGTCTTATTCCTGCCACATTGAACCACTGCCTGAAGATTTCATTGAA
>JANRJX010000128.1:0-74753 GCA_033763755.1 Chloroflexota bacterium
GAGAGTCTGTGTCCAAATTGACCATCTTCCCGTCGCCAGCGAGCTAAATCCGCTCGCCACTCATGCGCCGTGGGGGCTGATGCAGCGGCAGTCGCCCCTGCATGAGTGCGGCGGTGCAGGAGTTCCGCCGCACTGGTGGACGCGGTTTGCCGCGCCCACCGAACGCACCCGTGACCGGGATGCGTTCCAAATCTGCATCACCTCCGTTCAGCCGATTTTCGTAGCAAAAGAGGGAGAAGAAGCACGATGAATCATCGTCAGACAATCACCGAAATCAGCAAACGGCTGCCGCGCCTGAAACGGCGCGACGTGGCGGAGGTGCTGGAAGTGATGGCGGAACTATGGCTGGCGGAACTGGCACAACCCGGTCAGACAGTCACGGTTGCCGATCTCGGCAAGTTGCTGGTCGAGGTACAGACCGTTCGCAGCGGCGGCGCGGTGGGACGGCGCACCCTCAAACGGGTGTATGTACGATTCCGTCCAACCGGGAAATTTCGTCAGGTGGTGCTGGATACTTATACAAAGGAAGGAACAGATAAATGAATAAGAAAGTCAATACTTACAGCGAACGCATGACCCTCAATCTGACTCCCGACCAAATGCGACGGCTCGAAGAACTGCGGAACGTCCGCAGCCGTGTCGGAAACTTTGTCAGCAAGAATGACCTGCTGCGCGATGCAGTCAACCTGTATCTGGCAGCGCAGGAAGACCTGCCGGGTTCGCGCCGGGCCATCGCCAAAGGTGTCGAAACGAAAGTGGACGCACTGGATACGAAGGTCGAGGCACTGACCACGCTGCTGCAAGGATTCATTGAACGGGTGACACGCAAACGTGAGGGGTAAATGGACAGCAAGCAGATGTGTGTTGCCAATGTACAGTACAAGAAACCGTCCGCCGACGGCGCGAAGCAGTCGAAGAATCTGCTGCGGTATCTGACCTATCGGGAGAGCCGGGATGAGGCGGCGCGGCATGTCGCCGGACGGGAACGCTGGGTCGATCATGGTATGGGTGGTTCGGTAGCCGAAATCGCGCAGCGCTGCGACGAACTCAAGAGTGAGTATGTGCTGACCTTCTCGCTGGTCATGAACCCGAACCCCGACCTGATAGCGATGGTCGCGCCGGAGGATCGTGAGCAGTTTGTCCGTGAATTGACGGAAAGCGTGGTTGACGATTTTTTTGAGGCGCGGGGGATCGATACAGGAGTCGAGATGAGCTATGTGCTGCATCACAGATTAACGGATGACCCCCAAGCACCGGGCTTGCACGACCCGCACACCCACATTGTCTTACCGGGAACGGTATATGACGAGGAACACGGGCAGCGGGTGCCGCTGTTCTTCAGCCGTAACCGCAAGGTGAATCACATCGAGATGCTGCATGATGTCACCGAGCGCACGATGATCGCGCAGATGGAACACTACGTTGGTCCCGACTGGGAACAGCGTTATGACGAACTGGCTAACACACGTGAGCAGGAGCGCCAGATTGTCGCGGATGGACCGCATGGGGTGATGCTTGACGACCAAGGCGCAAGCTGGGATGTCTGGTGTGGCACACGGCGGACGGATGAGCAGCAAACCGCCATCGGATTTTATCGTCACTATCCAGCGCCAACGGAAAATGACCCGGATGCACTGCGGTTGGAATTCCGTCCGCTGGCGGCAGGGCTACCTCATGAACAGGCAGCCTTTTTCGCACGGGTGCTGGCACAAGAAATGAACGGTGACATGGACAAACTCAAGGAACTGGCAGGATTGCTGAATGGGATGAATGCTGAACAACGCACTACATTGATCGAGGAAATAGGGGGATATGGGCAGCCAACACGGGATGTATTGCCCGATTTTGAACTTTAGCCGAGAAAGCACACAGGGGAGAAGAGCGCCTCTCGTCGCCAAACGTGTGCGCTCCAAACCCCTGTGTACCATCTAAAGGAATACGATGAGTATGACACAAAACGACGTTGTGAACAAGACGGACACATTCGATGCGCCAGGTGCCGGAAGACGCGATTTCCTGAACGCGCTCTACAAAGGCAGCCCCGACAACCTCTACCTCGAACTGCGCTGCATTCACCCGACCACCGGAGAGGTGCGTTCGCTCTGGGGAAATATGGGGAACAAGCGCGAACTATCCTCTGCACTTAAGCAGGCTGAGGCACTCAACCGCGAGGGGTATGGCGTTTACTTCGCACCCTGTTTGCGTAATGGAAAACAGGGTAAAGCGGAAGCCGCTGCGCTCGTTCCCGCATTGTGGATCGATATCGACTGTGAAGGCGATGCCCACCAGCGCGAACAGAACCTAATGAAGCTTAGAGACTTCGACCCCGCACCATCCTTCATCCTCGACAGCGGCGGCGGTTGGCATGGGTATTGGCTGCTGGATGAGCCGTTCCAGCTTCAGAGTGATGATGGTCGGCAGAGAATCGCTGGCATTCTGCGTGGATTGTTTGCGGCATTAGGCGGCGATCCCGAATACGTGAAAACCGTCGCGGGGATCATGAGGTTGCCAGACTCAGTCAATACCAAGCCTGAAAGAGGAGGTGTGCTGGTCACTGCGGTCGAGAGCCACCCCGAACAGCGTTATCCCCTCCATACGTTCGCCTGGTTGGAAAGTCAGCCGCAGGTTGAGCGAATTGGTAGCCTAAACGTCGTCACACTGAACGGGAACGGACATCACTTACTTCCACCGCGCACGGAGTCTTATCTGGCATCCGGCGCGACCGAGGGCAGCCGAAACACCGAACTGTTCGCGGCAGCCTGCCAGCTGCGCGATGCGGGTTACAGCCAACCCGACGCTGAACGTGAACTCATCCCGCCTCACCTTGCCAATGGCAGCAGTGAGCGCGAGGCGCTAGCGACCATCCAGAGTGCCTACAGCCGACCGGCGCGTGATCCTATCCCGGCACCGCGAGAGCAGGCGCGTCAGCAGGTCAGCCAACTGGTGAGTCAATTTACGGTTGAGCAAAAGACGGAGCGCCCGACAACCGCTCAGATCGTCGCCGCTGTCGAAGCCTGTATCCATCTCAATCCGGTGGAATGGGCGGAAGAACGCCAGCGCCTCAAAGCCGTATGTGGCGACGGTTTGAAAATTGGGGACATTGACCGTCTCTATAAGGAAAAGAAGCGTGCCAGCTTCCAGCAGCGGGAACAGGAATACCTTGATACCGAAAATTATCTGCTGCGTGACGGAAAGATCATCTATCGCAAGGAAACCTATCGCGGGGCGCTGGAGAAAACTGTCGTGGATTGGACTGCCACCGCGCTGTATCAAACCTGTCAGGTGGATGATGATGGCAAAGAGGCGCACACCACCGCGCTGGAACTCCGACGCGGTGACTTCGTGAAAAAGCTCGATGTGCCCGGTGATGTCTTTGTGGATGATGTCGCACTCAGGCGTTTCATCGGCGCGAACGCTGGTTCGCAGTATGTCGTCCGAGCAGGGATGTCGAAGCACCTTGTACCTGCGATAGTGCAGCTATCCGGGGAGTTTCCGACCCACCGTCACTACAATTTCATGGGCTGGATGGAACTGGATGGCAGATGGGTGTATGTTTCGCCGCAGGACTGCATCACAGCGAAAGGCAAACTGAGCGAACCACCGTCGGTTGAACTCGACCACCGTTTGCGCGACTACGGCTTACAGGCGACAGGATGGAACGAAAGCCTCGCGGCGTTTGATGCAGTGACGAAGGTGCTGCCACCGCAGTTAGCATCCTGCCTGATTGCGTTTGCGCTGCTGCCCGTTCTTCAGCGTTTCTTCCCGACGACTGCGACCCGTCCGGCGGTGCATCTGGTCGGCACGTCGGGTAGCGGTAAATCCGAGATTGCGTCCCTACTGAGCAGCTTCTACGGGCAATTCAGCCGTGATACGCCACCCGCGCAGTGGGGTGATACCATCAACACGGTTGAGACGCTCGGTTATCCACTGGCAGACAGCCTGTTCTGGGTGGACGATTATAAGAGCATCTATGCCGACGAAAAGACCTTCACGCGCTTTTTGCAAAGTTACTCGCGTGGCATGGGGCGTGGACGCTTGACCCGTGAAGCCAAAGTCCGGCACGAAAAACCCTGTCGTGGGCTGATCCTCTCAACCGGGGAAACCACCATTGAGGGCGAGATGTCGGTAGTGGCGCGAATGCTGGTGCTGGAAATCCCACCCTGGGAGAAGCGTGATCCGGATGGGCAGGCGCTCGTCCATGCCGAAGGGTTGCGGGATAATCTGCCCGGTTTCACCGCCCATTTTGCCTCATGGATAGCGAAGCAGCTTGAGCAGGGTGATCTGAGAACCGACATCGCTAACCGCTTCAGCAGCAACATGCGCGGCTACCGTGAGAAACTCGCTGCTGAGGTTGGCGGGCAGTCCAACACCGGGCGTGTCATCCAGAACTGGGCGGTGCTGGTGACGGTCTACCAGATGCTTTCCCGCTTCCTGTTCGAGATGGATGAAGACTATCTACTGCCCGCGTGGCAGGATGTGATCGTCGAAAGCGTCCGCACACTGCGCCAGGAACGGGCGAGCGAGCATTTCCTCAACGTGCTGGGGCAGTTGATCGGCAGCGGGCAGGCTGTAATTGACGATGATATGCGTAATCCTCGCGAATATCCGCCGGGAACGACTGTGGTGGGCTACCGGGATGAAAGCTTCGTCTATCTCTTGCCGGATGTGACTCTGCGCGAGGTGAACCGCGTCCAGCCGTTGAAGTTCAGCGCGACAGCCATCGGGATGCAGTTGAGAGAGGATGGGCTGCTGATCCCTGGCAAGACCAACCTGAGCGTGCAGAAGAGCGTGCGCGGCAGCGTGGTGCGCTTGTGGCGCTTGAACTCCGAGATTCTGGGCTGTGAGAGTTGTGAAACCTGTGAAGGCGAGGACTGCTAACGCAATCTGCATCGCATAGCAGCGAGAGAGAGCCTGTGAAGGTTGTGAAACCTGTGAACACAGGCTCTTTTGATTGCGGGACTTCACAACTTCACAGGGTTCACAGGTTGTGAAGGTCATTGCTGCTGAATTTCGAAAAATTCATACCCCTGTTCAGACTGGATACAAAGCGACAAAACAAGGGGTGTGAAAGCTGTGAATTCTGCAAGGATCGAGAAAAGTTCCCTGCTTCTTCCCGCAGCCTATTCCTCTGAAAGTGAGGTATATTATAATAAGGCACATGATGTAAGGGAATTTGTGCATGTATCCAGAGTATTGAAAGATTCAAGACATTCGTTTTTGTATGCTCAAAAACTCATATAACGATGATATGAAGGTGTAACCCTTTCTTGCAATGCCAAATCTTGTTATCTATTCCATTTTGAGAACCGCCACATGACAATTCCACAACTAATCCAGAAGCAGGTTCCCCTAGGTTGTACAGTGGTCTTTACCCTAAAGACCGGTCAAGAGGTTGCTGGTACACTTGTTGAAATGAGCCGTGATCATGTTGCAGTGGAACAGAATGACGGTGTTACCACTATATTAATCGATACCATTGGATCATGGAAAGTTATATCGTTTGATCCCTTAAAACAGGAGACAACTCAACCAGCCTCGAATAATCTTTCTACAATCCAAGAAACATCGACCAGCACCAATGCCAACGATGATAACAGTCGCGAACTACTGCAAATACTCACAGAAATACGAATTAAGTTTGATGCCCACATAGATGCACTAAAGGCGCTTGAACCTATTTCAGCGAACTTCGAAATAACGGACGAAGAACTGCGTAGCTGGCAAAAATCTGGTACTGCCAACATCTGGAATAGTGCCAAGAGCAAATACGAATATGCGACCAAAATGAACGAACTGAGTAAAAAATTCGGACGAATTCAGCCAGTTATTGCACAACTAAAGACTATAGAAGCCCGTTTCCCCAGATCATTGGCGGTCAAACGTCAGATAGCTTTTCTAGATTACTTATCTGGAAACATTTCTGAAAGTGCAAAGCTGTACGAAGAGCTATCACTTATTTCCAGAGACCCGCTAGACTGGCGAAATCTCGCCTCAGTTGCCCTCAAAAAAGAAATGTTAGAACTTGCCCATTTGGCCCTGCATCATGCGTTTTTGAGTACTGAACCCGCGGTGCAAATGTTGGAATGGTATTGGTACATCAATCTTTCTGCCGAATTGAACGTACAAAATCAGGTAGTAAAACTAGTTAAAGAACGCCTAACCACCGTATCACCAGAAAATGCTGAACTGTTTTTGAATTCAATAGCTTATCTGCTTCTACAAAGCTCTCGGGATGAAGATGCACTTAAGCTTATTCGAAATGCAGCAACTAATGAATCATGGGGATTAGAGGATATCGAGATATTATTCACATCATCCCATACCACAGCTTATCAGACAGTGATTGAAAAGGTTGTTCAGCCCACAATAAAACAGCCCCCTGCGAAAATAGAACCTATAACGCAGTTAAAGAAGGGGCGAATCACAGATTATCGTCCTGAGCGAAGTTTTGGTTTTCTTCGTGGTGAGAATGGCACCCGCTATTTCTTTCACCGAACAGCAATAACCGATGAGA
This sequence comes from Chloroflexota bacterium, assembly GCA_033763755.1. Taxonomy (GTDB): domain Bacteria; phylum Chloroflexota; class Anaerolineae; order Aggregatilineales; family Phototrophicaceae; genus Flexifilum. The sequence goes on from JANRJX010000128.1 coordinate 6,515, forward strand.
AGCTAATTGAGCAACTTCGTAGCGGAAATGTAAACTTTGATGTGACTTTCGAACACACAGATGGTCCCAAAGGCCCGGTTGCCGTTGCGGTCTCGTTAGCACGCAGCGTTAACCAACTCTTCCAACTCGCTCAAGAATATGCCTTTAACGCTGATTATCCCAAAGCTATTGCTCAAATAAAAAAAGTTCTGAATATTGAGCCAGATTACCCCAACGCCCGAGAACTACATGAGATGTGGCGATCCTATGCACAAAATACGAGTGCTCCCCGGGGGACAAACCCATACGCAAAAGCAAAGCGGGTTCAGTTAATTGAGAAAGATTTAGAACGAGCGATTGAGTTATTTCAACGCGCAATCAAGGAAGGGGATAATCTTGAGAGCGCTGTCAAAGATTTAGCAGCCGTTTATGTACAGGTTGGTCGGCCTGAAGATGCTATCAAAGTGCTTAATCAATACCGAGCCAAAGTTAACGATCCGCAGTCCGTTGACAATTTATTGGTCGGTTTCTATCAACGGGCTGAACAGTATGATAATGCGATTGAGCTTTTAAGTAAGCAGTTTGCTGCTGCAAAAACGACCGACAAGAAATCACATTTCCTTGCTCAAATAGGCAATTGCTACCTACGGCAGGGTAACTATCCACAGGCTGAAAAGCAGTTTCGTGAGGTTCTTCGGCTACAACCATATAATCAAATTACACGCAGAAATCTTGCAGTATGCTTTTTGAATCAGGATAAGCTGGATGAAGCCGAAAAACTGTTAAATCAGATACTAGATGTCACCTTGGATGACAAGGCGGCTGAATTACTGAAGGTTGTACAACAAACACGGGTCACTGGACGTTCTGCATTAATTCAAATTGAAACTGTGCAATCAATTTCAGCCAGGGCCGTCAGCGAATTGGCTGAGTTTTTCTTGGACAGATGTACATTTCAGGGAGTTCGTGCAGACCATTTACGGGAGGGACACTACGACATTTCTTATGCCGAATCAGATATTCAGGCACTTGAAAAATTAGCATCTGAGCTAAGAACTGCTCGTCCTAGAGAACGAGCAGCGTTCTACCTGTCTGCTTCCAAAATATATCTGCTTAAGGATGATAATGCCCCATCAGCACAGTTTTATCGTCACCTCACCCGCAGTTTCGCTTCTACAGGAGATAGCTTCCTTAGCGAAGGTAGGCATCTCAATGCGATTCAAGAGATGTACTGTGAGGCACTTGCAGTCTATGATGTTGTTCAAACAACTGAAAAAGGTAATGATCTTCAAGATGCAGTAAATGGCACGGTCAGATATGTGGCATCAATTCTGGGTGCTGCTCACATCCCACGTTCACCTGAGTTATCATTCAATACATTGGATGATATGATTCTCAACTTATTCCAGATACATCCACAATTGCCCAGAGCTTTAGATATGTTAGCGTACTTGACTCTTCGAAGCAGATACGCCATGGAAAGAGTTTTGCGATCTGTGCATAAGCAAATCCAAGCAAAATCCACTTTCCAAGCTCAGCTAAGATCTTATCTAGAAATAAAGATTCAAAACGTGCGAAGACTTGATAGGCTTGACGACTTCATCGAGTCTTGGAAAGAAGTGCGTAGAAAACTTCTCGACGATTATCGAGTGGTAGCAAGCACACTTCGCATTATCGGTGAATTTGAAATTAAAACAGCGTCACTGGAAAGCAGCATCGAACAACTAAAATCAAAGGCGGAGCATCTGATTCTTGATCTAGATCAAGAGAGGTTTAGACAATTATTACGAATACTCAACCTCTTGCTCGATCTTTGTAAACAGGACACGTTCGATGACCAAGATAGATTGTGCCTGAACATCAAACTTGTATCAGAAGAACTCGTCGATGAAATTGAAAGCAACCCAACGAAATTGTCTATAGAGGAAATTGTGCCTCTTATAAAGACAACTCTGAAAAAAGTTGCTATATGGCAAGAGAATCTGTACCAAAGCTCAACACCTCAGTTAAGCCTTCGAGTTCCTTTAGAGTCATTTACTCCTGATCGACAAGAGCATATTGAGATACAGGTAGTTATAGAAAATCGACGAGGGTGCAGTCCAGCCGAAAACCTTGAACTCATCGTACAAGAAGATCGTGAACTATTTCAAGTTGTTCAACAGAGCGTCAAATTAGATGGATCTTTGAGGGGTGGTGAGCAAAAGATTCTACGTGTTCCGATCAAAGTCACCCCAAAGGCACAAGAATCCGAAACCTTCTCTCTGCCGATATACGCTCAATATACAACACGCTCTGGAGATCCTGGACCCACGAAAGTCAATAGCTTCCCTATTCTTTTGTACTCCAAAGATGAGTTTGCCGAGATTCATAATCCATACGCAGAGTATGCTGAGGGTGGGATTGTTGGTAATCCACACATGTTCTATGGCCGCGGAGAGCTTATCTCAAGGGTTGCTACCGCCATCAAAGGCTCTTATTCACAGAGTAAATGTGTTGTAATCTACGGTCAAAAACGTGCTGGAAAATCATCTATTTTATATCACCTCACTAAAGAGGTTGAAACTGGTAATGTACTAACGCTTGATGTTGGAAACATTGCTTCAGCTATCGATGAGAATTCTCGGGTGCCGGTCCTATACCAGATTCTTTGGAGCATCTTAAGAAAACTAAGAAACGCTATAGAGGATCGGATTGATACAGGCTATCCGCAACTGAATCTTGAACTACCTAAAGATATAGAGTTTTACAATCATCCAAGCCCTTTGATGTATTTTGTCGATCTCTTTGGAGATTTTAAGCGCCAATCAATGCGTTCGGCAAAATGGAAGGATGTAAGGCCTGTTGTTTTGATTGACGAGTTTTCATACGTATTCGACCAAATTAACAAAGGTAATTTGCCATCAGAGTTTATGATAAACTGGAAGGCACTACTCCAAAATAACTTCTTTAATGCTGTACTTGTTGGTCAGGATGTTATGCCCAAGTTCAAAGAACGGTTTCCAAATGAGTTTGGCACAACACAAGACGAGCAAGTAAGCTATCTACGGAATGAAGACGCTATCCGTCTCATAGAGGAGCCAATCCGTCTGGAAGATGGAAATAGCCGTTATCGTGAAAAAGCAATCGAACGCATTCTAGATCTAACGGCAGGTAGCCCATTTTATATTCAGATTATCTGCAATCGCCTGGTTCAATACATGAACCGCAAGCGGGTGCGCCTGGTAACAGATGCTGATGTCGAACAGATTAAAGCTGAGTTGATTACAGGAGCAAGCTCACTCGGTAGGGATAAGTTCGATAACTTGATTAACTCTGGCGATACATCACCAGATGCTATTCACGATGCCGATATCATCGCAGTGCTTACCGCCATTGCCGTTAACAGCAGAACTGGACCTTGCAGCCGCTCCAGTATCGCATGTGAAACAAAAATCCCCATTGACGACATTCTGGAAGATTTGGTGAGACGGCGCGTTCTTGAGAGGGAACGTGACAATTACTATCGAATTACAGTCGGACTATTCAAAGAGTGGTTGGTTGTTCATCAAGGATAAAACACGGCTATGGAATCAGTCATACACAACCCATTTGATAGTTACGGTCATATTATTCGTGGTCATCGGTTCATCGGACGTACACATGCGTTACAATCAATAACAGATCGCATTGTAAGCGCATTCGAACCAGGCAATCTTGCGATTATTGGTGACCATCGGATCGGAAAGAGCAGTTTGGCATATATTGGCATAATGGAACGTCGGGATGAATTACTTAAACGTGGACGTATTCCGATCTGGGTTAACATTGCAAAGTATGATAATCAAACAGATTTTTTCAGGTCGCTTGTTAGCCTTACTCACATGGAACTCGAAGAACTTGGGTTATTGAACGATACCATTGGCAGAGTTCGGAGTCAGGTAGCAGAAGCATCATTCACCTGGGCAGAAACTTTTGAATATATTCAGAGGTATTTCAAAAAAGTCAGACAATCTGGGACTTGGATCATATTTATTCTCGATGAATTCGATCATGCAAGACTACTTTTCAAAGATAGTGTGTCTGGATTTCAACAATTACGATCTCTATCCTATGACGATCCGGAGGGTCGCGTTACCTTCATTACTACCTCAAGGCGGACTATTCGGGAAATTGAAGAACAGACACATTCGATTTCAACGTTCGATGGCATCTTTTCCAAAGAGTATTTAGGTGTCTTTGACGCAGAGGATATGCAGGAGTTCTATTCTGTGATGGGTAAAACTCAGCTTCAGGTAACTTCTGCCATGTGCGAACAGATCGAAGGCTACTGTGGTGGACATCCCTATCTTCTGACAAGTCTTGGCTACCGCATTGTTGCCGATTGGTTACTTGGTAAAGATATTGAAATTGATAAGCTGATGGTTGAACTTTCCCCTTCCTTTCTAACCCAATATGATCGAATGACGAAACTTCTAAATGAGGATGGACGCTTGATCAAGTTGCTTCAAACGCTTTTTGGTCCAGCCGTGGATGTTACACAGGCTGACGTTGATGACTTTTTGAGATATGGTTTGTTGAAGATAGCCCATGATGGCTCATATCAAACCTTTTCAACTCATTTTCAAAGCTATTTGAGGTTGATTGAGCGTGATTCGGAGTTGTGGCCTGTCTGGAAGCAAACTGAAATAGCAATCCGAGAGCTTATAACTAAAAAGATGACACAAAAATATGCGCTCAAAGATTGGGTGATCGAACTCGAACGCGAAAAACCAAAGCTAAAAACGCTATTTGATAAATGCCGTGAAGCACAAATCAAAGAACAGCGCTCTTTTGGTGTGCGTGCTTCAAGTAATCTAATTGATTTCACATATCCGAGCGATCTATTTGAGATTATTTTCAGCGATTGGAATCTGTTTTCTTCAGTATTAGGGAGAGATAAAAACTATTGGGAAGCGCGAAGACAATTTCTATCACGCATCCGCAATCCGCTTGCACATAATCGTGATTTCGTTCTTCAAGAACATGAGCGACTAACAGCCGAAGCCTATTGCAAAGAGATATTGTCCTGCCTGAATTCAAATCCCTATTGAAACACCCAACTTTAAGTCCTAAAGTTTTCTCTCGCACACCGCCGACGCGGCGATCGTACAGCGCGTGAGCCTTCCTATCAAACACCGGCAGGCAGTACGCTGCCCCCATCCCTTCGGGACGTGACCACCGAACTACCTGCCTAAAAAGCCGCCCCATCCATAGACATATCAATAAGCCGTCCAGTCTGGGCGGCTTTTTCGTTTGACAGGCTCCTTCCCTGCGCTGTCCCCGGCGTGGTGAGCGTTGTGCTCGCCCGCGCTGGACGGACTCCAGCCCTGTGAGGAGGAGCCTCATGAACAATCACATCCGCAGTCAAATTCACCCTTTTCCACGCATTGCGACCTATCCGACAGGCTGGGCAGGCAAGCGCACTTTTGCCGAGATCATGGACGACTGCACACCGCTGGCCGCGACGCTGATCCGCAAGCACGGCATCGCGTATCAGGATTTCCCGGATGCGCTTCAGCGCGGCTTTATGATCGTCTGGGAGCGGCTGGCAAAAGATACGCAGATGTTCGCTCAGGCGGATAAGTACGCCGTCGCACGGATCGTGGAAGCGAACTGCGGCACGAATTACTGGCGGCGGCATGATCGCCATCTCAGCCTGGACGCGCTGGCAGGTACAATCACCGAAGATCATCCCGACGAGTGGATGATTACGGGGTTGGAGGCGAATCGCAGCGAGGTCTGGGCGGCATGGGCAACTGCTGCCGATATGCGAATGGACATCGAACGAATCTTCGCACAGTTAGTCGCTAAATATGAAGCGCAGCCAGAACCGCATCGTTTCCGCTACCTGATCGCGCTGTACTACGTAACGACCCAGGTCAAGCTGGAGGACGCGGCGCTCATCGCGGGAATCAATCATCACTATCTGCTGGACGATTACGCCAGCACCGTTCGCAAGGATGTGCAGGAGGCATTTGGTGAACTGTACCGTCCGGGATTGCGCTGGATCGACAAATTCAAGCGCGGACACCAGCAACCGGCGCTGCTGGTGCTGGAGAAATACCAGAACAACCCGCGCATGGTCTACGCCATCCGTTCGCTGCTGGAGGAACAGCACCCGACGGAGGCGCGGCTCAAATGTCCATGGCCCAACAACAATCAGTATCGAGCGAAAGCACACAAAGCGCTGATGAAAGCCTACGGCTGTTCCGCATGACAGGAGCAGCCGTTTTCGTTTCTCCGGCTGGTGAGCAATCGCCAGCCAACTATTTTTTTGCGATACTGTCATCTAGCCCACCTGTGCAAGATATCTCCCGCCCTCGTATAATGAAGCTGTATTTATGAGAAGCAGAAGTATTTGACATGACCTATGAAGTGAAACAAAAGCTCGTTGAGCTTGAAACTTACCTATCATCCCCTGATTATAGACCACTGTTTTTATGCGGTGATGCACTGTCGATTCTGTGCGAACTGCCGGATAACTCCATTGATTTCTGCATGACCAGTCCGCCCTACTGGAATAAGCGCGAGTATGAAAATGGCGGCATTGGGCTTGAAACGGATTTTAAGGAATACAAGCACCATCTCCTGACGATTTTCGCGCAGGTCAAACGGGTGTTGAAGCGAACCGGCTCTTTTTGGCTCAATATGGGGGATACCTACCAGGACAAAGGCTTAGTAGGCATTCCCTGGCGGATTGCCTTAGCGCTGATGGATGAGCAGGGTTGGCTGCTGCGGAATGACGTGGTTTGGAACAAACTCAAGGGGCCGGATAACGCCAAAGACAAACTCCGTAATACGCACGAATATGTGTTCCACTTTGTAAAGCAGAGCCAGGGTTTTTACTACGATATTGGCGCAATCCGCTCAAAACCGAGAGAGTCCCGCGTTAAGAACGGAGCAGTCGTGTCCGCTACCGGTGTGACAGGAGTGCGCTACAAACGGCAGATCGAACTGTCAACCTCGCTCAACGAGACGGAAAAGCAAGCCGCTTTTCAGGCACTCGATGAAATGCTTCAACGGATAGGACGCGGCGAAATTTCAGATTTTCGGATGGTCATTCGCAAACAACAACGCACGACTCATTCGGACTCAGAGAAGGTATCAGGCAGAGCGAAGGAGTTAGTTCAGAAGGGTTTTTATTTCCTGCAATATCATCCCGACGGGAGCAAGCCGAGTGATGTATGGGACATTATCCCCGAAGATACGACCCATCGAAATGGACACTATGCGGCTTATCCTGAAGATTTATGTCGCATTCCGCTGCTGGCAACCTGTCCAGCCGGGGGAATTGCTCTTGACCCCTTCTGTGGCACAGGGACGACTAACCTCGTCGCTATGCAGCTCGGACGTAAATCCGTTGGCATTGATTTATCGGAGCAATACATTACTTATGCCAAACAGAGGTGTAATTTTCTGTTATGAACACGCCCATCACTGAACTTTTCACTGCCTCGACGCTGCGGGATGATATCGATTGGGGCGAACGGGTTGTATCGCAGCAGTGCGCCTATCTGGATCGAAAATGTATCAAAGTTCGTAAGAGCCAGCCCGAAATCTCGATAGGGACATGTTCGGTCAAACACGGCGCAAAACAAACAAGAGACTTGATTATCTGCCCCTATCGCTTCCTGGAACGGGGGCAGGTCTTTCTGGACTGTCTCCACCTGCTGACGCTCCATGAGCCAGGTAACGAGCTTCACCGTGTTGCGGAGATTGAGATTCCCGGCGGCAGCGTTGATTACTTTCTCGTTTCAGTCCAGGATGGAAAAGTCGTTGATTTCGTAGGAATAGAACTACAAGCGTTGGATACAACCGGGACGCTGTGGCCGTCGCGCCAGAGGTTCCTTGACTCAGTGGGAATTGCTGTTGAAGAGGGAACCGACTCGAAAAGCCCCTATGGTGTCAACTGGAAGATGACGGCAAAAACCACACTGGTTCAACTGCATCATAAGGTTGAGACTTTCGAGGGTTTGAGTAAGCATCTGGTTCTTGTTCTCCAGGATGGGCTGCTGGATTATATGCGAAGTGAGTTCAACTTCGGTCATATTCAGGATGCCAGGCTGGGTCATGCGATGCACTTTCATGCCTACGCCCTACAGGAGCGGGAGAACGATTACCGCATCAATCTGGTATCCCGTTCAAGTACGGATGCCAACGGCATCGCGTCCTCACTCGGTTTACAGACGAGCGCCAATGTGGAACTTGAAGTGATCCTGGCGCTGCTCCAGAATAAGATCTCACCTAGAACCCTGTTGAGGATTTGACTTTTCCTCGCTGAATTTTTAAGGGTTCTCCACTAAAACGCGAGGGCGCGTAATTTTAACGGGCGATCTGCCAATTTTGACGCTCAGATTTGCCAATTTTACACGGGTCGGACGACCTGACTTTGATAAGCTGACTGCATCGGTAAAACGTGGGCGTACCACACACTGAGCAATCAGCTTTTTGATTCTGGCGTAGACCCGAAATATTTCAGACACCTTCGCAAGATTACTAACCCGAAACTGGAAAAATGCGGGGTTCGCACAGAGTCGGTGTGCTACGCTGAAACCATGAGTAAAACAAAGGAACGCGACGGATGGAGAAACCAACAATCCCTACCCTGCCTGTTCGACAGATGACACGTAAAAAAATCTTTGCGATGCGGCTGACGGACAGGGAACGCGCTGAGATCGAGGCGCTAGCGAAGCGGCTTAATCTGCCCAGTTCGTTTATGGCGCGGCATTTCATTCTGGAGGCAGTGAGATACCACAAGAGCCAGATCGTGCAGGAGGCAGCCATTGAAGCCTGAGCGCCTGTCAGATGAACAACCACATACTGAAAATGACGGTATCAATCTGCTGTCGGTGTATCGTTCCATGCTTCGCATTGTTGCGCGGCTGGGCGAAAGTGAGTACACTGAGAGTAATTCGTTGTTGCGCCAGACTGAAGTGGTGGAACACTCCAATCTGGCTAACCCGGCAAGTGCTGATGACACTGTGCAGGGCTGAGAGCATTGTAACCCAACGCGCTCTGTCTTGTCGCATCACTTGCCCAGGACAGGGCGTTTTTCATTGGAAGGAGGATGAGCGATGCCCAGAACACTGAAACGCCCGGAGCAGCCCATTGATCCGTATAAACTCCAGCCACTCCCAGTTGGACGACCTGCGGCGGTGTACTACCGCCAGTCGTCAGAGGGACAGATTGGCAATATTTCTACCACCCTGCAAACAGTTGATATGATTGAACATCTGCTGCGGCAGGGTTGGGTGCGCGAGAACGTCTTCATGATCGACATGTACGCGGGTGTCAGCGGCACGAAGAAAATCCGTGAACGCAAAGGCATGTCCACCCTGTATGACCTCATCGAAACAGGTCAGATTGGGCTGGTCGCGGCACAGGATGTAGACCGCTTCTTCCGCGATGTGACGATGATCGAAACCAACATCTTCATTGATGCCTGCAAGCGCAACAACGTGCAGGTGATGACCCCGACGATGATCTATGACTTCGCGCATCCGATTATGGGTTCGTCGCACATGAAGATGTTCCGCGAGGAAGCGCAGCGGGCAGCGGATTACCTGCAATACCAGATACGCGGCAGACTGGTGGCAGCGCGTCACCGTCGGAACGCCAGTGGGATGTGGACGGGACGCAAAATCCTGCCCGGTTTCATGATGGATGGACGCAGCCACTTACCCAATGGCGCATTGAACCCCGATTACCGCAAATACAAACGGTTTGACCTCTATGCCGACGTGATGCTGCGCTATTTTGAGTTGTTGCGCGAGAACGACGGCAACTTCAGCGCGACATGGAAGCAGATTGACCGGAACGGTCCGTATCTGCCTGACATCCCGAAAGAGGCAGTGCCAGAAGGGTTTCAGGTGACCGATCATCTGGCGCGGCGTTCACCCTTTACGGGTGGATTAACCCCGTCGCAAGATGGGCTGCGAAACATGCTGGTAAACGTCGCCTACATCGGTCACTGGATCCACAAAGGCGCGATTGTCCAGTTCAACAATCACGAGGGCATCATCCCGCTCGAGCTGTTCATGTATGCCTACAACCGCCTCTCGCCAGTGGATTTCTACGGCGAGCCGAACCCGCAGTATGTGCCCTATCGTCCCTGGATCCGCCATAACAAAGACGAGCGCGAAGAACCGAAACCGACCTACGCTTATCTCGCCTACACCGACGACCTGCCAGAGTACCCTCATCGACGGCTGACGTGTTCATGGGCGACTGAAGCGAAGCACTACAAGTATCAACTGGCGGAGTATCCCTACCGCTCAAATGTCTGGAACATCAAAGCCTCGATTGTCGATGGGCTGGTGGACGAGATGCTGCTGGAACGTCTCCACGCGACCACGATTGACGAGAATTTGTGGCAGGCAGCGCTGGCGAGTCTGGAGAATGTGGATCAGGCGGATGTGCGGCGGGTGCAGGCAGCGATCCGGCAGGCGGAGCAGACCAAAGACAACATCATCGCCAGTCTGGGATTACTGACGCACCCGGAGATGGTCGCGCGAGCGCAGGCACGTTATGAAGCGGCTGAACATGAATTGGAAGGCTTACACGCCGAACTGCACCACATCCAGTCCAATGAACACCAATCGCGTTCGCTGGTGGAAGCCCGTCCGGTACTGGAACTCATCATCAGCCGCTGGGACGACGTGCCGCGTGAGGAAAAGCGTGACCTGTTCGAACAGTTTGCCCGTTATATCAACATCAGCAAAATCACGCGCCATACCAAGCGGATCACTGTTCACTGGCGCGATGGCAGTATCTCCGAGCGCAGTACGACCCACAAAAGCACCGGGTATTTCTGGGACGATGACGATCTGACGAAGCTGCGCGACATGATTGACAATAACATTGACCAGTGGGAAATCTTGCGGGCATTCCCCGACTATACCTGGCGTTCGCTGCAAGAACGTTACGCCTACAAATTCGGGGATGGGCGCTATCCAGAGAACTATACGGGGAAGAAACCGTATAATCGCAACGCTCGCTGGTGTGACACCGCCGAATATCAGGTGGAGCAGTTCGCTTTTAGCACGGATGTGTCACAACTCGTCTTGAATTCGCTCTCCACTGATCGACCGCGACCAGCTTTTTTCTGCGTGTGCGGAAGGTCTTCGCCGCCTCGATCAGAAAGTCCAGCAGCGAGGGATGGCGCATCAGGCGATAGACCTCATCGACCGCAATGACGCGCGGCTGCTCGTCGATCAGGCTGTCGCGGCGGATGGCAGACAAGACCTGGGTGTACGCCAGCGCTTGCAGGATCGGGTCACTCTCCAGCTCGTGGAACGAGAAGACGCGCGGACCGATCCAGTTGCGCCCGCCGCGCGTCAGATCGACGTTGGTAGTGCCATTCAGAAAGCCCGACCACGGACCCGACCCAGTACACAGCCCGGCGATTTCGTCCGCCAGGTCTTTGGCGATGGCACGGGTGGCATCCTTGTCGCCCAGTCCCGACAGCACATCGCAGATCAGATCGCAGGTTGGCGCGACCTCTGGCGTGACGCGGGCAAGATCGTGGAAGCCGCGATAGGCGACTTCCAGCGCCTCGCCCAGCAAGCCACGTTCCAGGTTCTCGCGCTGCGCGCCGGAGAGCGGTCGTCCCAGCACCGTTTCGTAGATGCGGGTGACGTGGCTCACCTGCTCAATGAGGGTGGGAAACATAACGTCCTGGGGATTCAACTTGGTCGATTTGGCGCTCATGACGTACCAGGGTAGTCCGAATGCCTCGGCGACATGCCGTCCATGCCCCATCGGTTCGAGTAGGTCAAACGGGATGCCATTCTCGGCGTATTCGCGCGTCAGGTAGCAATTCAGCGCAAACGTCTTGCCGAACCCGCTGACCCCCACCCACACCTCATGCGTCGCCCGTTTGTCGCGCCACGAGTTGTGGAAGACCGGGTACGCGCCGCCGACCGCTTCGCCGCGCAGGATGCCATCCGTAGATGACAACTTGCGGTAGCCGAGCGGTGAGAGCATCAGCGCCAGTTCGCGGGAGGTGACGGGCCAGGTGGTTGATGGCACGTTGATGGCTTTGGTCGTTTTGGCGCTGAAGAAGCCGACCGAACGTGCCAGCAGTTCACCGACCTCCTGCCGCAGCGAGAACCACGCCCGCGTCTCGTTGATAACCGTGCCAACGCGCTCCTTGAGCGTGTTCAGGTCATCCGCCGCGACCGCCAGCGTGAGCTGCACCAGATGCAGCGCATCGCCGCTGTTGATCTCAGAGAGCGCCCGGCGGCAGTCCGCCACGCGCTGCACCGAGCGGCTGTCCTCACCACGCACCCCGGCCAGATGCACCTCATACGCCTGAATGATGCTCTCGATAGCGTCAATCCCGGCGTTGCGGTCATAGGTTTTGGGGATGTCCACCGAGAGCGCCAGCGGGAAGTTCATCCGCAGCAGCGGCGGCAGCGGGCGGAAGAAATTCCAGCCCGCAGGCTGGAACTCGTAAGAAGTCAGCACCGCCCAGAACGGACGCCCGCCGGGACGACCAACCGGGGCGAGATGCCAGAAGGGACTTTCGCGCAGTTCGTAGCGTCCCTCGAATAGGGCGGGCCACGCGCCTTCGACCACCTGCGTCTCAAACGCCGATCCCATCCCGCCTGCCAGCGCACGCGGGTTCTCATCCGACCAGATCGCCATACCGCAGAGCGCCCGTTGATACTCGGCGCTGGCATCGAGCTGCTCGAAGTGGCGGCGATACTCCATCAGCAGACCACGCCGCTGCGGGTCATCCACCTCACCCGCCTTGCGACTGAGGGTACTCACCTTGTCGTCGAGCGTGGCGGGCATCTGCCAGCAGACGAAACGTGCCGGTTCGCGCAGCGTCCGCAGCCAGGTGGAGAAACGCGCCTGTAACGACTGCACCCCTTCCTCAGTCGCGTGCAGCATGATGTCAAACGGTTCGATCAGGAAGGTGCGGACATCGCTCATCGTCCCACCTCCTGCATGGGTGCATCGACGAACACCAACCCGTCATCAGCATCCACCTCCGACGCGCGGGCGAACGTCACCCACTCGCGCATATCGACTTCGACCTGTGACTGCGGCGGCGCGAACACCACCGCACCCTCCAGTCGCATCATCTCGACCGACAGTTCCAGCGCCCCGGCGACCTGCGCGGGCAGTCCCGCCGGATGGCGACCCGCCGCCAGCAGCAGCGAGCCGCGCACACGCAGCAGGAGCCGCTGCCAGAGGGGTAAGCCGCCGCGTGTGCCGCTCATGACCAGCACCAGCAGTGCCACGCCGATGCCCAGCGGGATGGCTGCGCCCGGCGCGCCGAAGCGGGTGACGGAATACGCCAGCCCGCCCGCGACCGCCGCCAGGATCAGCCGCTTGAACGCGATGCCGAAGAAGCCCTTTTCATCGCGCATCAGCACATGCGATTTGAACTCTGCGCTCATAGCGTCGCTTCGCTCCTTGAGTAACGAGGGACGAGCAACGGGTGACGAGTGAAAAACTCGTGACTCGTTACTGTCTACTCGTCCCTATGCAAAGGTAATGAGCGTGGTGACGCTGGCGGCGAAGACGACGAAGAGCAGACCGATGACGACCTGATTGGCGGCTTTGGGATTGTCGCGCTTCCAATCCCCCACGATGGGCCATGAAGAACCCATATACATGATCCCGAGACCTAAGAACCCGATCACCGCCGCCAACGGCGCGATGATCTGAGCCACGTCCCGGATGTCGGTGAACAACTGCTCGATGAAAGTACGCAAATTCACGGAAGACACTCCTCATTCAGATGGATACGGGTTAAGCCGATGCGAGGAGGACGTGCGCCATGACGAAGGGACGCATAAAGCGCCGCTGCATAGAGCGTGTGGGGTCATCTGGCACGGGATTTCACCCGCACCGGCTTGACTTTCAGCCTATCAAAGTAAGGGTGTCTGACCCGACGAGGATTTCAGGTTTGAGTCTGTAGAGTTACCCAGTAGCCAATCGGTTTTTCAGTTTGACGGCCAGAGTTACTTGTCATATAATTCAATAAATCAATTGAATACTTGAGATAAATGATGGATCACCGCGCATTCAAGACCGAGATCAATGAGCAGTTTGCCCGGATTGCCAAAGCGGTTGCCAACCCACACCGGCTGGAACTGGTGGACCTGCTGGCACAGGGCGAACGAAGCGTCGAGGAATTGGCAAACGAAGCTGCCCTCTCCATTGCCAACGCTTCACAACATCTTCAGGCGTTGCGAGAAGCACATCTCATCATCGCCCGCAAACAAGGTCTGCGGGTGTACTACCGGCTGGCGGATGCTACCGTTTACCAGTTGGTACAGCTCATCCGGCAAATTGCCGAGCGTCAGCTTGCCGAGGTGGAGCGCATCATCGATACCTACCTGACCGAGCGTAAAGTGCTGGAACCAGTGACGCTCAATGAACTCATGTCTCGCCTGCGTGAGCCGGGACTGATCGTTCTGGATGTACGTCCGGCGCTGGAATATACGCAGGGGCATATCGCTGGAGCGCGTTCGATCCCGATTGATGAACTTCAACAACGTCTTCACGAACTGCCGCCCGATCAGGAAATCGTGGCTTACTGCCGGGGAGCGTACTGCGTCTTTGCTGATGAAGCCCTACAACTGCTGCTGTCGCATGGCTATCGGGCGCGGCGGATGCAGCAGGGCTACCCGGATTGGAAACTCGCCGAATTACCGACTGAAACCGACTAACCTTTAGGAGAACCGCATGATCTTCCGACAAATTCTGCACCCACAAACGGGCTGCGCGTCGTATGTATTCGGCTGCACTGGCAAAGCAAAACTGGCGGTGGTAGATCCCCACATCGACCACATCGCCGATTATCTGGACGTGGCGCGGCAGGCAAACTCTCCTATAGTTGCCATCTTCGAGACGCATGTGCAGGCGGATCACCACTCCGGCGCAGCCTTGCTTGCTGCCGCCACCAGCGCACCAATCTATCTGCACGAGTCGGCACAGGTCACGTTTCCCTTTACTCGATTGAAAGACGGCGATGTGGTGGAACTCGGCAACGACTACGTGCGGGTGCTGCATACTCCCGGCCATTCCGCCGACAGTATCAGCCTCGTCGTCGGGGATAAAGTGCGAACTGAAGCAGCCTGGCTGGTGTTCACTGGCGATACTCTGTTTGTGGGGGATGTAGGGCGACCTGATTTGCACGGCGATGCCAATACCGCATTGTTCGCCGGGCAGTTGTATGACAGCCTGTTTGGCAAACTCCTAACACTGGAGGATACCGTCGAGATCTACCCAAGTCACTTCGCTGGCTCGATCTGTGGACGGGCGATGAGTGGCAAACCTAGCTCCACGATTGGCTTTGAACGCCGTTTCAACCCGGCGCTGCAACATACGGATCGGGAAGCATTCATCGCTTTCGTGCAGAAAGATCAAACCCCCGCGCCGCCGGAATTTGCCACCATTCGGCAGGCGAATCTGAACGCCCGCATCGGTGAGCTGGCATGACAAAAACGCAAAGCTTACAACTCGGACTGCTTGCCAACTGGCGGCAGTTCACGGTGCTGGTGATCGTCAACGCTTTTGTCGGGGCGATGCTGGGGCTGGAGCGCACGGTGCTCCCGCTCATCGCTGCCGATGAGTTTGCGTTGACATCCGTGAGCGTCACACTGACCTTCATCATCAGTTTCGGCATCGTCAAAGCGTTTGCAAACCTGTTTGCTGGACGCAGCGCGGATCGCATTGGACGCAAGCCGCTGCTGGTGGCAGGCTGGCTGATTGGGCTGCCCGTCCCGCTGATTATTATCTTTGCGCCAAGTTGGGGCTGGATCGTCTTCGCCAACATCCTGCTGGGCATCAATCAGGGGTTATGTTGGTCGGCGGCGGTCATTATGAAAGTGGATTTGGTCGGTCCCGTCGGACGCGGACGCGCCACCGGACTGAACGAATTTGCGGGCTATCTGGCGATGGCACTTTCTACGGCTGGCGCAGGCTGGATTGCCGCCGAAACAGCGCTGCGCCCTTATCCGTTTTATCTGGGCATCGTCTTTGCCATCAGCGGGCTGCTCCTGTCGGTATTTTTCGTCCGGGAGACACGCGGTTATGCCCTTCAGGAAGCCGCTCAACATCATCAAACAGGTGAAAAGCTCTCCTTCTGGGCGATATTCCGGCGGGTGAGCTGGCAGGACAAAGCCTTTTTCAGCCTGTCGCAAGGTGGGCTGGTCAACAACCTCAACGATGTCGTGATCTGGGGACTGCTGCCACTGCTGGCAGTGAGTGCGGGGGTATCCGTAGTAGAAGCAGCGGCTGTTGGCGGCACGTATCTAGCAGTCTGGGGCATTAGCCAGCTTTTCACCGGAACGCTGAGTGATCGGATGGGACGCAAACCGTTGCTGACAGGGGGACTGTGGGTACAGTCACTCGGTATCGCCGTGTTTGTGTTCGGCACAGACTCAACGACATGGCTGCTAGCAGCCGTCATCATGGGGTTGGGAACAGGGATGGTTTATCCGACGCTGCTGGCTGCCATCAGTGATCTGGCACATCCGTCATGGCGAGCCTCCGCGTTGGGTGTGTATCGGCTGTGGCGGGACAGCGGCTATGCTTTTGGCGCGCTGGTAGGCGGTGTGCTGGCTGACCTGTTCACCATTCAGGCAGCAGTGCTGGTGATTGCCGCGCTCACCGCTGTTGCTGGGGCTGTCACCTTCTTCCTGCTACCGGAAACACTGGTTAGACATCAACGCTCGGAGACAACATCCGTCCCACCTTTGGAACCAGCAATTGAACCCCCTTTATCGGAAACACGCGGACAGGAGCGATGAATGCAGCCGCCTATTCTGGACAACAAAATATATGACGCACCCTCGGTCTTTACGGCGGAGAACCTACTGCGCGAGGCGCGACGGCAGAAAGCGATTCCGGAAGGGAGCGTCCCGACAGTCTGCATCCTCGACCCGGATGGCGATATTGCCCAATATCTCCTCTCGACAGGTCAGGCAGTCATCCATCCGCACTGGGCATGTTATCACACGAAACTCTATGTCTTTCATCAGGGTGGGATTGAGTACGGCATTATCCCGCATGTCGTCGGTGCCTCGTTCGCGGTGCTGGTGGCAGAGGAGTTGTTTGTCTCCGGGTGCAAGCTGCTCATCAGCATGACCTCTGCTGGACAAATCGTCCCTATGGGCCAGCCACCCTATTTCGTGCTGATTGAAAAGGCACTGCGCGATGAAGGCACGAGCTACCACTATTTGCCCCCTGCGCCTTACAGCCAGATTGCCCCAACACTGCTCACCTGTTTGGAAGGTGCTTTTGCCGGAGCACCGGTGCGGGTATTGCGCGGCGCGACCTGGACAACCGACGCGCCCTTCCGCGAAACGGAACCATCCATCGCATATGCCCGGTCTGAGGGTATCCTGGGCGTTGAAATGGAAGCGGCTGCCCTCTACGCTTTTGCTCAGGTAAAAGGCGAAGCCGTGGTGTGCTTCGCCCACATCACCAATCAGATGGCACAGATTGAAGGCGATTTCGAAAAGGGACGCGACCAAGGTAGCCATGATGCGCTGGAAGTCATTGGACTGGCAACTACTTGTCTGACTTCCATCTGGCTGTAGAATGGTTATTTCCAACTGGGCTTTGACAAGCATTATGCCCCGTTCATTTGAACAGCAAACTGCCACTCCTCTACGCCCAAGCTCCCATACGGCTCGCCAGCCCACGGCCACACGAGCGTGACATCCGCCGCCTGACCGGGCAGCAGGTCGAACGGGGTCATGCCTTCCGCCGGGATGCGCGGACCGGGCGGGTTTTCGGCATAGCCAAACGCCATCCAGAGGTCATCGGGGGTGAAGTGCAGCGGCTCCCAACCGGCGTTGTACAGGCGCAGCCGCGTCGTCACCTGTCCATCGAGCGTGGTCACGGCGATGAGCTGCACATCCAGCCCGGCGAAAGGGATCGGCGTGGCTGTTGGTACAGGCGGGGTTGGGAAGGGTGTGGGCAAGGCGAGCGCCGTCGTCAGCAGCCCCTCTCGCTCCAGCTCCTGGTCAGGCGAGTAGGTCGCCAGCACCAGCGTGCGCGTCGCCGTCGGCAGCCCATCAGAATCGGTCTCACCAATCAGCACTAGCGCCAGCCCCGGACTGACCTGGCGGAAGCTGGCGGTATCGCTGCGCCGCACGTCGCGCACCTCGCCAAACTCGTAACGCAGCACCGCGCCGGTGTTCATCGTCAGGGTGAACTGCGCGCCCGCGTCCAGCGCCTCGAACAGCGCGGCGTTCTCCTCCGACCAGGGGATGCCGATGACCGGGCGCACCGACATGCTGTTGACGAACGAAGCGGTATCCGGGTTCGGGTCGAAGTTCCATTCGCTGGCGCTCACCCGGCGGCGCTGCACCACCCACACGCGCGGCGCAGCGTCCCCGCTCACGATATGCAGGCTGACCGGATAGGCGACCTCACGCCCCTGGTCGCCGCCCTCGATGATCTCGTCCTGGTCTTCCAGCGCTAGCGGGGTCGGCGTCATCCGCGCGTCTGGCGTGGGCGATGCCGTCGGCGCGGCAGCGACTTCGGTCGATCCACGTCCGCCCAGCCGCGTCAGCAGCAGCCCGACAAACAGCAGGGCAATCACACCCGCGATCAGCAAGACTTTGGGTGATGGCTTACCCCCTGTCGGACGCGCCGCGTCTTCCGGCGCATCGAGTAGCGTATCCGTCCGTACCGCCTCCTGGACACGACCGGGCGTGCGCGCCCAGCGCATCCCAATCGGCACTAGTGCGCTTTCGCGGTAGCGCTTGAGCAGTTCGCTCGCCACCTGTCGTTCCATCGCATCCGACCCGACTGCGCCCGCCGCGCGGACTTCGCGCTCGTAGGCCGCTTTATAGGCGCGCTGGCGCTCGGTCGGCACCAGTTCCCACAACGCATTCAGCTCCGCTGTCGAGAGCTGCTGAAGCTGCTCGACCGTCTTGAATTCCAACTGTTCGTTCATGCCTGACCTCCCATCACACTGCCGCTTCCCGCCAATGCCGCCGTCTGGCGCATCGGTTCAGCTTGTTCATCGTTGTTTTCATCGCTGTTGACCTGCACGTCGATCTGCGGCTGCACATCGACCGTGACCGCAGGCACATTCATCATGCCAAAGGCGGTGATGCTCTCCGGCAGCAGTCGCGCCGCACGCTCGAGCTGTCCGACTTCGTTCTCCGCTGTTGCGGTCGAGACCCCTTGCTCATTTCGCACCTGCTCGACCAGCACCGTCCGCGTCTCGTCGCTGAGGTTTCCATCCGCCTTAACCTCGCGGATGACCGCCTCTGCTTGCGACCCGTTCACGCCCAGCCGCAGCGCCTGATCCGCGAACAGACCAAAGCGCGCCAAATCCTGCTGGATAACGGGGTCACTGCCGCTTGGCGTCACACCCAGTGCCCGCGCCATGCGTTCCGCCACGGCGAAGTTGTCAATGCTCGTCGCACCGGGCTGCTCGATCTTCAGTCCACGCAGCACATCGCCCAGCACCCCCGCGACATTCTCGCTGCCGCCGACCTTGAGCTGCCCGACCAGCGATTGAGTCCGAGCAGCATTCGCCAGCGCCTCCGCACCGCTCTCCAGCCGCGTCGCCACCTGGTCGAGGCGGGATGTCGTCGCTGAATCAGCCGTGCCTTGTGTCTTATCGGCGCGCAGGGTTTCGCTGATGTGCTGCTCCATCTCCTCGCCCTGCATCTCAGCGGCGTACTCGCTCTTCTGCCGCTCGCGTTCGCGGCTGGTCACGTCGTCTTCTGGTTGCGTCGCCACCGGCGTGAACGTCCCCATGCGACGGGCGCGCGACGGCGTAAAGGTCGAGACGAGGTTGCCGTCTTCATCCTCAAACAGTTCGTCATCCGGCTGCAGCGCGCCGCGTTTGCGCTTTGCTCCACGCGGCAGCGTCCAACCATCGAGCAGATCGCCAACCGCCGGGACGAGCATTGGTCGCCCGACCACACGCCCCTTGTCGTCGTAGTCTGCTGAGGCGGGATCGCGGTCGGTCAGCAGCATCATGCCCAGCACCGGACCCGCCACGCGCCGAGTGGTCGCGCCTTCCAGGAACTGCTCTGCCGCCTCACCGAGTGCGGTGTTGCGGACACCGGGCAGATACGCCAGCGTGCGTGCGGCGCTGGTGAGCGGCGTCACACCACCCAGCGTCAGCCCGGCGGTTTGTGCGCGGGTCGCCCCCATGTCCATCGCCGTCATGCCCGCCAGCGACGACGAGCCAATAGCAAGCGCGCCGCCTGCCGCCATGACACCAGCCGTCGCCGCTGCGCTGCCCGCCTGCGCCGGAGTGATGATCGTGCCACCCGCTGCCTGGCTGAAGGCGCTGAAGAGGCGATTGAAACTGTTCCAGACCGCTTTCACGCCCGACCAGAGGGTGATCAGCATGAAGACCAGGCAGATCAAGCCGACGCCCAGCACGACCATGCCATTGCCCGCCGCCGTCCCCGCCAGAAACAGCGCCACCACCAGCGCCTGAATGAGCGCGATGATGACGGTCTGCACGATCAGCTCGATCCACTGGTTGACGATGGAGTTGGCGATTGACTCGGTGCGCTTGAAGAAGGCGAACAGGATGGCGACGCCAAACGAGATGAAGGTCAATCCCTGGGCGATGGTGATGAGCAGGAAGACCAGCTGCTCGACCACGCCGAACAGCACCAGCGGCCACGCCGTCAGCAGTCGCCCCTGCGATGAAGAGGCAACCGCAAGCGAGGCGGCGCGCTGAGCATCGGTCATGGTGTCGAACGCCAGCGGCGGACCCTGCGCCACATCGAAGTACGAGCCGGGGAAGTACCACTCCTGCGGGATCGGACTGACATACGCACCGGTCAGCGGGTTGTAGAGATGCGGCGGGCAGCCGGGCGAGAAGAACGGCTGCGGATAGCCCATCACATCCGGTCCATCGGCACGCAGATACGCCAGCGCCACGTCAAGTCCGTCGATACGCTCCGCACCCGTTGCGCCGGGTAGATAGACACCGAGATGATCGCAGATCGCGCCAATGCCCAGGTCAGCGCTCTGCACCTGGGACAGCGATCCAAACGTCCCGCCGACGCTGCCCTGCAAGCCGTTGAGCGCACTCAGGTAGAAGCCCTCCGCCACCGTCATACGGAAGTCGTTCATGCCCTGGTAGAGCGACGGTCCAACCGCAAAGAACAGCGACCCGGCGATGTACCAGATGATGGCGCTGCGCGGGCTGACGACATCCAGCCGGATAATGGCCGCCAGCAGGTAGGTGATGCCCAGCACAAACAGCGCGACCACGAACGCCAGCCCCACGGCGACTTCCAGCGTTTCGTTGGTCATCTGAATCAGCGGCGAGAAGGCATTCTGCGCCAGCCAACGGTTGATGACTTCGACGATGTAGCCCATCATGATGAAGCCGCGCAGCAGCCCCCAGTGCAGCCCCGCCAGATTGAGCAGCAGGTTGTACCAGAAGCTGTCGATGGCGATACGCAGCCCCAGAGTCGGATCAATTGGCATGAGGCACCTCCTACGGGATCAGACCGGGCTGGTTACCGGGCGCGAGCAGCAGCGCGAAGTGGGCATCGGCAGCCCGTCGCCCCGCCGGGATGGGATAGACCCTGCCAAAGTACGGCACGACCAGCCGTACCTCCGCCGTCGAGACGATCTGAAGCTGGGCATAGCCGCTGCTATCGGTGAATGCCTGCGCCAGCGCGCGGTTCGTCCCGACCTCGACCAGCCGCACCGAAATCTCGGCTACACCCTCTGCCGGGTCAATGGCGCGGTTGCCGTTTTCGTCGTAGCCGATCACGATGGAGGCGGTGATGGTGACGGGTGCGATCTCAGTGGCGGTCGCCTGCATGGTCGGTGGCGCGCTGACCAGCTCGAAGGCGGCAGGCTGCGGTTCAGGTGTCGGCGTGAAAGTTTCGTTCGGCGGCGGGAGGATAAGTGTGTGTCCGTCGCTGCGCCAGACCTGAATGGCATCGAGGGCGACGGTGATTCCCTCGCTGCGGTTGTTCTTCTGCCCGGTCGGGCGCAGCTCCAGCTGATGCGTCCCCGGCGGGAGCGTGTAGACGCGCGTGCCGGGGAAGGCGATCTCGCCCGCGTAAGCATCCATCGTGTCGATGACGACGCCATCGACCACCACCTGGAACATGCCCATGTTGCGCGCCGCGACGTAGCGAATCCGCAGCCCCTCGCCCTCGAAAGCGAAGCGCACGCTCGAATACATATCCTCGGTGCGGTGGTACTGTCCCCGGCTAGCGTCCTCGTGCAGCCGCCGCTCCCAGCGTGTGGTATAGATCACGTTCGGGTGGTCCGACTCGAAGCTCGTCCAGCCGAAGTACGGCGGCGGCATCCGAGTTGCGTCGGGCAGCGGCTCGTAGGGATTGGGCGGCGCTGGGATGACCGTCACCTCCGGCGGATACGGCGTCACTGTCGGCAGCAGATAGACACCCGGCATGACGGCGCTGATCTCCAGCACCCGCGTCGCCAGTGTCGGCAGTGCCTCAGTCGGTGCAACGGTTGGTTCTGCTGTAAAGGTGGGCATTATCGTTGGGGTTAGTGTTGCGGTTGGCAGGGGCGTGAGCGTCGGTTCGGCAGTGGTCAGTATTGCCAGAGTGGGCAGTATGGTCAGTTTTCCTGGCGCATTCAATTGAATCACGCTGTACACCAGCACCGCCCAAACGGGCAGGCACAGCAGCACCAGAAGCAGCAGGGTTGTGCGTTGAAATCGGGACATGAAAAACTCCACCATTCGCTAGACTTTCATCGTAGCGAAGGCGGAGTCGCGGCGGTTGTCCGTTGTTCAGTTGGCGGTGTGGGAGGTTTCAGTCGGAGGGCGCAGGATTTCAGTCCTGCAAACACGTAAACCCCTCGGCAGCCGCGCGGTGGATGAGATGTTCGTTGGTCTTGGCACCGAAGCGCTGGCGCAGCTTCTGTCGCACCCAGTAAACGCGCCGCTGCGTAATGCCCATTTCACGGGCGATCTGCCCGGCGTGAATGCCCTTCGCCAGCTTATTCAGCACCTCGCGCGCTTCGTCGTCCAGGTAGCCATCCGGCTGGAGTGAGTGCAGCGCGACCAGGTACTCGGCGTTGGCAGTCGGCGAGAGATACGGTCGGTCGCGCATGACCGTATCGAGCGCAGTAATCAGACAGTCCTGAAGATCGTCGCTCTTGTAGAGGTAGCCATTCACGCCGCAGGCGAACAGGTCACGGATCAGCATCCCTTCCGCCAGCGCCCCCATCACGACCAGCCTGGCGCGGGGAGCCACCGTCTGCAGTTCCTCGACCGCGCTCAGGATGTCCATCCCGTGAAACCACTCGTTCAGCAGGATGACATCAGGTACATCCTTCGCCGCCATCGTCAGCAGTTCCTCAATCGCCCGTGCCGTGCCAACGACCGTGTAGCGGTGGTCACTTTCAATCGTCGCCTTCGCGCCCAGAATGGTCAGATCGGAATCGTCCGCGATGATGATTCGAATCGCCATAACTTCTCCCTCAATCACTCACTCGTTGTTCCCTCACCGTATCATTTTTGAAGTTCAGAAAGAAAGGCAATTTACGACAAAAAAGCGAGCATCATTGCCCGCTGCGCGCTGCACTTTTTCAGTTGACAGTCGCAGCCTTTCAGCTTGCATCTTCAAGCAGCCCCTGGCGGCGCGCAGCATCGACGATGTTGTCCGAGTTCTGGATGTTGAGGACCTCACGGATTTTCGCTTTGGAGCGATACACCGAACGGTCTGAAACGCCCAGATGTTGGGCGATCTGCTGCACGGTGAAGTCCTGGGCGATCATCTGCAAGACCTGCTTGTCGATTTCGGTCAGGTCGCCACCTGTAACGAAGCTCATCTCAGTCGCCAGCAACTCAGCGACTTTGGGCGAGAAGTAGCGTAAATCCCGACCCAGCGTACTCACGCTGCTGTTGAGGCTGATTTCCAAGTCATCCTTCATATAGATGAAGCCGTGTGCGCCGCTTTGGATGGTCTGTTTGATAAAAGGCGCATTGAAGCGCTCGCTCAGGACGACAATCTTCAGAGTCGGCAGCGCCGCACGCAGTTGTCGGATGAGGGCGGCGTAGGGCGTTGGCGCATAACGGTTGTCGCTGAGATAGAGGATGCTGGTCTCCCCTAAATGCGACTCATCGGGCAATGCCGCAGCAGCCTCCACACTGCTGCGTGGCAGGACGGTGCGTTCAAGCACCACGCGCATCCCATCCCGGATGACGACGTTGGACTCAACGATCAGGATACGAATACAGGTCAGCACTTCAGGTCTCCTTCAACTTCTAAATCGCACGCTTGTTCTATTGTGGACGAAACAGGATATTACAAATTCCTAACCGAGTCAATAGAACAAACCCATGGAGTTCGATTGATTTTCGTTCGAATTCGGTAGCTGACAACAAACGTGTCAGGGTGACAACCAGATGGCGCAAAATTCCCGCGCACGTTGTCCACTATTGCCCACAGTTTTGGCGAAGCCTGACAGACTCTCGCTTGCCATTTCTGTATCCTGTGAATCCATCTACAAGTTCGGTCGAGGAGCAGGACGTGAAGGGAAACACAGAACCACTGCCAGTCTGGTCAGCACCCGTGATGACCGTGCCGATGTCACCGCGCATTGTCCTGTCGCGGCGCGAGTACCAGCGTCGCGTCAACCTGCGCCGCGCCACTCACCAGTGGGCGTTGCGGAAAACGCAAGCTCTGAGGAAGCACCCGGAGGCAATACGATGAGTCAGCATCCATCCGCACCCACTACCAAACAGGGCGAAGAAATGGTGAAGCGCTTGCTGCTCATTGCCGATCTGTTGGCGAAGGGTACATCCACATCACCGAGTACGGCTCAAAAGCAGCAGGATTCGCGTGAAAAAACCACGCGACCGCAATCTCATGTATCTTGATCAATATAGTTCTTTATGCTTGAGGAAGTTTCAGGAATTGTCATGGCAGTTCAGTCGCGCAAGCCAAAACCAATAGCACCACAGGCGGGCTGGGCAGTCTATCTGCGAACCAGCAGCGATGAGAACCAGAAACCGGAACTCTCACGCGCCCGCCAGCGCTTTGCCATCGAGAAGAACGTCCTCGAACGCTCTGACAAGCCGTTGATCGAGGAGTACGTGGATGTCCTCACCGGTAAATCACCGGATCGCAAGGGCTATCAACGTCTGTTGCAGGATGCCCGTGCGGGTAAGTTCTCGCATGTGATCGTCGAGCGTGCCGACCGCTTTGGGCGCAATGATACGGAAGCACTTCGTGCGATTGATGAGCTGCACGAGTTTGGCGTCGCGGTGCGCTTCGCCAATCAGCCTGATCTCGACCCGATGGACCCGGACGACCGTGTTCTGGTCGCGCTATCGTTCACCCTTGCCCGTCGCGAGTCCAGCTTGTTGGGCATCCGCGTCAAAGGCGGTTTGAGAGCGAAACGGGAGAGCGGGGGTTACATCGGTCAGGCACCCGATGGCTACCTCAACGTTGAGGCTCGCACCAGCCACGAAGAGAAGAAGTTGTACGGGCGCACCGCGCACTGGATCGAACTCGACCCGGAACGCGCTCCCATCTGGCGCTATGCCTGGGACTTACTGCTGGAAGACCGCCTGACTCTGGAGGACATTGCCGAGGCGCTTCATGCACGTGGCTACCGCCATCGGAGTGGCAGACCCTTCATCGAGGTGCTGAAAGACGGTCGCCGCAAGGCAAACATCAGCTCGCTCTCGAATGTATTCCACAACTGGACGTATGCCGGTTGGATTGTCAGCGAGCGCTGCGGTATCGCCCCCAAGACCCTGCGCGGCACCTGGGAACCGCTCATCACGACTGAAGAGATGGAACAGGGACTGGCGATCCTGGCGCGGCGCAATCAACAACGTTCGGTCCGACGCACACAGGACTACCTCTTGAAGGGGATGGTCTACTACAGCTCGGCTGAAGGGCGTCCGACGATCCGGTTATCCGGCTCAACCTCCAACGCTGGACGTTCAGGCGGCGGAACACCCTACTATCGGGATGCCCGTGCTGGTGGCGTGAGCTTTCTCTGCGAGGACATCGACGCGCAGATTGTGACCGAACTGCTCAAGATCCAGATTGACCCGGACATGATCCCACTTATTCGTGCCAGTTACACACAGGAACTGGCAGATAAGCTCGGACATGCCCGACCCGACGAGCGCCAGCAGTTGCAGGCAGCGCTGAAAGCGGTCGATGAGGAAGAAGGTCGGATGGCGCGCCTGCTCGCTTCAGGCAGGATTACCGAGGCGGTGTGGGACAGCCTGTGGGCAGAATGGCAAGACCGCCGCAGTACGCTGCGTCAGACCATCGAAACGCTGGATGAGGCGCGGGAAACCCACGTCAGCAATCTGGACAGTGCATTAGGATTTATCGCAAAGATTGGAGTGCTGTATAATGGGCTGGAGCGCGCAGATCAGAAAGAACTTCTGCGCCAGGTTGTCCAACAGGTGATCGTGAATGCGGAGGGAACGATCCGATTGGAGCTGCGAGCGCCATTCGCTTATCTCAAGGAACTAACCGATGAGATACGCGAGGTGAGCAGCAGACTCGAAGGCAACGAGCGAGAAATAAAAACAGACAGTCCTGAGACTGTCCGTGATGGAACCAACTGTTCGAGTTGGCTCCAAGATAGCTGGGGGACCTGGATTCGAACCAAGATTGATGGAGTCAGAGTCCATAGTTCTGCCGTTGAACTATCCCCCAAAATGGGATGGTGAAGGTGTAATCTGTCACCTCAACCCTGTAAATCGTATCACGCCACAAATTACGAATCAAGGCACAACCTGAGACAAAGTTGAGTTCAGTCCATCAACCCGATCGATATACTCAGCCGTCGCAGCGTCTCATCCTTGCCGATGATCTCCATCGTCTCGAACGTCGGCGTCGAGATCGTCTGCCCGGTCACAGCGACGCGCAGCAAGCCGAACAACTGGCTGTTATTCAAACCGAGCTCGGTTGTGAGTGGTTGCACAGTATCGTGAAGCGCCTGCGTCGTAAAATCGTCAACATCGGCAATAAGCGCGTGCGAGCGTTGCAACGCCACTTTTGTGGACGCAGTATCCATCTTCTTTTGAATGATCGACTCTGCGGCAGCAGGTGTAAACTCCGACTTGAAGAAGAATCCTGCCAGCGCGACTACGTCATTCAGCGTCCTGATACGCGGCTGCGCGAGCGGCGCAACCTGTTGTAGAACACTCTCGTCAACCGTCAGCCCGGCATCCTCGAGAGGCTTACGCAGCCGCCCTGCCAGGTCTTCAGGCGTAAGCTTGCGGATGTACTCGGCGTTGATCCACTTCAGCTTATCGACCGGGAAGGCAGCGCTGGCGGCGATGATCCGGCTGCCATCGAAGCGCTTGATAGCATCCTGAATGTCGAAGATTTCAATGTCATCACCATAGCTCCAACCTGTATTGGCGAGAAAGTTGACAATCGCCTCTGGCAGGTAGCCATCCTTGATGTAGTCATGCACCATAACCGGGATAACATTGCCCTGTGCATCGACAGGGGGATTGCGCTTGCTCATTTTGCCCTTGCCGTTCGGGTTAAGCATGACGGGCAGGTGTAGATAGACAGGCTTTTCCCATCCGAATGCCTCCCACAACTGCCAGTGCACAGGCAGGCTAGGCAACCATTCGACCGCGCGCATGACATGACTGATCCGCATAAAGTGGTCATCTACCACATGCGCCAGGTGATACGTCGGGAAGCCGTCCGCTTTAAGCAAAACGGTGTCACGCAGGTCGGCGTTATCAAAACTGACCTTGCCCTGCACCTGATCTTCACAGTGCGTTTTGCCTTCCAATGGCAGCTTGAGCCGGACCACGTATGGGCGTCCTTCCGCCTCAAATCGCGCACGTTCGTCCGGAGTCAGGTAGCGATGCTGGCGGTTATACCCCGTCGGTTGCTTGCGTGCCTGCTGCTCCTTGCGCATCCTGTCCAGTTCTTCGGCAGTTTCATAGGCGCGATATGCCTTGTCATTATCCACCAGCCAGTTCGCCCACTGCTGATACAGCGGCAGTCGTTCGCTCTGTACATACGGACCGAGTTCACCACCCGCTTCTGGACCTTCATCCCAGTGCAGCCCCGCCCAACGCATCGCCTCAATCAACGTTTGCAGCGCCGTCGGGTCAAAGCGCGTCTGGTCAGTATCTTCGATGCGCAGCAAGAATTGTCCGCCAAAATGACGGGCGAACATCCAGTTAAACAGCGCTGTGCGCAAGCCGCCGATATGCAGCGACCCGGTCGGGCTGGGGGCAAAGCGTGTGCGAATGGAACCCACAGAATTCACTAAAACTACTCCAGAATAGATGCACGAGAAATCTTCCGGTTTTCACGAGAAGAACAAGAATTATACTGAGAATGTTAGTATTTAGGGAGCGACGTTTATGGCAAACCTGCAAGTTCTGTTCGAAGTACCGCAAACCATTTTGAATGGTCTTTCAACCGGTGTGTTAGAGCGCGTGGGCGGCGTTATTCGCGATGCAACATCTAAGGAAATTGTAACCTGGCTGCGAGATAGTGACATCATTTCAGGGATTACCAGTTTGCCAATTCCTAATCCAGTCAATTGGGTACTTCAGGCGGCGCAGGCAGGTGTTACTCTGCTCGATGGTCATGTGACGCGTGATGTGGTCTACGGTGTCGGAAATCAGGTTAGCCAAGTAGGGCAGCAAGTTCAGAATGTCGCAAATCAGGTCTCGGTAGTATCTGGTCAGGTTGCCGCAGTTTCCGGACAAGTCGCAGCTGTTTCAGGACAAGTCACAGGGATTGCAGGACAACTTGGTGCATTAACAGCGCTAAACGGCTTTATGGCAAGTGGGATGGTTCTCAATTTCGCAATGAGCGGTATTTCTCTGTTTGCAACCATTAAGCGCTTGGACAAGTTGTCATCCCAAATTGAGCAACTCGGCCATGTGGTCCGCAGTGAATTCAATTACGACCGTGACCTTAGCTTTAAGGTCGCGTTGCAAGCAGCGCGCGACATCTTCGAGAGCGGTGATAGCAAAATGAGCGATCAAGCGTCTCGTAGTGCTTTAGACAATTTATATGCAGCACGCGAACATTACATGAGTGAGTACGAAAGAACTCTCAAGACCCGCCAAGACGCAAACAGTATTCAACTTGCGCAACAATACTTGTTACGGGCGTTGGTCGCAGAAGTGTCTCGTATACGATGTTATCTGGCAACAGGCAACGTTCAGATGACACGCCAGCGCCTTAACGAGGACTTGAGCGTGTTTCGTAATGCGTCTACCCGTCTGGTAAAACACTGGCTTGGCAGCAAACCGTCACTGTACTTCCATAAAGATAACCCAGGTGAATATCTGGATCGATTCTTGTACGTTCAGCGTTGGTTGCAATCGCCCGATGATGTCTATGCAGTCAAACCACAAAACGCGCTTTTCAATGTTGTAAACGAAGTGCGCAAGGACTTTTGGAATGAAGCGGTACTGGTGGATGAGAACGAAAACTTGATAGGGCAGTTTATTGATCGAGTACGTCGTGGCAAAGATCAGAACGCTAGAGTGCTACAAGTCGAACAGATACCCATCAATCTTGCGAACGTGGAGATGATTATCGAAAATTACCAACATCTCATTGGCTATGATCTGGAACTCCGTAGTATGCGCCTATCGCTGGAAGACTGGCAAACCTGCGTTTCGAAAGATGATCTGAACAAGCATGGTTTTGCCATGATTCTGGATGAAAATGTTTACCAGCGTCTTGGCTTAAGTTCACATCGTCAGTAACGATGACTATTGAGCGTTAGCGTTACAGTTCACAACAACGCTATACTTGCTTGCTATCTTGATCAAGTCCATTGCAGGGCAGAGGCGTGTTACCCGAACTCCAATCGAAAGTGGCGCAGGCGGCAAAGCTTGCAGCTTCAGGTCAAACTGCACAGGCACGCGCGCTTCTGCTCGAGCTGATCGACGATGTGCCAGGTTATGCCGATGCCTGGTGGGGGCTGGCGAAAGTCGCGCGCGACAACGCCGAGCGGCGTATGGCGCTGCAACAACTGCTCAGGCTTGACCCATCTCACGTTCAAGGGCGTGAAATGCTTGCCCGTCTGGACGCGCAGCCAACCCACACAGAACGTAAAACACGCAGTTGGTTAACCGGAACGGGGATTGCTGTCGCACTCTTGTTTGTGGCGCTGGTGATCGCGCTCGTGGCGCTGCTTGTAGTGCGCAATACCGTAAATCAAGTCGCTATTGCTCCAACAAGCAGCGGACTCGTGGCACTCGCAAGCGAAACTACGCCCCCCACGCTCGCAATCGGTACAGCCACGCCCCTGCCAACGGTTACGCACAGCCCGACACCATTTCCTTCGGCGACTCTGCCGCCGACAGCAACGGCTACGCGCACTCCTGCCCCAACGCAAACGCCGACAGCGCAGCCATCATCGACGCCAACACCGCAACCGACCGCAACCACGACACCCACGCGCACGCCGCAGCCCTCCGCCACACTCACACCCGTGCCGACACAATCGCCATCGCCCACACCCCAGCCATCATCAACGTCGACAGCGCGCCCGACCGCAACCGCGACACTCACGCGCACACCGCAGCCCTCCCCCACTGTCACGCCCATGCCGACCCAAACAACGTCACCGACACCCCAGCCAACCGCGACACCCACACGCACACCGCAGCCCTCCCCCACACTCACACCTGTGCCGACGCAAACACCATCGCCCACGCATACGTTTACACCAACCGTAACCTCCAGCCCGACAGCGACGCCGTCTTTCGAAGACCTCAGCGCAGATTACGCACTCGCGTTGACACAGCAAGCAGCAGTAGCAGATTGGATTGACACGGAGTATCCAGCAATTTCAGCGGCGAACGCGGCGCAGTTGGCATCCGTTGGCGGGCTGGCAAATGTACAAACATACGGCGCACACTGGGCAATTGCTCCACTGGTCACTGCTCCATTTCCAATTGCGATTGAATGGCTAAGGGCAGACGAAAACAGCGTCCGCGCGACAGCGCTCTACCTGTGGAATATCCAGACAGGCGCAACACTTGGGCGCATTTTGGGTGACAATATTCTTGATTGCTTCACGAGGGATGCCACCCAGCCGGGATTTGTATGCCCGGCAGCAGACGGTGTCACCGTACTCAGCAGCGATTTGCAGCGTTCGCCTGTGCTACCCTTTACCGAGCAAGCATTGGAGGGGCGTCAAACGTGGATCTCGCCAGATGGCACATTACTGGCAGTCGAGAAGGTTGATGCCAGCAATCAAGTGGATGGGCTGCTTGTGTTTGATCTAGTGACCGGACGCGAACGGGCGCGTATCGCTGCGCCTGAACCTCGCTGGTCAGGCATCGTCGCCTACAGCAGCGATAGCAGTATGCTGTTCGTCGGCGGGCGCGGCAACATTTACGCCTATAGCACGATGGACGGCAGCAGCTTGCCCACACTGGATGGATGGACGGCATCCAGTGATATCCTGTTCAACATTACATCACTGGGCAGCGATGTCGGCGGCGACGCGCGCCTGTTTGTCGATACTTCCAGTCGCACTGGGGTGCTGCGCTTAAACTCAAACGGCACCTATCAACTGTTCCCACTGCCCGCAGCGAACCAGATGTCCGTCTTTGCCACGAATGCCGCACATACGCTGCTTGTTGGTGGGCAAGTAATCGCCGACGGACAATGGGCGCTGACGTTTTACGATCTCATCAGCGAACGCATTACAGCGCAACTGACAGTAAATATCAATGATTTGCGTTGGATGACTTTTATCGCTGACGATCGCATCTTGATGTTAGGCGGAGTATACGATGCAGATCTACCATACATCCAGTACTATGCGGTTGCATCTTAAAGCACACGCCCACGCCGCATGATCACGCTTTGCGCCAACCCGATACCTGCCAGTGTAGAAAGTAGAGATGTACCGCCGCTGCTAATAAACGGCAGCGTCAATCCGGTTACGGGCATCAAGCCGAGATTCATGCCAATCGACACAAACGTCTGGAAAAAGAGGAATGCCGCTACTCCGTAACAGATCAGGCTGCCAAGCGGGTCAATCGCCTGCCGCGCGCCCCGCAGCACCCGCGCAATCACGATGCCAAGCAAAATCATGGTCGTCATCGCACCGACGAAGCCAAATTCTTCCGAAATCACGGAGAAGATGAAGTCCGTATGACGCACGCGC
Organism: Chloroflexota bacterium; assembly: GCA_033763755.1. GTDB lineage: Bacteria > Chloroflexota > Anaerolineae > Aggregatilineales > Phototrophicaceae > Flexifilum. The sequence goes on from JANRJX010000128.1 coordinate 38,615, forward strand.
AGGAAGCGCCCGGTGTTCTGTGAGCCTTGTGCGTAGCCTTCGCCAAACAAGCCGCCGCTGCCGATGCTGATGCGCGCCTGGCGGATATTGTAGGCAGCATCTGGATCGCTATCTTCAAACAGGAACGAGACAAAGCGCGACTGCTGGTAAGCTTCCATCCGTGACCAAACGACAGGAATGGCAACCGGCGCCGCGAGCAAAACGACCAGTATAGCGATCGCAATCTGCTTGATGCGTAAGCCTGCTGCCCACACCATCACAAACCACATGAAGCCGAAGACAATGGTCATCCCCAGGTCCGGCTGCGCGACGATCAATGCAGCCGGAATACCGATGTGAATGAGCGATTTGACGACGGTCGAGAATTTGTCCATCTGCTCATAGTTGCGCGCCAGAAATGCACCCAGCGTGACGATGATTAGCACTTTCGCGATTTCGGCGGGCTGTACTGGAATACCCAGATTGAGCCAGCCCTGCGTGATACCGCCATCGCCCGTTGTCCCAAACGCCAGCACCGCCGCCAATAACGCGACCATCAGGATATACAGCCACTGCCAGATACCACCGAGGAGGCGGTAGTCCAGCGCGGCAAGCACAAACATCACGACAAGACTGATCGCCCCATAGAGAATCTGACTTGGAACGCGATTGATAAGATCGGGATCGATTGCGCCGAGGGTGGCGCTGCGAATCATCAGGACACCAAACAGGCTCAATCCGATGGTCAGCCCCAACAGCCACCAATCGAATTGTCGCCAGATAGAGACAGGGGTACTACGCATAGACTCTACAAGTTTACCAACACATCATGAACATTATAGCACACCCGACTACGATAGCTGACCCTCACGGCGCAGCACACGGCGCAGTCCGTCGCTTAACAGGTTAACGCCAATCACCAGCATCGCAATCGCTGCTGACGGAAACCACAATGCCCAGGGTGCCTGCGTGTAGAAGCCGCGCGCCTCGTTGACCATTCGTCCCCAGTCGGGCGATGGCGGCTGCACGCCCAAGCCCAGAAAACCGAGCGACGCCTGCAAGAAGATTGCATAGCTGAAGCGCAGCGCCGCTTCAACTGCCAGTGCAGGTAATACACCGGGCAGGAGCTCGCGAAAGAGGATGTAGAACGTACTTTCGCCACGCAGTCTTGCCGCCTCGATATAGCCAGCGCTGCGCAGCGATAACGTCGCGCTGCGCACCACCCGCGCCACGATCGGCGTGTACAGAAGCACAATCACAATGACGATGCCGAGTGGTGACGGACCCAAGGTACCCAGCATGACGAGCGCCAGTACCAGCGCTGGAATCGCCAACAGGCTATCGAGCAGACGCGCGACGATCTCATCCAGCCAGCCACCGACATAGCCAATCGTCAATCCGACGCTCGCGCCCAAAATCACACTCAATGTGGTGGCGATCAGCGGTATCGTGATGATCTCACGCGCGCCATAGACCACACGGCTGAAGACATCCCGCCCCAGATGGTCCGTACCGAAAAAATAGTCGGTAGAGGGTGGCTGGCGAGCAGCCCCACGAATGATTGCGTCAAAGGGATAGGGTGCGATCAGCGGACCAATGACGGCGATGACCAAAAACAACAAGACGACCAACGTGCCGACCAACGGCAGCGGTCGCCCGATTAAGCCCCGTATCACCAGCCGCAACGAGAACGTCTGGCGTTCTGCTGCGGCTGGAACAAGGGCAGATGTACGGTGTTCAACCGTCGTCATGCGTTAGCCGGAAATCGACACGCCGCGCAGGTCGGTCAGGCCAGGGAATGGAGCCATATCGATCCCCTGCACAGCGCTGCTCGTCGCGCCAAACAGCGGCGCAAAGTACGGGATGATAATCGGACCACGTTCAGCGAAGATCGTGCTGACCTGCGCATAAATCGCACGGCGCGCATCCTGGTCAGCGGTCATGCTGCCTTCGGCGACCAGCGCCTCCAGTTCAGGATCAACAAAGCGCGACTCGTTGAAACCTGTCGCAATGCCACTTTCGACATACGCTTCGCGCAGCAAAATCTGCGGCGTTGGGCGAGCGCCCCAGCCTGTGATACCTAGATCGACATCGAAGTAGTTATCAGGGTTGCTGGTATCGTAGTAGTAACCTTCTTCGCGAATTTGCACATCCACGTTTATGCAGCCGGTCGCCGCCCACTGCTGCTGCAATACCACTGCCAGATCTGGATACTCAAAAGCATTCGGGGCGTAGAGCGTCGACTCAATCGTGCCAATGCCCGCCTCAGCCAGCAGTTCACAGGCACGCACCGGGTCATATTCCTGGTTGTTCGGATTGAGTTGGAAGAAGAACTCAAACACCGGCGCAATCGGGTCGTTATTGCCTACTGTGCCGCGCCCTTGCAGCAAAATGTCATTCAGTGCCTCGCGATCCGTTGCGTACTTGAACGCCTGACGCACACGCACGTCTTCGCCCAAACGCCCTTCATCTGTACGCAACCGGATAACGGCGTGCTGGCTGGTCGAACGCTGCAAAACCGTGACACCCTCTGCGCTTTCCAAACGATCAATCTGGTTGATCGGCGTCTTGAAGATGAAGTCAAGCTGACCACTCAACAACGCATCCACCTGTGCAACCGCATCATCGATAAAGACCAGTTGCACGCCCGCCAGTGCTGGCGCGCCGCCCCAGTAGTTAGCATTGGCGGTCAGCATCGCACCTGCTACCGGATCGTAGCTTTCCAGAATGAACGGACCTGTGCCATTGAAGTTGGCATAGGGCGTATCGCCTTCGAGGATGACATTCGGCTCGGTCGTGCCATCCTTGATGATGACTGCCTGCCGAGCTGCCACACCGTAGAGGAAGTCAGCATTGACCGCCGCCAGAGTGAAGACCACCGTCTGTGCGTCAGGCGCTTCGACTGTGAATTCGCCGAGCAGGTTGAGCGCGGGCGATGTCACTTCTTGCAGACGGGTGAAGGTATAGACGACATCGGCGGAGCTAAACGACGAACCATCATGGAACGTCACGCCTTCGCGCAGCGTAAAGGTATACGTTAGCCCATCATCGCTGATCGTCCACTCCGTTGCCAGATTGGGACCAACCGTCGAGTCGGGCAGCACTTCGACCAGATAGTCATAAATGGAGCGCACCAGCAGCGTCTCCGGGTCGTTGGTATGCGCCGCCGGGTCGAGGACGACAGGCGTATTGACGCCGACGCGCAGTACACCAGGCGCGGCCTCTTGCGCGGCTGCCACGCCGCTGATGAGAAAGAATGCCAACAGAACGAGCGCAATCAGGCGAAAGCGGGTATGCGCTAGCGTTACGTGGTTCATAGAGTTTCTCCTGTGCAGGAAGGACAAAAGCAGAAAGCGATGTGTTCATTCATTATCGAAATGAACACCCATCGGCGCGAACGCAAGATCAGGGAACAGCGTTTGTCCCCACGACATTACACTGCATGTGACGATCTCGCAAATCGCACAATTATACGGAAGGATGTTAAAGCGCGAATCTTACGTAGAGATTTCCAACAACACCGCGCCGAACTGTGCAAACTGCCCGACTGCATAATGCACCGCCATTACTATCCCGGCGTGCGGTGCTTTGATGCGATGCTCCATCTTCATCGCTTCCATCACCAGGAGCACATCACCCGCCGCGACGGGCTTCCCCACCGTGACATGCACAGCGATCACATTACCTGGCATTGGGGCACGAAGCGAACCTTCGCCCGCAACCACACCCGCACCGACGGGCAGGGGGTCAATCCAGTGTAAGGTAAACGTCCCATCCGCGACACCTACCCACCACAGATTATTTTCACCCTGCGCCACCGTAATCGACTGCCGATGTCCATCGGAGATAAAGTTTATTATTCTGCCCTCATATGCGTCAACTTCAACTTTATGTGATACATCGCCCATTTGTATGGTAAAGGCGCGCATCTCCTCTGTACGTCCGGCTGCTGTCTGCTCAGTTATTTCAACGGTCTGGCGCACATCATCCAGCGCAAACGTGTGGCGGGTAGGACGGTAGGCATTATTGCGGAAATTAGCCGCTGCGGCATCTGGCATATCGTCCAGTGTCTTCGCCATTGCAGCCGCCATCCACGCGATAGTGGGAACTGGCACTTCTGCCAGCAATGCGGGATAGCGATCCAGAAAGCCAGTGTCAGTATCCCCCGCGACAAATGCCTCATGCCTTAGGATCCGCCGCAGGAACGCAATATTGTTTTTCACACCCAGCAGTCGCGCCCGCGACAGTGCGTAATCCAGCCGCCGAATCGCTCCCAGCCGCGTTTCGCCAAAGGCGATGATTTTGGCGATCATCGGGTCGTAATGCTGCGTAATCTCATCTTGACTGCGGACGCCACTATCGACAATTACATTGTTTCGGCTCCAAAAGCGACTTTGATTGGGAGTGTTGCGAGCCGACACCCAATTCCACGAGAGCAAGCGCCCAATCGAAGGCAGGAAACCACTTGAAACATCTTCCGCATACACACGCACTTCAATCGCATGCCCCTGTGGATGCCACCGAACATCTGCCAGACTTGCGCCTTCTGCGACCTCGATCTGAAGTTTTACCAGATCAAGCTGGAACACCATTTCTGTCACTGGGTGTTCGACTTGCAGACGTGTGTTGACTTCCAGAAAGCAGAACTGCCTGTCCGCATCCAGAATAAACTCGACGGTTCCCGCGTTGACATAGCCAACCGCCTTACCGAGCGCGACCGCTGCATCGCACATGCGTTGGCGCAAGTCATGATCGAGTGCAGGCGAAGGCGTTTCTTCAATGATCTTCTGATGACGACGCTGGATGCTGCATTCGCGTTCGCCCAGCGCAATCACATTGCCGTGGGTGTCACCGAAGATTTGGATTTCTACATGACGCGGGTTGATGATGCGCTTTTCCAGCAGCAGCGTGTCATCGCCAAAAGCGGCTTTTGCCTCGCGACGCGCCGCCGCCAATGCAGTCGGCAAATCGTCCGCCGCCGTTACCTCGCGCATCCCCTTGCCGCCGCCGCCCGCGCTCGCCTTCACCATGATCGGGTAGCCGCTGCGCGCGGCTTCTGCGGTCATCCGCTCGTCCGATTGATCGTCGCCGTCGTACCCTGGCACGACCGGAACGCCGACACTTTGCGCGATGCGTTTCGCCTCAATCTTGCTGCCGAGTTGTTCGATCACATCCGCAGGAGGTCCAATGAATATCAGCCCCGCATCAATTACAGCGCGGGCAAATGCGGCATTCTCCGCCAGAAAACCATAGCCGGGATGGATGGCGTGTGCACCGGTGCGTTGCGCGGCGGCAATCATCTTTTCGATACTGAGATAGCTTTCAGTGGCCGGCGCAGCGCCGATATGCACCGCCTCGTCCGCCAGTTCGACATGCTGCGACCGCGCATCAGCATCGCTGTACACAGCCACCGTCGCAATACCCATCTCACGACAGGTGCGGATGATACGGCACGCGATTTCGCCACGATTGGCGATCAGCAGCTTACAAATCATATCTATCCTCCGCTGTCCATCTGCTCATCGCAATCCGCTTGCCAGTCCGGTACATCTTATGGTATCCGCAATAGACAAATATTCTTCGGTACACTAGTGTATGCACCAAATACGCTCATCACTTTTTACTGGTGACATATACATGCGCACCCTACGTCTATTGCTGATTGTGACAATCATTGCGCTTTCTGCCAACGCCCAGCTTGCGCGTGCAGCCGCCTGCCCACACGCACCGCGCACGCGCTTGCAAGTCGGCATGGCGGCAGTCGTCGCGCCCGGCATTGGCGTGTTGAACCTGCGCGCCCTGCCAGCGGTAGATACCGGAATCGAAACGCAAATCAGCGCGGGCATGGCGATGACTGTCCTGTCTGGACCGAGTTGTAACGGCAATATAAACTGGTGGCGTGTCGAACTGGAGAGCGGGCTGCGCGGCTGGGTCGCGGAAGGCACATGGGAGCAGTACTTTGTTATCCCTACGCGCGACGCTGAGAATCCTCGCAATCCAGTCGATTACTCCTGCCCACCAATTACGCTAACGCGCTGTCTGGAGCTGTGAAGGTGTTGTTCAGACTGACTGGATTACTGCTCACATGCTTTGTCATCTTGACAGCGCTGCTTGCAGCGCGCGACGGTAATGGTCAGTTAGACACCTTCTTCGGTGCGTGCGATAGCCCTTGCTGGCAAGGCATTTATCCGGGAGAGACCACCCGTGCACAGGCAGAAACAATTTTGTCTGAGCATTTGTGGGTAGAAGCAGATTTTTTCAATTCAACGACTGAAGTGGAGAATGCCCCCCTGTTTCTGCTCTGGGCATGGACAGATGAATATCCATTTCGCTCGCCAATCAATCGCGAAGATGTTGTGCTGACTGATGGAGTCATAGGTATCGCCGATGGCGCACGCTACGATGACGGGGTTGACCGCGTGATCGACATCCGGCTCTCAACAGGGTTAACCCTTGCAGAACTCTGGCTGCATGTGGGGCAGCCCGTCTCATTCGTCGGCATCGGCGCAGTGCCATCGGGTACACCCTTATACGAAATGGTCTTCTTTAATCTTGGCGGCAGCAGCATCAGCGCCACGGCATATCTCGAATGCCCGTTTAACCTGTACACGCTCTGGTCAAGCCCGGTTACGGTGCGTGTTGCCCGACTGCCGCCATTCGCCACTGCCGGCACCGCCGACCGTCGCACGCTGGTGCGACTGCTCGCGCTCCAGAACGCCCAATACTGTGATACGGGATAGGTCAATGAATGCGCAGCACCAGCTTGCCGCGCGTGCGTTTGCTTTCAATCTGAGCGTGTGCCTCGCGGATATGATCAAGCGAGTACACAGTGTCGATATGAACCCGCAGCATACCGGTATTAATCCATTCGCGAAAGCTTTCGAGATCGCTTGCCCGTGACTCCACGAAAAAGGCAGCGATGCGCTTACGCCCGAAACGCTGCGACAAGAACGACTTCAACAGCAGCACAGGGTTGGGGGCAATCGTTACAAAGCGCCCCTCTTTTCCCAAGAGATGTCGTATACCCCCTACCGTCCAGCCGCCGCGCATGTCAGCGATCAGATCAAAGGTCTGCGTTAGCTGACGCATATCCGTTGTGGCATAGTCAATCACCTCATCCGCACCATAAGTGCATACCAGTTCCCGGTTCCTGGCGCTGGTCACGGCAGTTACATGAGCGCCCATTGCTTTGGCAATCTGTATGGCAAATAAGCCGACGCCCCCTGAAGCGCCGTTGACAAGAACAGAGTCTCCGAGTTTGAGTTTGCCATGATCGCGCAACGCCTGCAGCGCCGTTTCCGCTGCCAGTGGCACGGCTGCTGCCTGAATGTCTGTTAACGTCCCAGGCGTATGCGCCAGCCATTTAGCCTTCATCGTCACGTATTCGGCAGCTGTCCCTACGCGGTCAAAGTCTGCCGTCATGCCGTATACGCGATCTCCAGACTTGAACTGAGTAACAGTAGACCCCACAGACACGATCTCTCCCGCAACATCGCAGCCGATACGTTTGGGAAACGACTTGCCCATTAACAGCTTGAATTGCCCACTGCGTTGAACTGAGTCGGTCGGGTTAACTCCGCTCGCGCGCACACGGATGAGTACTTCATCTGCTAGCGGTTCAGGCATTGGCAATTCGGCAATTTCCAGTACCTCAGGTGTTCCATATTGATGATAGACAACTGCTTTCATGACAAACTCCCTTTCTTATACTGCTCTCGATTCTGCTGGTTGATGCGATTTGGGTGGAAACGATTAGAAATCTGTTGATACACAATCGTCAGCGCTAACCACACACCAAGCAAAGCCATCCCTGCTGAACCTAATGTGATCCCCAACAACTTCAGTTGCTTGAAAATGAGTCCTGCATCCGCGAGCCACACTCCAGCGCTGTCTCCGAACATCACGATGTTTGCAAAAGCAAAATTCTCAAGCCAATCGGCAGTCGTGATAAGCAGGGGAAGCAGGCACGCGCCGCGAGCAAGCAGCATTTGCGCAAGTTTCGTATGGTTGAGTCGCAAAAACAGAGCGTAGATCACTGAGTAGAACAACCCAGACAGCAGTGGAAAGATGAAGTCAACGGCAGTAAAAGCTGCATACAACTGACGTTCAGTCTTGCCGTAAGTAGTAAGCTGTTCCTCAAGTTGCGCAAGCGTTAACCCATTCTGAAAATCGAAAGTCTGGAATCCCGATTGCCTGACAAACTCTGTTTCTAAGGCGAAGAGTGCACCAAAGCTGATCATTTGCAGCGCAAACAGCAGGAACACAGCTTTCCAGTTTTGCGACCATGCGATCAAACGTGAGTTCAAAGACATATGATAACCTCATTTCAACCTACAATTTGGTAGAATTGGCAGCCAAAAAAACGAGCGTTACCGCCCGACCCACCCCATTAATAACATTTCTATTACCTCGTCAATGTAAGCATCCATCTGCGCAGCATTCATACGCACTGGAATACCATGCACAACTTCAATCAGTGTCACGAATGCCAGTGCTGCCATATCAAGGTTGCGCTGCGAAATTTCCTCCCGCTTGCGCGCCGCTGCCAACGCCTTCACAAGTGGCTGACGCAACGCATTGTAGGCAAGCTGCGACAGCCGTGCCGATTGTTCTTCGCCAATCTCGACAGAACTGGTATGAATAACGCCCTTCATGTCCATTGGCGGCTGCGACACCAACCAGCGACCAACGGCCTTTAGCTGCGCTCGAACATCTTCGCCTGCCTGTGCAATTGCCGCTTCAATGCCCTCCTGATGCCGAAGGAAGCTGCGCTCCATCACATCGAGGTAGAGTTGTTTCTTTCCACCCGGTGCATAGTAATACAGCGAAGCATGTTCCATGCCGAGCGCATTCCCAATATCGCGCAGTGTCACTGCCTTATAACCCCGGGTGCCGAACTGCTCTGATGCAGCATCGAGCAAGCGCTGGTAAGTTTCGTTATCGTGTCGCTTTTTCATATTTTACCTACATATTGGTAGAATATGCCACTTTTCTACCAATTATTCTGAGAATTTGATGAGTAAAGAGCATAATTTGTGCTTTTGGTCACAATTTTAGCGCCACTTAGGTAGACGCGCAGCCTTTGTATCGGCTAAAATCGTTTCATCCTACACAGGTTTTGTCCTTTCAGGAGCAAAAATATGGCAGAGGCTACCAACAGCATTTTTGACTCGCTTCTTAAGCAGATCGAGGGCTACAGCCCCACTGTCGAAGCAGTCGAAGTTGGCTACGTTGAAGAAGTCGGTGACGGCATCGCGCGCGTCGCTGGCTTACAGAACATCCGCATGAGCGAACTCGTGCGCTTCGAGAACGGTACAGCAGGTATCGCCTTCAACCTCGAAAAAGACAACGTCGGTATCATCATCATGGGTGAATACGACACCATTCAGGAAGGCGACGAAGTCCGCCCGCAGGGTCGTATCGCCTCCGTTCCGGTCGGCATGGGCATGGTCGGGCGCGTCGTCAACCCGCTCGGTGAGCCGATTGACGGTCGCGGTCCGATTGAAGCGGCAGACTACTACAACATTGAACGCATCGCCCCGGGCGTGATGCAGCGCAAAAACGTCAACCGCCCGGTACAGACGGGTATCATGACCATCGACGCCAACACCCCCATCGGGCGCGGGCAGCGCGAACTGATCATTGGTGACCGGCAGACAGGCAAGACTGCGCTTGCGATTGACACCATCATCAACCAGAAGGGCAAGGACATGTACTGCGTCTACGTCGCCATCGGCAAGCGCCGTGGTGAGGTAGCACGTCTGCAAGCCCTGCTCGAGGAAAACGGCGCGATGGAATACACCACCATCGTCATGGCGTCGGCATCTGACTCCGCTGCACTTCAGTACATCTCGCCCTACTCTGGCTGCGCCATCGGCGAATGGTTCATGGAGAACGGCAAGGACGCGCTGGTAGTCTATGATGACCTGTCGAAGCACGCATGGGCATACCGTCAGGTGTCGCTGCTGCTGCGCCGCCCACCGGGACGCGAAGCGTATCCGGGTGACGTGTTCTACCTGCACAGCCGCCTGCTTGAACGCGCGGCGCAGCTTTCTGATGCGCGCGGCGGCGGCAGTCTGACTGCTCTGCCGATCATCGAAACGCTGCTCGGTGACGTGTCCGCTTACGTGCCGACCAACGTCATTTCGATCACCGACGGTCAGATCTTCCTCGAAGGCGAACTCTTCAACTCCGGTCAACGTCCGGCGATGAACGTCGGTATCAGCGTCAGCCGCGTAGGTGGTGACGCGCAGACAAAGGCGATGAAGAAGGTCGCCGGCGGTTTGCGCCTTGACCTGGCGCAGTTCCGTTCGCTTGCCGCTTTCGCCCAGTTCGGCAGCGATCTTGACAAGGCAACGCAACGCCAGCTGGATCGCGGTCTGCGCCTGACGGAACTGCTCAAGCAAGGTCAGTATCAACCGCTGCCGCTGGCAGACCAGGTGGCACTGCTCTACGCAGGCACCAAGGGCTTGCTCGATGTCGTCCCGGTCAACCGCGTCAAGGAATGGCAGACGGGCTTCCTGCGCGCTCTGCGCACCAGCGATGTTTACGAAAGCATCGAAAGCGCCAAGACGCTGAACGAAGAGCAAGAAGGCAAACTGAAGCAGGTCATCGAGTCCTTCAACGCAGCGTGGTCGTAACCGACTGTGCCTTAGGAGGACGTTATGGCTTCAGCACGCGAAATCAAGAAACGCATTCGCAGCGTTAAGAACATCACCCAGATCACGCGCGCACTGGAGGCGACTTCAGCATCGAAGGTGCGCCGCGCCCAGGCGCGTGTGCTGGCGAGCCGCGCCTATGCGGAAAAGGCGTGGGAAATTTTGCTGAACGTGCAGAAGAGCGCGCAAAAAGGCACGCCGCTGCATCCGCTGCTCAGCCCGCGTGACGAGATCAAGAAGATCAAGGTCATCTTGATCACGGCGGAGCGCGGTCTGGCAGGCGCATACAATACCAATATGGTGCGTACCGCCCTGCGCTTTGTCGATCGGCTCGGTGTTCCGGTCGATTACGTGACCGTCGGGCGCAAGGGGCGTGACTCGATGATCCGCTCACGTCAGCCTGTCGTCGCGGAGTTCCCCAACCGAGATAACCCGACGCTGATGGACATCTCGCCTATTGCATCGCTGTCAATCCAGGAATTTCTGAGCGGCACGGTGGACGAAGTGTTCATCGCTTACACCGACTTCATCAACACGCTGACGCAGGCACCGCGCGTCATGCAGTTGCTGCCGTTGATGCCGTATGAGACGGACGACACGACCATGCGTGAAATGCTCAAGGCAGCGCCAAAAGTCAGTTCAAGCGTCAGCGACTACGATTATGAGCCGAACGCGACTGCGATTCTGGACGAGATTGTGCCACGCTTCACCACGCTGCAACTCTACCAGGCACTCCTGGAAGCACAGGCGAGTGAACATTCGGCGCGTATGGTTGCCATGCGTAACGCATCGGACAACGCAGCCGGGCTGACGGTAGACCTGACGCTGCAATACAACAAAGCGCGCCAGGCGGCAATCACAGCGGAAATTCTCGACATTGTGGGCGGTGCGGAAGCGCTGCAAGGCGAAATTGACAAAGTGGCAGACATGATTGAAAAGAGCATGGCGGCGACAGCGTAGTGAGTGCAATAGGCGGAGTGCAAAGTGCAAAAGAAGGTTTGACCGTACTCTGCACCTTGTACTCTGCATTGCTGACCACGCTTGACTGTCAGTAACTACTGAGGAGCTAAAGAACAATGGCAGACGCAAAAGGAACTGTGACGCAGGTGCTGGGCGCGGTCGTGGATGTCGAATTTCCCGCCGGGCAGCTGCCTGAAATCTATGACGCAATCCGTGTGCCGCTTGATGGCGGTGGCGACCTGATCCTCGAAGTGCAAATGCACCTCGGTGACAGCGCTGTCCGCACGGTCGCGATGGACACCACCGACGGCTTGCAGCGCGGTACACCTGCCTACGCAACGGGCGCCCCGATCAGCGTTCCGGTCGGTCCGGCATCGTTGGGCCGCGTGTTCAACGTTTTGGGGAACCCGATTGACCTGGGCGAACCCGTTCCATCAGACGCACCGCGCCGCCCGATCCACGCCTACGCGCCGACGTTTGAAGAACAATCGACTCGCATCGAAGTCTTTGAAACGGGCATGAAGGTGATCGATCTCGTCGCGCCGATGACCAAAGGCGGCAAGACGGGCATCTTCGGCGGCGCAGGCGTCGGTAAGACTGTGACCATCCAGGAGCTGATCAACTCGATTGCTACACAGCACTCTGGTCTGTCGGTGTTCGCGGGCGTGGGCGAACGCACGCGCGAAGGCACAGCGCTCTACCACGAAATGGACGAAGCGGGCGTGCTGGACAAGCTGGCGATGGTCTTCGGTCAGATGAACGAGCCGCCGGGGGTGCGTCTGCGCGTGGCGCTGTCGGGTCTGGCGATGGCGGAACAGTTCCGCGACGAAGGCAAGGACGTGCTGCTCTTCATCGATAACATCTTCCGTTACTCGCTGGCGGGCGCGGAAGTATCGGCGCTGCTCGGTCGTATGCCTTCCGCAGTCGGTTATCAACCGACGCTGGCAGACGAGATGGGTCAGCTTCAGGAGCGCATCACTTCCACCAGCACGGGTTCGATCACGTCGATGCAGGCAGTGTACGTACCCGCGGACGACTACTCCGACCCCGCGCCTGTGGCAGTGTTTACGCACCTCGACGGAACCATTGCGCTGGAACGTTCGATTGCAGCAAAGGGTCTCTTCCCGGCAGTTGATCCGCTCGGCAGCACGAGCAAGATTCTTGACCCGCTGGTCATCGGCGAAGAACATTACAACACAGCGCGTCAGGTGCAGCAGGTATTGCAGCGCTATAAGGACTTGCAGGACATCATCGCCATTCTCGGCATCGACGAACTGAGCGACGATGACAAGCTGCTGGTCGCCCGCGCACGCAAGATCGAACAGTTCCTGAGCCAGCCGATGATGGTGGCGCAGCAGTTCACGGGTCGCGAAGGGCGCTACGTCAAGATCAAGGACACCATTCGTGGCTTCCGCATGATCCTCGATGGCGAAGTTGACCACATCCCGGAACAACTCTTCTACATGGCGGGACCGATGGAAGATGTGTTCGAGCGCTACGAGAAGCAGCAGGCGGAGCAGTAGGAGCATCGAATGCCAATTCATGTAGAGATCGTTACGCAGGAAAAGAAAATCTTCGACGAGCCGAATGCCGATATGGTCGTCATTCCCGCTGCCGAAGGTGAGATGGGCGTGCTGCCGCACCATGCGCCCGTTCTGACTACGCTCGGCTTCGGCGAGTTGGTCGTCAAGAAGGGCAACGCGGAAGAGCGCTTCGCTATCTATGGGGGCGTGGTTGATGTGCGCCCAGACAAAGTAGTCGTGCTGGCGGATATGGCGGAGTCGTCGTTCGCGATTGACGCAGAAGCGATTGAAGCCGCCCGCAAGAGTGCCCAGGAACACATGGCGAAAGGCTTGCCGCCGGAGCAAAATCGCGAGGCGACAATGGCGCTGCGCCGTGCGGAACTGGGTCTGCGCGTGCAGCGTAAGATGCAGAGCCGCCCGAGCATTCTTCGCATCGTCAGCGAAGAAGAGCGCAAGGGCTAGGCAACGCAAGCTATAGGCAACGCAAAAAAGTGCCTATTCAAGAGGATAGAGGGCGAGAGGTTAGAGAAGACAAATTCTTCATCCTCTCTGTCTCAAACCTCTTGAGTAGGCATTATTGTTGCTTTCATAAGACAGAGTTGCCACCCCATTTGTGGTTTAATAGCTGTGTTGAGTAATATTAAAGTCCTGTCGCCGGCAACATAAGCGTTTGATCGCGGTGAAAAGTTCCATCAGTATCGCTCCATCGCATCGTTACAGGCGTATATCCTGATTTCCAGCACCAGTCAGCGCATCGGGTATTTCGAGCGAGAGGAAAACAATCTGTGGAGGATTGATGTCGTGGACTCGCCAGACGGCATCACCGAAATCAGCGCGATCGGCTGCATACACTCAATTACCGAAGTATCCGCGGATGTCGAGCTTGAAGCGTAGTGAGCAAATTCACGCTAATATGAAGGGGCATTCGTACGGAACCATCCACAGGAAACACCCATGCCCAACAGCCAGCTCCCGCAAATCTTCATCAGCTATCGTAAAGAAACGGTTGTCAGCGAGACAGGCATTGAGACGCGCCAGACACCCGCGCGTGTTCGCGAGCTTGCTCAACGGCTGCACAGCAGCGGCGCATTTGAAGTCTTTATTGACGACTTGCGTTTGCAGGCAGCGGATGCCTGGGCAGACCGCATCATCAGCGAGTTAAGCAAGAGCCGCGTACTGGTCGTGATGCTGCGCGCCAGCGAAGACAAGGAGATCGACACGGGCTGGTCGGATTGGGTGCAGCGTGAGGTTGATGTCGCACGCGGCGAGCGTATTACCATCGTGCCGATCAAGATGGAAGACGCGCGCTCGTCACTTCTGCAAGAAACGCTCAAACAGCTTGGCTTAAGCCACTTACAGTACACAGGCTACCCCACGTCCGATGAGGAGTTTGCGCGCTTAGTCAATCGTCTGCGTCAATGTGCCGAAGAGACCAACCGCCAGCAGCGTCGCCGCATCCAGGAACTCGAAAGCCGCTTCCTGCGTGAAATGGATGTCGAACCGTATCAGAGCCGGGTCGTGTACCAATCGCCGCACGCGGACTGCCGTATCCATCTTGGCTGTGGCGACATTGCCCGTGCGCGCAATATCGATGTCATCGTCAACAGCGAAAACAGTCATATGCAAATGGCGCGGTTTCATGAAGCCAAACATCTGTCTTCCCGTCTGCGTTTTGCAGGCGCGCTGACGCCCGATGGCTCAATCGATCAGTACATAGACGACACTCTTCAGGACGAACTCAGTGCACAGGTTAAGCGTTTGCATCCTACCAAACCCGTTGGCGCGGCAATCGTCGTTCCAACTCACGCGGGACACCCGCACAGTCAACTGGCTCGGCAACGCATCCGCTACATCTTCCACGCTGCTGCCGTCACGTTCAGCTTTAATGGCGATGGAGGGCTGAGCATTAGACCACTGCCATTAGACCGAATTGCAATACTGACCGAAAATTGCCTGACCGCTACGCAACGACTCAATGAGGCGCGGAGTGTACCCATTCCGCACTATATGCCTGAACTAAACGATTGGGCAGCATTGGAGGGTGATCAGTATCTGCCGATCCGCAGCATCCTGATTCCTGTCTTCGGTACGGGTGGCGGCGACCGGGGCATCAGCGAAGTCTGCGAGCGCATTGCGACAGGTATCGTTCGTTTCCACCAGGCAGACAGTGATACGAGACAATCGACCCTGACTGACATTCATGTAGGCATCTATTCGGATGTCGATCTGGCAGGGGTAGCTGACATCTTCGACCAACGATTTCAGCGGATTTAAGATAACCTGCTATAATCGCCCACTGGCGCAGTGCCAACGCAGGGATAACACAACACATGGGATTGTTCGACAAACGGCTAGGCGTTGACCTGGGAACGGTCAACGTCTTGATTTATGAGAATGAGCAGATCGTCTTGCAAGAGCCATCACTCGTCGCACTGACGCTCGAAGACGAGCGCATCGTCGAAATCGGGCAGCCCGCCCGAGAAATGCTCGGCAAGGTAGACGACGAAGACATTCAGATCATCCGCCCTTTACAGAGCGGCGTGATTGCCGACTACGAAGTGACAGAGGCGATGCTGCGCCACTTCTTCGACAAGATCGCCGGGCGGCTGCGCCTCTTCAAGCCAACCGTAATGATGTCCGTTCCATATGGCGTCACTAGTGTTGAAAAACGCGCGGTGCATGAAGCAGCGCTCAGTGCAGGTGCGCGCGAAGCATACCTGATCTGGGAGCCATTGGCAGCCGCGATTGGCGCAGGACTCCCCGTCAGCACCCCTGCGGGCGATATGGTCGTCAACATTGGCGGCGGCATTACCGAGGCAGCCGTCATGACCATGAACAATATTGTGCGCGCGGAAAGCGGGCGCGTCGGTGGGCTGAACCTCGATGATGCGATCATTAGCTATGTGCGGCGTAAGTACAGCCTGACAATTGGGCAGCCGACGGCCGAGTCTATCAAGATTCAGGTCGGCGCTGCGACGAAGCTGCCCGAAGACTTGTCGATGGATGTGATGGGACGCGACAATGTGACGGGTCTGCCGCGCACGATTTCGATGTCCACAGGCGAAGTCATTGAGGCGCTGCAAGAGCCACTCAGCACGATTACGGATGTCGTCAAGCGCGTGCTGGCAACCACGCCGCCTGAACTGGCGTCTGACATAATTGATCGTGGCATCGTGCTGACAGGTGGCGGCGCGCTGCTGCGCGGCATGGATCAATACCTGACGCAGCAGGTGCAGGTACCGGTTTACCGCAGCGAAAACGCGCTGATTGCAGTGGCGGTTGGTGCCGGACGCGCACTCAACGACCCGGCGCTGCTCCGCCGCATCGCGACGAACTAGCGTTGCGCTAACTGCCGTTCTCCGACGAGGCGACCGTTACCATCGGCATATACTTGACGACAGCGCTGACGCGCTCCTTTGCCCCCATGCTGATAACGAAATCACCTTTGGCGTTGCGCTTGCCCACAGGTGCAGCGCTAATGCGCATATACTTCGCCTTGCCTTTGTCTGTCAGTACAACAATCGCCTCGTCCGCCTTGCCCACGCACGCCGTCGCCACGCCGCCAGCACCCGCCGCCAGCGTCATCGTGATCACGCCACCACCAGCACGTCCCTGCGTGGGATACTCATTCATGGGCGTACTCTTCGCCACGCCTTCATCGGTGATCACCCACACATGCTGCTTATCAACCGCCACCGTCGCACCCACCACACGATCGCGCTGCCCCGCCAGTTTGATGCCGCGCATCCCGCCCGCGCCCATCCCCGTCGGGCGTACTTCGGTCTCGCTAAAGCGAATCGCCTGCCCTTCCGCCGTGACGAGCAATATTTCGTTCTCGCCTGTCGTCAGGAAAACGTTCACCAGGCGGTCCCCTTTTTCAACGTCCATCAGCTTGAGTACGTCCGAACGCATCCCCGGCAGGTTCGCCATCTCCAGTCGTTTGACCTCGCCTTGCTCCGTTGCGAAAAAGACAAACCCTGCTTCCAGCGTTCCTGGCAAGCACAAGAGCGCGGCGATCTCTTCCTTGCTGCGTAAAGCAGAGACATCACCATAAGGAGCGCCATCTGCAGGATTGTTAACCTGCGGAAGCTGCTGCACTGGCACAGTCGCACACATGCCGTTGGTCGTAATGAGATAAGCAATCTGGCTGGTATCGCTGTGGCAGATGAAGCGCGGCGGACCTTTGGTTTCAGCCGTCACTTTTGGTGGTTGATTTTCGTAGCTGCGTCCAAGCTTGCCTTCGACGTTTAGCGTCACCCATGTTACTTCCTGCGGCACAAGCAGCGACTCCGCTGTGACCTTCGTCGCTGCACCATCTGCAATGACTGTGCGACGCGGGTCGTTGTAGTCAGTCTTCAGCGCCAACAGCTCATCGGCGATTACATCACGCATCTGCTTAGGACTGGCGAGCAAGCCTTCCAGATACTTGATGAGCTTAATCTTCTCATCGTACTCGTCTTCGATTTTCTTACGTTCCAGCGCGGCGAGGCGACGCAATTGCATATCCAGGATTGCCTGTGCCTGAATCTCGGTGCATTTCAGCAGCTTCATCACGTTTTCGCGCGCCGTATCCACATTCCGCGACTTGCGAATAGTCGCAATCACTTCGTCCAGCGCGTTGAGCGCCTTCAGCAAGCCTTCAAGGATGTGCGCCCGTTCGCGCGCCCGCGCCAAGTCATACTCACTGCGACGGCGGATGATCTCCAGCCGATGATCGAGGTAATATTTGATGCACTGCTTAAGCGACAGCGTGCGCGGTTCGCCATTGACCAGCGCCAGCATGATGATGCTGAACGTCTCTTGCAGCGGAGTCAGCTTGAACAGACTCGCCAGTACAGGTGCAGGCTCCGTACCGCGCTGCAATTCAACGCTGATGCGCAAGCCCTGACGGTCGCTTTCATCGCGTAAATCGGCGATGCCTTCCAGTTTGCCATCGCGCACAAGATTGGCAATACGCTCGATCAACGCAGACTTATTGGTCTGGTACGGCAGCTCGCTGACGATGATTCGCGACTTGCCGCGTCCCATTTCTTCTACGTGGCATTTGGCGCGAATGGTGATCTTGCCGCGCCCGGTGGCATATGCCCCGACCAGTGAGTCTTCGCCATCCTCCGCCGCGTCAATATGGCGGTAAACCAAACCGCCTGTCGGAAAATCGGGTCCTTTAACGAACTGCATCAGGTCCTCAACCGTGATCTCATCCATCTTCTCCCACTCGCGCAGCATGTAAACAGCCGCATCGACAACCTCGCTCAGGTTGTGCGGCGGCACGTTGGTACTCATACCGACAGCGATGCCCGACGCGCCATTCACGAGCAGGTTGGGAAAAGCGGCTGGCAAGACCCCTGGCTCTTGCAGCGTTCCGTCGAAGTTATCGACAAAGTCGACCGTCTCGCGGTTGATGTCCGTCAGCAGTTCTTCACCGACCTTCGACATCTTCGCCTCAGTGTAGCGCATGGCGGCTGCGCCATCGCCGTCAATACTGCCGAAGTTGCCCTGCCCATCGATCAGCATGTAGCGCATTGAAAAGTCCTGCGCCAGACGGACGAGCGTTTCATACACGGCAGCATCACCATGCGGGTGATACTTGCCCAGCACTTCACCAACGATACGCGCACACTTCTTGTACGCCGTATCGCTGCGCAAACCGAGATCGTACATGGCATACAGAATGCGCCGATGCACGGGCTTCAACCCATCGCGCACGTCGGGCAGTGCGCGCGCGACAATCACGCTCATGGCGTAGTCGAGATATGCCTCGCGCATTTCTTGATTGATGTTGACTTGTCGCACTGAACCAAGTGTCATAAGGTCTTCCCCGCTGCCAGACGTAAGTGATGAGGTTGCTTTGTAGATGCTGGCATGATTGTAGGCTTGAAAATTGTTATGTGTCAAGGACGGAAAAGAACGCATGTTCGCAGCACAACCCAAAGCAGTAAACCGTTAATTACCGTTAATTCTAAATTTGCGGCGCAGCTCTAGCACCGACCGCGACCGCGGTTCCACCCACTGCCACACCCGAACCGACACAGGCGACTGCCGCAGCAGCAAGGGATGGAATCGTGCTCGTGACAGATGAATTCGCGCCCTTAGATCGTTATAAATCGGGCTATGAGGTATTTGAAATTGGCTAAATACGCAAAGATCTACATGCTGGCGATGTCCGCAGCCGACGCCAGTGAAAGAATTGAGAAGACCAGAGCGCTTGGGTTCAGCGGTTTTATCAGCCAACCGGTAGATGCAATGCACAGGCTGGATGAAGGGCACCCTGATTCTCATCTCATCCAGCCACACACCTACTGACCAATCAGCATAAGATCTATCTCGTTGACCACGCCATCGGCATTGACATCAGCGTTTATGCCCATCTGCCCCATCAACAGCAGATCATTCACATCGACTGTTCCACTGCCATCGGCATCAGCAGCCGCCATTACCCCCGGATTGAAGACCGTCGTCGCGCCCGACGAGATCGTGACAATACCATTCGTAACCATCCCGTTGCGCTTGACCATGATAGAGTACGTTCCGACGGGCAAGCCGCTGATGGTGTAGCTGCCCCAGTCATCGCTGGAGGGCGTGAACATATAGCTATCCAGGCTGGCGACGCGGAAAAGAATGACCGAAACCGGACCTGCCAGTTGCGCCGAAGGCGGCGTCACCCCGGCAACCACAATCCAGCCTTGCAGCACGCCCGGCTGTGGAACCGGGGTAGACGAAGGCAATACGCGCCCATCGGAGGGTGAAGCAAGTGTAGTGGTCGGCATTTGCGTGGGTGCTGGCGTCGCTGTCAGAGTTGGCGTTGCAGTCGCGGTCACAGTAGCCGTGTGCGTGAGGGTTGCGGTCGCGGTGGCTGTGGCTGTGCTGGTTGCAGACGGTAGAACTGTTGCGGTGCCCGTCGCAGTGGCAGTACTGGTTGCCGTCGGCAGCACTGTCACTGTAGGAGTCACCGTAAATGTGGCGGTTACGGTCGGCGTCGCCGTATAGGTTAGGGTCATGGTCGGTGTTGCGCTCGGCGTACCAGTCCCCGGCTCTATACGTGTAAACTCGATCCAGTCCAGATCGACAAAGCCACTCAAGACCTCAACACGCACCAGAATGCGGCGGTTGTTGATCACTACATCTGGAAGTGTGAAGAGCGTTGGAGAGTCCCAGTTCGGGATAACAGGCACAGTCACAGGTCCGCTGACATCTACACCGTTCACCAGCAGACGTATCTGGCGTGGCGCATCCGTTTGCGCCGTGCCGCCGCGCGCAGTGAGTGCATAGCGTGAACCCGGCATGGCGACACCAAGCGAATACTCCAGCCACTCACCCGTCTGAAAGTGACCAATCAGCCAATCGCTGCCCAACTGTTTGATGTCCGCGTCCAAACCAGTCGTGCGGTAATTCGTACCGAAAATATTGCCGGATGTCAGATCGGAGTAGACAAACCCATTTGGGCCTTCATCGAAGTTTTCCGCTTGCACGCGCGTTGGAATGACAGTATCGACACCACCAAACGGACGGCGGGGGATAGGCGTGGGCGTAAACAACTCGGTACAATCAGGACTGAATTGCAGCCAATCGACATCGACAAAACCACGCACCACTTCCAGCCGCATCACGTGGGAGCCGCTGCTCAGATTGATGCGATTGGGAACCACGAAAGTCGCCGGGTTTTCCCAGTCGTTGATTTGTGCCATGATAATATCGCCGCTGACATCCACACCATTCACCAGCAGGCGTATTATGCGCGGCTCGCCTGTTTCGGCAGTTCCGCCGCGAATCGCGAGGCAGTAGTTGGCGCTGGTACTCACCTGGATCGAGTACTCCAGCCACTCACCCCTCTCAAACTGACCTACAGCATACCCCTGAGCGTAGCCTTTAATGTCAACATCCAGTTCCTGCCGATAACGCAAGCCGAAGATATTGCCGGGTGTCAAATCACGGTATGACTCATTGTTCTCACCATAGTCGAAATACTCAGCCTCAATTTTACCGGGTATGAGATTTAGCAGATATGGAGCGCGCGGAATGCGGGTCGCTGTCGGCGTTGAGGTCGGTTGGAAACCAGGCGTCGCTGTGATGCAACCGAGTGTCGTCAACGCAACATCGACCCGGATACGCGGTTTCGAGGGTGGATTCATGTAGCGTGTGTCGGGAATGGTCAAGCCGCTGTTCTCAAGCGTTGCCTCCAGCATATCGAGGCTTGCAGAGGGGCTGCATTGGGAAAGCAGCGCCCACGCCCCGGTAACGTGCGGCGCTGCCATAGACGTACCAGACTTGGCTGCAAAGCCGCCGCCAACAACAGCTGAGTTAATCGCAACACCGGGTGCCAGTAGATCAAGAACCTGCGCATTGTTGCTGAACGATGCCACAGTGTCCGTTTGAGTGGTTGCCCCGACCGCAATCGCCGTTGAGATACAGGCGGGGAACGAGATTTGCCAGGCTTCGCCATCATTTCCTGAGGAGATAATGGTGGCAATATTTGCTGAACGGAGCGTATCTACAATTGTCTTCATTGACGTTTGCGGGTTGCCACCATATACACTCGAAGCAAACGTATCGCAACTTCGGTCATAGCCATCCCAGTAGCCCGTAGAACTCATACCGAGGCTGAGATTAACGGCAGCAATGTCATATTGATCGCGCAATCCATAGAGCCATTGTAACCCGCTGAGGATCGAAGACATCGCAAATGCTGGATAGGAGCCGTTGGGATAACCATTCTCTGTGTAGCTGGCTTTGATGGCGATCAGGTTCGCGCCGGGAGCCACGCCGTTAAAGGTCGCTCCACTGCCCATCGCAATACCGGCAACATGAGTCCCATGATCGCATCCCGAGCAGTTAAGCGGCTGCGCAGCGCCAACCCCTGTTTGCGTCGTTTGCCCGTTGTTGCAATGCGATGTTTGAGCGCCATCAAATGAGTTGATCGAGAAACATGCTTCTGCAACGATTCGTCCGCCGAAAAAAGGATGGTTGTGGTCAACGCCTGTGTCGATCACGGCGACGGTTTGTCCCGCACCCGTATATCCCGACGACCAGGATACATCTGCCTCAATAATGTCGGTGGATTGGGCAAGCTGGGGTTCAAGAATGTAATCTTCCTCTACACCCAGCACCAGCGAGGAATTCAGCAGTGCCAGCAATGCTGCTTCATCAACCGTAAACGCCATGTAGGGAACAATCGTGTACTGGGCAATGAGTTGCACATTCTGTCCCGCAAGACTCGAGAGCAGCAGTTGTCCTTGCCTCTGGATAGCGGCCCGCTGCGACGAAGCCGCTTGCAACGAAAGTGTACCCTCTGGGGCAAACGAACCGACGTCGAGCGCAACAATCACGTTCAAGCGCCCGGCAGTCCGCACTCGTGTGAGGAGTGCCTGGTAGTAGGAGTCTTGTAGCGCAGGCGGAGGAAAGGTGGGGGTAGCGGTCGAACCAGGACTGTTCGCAACCGCAAGGTCTTGACGGCCCGATGGTACAGCAGCAGCGATCAGTTCACTTGACGATGCTACTGGCACGGATGAGTCACGATCAACAGGCGAGAGAGATACCCCCTGTGGTAGATGCTGAAGGGCAGCAGCAATCGCAGCCGATTGAGGCGCAGCTGGTACAGGTTCCACAGCGCGTGCTTGCGGCTCATCTACAGCAATCACCTGCGTCTCGCCGCTGGTCACTGCTCGATTTACTTCGACAGAGCTAACCGTTCCCTCTGCGGTTGCTTCTGCAACCGAAACGGCAGGCAATTGTGCCAGCGTTGGTACTGCAACCACATCAGAATGATGTGTCAATAAGACACTTGCGCTAAGCGCGAACAGGAGGAAAAGCGAGAAGAATAGCAGGACGAGTATACGTGTCTGTAAATTCGAAAGCTTCACAGCGCCCCCATTGAGCAACTAGGCTTTACGTTCTTTATTTTTCGCCACCATCATACCCAAAACCACCTTGCAGGCAACTTGCAGGCAACCTGTTGATATTAAGACAATGTAATTCTCACTAGATGCAACGTGTGTTGACCTTGTACGTACATGTGACTATAAATACTGCTGGAAGCAATAGAGACGTGCTGATGAGCCAACCATCAATCAACCTGAAACAGATTAGCAGCGACTGGGGCTACATGCTGGCTTTCTTCATCCCGCTGCCCGGCATTCTCTCAAGCACAACGTCAGGTATCATCGCCACCGCCGATGGTGCGATACATACACATCGAATTCATGCCATGTATTTGCTCATCAGCGCAGGCGAACTGTACCCCCGTTGGGTGCCATATTTTCACCTCGGCTACGGGTATCCGGTCTTTAGTTTCTACGCGCCGGGCAGCTACTTACTGGGTGCGGGCTTGCAGTTGTTCGGTCTCGACGCTTTTGCTGCATTTAACCTTCTGGCGGCAATAGCATGGATCGTCGGCAGTGTCGGCTGCTATGCGCTTGCTCGCCGCTTCTTGCCCCCCTATTCAGCGCTGTTGGCATCATGCCTGTGGGCATATGCCCCATCGCGTCTGTTTGAAGTATGGGATCAGGGCAGCCTGCCGCAAATGCTGGCAGCAGCGTGCATCCCCTGGCTCTTTTGGGGTATGACCAAAGCATTCAGTAAAAGCACATCCCATCTGCTTGCAGTGATATACGTCGCACTCCCATTCACAGCCATCGTCTATTTCCATCAACCGATGACATTCATCGCCGCCTTGTTTGCACTGCTCTACGGCATAGTCATGATCCTGTGGCAATTACGTACAGGCTGGCGCAGCAGCCTGCGGCTTGCGGCTCGGCTTGGTGCGGCTGTCATGCTGGCTGGCGGGTTGTCTGCTGCCTTTGTGTTACCAGTCGTGTCGGAACTGCGCTACGTCGCGGGCGCGACAGGTACGGACGACACAATCAGCTACCTCAGTAGCCAGTTCTTGCTTCCAAAAGACATCTTCATGCAACCTGGACTTACCGACCTGACCGATCTGCGCCGTGAGATGCCATCCACGTTCGGGTTGATCCCGGGCGTCCTGGCGCTGGTAGGCTTTGCCGCTTTGCTTCATCGAAAATCGTCTGTCGCACTGCTGCTGGCAGGAGGCATCCTCATCATTTGCTTCATGCTGCTTGAGATTTCGCTTCCCGTTTGGGAACGCATCCCCTATCTGGCACAACTTCGTTTCCCTGAACGATTTCTGCGGGTCGGGGTCGTGTTTGTTGCGCTACTGGGCGCAGCCGCGCTGTTATGGCTGCCTGTGCGCTGGCGAGCAATCGGCGCAGCCGCTGCCTGTGCATCAGTATTCCTAGCGGCGCTGCCTCAGATCGTCCCGATCCAGAATCTACTGCCGCACACATCACTCTCAGCCGTTGACGAAATCGAGATGGAGATGACCGCCTACACGTGGGGTAGTACCAGCTACAACGAGTTCAATCCCGTATGGGGCGAGCGTATCCCGCTCGATCCCCCGTCTGAAATCGAACGCTACGGTCAACATCCGTTGCAAATTCGTGTGCACGATTTCGACTGCCCCGGCGGCGAACTGGAAGTGATGGGAGACAGACAGTATTATGTGCGTACCACATTTGGCTGCACGCTCACGTTTCGACAGTTCTATTTCCCCGGTTGGCAGGTGACTCTCGATGGTGCAGTCGTTGAAGCTTTCCCGGAAGCAGGCGCAGGTCTCTTGGCCGTAGGCTTGCCAGCGGGCGATCATATCGTAGAAGTACGCTACGAAGGCACAACCGCACAGACAGCTGGAGAGCTTATCTCGCTCTTCAGCCTGGTCATCATGGGTATCGCACTCTTCGTGTCACATAGGCGGATCCCTCAAGCAGAACTCGTCGTCGCCAGGTCAACCGACGAATCCGTTACGAGACGTACGTCCGCCCTATGGGTCACAGCAATCACATCTATCGCTGTCATCGTTGGCGTTTGGCTATCGCCGCACACGCTGCTGTTTCGGCTGCAATCGCCGCCAGATGCCCCCGCTCACATGCAAACTCGGGTTGACGCGAACTTTGGCGATGTGTTCATGTTGCTTGGGTACACCCTGTATGACACCAGCGCCCAGCCGGCTGGTAGTATCGACATTGAGCTATACTGGCGCGCACTCCGCCCCATCGATGTCGAGTACCGCCCAATTGTTCAAATCGTTGATCAGGCAATCACAACCGCTTATGCTGTCAGTCAGCCGTTCTCACCCGGCGGTGGCAGCACCATCAGCTACCCAACGGATCGCTTCGCATCGGAACTACATCGCCTGGAACTGTTCGCATACGCGCCACCTTCCCACGCACTGATCAGCGTTCAAATGGTGAACGCACTGACAGGCGAAGCGCTGTTACTTCCCGATGGGCGCGACCGCCTGACGCTTGATACACTCATACGCATTAACGGATAAAGCGAAAGCTATCTATCATGAAAGCCATCACCCTTCGTGCAATTCATCTCCATGAGATTGCCATGCCGCTGGTCGAGACCCTCAAGACCAGCTTTGGCGAGGAACCGTTCAAGACCGCCATCATCGCAGAAGTCCAGACTGAAGACGGCAGCGTGGGATGGGGGGAATGCAGCACCGAAATCAACCCCGGCTACAGCAGCGAGACGATGGGGACTGCCCGCCACGTCCTGAACGAATTCGTTGCACCACTGTTGCTCGGCAAGACCATCGCTTCGCCTACCGATGTCCCCGCGCTCATCAGTTCCGTGCGCGGGCATCCGCTTGCCAAACATGGTATTGAGGCAGCTGTCTGGGATGCGTGGGCGAAGGCGAACGAGATCGGTCTGGCAGAAGCGTTCGCGGCACACCTGCCCGCCGGACATACACCACGCGGATTTGCAACAGTCGGCGTAAGTATCGGTATCAAGCCGAGTATCGAAGACACCTGCAATACCATTCAGCTGCGTACTGGGCAGGGCTACGGACGCATCAAACTCAAGATCAAGCCCGGTTGGGATGTCGAACTGGCGCGCGGCGTGCGCGAACGCTTCCCAAACATCACGTTGATGCTTGATGCTAACAGCGCTTATTCGCTAAAAGACATTGAACATCTCAAGCAGCTGGACGAATTTAACCTGCTAATGATCGAGCAGCCGCTTGGCTACACCGACATCTACGAACACAGCAAACTCCAACCACACCTCAAAACGCCGATTTGCCTTGATGAGAGTATTCACTCAGCGGACGACACGCGGCTGGCACTTGACCTGGGTGCATGCCGGATTATCAATCTGAAGCCGGGGCGAGTCGGCGGATTCAGCGAAAGTCTCGAAATCTACAAAGTCTGTGCTGAGCGCGGGGTGCCGCTGTGGGTCGGCGGCATGTTGGAAACGGGCATTGGGCGCGCTGCCAATGTCGCCTTTGCCTCGCTGCCTGGCGTCACCCTGCCGTGCGACATCAGCGCAACCGACCGCTACTTCAATCCAGATGTGACTGAACCTGCCTTCGTGCTGCGTCCCGATAGTACGCTGGCGACCGCAGCCGGAGCAGGCATAGGCGTCGAAGTTGTGCGCGAACGGCTGCAAACTGCCAGCCAGCTCTGGCAGCAGAAATATCCCTACCAGTTCAGCCACCCTCTTTAATTCCGCAATCCCGCGCTAGACAAAGCATGACATTCGTCGCTTCAACAGGCAACGAGTGTCACATGACATGCCCCTCTGCAAACATTACACTCGTGTCATCGTCTTTAATTGTTGTTTCTGTAATCTAGGGGGATTGTCTTGAAACGCGCAAGCGCACTATTTTTGTTCCTCATCGTTGCCCTGTTGTCTGCCTGCGGGCGCAGCGCAGCGGAAGTACAAACAGTACTTGACCAACAGGCGACCGCAGGCGCAGCGACGCGCGCCGCAATGCCGACTGTGACCACCTCTATTGTGGAGTCTACCACCGAGGGTGGTGTTGCGGTTGCCGCAACGGGTGACGTGGCGCGCGGCGAGCAACTTTTCAATACGCCATATCAAACCGCATCTGGACAATGGATTTGCGCCAATTGTCATTCGACTGGCGAAAACCGTCTCATTGGACCGGGTATGGGTGGGCTGGCAGCACGCGCCGCCACGCGCGTTGAAGGTCAGGATGCCGCAACGTATATCGCGAATTCGATTTTGCATCCCAATGATTTCATCGTTCCGGCGGACGCAGGCGGACCCTATCCGCAAGACCTGATGCCGCAGAACTACAGCGAAATCCTGAGCGAGCAAGATGTGCAGGATTTGGTCGCCTATCTCTCATCCCTTAACTAGATCTATTCAGGTGAGCAACGCCAATGGCTACTGAAACAGAACAAAGACCTCCTGTGGTCACAACCGCCGAATCCCCACAGTTTGTCACTGCACCATCCGAGATGGTAAAGACGGAAGCAGTACACGAGGAAAAGCACTTTGAACCAAAAGGTGCGTTCTTCTTCGTGCTGCTCATGCTGCTGGGGTACGCGCTCTACTTCGCATTCGTCTGGTTCCAGGTCTTCATTGAACGCGGGGGTGCATAATCATGCAGGAGCAAGTACAACGCAGGCTTGAAATCGATAAGTACGAGCGCACCTATCTCATCCTGGCACTGGTCATGATCGGTGTCTTTTTCGCCGCCGTCGTTGCGGGCGCGCTTATCCTGAACGTGCATACGCCCGACTCCGGTGAATTTGTCAACCCGTTAACGCTTGGACAGGAAAGCTTCACGGAGCTTGGACTGTTTGATCGTGGCAACAATAACTACGATGTCTATGCGCTGGCACAGATGTGGCAGTTCAATCTGGGACCGAATACAGAAATCGTCGCCAATCATCAGGTGCTGCGTATCCCGCTCGGCGCACGCGTTACCTTCCATGTCGCCAGCCGCGACATTAATCACGGCTTCTTCATCCAGTACAACAACATCAATCTACAACTCGTCCCCGGTCACATCGCCCGTCAATCGGTGCTGTTTGACCGTCCCGGCAATTTCTGGGTCGTCTGCCATGAATACTGCGGACGCGGACATCAGCAGATGGGCTTTATGATCAGCGTCGAAGAAGGAGCTTAAACACGATGCAAGCGGTTCAACCCTTACCGGGCAGCGGCTCGGTCATCGAATTTCCAGCACTCAGCGCCGCCAAATCGGAACGCTGGCTGGTCGGCGCGCATATCATCGTCGCGATGGTCGCGGTCGTCGTGGGCAGCCTGCTCGGTCCGTTCCAGGCATTCCGCCGCGCGCCCACGCTGCAATGGGAAATCCCAATCTTCAGCTACTACTATCAAGCGCTGTCACTGCACGGCGTCCTGAACGCGCTGGTGTTCACAACGTTCTTCATCGTTGGTATCAGCTACTTCGTCACACAGCGTTCGCTGCAACGTACCCTGCCCAGCCCAACGGTGGCATGGGTTTCGTTCGCGATGATGCTGGTCGGTCTGCTCATGGCAGGCTGGGCGCTCATCAGCGGCGAGGCAAATGTGCTGTATACCTTCTACGCGCCAATGATTGCGCATCCGCTGTTCTATCTCGGTCTGACGTTGGTCGTGGTCGGTTCGTGGATTGCAGGCGCGCTGATTTTTACCAGCTACTATCAGTGGAAACGCGAGAATCCAGGTGAGGCAGTACCGCTGGCGGTCTTCGGCACCACGGCTAATTTCATCATGTGGATTATGTGTACACTGGGCGTGGCAATTGAAATCCTGTTCTTCCTGCTGCCCCTCTCGCTCGGTTGGGTCGCAACGACCGATCCGCAGGTGACACGCATCCTGTTCTGGTTTATGGGACATCCACTGGTCTACTTCTGGCTGCTGCCCGCCTATGTCGCCTGGTATACGATGATGCCCAAGCATAACGGCGTCACCCTCTTCAGCGATAACTTCGCGCGCATCGCCTTCCTGATGCTGATGATCTTCTCGATCCCGATCGGCGTTCACCACCTGTTCGCCGACCCCGGCGTCAGCGAATTCGCCAAGATCGCCCACACCTTCCTGACGTTCGTCGTCGCTACGCCCAGCCTGCTCACGGCATTCAACATCGCCGCGACACTGGAAAAGGCCGGACGCAAGAACGGTGCAACCGGAACGCTGGGCTGGATCACCAGGCAGAAGTGGAATGACCCAGTAATGGCAGGTCTGCTGTGCGGCATGTTGATCTTCGTCGTCGGCGGTATCACCGGCATGATGAACGCCTCGTTCAACATAAACATCGCCCTGCACAATACCTCATGGGTCCCCGGTCACTTCCATACCACGCTCGGTGGCGGCGTCTTCCTCAGCTATATCGCGATGCTCTACTGGCTGATGCCGATCCTGCGTGGGCGCAAACTCTTCAGCAAAGAAATCGCCCTCGCACAGATCTACACCTGGTTCATCGGCATCGCAGTCTTCGGGCTTGCGATGGGACGTGCGGGGATGGAGGGTGCGCCGCGTCGAACCGATCTCGGTGCAGCCGGCGTCTACGTCAGCTCTGCATGGGGTCTGCCTCTCAATCTGGCGGCAATCGGCGGTTTCATCCTGCTCGCCAGCCTCGTACTGCTGATCATCAATCTCGTCGGGACAATGTGGTTCTCGAAGGGCGAGCCGACCGAACCCGCACCGATTGAGACCACTGGACCGAAAGACACGCTGCTGGTCTTCGAGCGCTGGTGGCTGTGGATCATCATCATCATCGTCCTGTGCGTCATTATGTGGGGACCGGTGCTGATTCAGGGCCTGAACTACAGCAGCGGCTTCTGGTCAACCGCCTTCCAGATGCGCTGATGCCGTCGGGGCATCCTGGCGGATGCCCCATTGTCCGTCTATCACGGACGCCTCGTGAGGCGTCCCTACAGGTGATCACTCATGACGACACTCCCAAACCCGGTCCAATCCGAACGCACGCCAACACCCTTATCGCTCGTGATGATCAGCGCGCTGCTGCTCGGTTTCGGCGCAGCAATGCTCCTGATCAGCCTCGCATTTTTGCAAGACCTGCGCACGCTTAGTGAAATTCCGGGGTTGGTGTGGGCGTTTGTGTGCGGTATACCGACCGAAGACGGCGTGACACTGCCGCTGTTGGTCGTTTTAAGTCTGGCGGCGTTTGCGACGACAGGCGTGCTTTGGTTGGGACGCTGGGTTTCGCGACACAGCCGAGTAGGAGCGTATCTCATCATCGCCCTCATTTTAATGGCGGTGATCGGCGGGGTTTACGCCTTACGCAGTACACAAAATGCAGCACAACTGGCAGCCGCCCCCCCTGCGCCCGTCTCAGGTTTCACGTTCCTCGAAACACCGCGCCTCGTACAGGACTTCATGCTGCCCGCCAGCACGGGCGGGGATATGCACCTGAGTGAATTGCGCGGGCGAGATACGCTGCTCTTTTTCGGTTATATCCACTGTCCCGATATCTGCCCGACCACGCTCTACGAGATGCGACGTGTCAAGACGCTGTTGGGCGAAGATGCAGACAGGCTCAATATTCTCTTTGTCAGCGTTGATGGGGAACGGGATACACCGGAAGCACTAGCGGCATTCGTCTCGCGCTTCAACGAAACATTCATAGGCATGTCAGGAGATCGCGTATCACTGGCGCAGATCACGCCGGACTTCGGGTTGTTCTATCAGGTTAACACACCGGATGAACAGGGGAATTACATTGTGGATCACTCCACACCTGTATATTGGCTCGACCCGCAGGGACGCCTGCGCGCAACGATTGCTTATGGCACATACGCAGAAAACATCGTCGACATGATTCGCCCCGCGCTGAACGACCAAAACCCATAACGCAGCAAAAGGCGGTGGTCTGTCGCTACCGCCTCATCACTGGTCTTTAGCGCGTTCCAGCACATCCAGCAGACGCTCAATCGTCCACGGCTTGTTGATCCATTCATATTTAAGATCATCATTCAGCACGTTTATATCAGGCTTTGGATAGGCAGACATAAAGACAATCTTGCCCTGATGATTGCGTTCACGGATGCGTTTGGCAACGCCGATACCATCCGTCTGACCTGGCACACGCACATCAAGGAGATACAAATCAATCTGATTTCCATGCTGTGCAATGTAGGCAATGGCGTCATCGCTGTTCGTAAACTGTTGCACCTCGCTCTGCGGTTCAACAGCAGCCAGCAGTTCACCCACTGTTTCCTTAAGTGCTACATCGTCTTCAAGGTGAAGGATAAGATATTGTGAGCCGCCCATAGCGATAACCGGTGCCTTTCTAATCCAATCGTGAAGCGTATTAACCCAAGTGTACCGCAAGACACACAACATGAAACATTGTGGAACAATTAAGACAATATAAATTATTATCAAAAAGTCTATAATTCCACTCCATTGTGCGTATTTTCAAACCTTTATGGGTTCAAAAGCCTGTTACAGTTTACCATACCATATGTGTATTGAGTTTCGTTCTCAATGTTTTTGTTACAAAGGTCATCGATAGCCATGAGGCGGCTGTGAATACGATCAAGCAATTGAGCGCACTTTATTACCCTCGGGTGGGAACTCGTGTTATCACTCCGTTCCTGCTGGCAATCATTCTGATTGCGGGTATAGGTGTGTTCACAGTCACGCGATTAATTGCCTTCAGCATTCAGGATCGCTTCAACCTGCAATTGATCGACAGCGCGAATGCTGCCAGCAATGCAATTGTAGAAATCGAGCGTCAGATATTGGAGACATTGCGTTTGATGGTCTTCACCGAAGGAACAGCGGCTGCGGTACAGGTGCAAGACGCAGCGGCACTGCAAACACTCCTTCTGCCTCACGCAGCAAATAACCGTGTCGAAGACGTTATCGTGTTTGGCAACGACGGAACAGGCGTCTTCCGTCTGCGCCGTGAAGGAGATGATCCCACTGCTCCTTACAATGTGCGTGAGCCCTTAAATGTTGCCACATGGCAGGGGGCAATGCGCGTCACCGCTCTGCTCTCTGATGATCGAGGTGATAAGTTTGCGGACATCGTTGCCATGCCAGAAGGTATGATGCTGTACATCAGCGCGCCTGTCACAATCCGCCAAGCGGACGGGCGTTCAGAGGTTGTAGGCGGCATCAGCGTCGGCATCTCGATGGTGGAAGTAGCGCTGCGCAGCGGGGCACAGGCATTATCGTCTCTTGCATTCTATGCCCCTGACGGCACTCTGCTCGCCAACACATTCCGCACCGTTGATGAAACTGCGCTCCAAATAAGCAGCGCACGCGCAGTTGAAATCATCACATCGAACGACAACATCAGTCCCATGACGGAACTGCGAACTGCTGATACGGATGGTAGTGTGTATCAGCTTTTGTATGCGCCTTTTCGTATACGTGACGAAAAAGTCGGGCTGATAGGGGTGGGCTTGCCCACCAATTTCCTGACGCAACAGACGGACAATGGACGCAATCTTTTTGCGCTGCTGTTTCTGGTGCTGTTCGTCATTGTCGCCATCATTGGGCGGTTGGTTGCCCGCTCGATTGTACAGCCGGTTGGGCGACTTGTAGCCACTACTCGCGCCATTCTCCAGGGTGAACTTCACAAGCGCGTGGACTTGCAAACACGCGACGAACTAGGCGAACTAGCTGCATCGTTTGATACGATGACCGATGACCTGGTGCAGCGCAATCAGCAAATCGCTGAGTTGTATGAAGCACAGGTGCAGGAAACCGCCCAACGAGAAGCTGTGCTAACGAACATCAGCGATGCTGTATTCGTCCAGGACACACAGGGCAATATTATTCTGCAAAATCGCACAGCATATCGGCTGATGCAGCGTGTACAACGCGATCGCTCAGTAAAAGATGCATTCCAGGTGCTTTTGACAGATAGAGACGCTTTGTCTCCGCATGAACCTATAATGCTGGAATTCTCTGACAACTATTACAGCGCACTGACAACCCCTGTGCAGCTGTCGACTGGCGAAGCCCTGGGGCGTGTAACGGTATTCCGTGATGTCAGCGCCATTGTCCGTGCAGAAAAGCTAAAGGATCAACTTATCTTACAGATGTCGCATGAGCTGCGTACACCGCTTGCAGCACTACGAGGCAATATCGACCTGATCCGCGTGTTGGAAAAGAAGAATCTCAGTGAAAAAGGTGTTGGCTTTCTACAAAAATCAGCAGATCATTTAGGGACGCTGGAACGTCTCATCAATCAGGTTGTGGATGTCAGCAGCATTGTCGCCGGAAAATTTTATGTTAATCGACGTTCGATTGACCTTGTGCCTTTGCTAAAGCAGCAGATTAACCTGTGGCAACCCAAAATGGTGGCGCGCGGTCTCGGCTTTGAGATGGCGCTTCCTGAAGAACAGATCTGCGTATATGGTGATGAAGAACGATTGGTGCAACTGCTCGACCATGTGCTGCGCAATGCCTACAGTTACACTTTAGCGGGTGGCGTGGTTCGTATAGCAGCGAAGTCAAACAGTGATCTGGCTATCATTGCAATCGCCGATTCCGGTGTAGGCATTAAGCCGAATGAGATGAGCCAGGTATTCGAACGCATGTATCGCGGCAGCGCTGCCGATGCTGGACCAACAGACAGCCGCGGCTTGGGGTTGGGGTTATACCTGTCCAAAAATATTGTTGAGGCTCACGAAGGAACCATCACAATCGATAGTGAACCCGGTGAGGGAACAGTAGTGTGGATCAAACTACCACTCCATTCCCCAAACGACAATAGGTAATTCCTGAGCAATCACCATGATGGAAACACCGCCTCCACAGTACAAGCCGACGCCGCAGCGCTCCCTGCGCGAGGCAGTGCTGTTAACGTTGCTGCTTTTCCTCTTTGTATGCTGCGGATCACAACTGGGCATTTCGTTTATCCGCCCGGACTTGCTCCCTGTCGGGATTAACGCCAATAGCACCGCGGACTACAGCCCGTGGGGTTTTGAGGAATTCGCGCCGCTCAACATTGAGGCAGCAACGGCAGCTGCCCGCGATGCAGTGCTTGACATAACACCAGAGGTGCTGACACAAATTGCTGATGCGCGTCTGGACATACAAACACAAACTGCTGTCGCCGTGCTGCCAACGCAGCAGGCTGCCACCATGACACAGGCAGCGGTTACACAAACTGCGGGCGTAAACACCGCAACGGCAATTGCAGATACGGAAACGGCGATTGCGAGTACAGCGACGGCGGAACAGATAGCGACGGAGACGACCAACGCGCAAACCGCAGCGCCCACCTCCACGGCTACACCATTTACTGAGACGCCTGAAAGTACATTAACGCTGGAAGCGACTCCCAGCCCTGTCAGCGCCAGCAGCACCCCACAACCGGGCGCTACATCAACGGCAACACCCACCCGCGCACCAAGTTTGACTCCGCTGCCGAGCAGTACCGGAACTGCTACCGCAGCACCCAGCGCGACGGGCAGCAGAACCCCGACACAGGTCGCTGCCGTCAGTACATCTACGCCCCCACCCATTGTGCTGCCGCCACAGCCAACGGCGACAATCATTCCCATTCCGCCTACTGCAACGCCTTTGCTACCCCTACCGCCGACGGCAACGTTCATTGTCGTCCCGCCGCCAGCTGGCGCAGACATCGTCGCCAGTATCCGTGTAGATCAAGCGGTTGCCGGGCTACCGATTCTTTATACTATTTCCTGCGCAAACTTTGGACCCAATACCGCCACGAATGTCAATTTTAGCGCTTCTATTGGCGGCTCTCCTTGGTCCGACATTATGTCCCCAACGATGACGGCAGGGATGCAGGGACAGCTAAGCAACAGCACAGGTGTACCTGCGGTGGGCGGAAGTACGCTGGCGATCTCGCTCGTATGCAGCGCGGTTGAGACAGATACCAATCTGCTCAACAATATCGCCAGCGCAACAGTTACAATTCCGCTGCCCGCTGCTACCGCCACAGCAACGGCTACAGCAACGGCAACCGCAACTGACACACCTGTTCCGCTGAGTACCGCAACACAAACAGCTACGGCAACCAGTACTGCTACAGTAACACCATCCACGACAGCCACCGCGACTGACATCCCGGCAGCTACATCCACTGCCACCGAAACCACGACGGCGACCAGTACCGCTACAGAAACACCATCCCTGACAGCTACCGCGACCGACATCCCGGCAGCTACTTCCACTGCCACCGAAACCACGACGGCGACCAGTACCGCTACAGAAACACCATCCCTGACAGCCACCGCGACCGACATCCCGGCGGCTACCCCCACTGCCACCGAAACCACGACGGCGACCAGTACCGCTACAGAAACACCATCCCTGACAGCCACCGCGACCGACATCCCCGCAGTTACTGTCACTGTCACACCTACCGCAACTGCTACGCCAACGGAAACTCACACCCCCGTTCCGGGCACGCCCGATATAG
This sequence comes from Chloroflexota bacterium, assembly GCA_033763755.1. Taxonomy (GTDB): domain Bacteria; phylum Chloroflexota; class Anaerolineae; order Aggregatilineales; family Phototrophicaceae; genus Flexifilum. The sequence goes on from JANRJX010000128.1 coordinate 73,945, forward strand.
CCATCACAGCAATAGCATTTGCTGCTCCTTCGGCAAATGAACTTGAAACCATCGACCTGGAAGTCGATTTTGTCAATATTGGTACTGGGCTGGCAAATTTTGAATTCCTTCTGACGATTCCAGCGGGTATGCGCTTAGATCCTTTTGATGCGGATGGTCCGCAAACAATTAACCTTGGCTCATACCCGCTCAACGCTGGTGAGCCCGGAATTGGCATATTTTCTTTGACGATCCTGCCAGGCACTGCCGGACAAATGCTCTCTGCGTCCATTGAGTTGGTACCAGTAGGCTACACTGACCCAACGCCCGCTGATAACGTCGCATCGGCAGTTGTTGTTGTCAACGCTCTCGCGGCAAGCGCCACGCCAACAGAGACAGCTACAGCAACCATCACAACCACAGCGACCGCATCACCAACGGCAACCGCGACCGATACCCCAGACCCCACAGCAACGGAAACACCAACGGCCATGGGTACGCCATACAGTGCAGTAATCTTCACCAGTGTCTGCACTCAGGCGGACGGTACCCAAGTCTACAATGTCGCCAACCCGAATGTACAACAGGTAGGCTTTGATCTGCTCTATGACACGGCGACAGGTCTCACGTCGATACCGCTGATTGTAAACGCTGGACAGCAGCTGGAGTTCTCAGCAGTGGGTAATCTAACGGCGGTGATTTTGGTGATAGTCAACGGGCAGACGGGTGAAGTCGTTGCGAGCAATCCGACCCTGTGCAGCAGCGGTACGCCTTTACCGACCGAGACTGCAACGTCTACCCTTCTGCCTACGGCGACAGACACAGCGACG
>JANRJX010000129.1:0-16383 GCA_033763755.1 Chloroflexota bacterium
CTATTGTGTGCGATAATAGCGCATAAAAGACGAGATGATAAAATGACTGCACTAGACGATACCCAATGACATCATGATATGAACACATTTGCAGACACTATCCATCAGTGGGAAACGTTCTACTTCGCGACGGGCGGCATCGGCGCAACGCTGGCAGGATTGATGTTCGTGGCGGCGGCGCTCCACTTTCAGCGCTTTCAGTCGCAGAACAATGTGCCGTTGCGCGCGTGGTCGAGTTATACACTGGCGCACTTTGCACAGGTTATCCTCATCAGCCTGTTGTTCCTCGTTCCAGCACAAACACCCGCTGGACTTGGGCTGCCACTCGCTGCCAGTGCCAGTATCGGCTTGCTGACGTTTCTCGCTGGTATCGCTTATGTGGTACGCAAACGTCAGACGGTCCGGTTGTATAGCTGGGCACTATATTTTATCATGCCAGCAGCCCTTTACGGTCTGATGCTGGTCAGCGCACTGCGGGTTGCTGGGGGGTATGCTGACCTGCTACCCCTCTTTGTCATCGTTATCGTCGGGCTGCTGGCATTAGGCGCGCAGAACTGCTGGAACCTGGTCGTTCACCAGCGCATTCCCGGTGTGACGGAGGGGTGAGAGAAAACGCCATGCCTATCAAACCTGAAATCATGAGTCCCGCCGGGTACTACCCGCAGCTAAACGCCGCAATCGAAGCGGGCGCTGATGCCGTCTACTTTGGGCTGCATCATTTCACCGCCCGCGCCAAGGTCGGCTTTGACCTAGGCGAACTGCCGGACGTAATGCAGACGCTGCATGGGCGCGGCGTCAAAGGCTACGTCACGTTTAACACGCTGGTGTTTGACGAAGAACTGCGCGCCGCCGTCAAGACCATCCAGCAGATCGCCCAGGCGGGCGCAGACGCGCTAATCGTGCAGGATGTGGGTGTGGCGCAACTGGCGCATCAGATCGCGCCGGACATGAACATTCATGGCAGCACACAGATGAGCATCACCAGCGCCGAAGGCGTGGCGCTGGCACAGCGCTTTGGCGTCAACCGCGTGGTGCTGGCGCGCGAGCTGTCGCTGAAAGAAATCCGCGACATTCGCGAGCAGACCGATTGCGAACTGGAAATCTTCGTGCATGGCGCGCTGTGCGTGTCATATTCCGGGCAGTGCTTCTCATCGGAGGCGTGGGGCGGGCGCAGCGCCAACCGCGGCAAGTGCGCGCAGGCGTGCCGACTCCCATATGAACTGATCGTTGATGATCAGCTCAAGCCGCTGGGCGATGCGCGCTATCTGCTTTCGCCGGGTGACCTGTACGCGCTGCATCAGGTGCCGGAGATCATCGACATCGGCATCTCAACACTCAAGATCGAAGGGCGCTACAAGGACGAAAACTATGTCGCGCTGACGACTAACGCTTATCGCCGTGCGGTAGATGCGGCGTGGGAGCAGCGCCCGAACCCGATCACGCCTGCCGAAGAACTGCAACTGGAGCAGGTGTATTCGCGCGGGCTGGGTCCGTTCTTTCTGTCGGGGACGGATCATCAGGCGGTGGTCGGCGGGCGCTCGCCGCGTCATCGCGGGGTGCTGTGTGGGCGTGTGACCAACGTTTATGGCGATACCGTCGTGATTGAGCCGACCGACGCGCACGCGATAGCGCCGCTGAAGCCGGGCGATGGCATCGTCTTTGACGCGGCGGACTGGCGCAGCCCGCAGATTGCGGAAGAAGGCGGGCGGCTGTACGAGGTGTTTGTGGTCGGCAATCGTCTGGAACTGCGCTTCGGCAACCGCAGCATCGATTTCGACCGCATTCAGCCCGGCGACTGGGTCTGGCGCAGTCACGATCACGACGTGGAGAAGGCGGCGAAACCGTTCACGCAGGCACACGCACCCGTGCAGAAGCAGCCTGTCGATGTGCATGTGACGGCGCATGAGGGGCAGCCGCTGGTGCTGACGTGGAGGGTGGTAGACAAAACCCTCACCCCAAACCCCTCTCCCTCAGGGAGAGGGGCTTCTGATCGCGTCTTTATCCTCTCCGCCGCAGGGAGAGAGGCTTCTGATCCCGTTGTTCTCCCCTTCGCCCTGAGGGAGAAGGGGCAGGGGATGAGGGTTTCTGTTCAGGTCGTCAGCGATATACCGTTGACACGCGCCAACCAGCGCGGCGTGACGGCGGAGTATCTGTATGGGCAACTGGATCGGCTGGGCAATACCCCGTATCGGCTGGACAGCGTGACCGCTGACATTGACGGAGAGCCGTTCATCCCAGCGTCGCTGCTCAATCGCCTGCGCCAACAGGCGGTCGAGTTGTTGCAGGCGCAGCAGATGCAGGTGGCGCGCGTGACACATGACGCGGTCAGCACGCTCGACAAAGCGCTGGCAAACCTGACCGCAGACCTCACCCCGCATAACGCCGACTCTGGTACGAGTCTGCAAACCCTCACCCCAGCCCCCTCCTTCGGCGCTTGCACTCAGTCGCCTCATGGAGAGGGGCAGAAAACCAGATCAGTGACCGACGTGACGCGGCTGCATCTGCTGGTACGCACGCCGGATCAACTGGATGCAGCGCTGACGCTGGCACCGAGCAGCATCACGCTCGACTATCTCGATCTATACGGCTTGCGTCCGGCGGTCGAACGCATCGCGGCGGCGGGCATCACGCCGCGCGTCGCCAGCCCGCGCGTGCTGAAGCCGCAGGAACAGCGCGTCGTCAACTTCCTGCTGCGGCTCGACTGCCCAATCCTGGTGCGGTCGGGCGGCTTGCTGGAAGCGCTGCAAGGGCGGCATCAGCACCCGCTGATCGGTGACTTCAGCCTGAATGCCGCCAATCAATTGTCAGCGGACACGTTCCTGAAGCTCGGCATTGAGACGCTGACGCCGACGCACGACCTGAACGCCGAACAGGTCAGCAGGCTGGCGGCGACGCTGGGCGGCGAGCGCTTCGAGGTGATCGCCTATCATCATCTCCCCGTCTTCCACACCGAACACTGCGTCTTCTGCCGCTTTTTGTCCAATGGCACGAGCTATCTTGACTGCGGGCATCCGTGCGAGCAGCACAAGGTGGCGCTGCGCGATGAGCAGGGGCGGCAGCATCCGGTGATGGCGGACGTGGGTTGTCGAAACACGGTCTTCGGCGCAGAGGCGCAGGTTGCCAGCCGCCATCTGGCGCACATGCTGGCGAGCGGCATTCGCGACTATCGGCTGGAGTTCGTGCATGAGACGGGCGTGCAGGTGGGGCAGGTGCACGCGGCGTTCGCGGCGTACTTAGCAGGCACGCTGTCGGCGGCGGATCTCGATGCGCGCTTGCGCAAGGTTGCGCCGGAAGGCACGACCGAAGGCTCGCTGTTCGTGCCGCTGGAGCAGGTGCGTATGCCGGCGATGGGGTAGGGTCGTCCAGCCTCATCAACAAGCGCACATCCGTCTTCGGTTCTCACAATGTTATACTGGGAATGGTGTATTGTTGGGGAGTAGCCAGCGATGTCTGTCCATGAAATGCTGACGGCAATCGACAACCTGTCGCCGGAACAAATCAAGCAGGTCTACACATATATTCAGGAACGCCACATCCAGTTTGTGCCAACTGCCAGTCCTGAAACGCTGAAGCCGCGCATATTGGGGCTTCATGCTTCTATGGGTAAGGCGTGGATGAGTGAGGACTTTACGGCGGAGTTGCCGGACGAATTCTGGTTCGGTGAGACATGAATTATTTGCTCGACCCCCACGTCTTTATCTGGCTGGATAATGACCCGGATTCATTATCGCCTGCTGTGACACGGATTTGTGCTGATCCTCGAAATTCACTCTTCGTCAGCGTTGCCAGCGTGTGGGAAATGCAGATCAAGCGGCAAGTCGGGAAACTTGGTCTGCCACTTCCGATTGACCAGATGGTTCGACAGCAAATCAGCACGAACGGCATCCGCATCTCGCTTGTTCAGCTACCGCATGTCTACACACTGGATCAACTAACCCTCCATCATCGCGATCCGTTTGATCGCATCCTCATCGCACAAGCAATGACAGAGAGCCTCGTTATTTTGACAACAGATCCGCAGTGGTATGTACGATGATCAGCACCTGCATACATCCTCACCTACATCCGCACGCCGGAAGCGCTGGCGGCGGTGCGGGCATGGCGTGAGCAGCAGCGCGGGGCGCAGCCGGAGTGAGCGAACGTAGCTGCCATCGGCTGAAGCCGACGGCTAACACGGGGCGTCCACCGAGGGGACGCAATGCACGGATGCCTAGACCCGTCCCTTAAGTGGACGGCAAAGTTTAGCCGGGCGCTGAAGCGCCCGGCGGACAAGCCTGCCGCACCCGGCTGCTCCCGGCGACTCGCTGTTTTCTTCGTGTCCACGAGCCTCAGATCCATTTATGAAAGGGAAGGGATATACCCATGCTGCCAGTGCGCGCCAAAATCAATCAAACGGTGATCGAAATTCGCAGCGGTGACATTACGACCGCGACTGTCGATGCGATTGTCAACGCCGCCAATAGCTCGCTGCTGGGCGGCGGTGGCGTTGATGGTGCCATTCACCGCGCCGCCGGTCCCGAACTGCTGGCGGAATGCCGCACGCTTCATGGCTGCCAGACAGGGGATGCGAAACTGACCAAAGGCTATCGCCTGCCCGCAAAATATGTCATCCATGCGGTGGGTCCCGTTTATGTCTACGGAAGTCCGGTGGTAGCCCAACAACTCGCCAGTGCATATCGGCGCAGTCTGGAAGTGGCGCTCGCACACAATGTGACCAGTATTGCGTTTCCGGCGATTAGTACCGGCGTGTATGCGTACCCATTGGAGGAAGCGGCGTCGATCACACTGCAAACGCTGGGTGAATTTGCGACTACGCATACCGCGATTCAGGACATGCAGGTGTATGTATTCACATCGTCAGCGTATGAAGCATTTGTGACCGCACTCAATAGCCTCGTTGCGGAAAATTCGGCATGGGTGCTGTTGGGCGATTAAGGGTCACAGCAGCCCTACGCCCGACCAATCGTATGCACGACGATCAGTGCGCCTTCGCGCAGATGCACCCGCGCCCGCGCGCCGTCCATCACGTTGCTCACGCCGCGCGTCGGACCGAAGAGTAGGTCTTCATCGTGCAGCGGGTAAACCAGCGCTTCCGTGCGCACCCCGCGCGCAATGCCGCTGACAGGCACAAGCGACACCGTATCGCCCGCTGAACCGTCAATCTCGACTGTGCCGGGCAGCAGCAGGCTCGTCTCCTCATCGCCCGCCACCAGCCGCACATCGCAGTCCCTCAGCGCGGGCAGCGCTAGCAGATAGACATTGCTCAACGTCTGATCCAGCCGATCCCCGACCGCGCCGATCACCCGTATCCTGCGCGCACCGTGTTCGACCGCGTACAGCAGCGCCAGTTCCAGGTCGGTCTCGTTCTTCGCCTGCGGATACTGCCGAATGTCGCTGCCGCCCGCCGCCAGTTCCGCCAGCAGTTCCGGCGCAATCGAGTCCATATCGCCGATCACTACTTGCGGCGTGATGCCGAAATGCCGCGCGACCCGCGCCCCGCCATCCGCTGCGATCAGCAGCGCTGCCTGTGCTTGCGCCAGCGCCAGCCGCACCATCTGCCCGTCACGAATATCGCCGTTGGCAAAGATCAGGGCAGTCTTCACGATCCCATCCAACTCGGTGTGCGCTTGCCCTGCGGCATCCGCAGCATGTTGTAATAGCGCGCTGCCTCTTCCCACGCCGTCCGCGCGCCTTCCACGTCCGCCATCGCGACCCGCCATTCGCTGCGAACGCTCAATACCTCCGCCAGCCAGCGGCGCATATCCGCACGGCGCGCAATCGTCTGCGCCTCGTCCAGCAGCGGCGCGGCGGCGTTCGGCTGCGGGCGCTTCAACGCCAACTGCGCCTGTGCGATCAGCGCGCGCACCAGCAGTTCGCCGCCGTTTCCCGTGCGGGCGTATGCCAGTGCCTCATCCAGCAGCGCGCCTGCCTCTTCCATCTGTCCTGTCGCCAGCAGCGTGTTCGCCAGGTTGATCTGCACGCTGGCGCGCCACTCGGGGTGATCAAGCGTTTCCAGCACGGCTACTGCCTGACGGTGATAATCGAGCGCCTGCGGATACTCTGACACGCTGTCATGCGCCAACCCTAGATTATCCAGTTGAATGGCGGTCGTCAGCGCTTCGCCGCGCGCCCGGCTGATTGTTAGCCCCTGTTCCAGCATGGCAATCGCACGGCGTGGTCGCCCGATTTGCGTCAGGAAGTAGCCGTAATTGTTGCGCCGTGTGCTTTCCGCCGCTGCGTCGCCCATCTTCTCCGCCAGCGCAATCGTCTCGTTGAAGAACGCATCAGCGGAGTCAACATCGCCCTGTTCGGCATAGGCATTGGCGGCAATCGACAGCACCAGCCCGCGCGTCTCGACATCGCCGCTATCGACCGAATTGAGCGTCTGCAACGCCTGCTCATAATCGCGCAGCGCCCGCTGGTGCATTCCCAACGTCCGCCGCACCCCGCCGAGATCGCACAGCAGCAGGGCGACCTGGGCGTGCGCGCTCTGCTCTTCAAACAGTGCCAGCGCCTGCGTCCAGGTCGTCACAGCGTCCTGCAAGCGCCCCATCTTCTGTTGCAGCAGTCCCAGATTTCGCCGCGCCAGCGCCTTATCCATCGGCGTGCCGAACTGATCAGCACGTTCATACGCTTGTTGGCTGACGGAGGTCGCCTGTTCGATTTCCCCCGTTTCGGTCAGCGCCAGTGCCAGCGCGCGTAGAATTTCAATCGAGTCGCGCCCGCGCCTCATCTCGGAAGCAGCGCGCAAATGCGGAATCGCATCCGCGCTCCGCCCCGACCGCCGCAGCGCGATGCCGAGCGCGCCGCGTGCGGCTGCCTGGGTTGCCGCGTCCGTGTCAGCGCTCAATTCAACGGCTTTCTGTGCATAGCTCAAGGAATCCTCATGATTGCGCAGCGCGCCGCACACGCTGCTCAGTTTGCACAGCGCCAGCACATGCTCAGTCGTGCGCTGTTCGCCGAACAGCCGCACCGCCCGGCGATACGAGGCATGTGCCTCTGCCAGCCGCGCGTCTTTCTGGAAATGATCGCCGAGTGCGATTGCCCAGCGCCGTTCGTTCGGCTTATCGCCCATCTGGTCGGACAAACGCAAGGCGCGCTCCAGCAGCGCCGTGCCTTCCTGTGCCTGCCCGTTTTGGAACGATGCTTCGCCGAGCAAGCCGACGATCAGCGGGCTGAGTTCGATGTCTGCGGACAGATTGAGCTTGGGCAGCGCTTCACGCAGCAGGTGGGCGGCATAGCTGGCGTTGCCTTCTTCCAGGAAGAGTTCGCCGCGCAAGCCTTGGGCGCGCCCTTCTGCGCCCGGCGAGTTGATCTCTTTGGCGATGTCGAGCGCCTGCTCATAGAAGCTGTGCGCTTCTTCGCGCTGCCCGCGCGCCCGCGCCAACATGCCGCGCGCCACCAGCACATAGGCGATCTGCACCTTCTGATCCGCCGCTTTCGAGCGTGCCGCTTCCAACGAGTACTGTGCATTGTCGAATTCGCCCAGCCGCATCTGGACATCGGCTTTTTGCAGAAAGATGACGACCGCGCCTGCGCCGTCTTTGTCGTCCTTGATCAGTTCCAGCGCGTTATCCAGCGCTTCGAGTGCGCGCGGGTAATCCTCTGCCAGTTTTGCCCGGCGCGCTGTTTCGATGTAGTCGCGCAAGGCGGGTGTGCCTGTTTTCCCTGTCGCGTCTCCGCGCCCCAGTAATGCGTTTAACCGCTCCAGAATATTCATGAGAGTCCTGCGTTGCTGGCGATAAATCCTCCTGATGGTAATCGATTTTTGCGACATGCGCACTGTACAATATAGCCCTGACTGTTTTGCCACCTGATGAGATATACGCCATGGCAATTGATTACGTGATTGATTACCACTGTGTGCCAAAGCAAACGTTTGGCAGCGCAGAGATTATTGACCGCCTGAAAGGGCGCAGCCGCGCCAATACCATCATCCGCCTGTTTCGCGAGTCGGGCGACACGCGCACGCCGGACAAGATGGGCTTTGAGTTTGTGCGCAACACGCCCGAGGGTGAAGAAGAAACGCAGATCATCGTCGTGCAGGACTTGCTGGACCGCGCGCTTGAACTCGACACCTACGCCCATCACTGCGCGGGCTGCCCGGCAAATGCACTGTCGATGCCGTTCGGCTGCATCGGCTTCATCCAGTATCCGCTGTCGGAATCGGGCGAACGCTGGCTGATGGAGCGATTGCCGGGCATCGATCAACCGCTGCTATGGCTGCTGCTGCGCCAGGGCATTCAGGAGATGGGCTACGACGGGGCTGATGTTGCGCCGCTGCGCGCCAGCGGCACGTACTTCGAGGCGAGCAGCGCGATTGTGCGCGATATGTCCGATTTTCAAATTGACAGCAATCAGGTCTTTGAGATGACGTTCCTGCTCGGCATGATCCAGCCCTCACACGCCGGAATGCTCTTGCAATTCTTCGATGCTGTGCCGCGCGCAACCGAAGCGAGTCAGATCGTGCCGATTATGAAGCGCGAACTGAGCGCCAATGACATCGCCACGCGCTACCCGCTGCTGATCACGCCTACGCGCGGCGACGACGCGACGATCACCGACCTGAAACGCTTCATGATGGGGCTGCATCGTGCCTGGATGCACGATGCAACGCTGAGTCTGGATGTGTGACCTTAATTGACGCCGCCAAAGCAGTCTGCTGTGCAGGTCGCCTCTTCGCCTGGCTCGCAGACTTCGTTGCCGCAGAAGGGTTCTTCAAAGACGAAGCAGTCAATGTAGCAGGTCTCGCTGTCTTCACCTGGCTCGCAGACTTCGTTGCCGCAGAACGGTTCTTCAGAGACGAAGCAGTCAATGTAGCAGGTCTCGCTGTCTTCGCCTGGCTCGCAGACTTCGTTGCCACAGAAGGGCGGCACGGGTTCCGGCGTCGTCACGGGGCAGTCAATCGGACAAGTGCTGGAATTCTCGGTTGGCGATTCGCAGACAAAGTTGCCGCACACCGGCGCAGGTACGACCGTCACAATCGGCGCGGGTGGGTTAGCAGGCGGGTTGTCGGCTGGAAAGGAGCGCGCGAACGACACATTCGTCGGTGCATTGCACACGACTACGCCGTTGACCAATGCCTGCACTTCCCAGGTATAACTGCCGAAGAGCGGGATGCCGCTCAGGTCACCGCTGACGTTCGTTTGTCCCGCGCCCGTCGCAAAGCTGACAGCAAGCGCGCCATCGCGATAGACATTGACACGGTAGCCGGTGACACTGCCGCTGCCCACGCTGTCCCAGAAGAATGTGACGCCGCCATAGGGCAGCCCATCCAGTGGGGAAGTCGGGCGCAGTCCGGCGCAATCGACCGCCGTCACGACGGGCGGATTAGCAGGCGGGTTATTCGGATTGGGCGGCGGGTTGTTGTCCTGCGGAACATCAGTCGGTGACAGATTAGCGATAAGTTCGCTTGGCACGTCTATTTCGTATTGCAGCACCGACAGCGGCACATTTTCCAGCGGTTCAAACAGCAGCCATTCTTCCAGCGTCATCGGGCGCGGTTCTGTCCACACACCAGTGACGTTGCCTGATTCATCCAGTGTCACCTGGGCGATGTAGCCCGCCGGTATGTAGGTGCCGTCGTCGAGATAGACGCCACCATCGATAACGGCAAGCTGCATCGTCGTGTTATCGCCCTCGGTCGCCGTCCACAACGCAATGGTCGAGCCGATGTTCAGCTCTGCGCCGTTAACGTTCAGGTTGACGGTCATACGCTGCGGTCCCTGCACAACCAGCAGCGACGGCGGCGCGGCATCGCAGTTAACGCCGATCGGGCTGGTGGTCAATCGTACTGCCTGCATTGTGCCCGCAGGGGCGGTGCTGAGCGTGGGCAGCGCAGTGATGTCAGCAGCGCTCGTCACATCCTCAACGCGCAGCCAACCGACAATGTCTTCATAGACGACGCGCACCCACAACAGATCGTCGCTCAGGCGGTCGGCGCTCAGCAGCGTAGCCGCCGGGACTGTAGCGCTCGTGTTGGCGTTTGCCACCGGGCGCGTAAACAATGTCACATCGGCGCTGGTTGTCACCTCAAGTGCTTCGCCCTGCGCACCCGCAACCGACGGATCAACCGCGTTTTCCAGCGAGACATCGCCAAAGAGCAGGAAGGTCACGTTCTGACCCGGCAGCGCATCCGGTAAGTCTGCCTGTACGCTGAGAACAGCAATCCCCCAGCGCGATGATTCAATTTCAAGCGGTCCGGTGATGAGCGTTTGCAGATCGACGAGTTCCACCAGGTCTGCTGGACGGGTGAAGAACGCGCTCGGCATGACTTCGTTGAAGGTGGCGCTGACGTTATCGAAGCCGTAGCAGGCGCTGTTGCGCCCCAAGCCGCCGCAGTTGTTGCCGACTGCAGCCAGCGCGTCTTCGACCAGCGCGGCGCAGGTGCCGCCCAACTGGGCAATGGTGACGGTTGTGGTCACGCTCGAAAACACCAACAGCAGGACTGCAATCGGGAGTATGTACCATGCGCGGATAAGGGACTTTCTCAGGTTCATCGGCATCGTCCTCATCTAACGTTTTTGTGATGTGAGGTCTATAGAAGTTGCATAATATCTTTAACATATGTCTCTATATCATGAAAATTCTACAGAATCGACCCTACATGCGCCTAAAAACACTTCATTCGTCTTCCTGCTGCAACTTGCGCGTGATGACATGCGACTCTGGGTGCAGACTGAGCAGCCAATCGCCGAGCAGCGTCACCGCCTGATGCACGCCTTCGGTCGGGCGTGGATGACCGAGCGTGCTGAGTTGCAGCGTATAGCGTCCGCCCGCGCGCGTGCTCAGCGTCAGCGCGAGCCGCTGCTCAATCGTCGGCTCTTTGATGTGCGTCTCGAACAGCAGATGATCATCGGAACGCCAGACGCGCATGAAATGGACATAGGTTTCTGGCACAGGCTGATGCTGCGCGACTTCAAACTTCGCTGCGACATCATCTAACGCTACAGGGCTGTGAAAGACGAGATGCGGCATGGGCGACTCCTGGATCACGGGAACATCGGGCGCGGACTGGTCGTTGCGGCGGTAGTGGAAGTAATAGCAATCGCGCCCTTCGGCGCGCGCCTTTGCTTCGTACTTGGTGACAATGCGCCCTGGCATGGTAGCGCCCCAGGGCGTGGACAGTTGGTTATCGAGCTGTGACGTGGCGGTGAGCAGTTCGTGGCTCATCTCGGCGTAGGCGATGATGTCTGTCGCGAGGTACAGCGGCGCGCCTGTCTGCATCCGGCTGATGATGGCGTCGAGTGTGTCGCGCTGCATCAGGCGGCGGTGGCTCTGGCGCGTGCGAAACCAGGGATCGGGGAAGTTGATGTGCACCTGTGCCAGCGACGCGGGCGTGAACTGATGATGCAGTGCTGTCTCCGCCATCGCGTAGACCGCGCGCACATTCGGCAAGTGCTGGCGTTCGATCATGCCTTCGACATGCGTCAGGCAGCGATTGGAGATTTCGATACCGATGACGTTGTGATCGGGAAACGTGCGCGCCAGATGGAGCAGGAACTGTCCGCGCCCAAAGCCGATCTCCAGGATCAGGGGGCGCGGCTGCCCAAAAAGCGCCGACCAGTCGGTGGGCCATGCCAGCGTCATTACGTTGAGCTTTGGGAGGGTTGTCATAATGTACTTTACGGCTTGTCCTTAACGTGTTTGCAGTCCAATGTTAACCATCTATCGCTTTACAAACCGACTTTCGCCGCTATAATTCCGCCAATTTACCTCGTACCCCTCGCGTAATGTCGATTGTTAGTATCAGGATGCCTGCGCGGGCGTCCGATGGAAGGGGCATAGCATGAAACAGGCAGACACCATCCTCAGCGGCGGTATCGTCGTCACGATGAACCGCGAGTTTGATCTCATTTATGACGGTGCGGTGGCGATCAAAGACGAAAAGATCGTCGCTGTCGGCGCGAAAGACGACATCCTCAAGACATACAGCAGCGACAATATCATCGACTGTGCAGGCAAGTATATCACGCCCGGTCTCGTCAACGCCCATACGCATGTGCCGATGACACTGCTGCGCGGGCTGGCGGATGACCTGCGGCTGGATGTGTGGCTGCTCGGCTACATGATGCCGACCGAGCGCAAGTTCGTAACTCCGGAGTTTTGCCGACTGGGGACGAAGATCGCCTGTGCGGAAATGATCCGCAGCGGCGTGACCGCGTTCGCCGACATGTACTACTTCGAGTCGGAAGTCGCAGCCGCGACCGCCGAAGCTGGGATGCGCGGCGTGCTGGGCGAGTCGATCATCAAGTTCCCGACGCCGGACGCGGTATCTTACGAAGAAGGTTTGGCTTACGCGCGCAAGTTCATCCAGGATTGGAACGGACACCCGCTCATCACGCCCGCTGTCGCGCCGCACGCGCCGTATACCAATACCGATGAGACGATGCGGCTGGCGACAGAACTGGCGGTCGAATACGATGTGCCGCTGCTGATCCACACATCCGAGACGGCGCAGGAAGTCCAGGATATGATCGATGACACGGGGATGCGCGTCATCGAAAAGCTGGACGGCATCAAGATGTTCCGCGCCAAGACGCTGTGTGCGCACTGTGTCCATATCAAGCCGTTCGAGATGCGCATTATGGCAGATCGCGGCGCGACGGCTGCACACTGCCCGACCAGTAACCTGAAGCTGGCAAGCGGTATCGCGTCGGTGCATGAGATGCTCAAGCAGAATGTCACTGTCGGCATCGGCACGGATGGTCCGGCCAGCAATAACGACCTCGACATGTTCGCGGAAATCCACCTCGCCGCCATCCTCGCCAAGACCGCCGCCAATGACCCGACAGCGCTTCCCGCCCGCACCGCCTTCCTGATGGCGACTCGGCAGGGGGCGGACGCGCTGTTCATCGGTAACAAGACGGGCAGCCTGGAAGTCGGCAAGCTGGCAGATGTGATCGTCGTTGATGGTTCACCGCTGCATAACATGCCGCAATTCGACCGCGATCCGAACGCCGTTTACTCACGGCTGGTGTACGCGACCAAGAGCACCGACGTGCGCCATGTCATCTGTCATGGCAAATGGCTGATGCGCGACCGCGAACTGCTGACGCTCGACGAGGCAGCGCTGCTGGAACAGGCGGCGCAATACGCCCTCAAGATCGATGCGTTCCTGCGTGGGCGCGAGGAGAATGTGCTGAGCAAGCTGGTCGCCATCAGCGAACTGGAGCAGGCGGAAAGCTTCGAGGTGCAGTTTAAGGCGGCGATCAGCAGCGAGGCTGTGCTGGACAAACTGCTCAATCACCCGGAAGTGCAGGTGCTGCGCTTCAACCATTATCGCCAGTACGACAGTTACTTCCTGTTTGATGATGAAGGCGTGGAACGGGTGCGCTACCGTGAAGATGACAAGCTGGATGCAGAGGGCGAAGTCGAAAGCGTGCGCACGCGGCTGACGTACAGCGTGCCGACGATTGAGCGCGAGTTCGACAGCGCGGTGCTGCTGTTCCGCTCACGCTTCATCGCCGATGCCACGCGCCCGCTGCGGTTCTACCGCGAATACTTCCAGCCCAAGGTCGAGCGCCAGTTGGAGAAAGACCGCCGCCGCTGGCACATTCTGTATCAGGGTGTGCTGTACTACGTCAATCTGGATCGCATCCTCAAGCCGCAGGTGGATGGGTTGTACGTCGAACTCAAGAGCCGCACGTATTCGATGAGCGATGCTGAACTGAAGTCACAGCGGATGCAGGAGATGCTCGATATTCTTGGCATTGCGGCGTCGGACGTACTGCGGACGCACTACATCGAGATGGACGCGGCGAAGGCGTAAAATGAGCCGTAACCCGACGCAGCACTGGCGAACGCAGCACTATCGATTGCTCCCTCGAACGGCGAAGGTGTGATCGTGACCGTCTGCTTCTTGATCTCGCGCTTCCATGTGCCGATGATCTGCCCGTCCTGCACGATCATCGGGTAGAAAACGCCGTTGTTGCCCGGACAGACCTTCTGCGCGTGCTGCTGTGACAGTACCGCGTCGCGCACCTGATAGCCGAGCAGGTACTCGTCATAGCCGGGTAGTAAGACCATGCCAGAGGCAGCCGGAGCGGGTTCAGCGTCGGCTGCCATGTAGTAGGCTTTGCTGTCGTGCAACTCTGACCGCAGTCGGTCGCCCGCAACCGCGACGCCGATCTTGACCTCTTTTTGTGTCAGTCCCGCCCACCACGCGAAATCGTGCAGCGTCGCCGGTCCGTGGCTGGTGAAGTAGCGCGTTGCCAGTTCCGCCAGCGCCTCGTCGCCGGTGAGGTCGCGCTGCTCACCCGCCCATTCGTCCAGCAGCGCGAACGTCTGCTCTTTGTCCTGCATCGGCCCAATGCAGATCAATCCCTGCTGTGCGATGTTCCACAGGATATGATAGCCGCGCTGCGCCGCCGTGCTTATGCCTGCGTCATCGAGCGTCTGCAACAGTGCCGAGCGCGTCAGGCGTTTGCCGCCCGCCAGCGCGTCGTGGACGATGCCCTTGCAGCGCTCGATGTCGGCTCCAGTCAACTCAAGCTGATGCAGCCGGCGCGTATCTTTCGCGACCATGCGTGCGGCGGTCAGTTGCAGCATCCAGCGCGCATCCTGCGGCGGGATGAAATGGATCGTACCGCGCATGGGCCAGGTGCGGATGATCCTGGCGTCTGCGATTGCCTGCTCGACCTGTGCCAGCGTGCCGGATTGTGTGCGCACGCCGATTGCCCACACTGCCTGATGATAGTCCTGCGCCTGCATTGCGCCCATCCAGCGCACCACGTCTTCCGGCTGCGCGAACGGTCGTGTGATGAGCTGCTGGTGCAGGCGCAGGTGGGGGATATTCAAAGTTTGCATTGCGGGTTATCATCCTGAGTAGTGTGGGCACGATACTATATGTTACAACTGGCGAAAGTGCGGCGCAGCGCGTTATCAGCAAGAATTCGCTTCTACCTTGATAAAAACATGCAGATCGCCATTGCCGATCAACAGAAATGTTTAATCGCGTAGAATATGTGAGTAGAGTATAGGAGCTTTATCATGCGTGAAGCAGTGATCGTTGCGGCGGCACGTACCGCCGTCGGCAAATCAAAGCGCGGGGTCACCCGCAATGTGCGCTCGGACGAACTGGCGGCGACCGTCGTGCAGGAAGTCATGGCGCAAACCGAAGGCAAGCTCGACCCGAACGAAGTCGATGATGTCATCATCGGCTGTGCCATGCCAGAGGGCAGCCAGGGCTTGAACTTCGCCCGCGTTATCGCCCTGCGCGCCGGGCTGCCCGTTGATGTCGCCGGCCAGACCGTCAACCGCTTCTGCGCCAGCGGCTTGCAGACTATCGCCACCGCCGCCGAGCGCATCATCGCCAACGGAGCGGATGTCATCATCGCGGGTGGCGCGGAAACGATGTCACTCGTGCCGATGTCGGGCTTCCGCATCAGCCCCAATCCGTATATGGCGGAAAACGAACCCGAAGTCTATATGGCGATGGGGCACACTGCCGAGCGCGTGGCGGATGAGTTCGGCGTGGCACGCGAAGATATGGATCAGTTCGCTTACGAAAGCCACATGAAGGCGGCACGGGCGACGCAGGCGGGCATCTTCCGCGACGAGATTGTGCCGTACAGCGTGGAAGAGACGTATATCGGTGACGACGGGATGCCGCACAGCCACACTGTCACCATCGACACCGACGAACACCTGCGCGCGGACACCACCGTCGAAGGGCTGGCGAAACTGAAGCCTGTCTTCCGCGAGGGCGGGCGCGTGACAGCGGGCAACAGCAGCCCCTTGAGCGACGGGGCAGCCGCCGTCATCGTCATGGAGGCGAGCAAGGCAGCACAGCTCGGTCTGACGCCGCTGGCGCGCTTTGTGGGCTTTAATGTGGCGGGCGTGCGCCCGGAGATCATGGGCATCGGACCGATTGCGGCGATTCCCAAACTGATGAAGCGGCAGGGTATGTCGCTGGATGATATTGACCTGATCGAACTGAACGAGGCGTTCGCGTCGCAATCGCTGGCGATCATTCGCCATCTGGAGATGAACCCGGAGCGCGTCAACGTCAACGGCGGCGCGATTGCGCTCGGTCATCCGCTCGGCTGCACTGGCTCCAAACTGACTGTGCAGCTCATCCACGAGATGAAGCGGCGCGGCAGCAAGTACGGAATGGTGACGATGTGCATCGGCGGCGGCATGGGCGCGGCGGGTGTGTTTGAGAATCTGAACTAAACAAAAACGGGCAGGATTTATCCTGCCCGTATCATTTCCAATCGCCAATACTCAAAAGCTGATACTCGAAGCCTAGAACGCACCCTTGCCCTTGAGCAGTGCCGGAATGGTCATGAGCATGATCTTGATGTCCATCCACAGGCTGTAGTTGCGCACGTAATGCACGTCGTCTTCGGTGCTGAGGTGGCACGGCTTGTCGCTGCGCCC
>JANRJX010000130.1:0-7732 GCA_033763755.1 Chloroflexota bacterium
CGCAATATCAGCAGCGATACGACCTGCAACACGTTCTTCACAGCGACAGGCGATCTCAACAATACCAATCCGCTGCTAAACGCACTGGCAGATAATGGCGGCAGTACAGAGACGCACTCACTCCAGACGGGCAGCCCGGCAATCGCCAGCGCCAGTGCGGCCATCTGCGCGGCTGCTCCGGTCAACGGCGTGGATCAGCGCGGCGTCTCGCGCCCCCAGGGCAGCGGCAGTTGTGATCGCGGTGCATTCGAGTCCGATCTGGCGGGACCACCGACGACAGGCAGCATCGGCATCACCAAGCAGACCATCCCCGACGGCTCTTTGACCGAATTCGAGTTCAACCCCAGCTATGCGGGTCCGAACTTCTTCCTGAGCGACGGCGAAGGCACGCTGCGACCGAACCTGACGCCTGGCGTCTACACGATTGAAGAAGTCGTGCCGATTGGCTGGCGGCTGATCAGCGTGGATTGCGGCGCGGCGACACACAGCCCGATCTTCAGCGGCAGCCTGCTCATCGGCGTCAGCGTAACGGTCGTTGCCGGGCAAACCGCCAACTGCACGTTCACCAACGAAAAGTTAAGCGCGATCATCATTGATAAGGTCGCGACGAACGGCTTCGCAACGGCGTTTAACTTCACGTATGATGACCCGTCGGCAAACCCGCTGTTTAACTTTAGTCTGACGGATGGTGACCCGGCGCGCATCTTCCAGAACATCCCGACGGGCAGCTACACCATCAGCGAAATCAACCTGCCCGCAGGCTGGGGGCTGCAAAGCATCGTCTGTGACAGCCCGAACGTGACCATCAACGCCAACAGCGTGACGATCAATCTGGGCGTGGATGACGAAGTGACATGTACATTTACGAACACACCGGGGCGTATCGCCTTAACCAAGCAGACACTGCCGGATGGCTCGCTAACGGATTTCGAGTTTGACGTGAGCTGGCAAGTGCCGAACATCTTCCTCTCCGATGGCGAAGGTTCGCTCGTGCCGTTCCTGCTGCCGGGTGTGTATACCATCACGGAGAGCGTGCCGATTGGCTGGCGCATCCTGAGCGTGGATTGCGGCGCGGCGAATTACACCGTACTGGAAAGCGGCGGCATGATCACCGGTGTCAGCATCAATCTGGCGTCGGGGCAGTTCGTCAGTTGTACGTTCACCAACGAACGCCTCAGCAATATCATCATTGACAAGGTAGCGACGGGCGGCGGCGCAACCGAGTTCGGCTTCACTTACGATGACCCGACAGCCGCGCCGCTCTTCAACTTCAGCCTGACAGACGGCGGCGGCGACGGTCTGTTCGACAACATTCCAACCGGGACTTACGTCATCTCGGAAGTCAATATTCCGTTGGGTTGGGCGTTGGCAACCATCGTCTGCAATAGCCCGAACGTGACGGTTGTGGCAAATACGGTCACGGTCAATCTCGGCATCGCGCAGACGATCACCTGTACATTTACGAATGTCCAGGCAACAGCGACGCCCGTGCCGCCGACGAACACCCCTGTGCCGCCGACGAATACGCCTGTCCCGCCGACGAATACGCCCGTGCCGCCGACGAATACGCCCGTGCCGCCGACGAATACGCCCGTGCCGCCGACGAACACCCCTCTGCCGCCGACGAATACGCCGGAGCCACCAACCGCGACGCCGACGAATACGCCCGCGCCGCCGACGAACACGCCCGTGCCGCCGACGAATACGCCCGTGCCGCCGACGAATACGCCCGTCCCGCCGACGAATACGCCGGAGCCACCAACCGCGACGCCGACGAATACGCCCGCGCCGCCGACGAACACGCCCGTCCCGCCGACGAATACGCCCGTGCCGCCGACGAATACGCCCGTGCCGCCGACGAATACGCCGGAGCCACCAACCGCGACGCCGACGAATACGCCCGTCCCGCCGACGAACACGCCCGTCCCGCCAACGAACACCCCTGTCCCGCCGACGAACACCCCCGTGCCTGTCACGCCTGTGCCACCACCGAGCGTGAGCTGTCCAGCGGGAACAGTTCAGGTCGGCGCGTTCAGCGGTGAACTGTACATCGATAGCGTGGGCTACGAGACGCAGGACAACTTTGCCCTGTCGCTGCCGAACGACGGCAACCTGACGCTGGTGGTCGCGTCCATGGTCGGGCATCCCGATGACGGTTGCCCCGCCTCTGGCGCGGGGACTTGCAACCAGGGGCAGGATAACGAAGAGTTCAATGTCCTGGTGGATGGTAACCCGCTGGCGTTCGTGCCAGATCATGGTGAAGACCAGTGGGTGGTGTTCAGCTTCGACTTCGGTGCGTTCTTGATGGGCGAACACGGCATTACGTTTGCGCACACGCTCAACCCCGGCAACAACGGCTTGGGCAGTGTGAGCTACCTTGCAGTGGCGTGCCTGACACCAACCGCCGAGGGTGGACCATAATCGGTTGACATGCTGTAGGGGCAGAATGCATTCTGCCCCGCACTGCATGAGATACAATCGGGCAGGATACATCCTGCCCTTACAGCCATCCCCCTATCCCCACACCGTACTATATTCACACTTCCTCAAGTCCGCTTCAATAGAAACAGGGTGTTATAAACTCTGGTCGCATCACCCTTTCTTTTCAGGATCAGCCTATGAAACGCCTCAGCTTCTTGTTCATCGCCTGCCTGCTGCTCACGGTGAGCAGCGCTTTCGCGCAGACAAGCCTGACGATTTACAACGACGCGCTGGCGTCCGGCTGGCAAAGCTGGTCGTGGAGTACGACGCTCGACACCAACGCAACGGCACCGGTACAGGCGGGTAACCGCTCCATCGCTGCCACCTACACGGCGGCATGGGCGGGTGTATACCTGCGCTCGCAGGGCGCGCTGCCAGCGGGCTACAGCACCCTCCGCTTCTGGATACATGGCGGCGCAACGGGCGGGCAGAACATCCGCGTGGATGCCTACAACGAGGCGGGCGCAGGCACGACGCTGACGACGCTCACGGCGATGGCGAATACATGGACGCAGCATGATCTGCCGCTGGCGACGTTCGGTCCAAGCAGCCTGCTCTGGGGCATCGTCTGGCAGGAGAACAGCGGCGGCACACCTCCCACGTTCTACCTCGATAGTATCGAGTTGATCGGCGGTGCACCCGTGCCGCCGCCACCCGCCGGGCAGGGACCCGCGCTGCGCGTGGATGCTGCTGCCGATGTCCGCCCGATCAACCCCCACATCTACGGTATCAATTTCGCCAGCCCCGACCTCATCACGACCGCGCGCATCCCTGTCAGTCGCTGGGGCGGCAATTCGACCACGCGCTATAACTACCTGCTGGATGTGCGCAATACTGCGGCGGACTACTTCTTTCAGAATATCCCCAACGATGTCGCCGACATTGCGCAACTTCCTAACGGCTCTGCTGCCGACCAGTTCGTCGGGGGCAATCGCTCGCGCGGGGTGGACAGCCTGATGACCATGCCGCTGATCGGCTGGACGCCGCGCAGTCGGACGTATGCCGAATGCGGCTACCGTGTGTCGGTCTATGGGGCGCAGCAGCAGGTCGATCAATGGTACCCCGACTGCGGCAACGGCATTCGCACCAACGGCACGCGCATCACGGGCAACAATCCCCTTGATACCAGCATCGCGATTGACGAAGCATGGGTACAGGACTGGATGCGCCACCTGATCGCACAGTTCGGCACGGCGGCGAACGGCGGCGTGCGTTTCTACGCGCTCGATAACGAGCCATCGCTGTGGCAGGACACACACCGCGACGTGCGCCAGACGCCGCTCAGCTCCGTCGAAATTCGCGATCTCGGCTATCGCTACGGCGCGGCGATCAAAGCGGTTGATCCCGGCGCGCTGTTGTTCGGTCCGGTTGAGTTCGGCTGGACGGGCTACTACTTCAGCGGCGTTGATCAGGCATCAGAGCAGTGGGCGAACCCACCGGAAGCGGCGCTGCGCGGCGGGCTGCCGTTCGCGCCCTGGTATCTGGCGCAGATGCGCGCCTATGAGCAGCAGAACGGCACGCGTCTGCTCGATTACTTCACACTGCATTACTATCCCGCTGCGCCGGGTGTCACACTGTCCAGCGCGGGCAATGCGCAAACACAGGCGCTGCGGCTGCGCACGACGCGCTCGCTCTGGGACCCGACGTATGTCGATGAAAGCTGGATCGGTGAACCCGTGCGCCTCATCCCACGTATGCGTGAGTGGGTGAACCAGCACTACCCTGGCACGCGGCTGGCGATCACCGAATACAACTTCGGCGGGCTGGAACACATCAACGGCGCGCTGGCGCAGGCGGACGTGCTGGGCATCTTCGGGCGTGAAGGGCTGGACTTCGCGACGTTATGGTCGCCGCCAGAAGCAACACAGCCGGGCGCGTTCGCTTTCCGCATGTATCGCAACTATGACGGCAGCGGCGGCGCGTTTGGCGAAACGAGCGTGCGCGCCCAGAGCGATGACCAGGCGCAGCTGGCGGTCTACGCAGCGACGCGGGCAGATGGCGTGCTGACGATCATGGTCATCAACAAGACAGGCGCACCGCTCACCAGCCCGTTAACGATCAGCAGCTTCAACAGCACGACGGCGCAGGTCTATCGCTATGCCGATAGCGACTGGACACGCATCACCCGCGAGCCGGACGCGACGATCAGCGGCGGCGCGGTCAGCCTGACGTATCCCGCCAATTCGATCACGCTGCTTGTGGTCGCGCCGGGCAGCACCAGCGGGTCGGTCAACGGACAGGTCGGGCTGCAAGGGCGCACGGCGGGGACGAGCGCGATGATCGTACCGCTGACCATCGAACGTATTACGGGTGGAACGGTGCAAAGCACGCACACGCCAACGAGCGATATGCAGGGCGCGTTCACACTGAACCCCCTCCCGTCAGGCGCGGCGCGGCTGCGCGTCAAGGCGGCGGGCTATCTGGCGTCAGCGCAGGATGTGACGCTGGCGGGCGGCGCGAACGCGGTCAGCTTTGGCACGCTGCGGGCGGGCGATGTCAACGGCGATAACAGCGTGACGCTGCTCGATTTCTCGGCACTGGCGAGTGCGTACAACCGCACCAGCGGACAACCGGGCTGGAACGCCAACGCCGATCTGAACGGTGACGGCGGCGTCACGCTTATCGATTTCTCGTTACTGGCGAGTAACTTCAATCAGACAGGGGCATAAGAGACTTTTAACGCAGAGACGCAGGGATGCAGAGTCATCTTCCCTCTGCGTCTGTGCGTTAAAGGTCGTCTGTTTCCTGGCGTCATTAGCGCGATGGCGTGTCAATTCTCAATCTGCCCGCCCTGACTCGCCTTCTTAGCCGCCAGCACGTCTGACCAATGCGTTTCTGCCCAATCCCCCAGCGCCTTAATCGGCTCCAGCAGCGACCTGCCACATTCCGTCAGATCGTATTCCACATGCGGCGGCACCGTCTGGTAGACCGTGCGACAGACGATGCCATTCGTTTCCAGATTACGCAGCGTCTGCGTCAGCATCTTCTGCGACACATCGCCCAACAGGCGCTTGAGTTCGCCGTTGCGCTTCGCACCGCTCTTCAATGCCACAATAATCAGCATCGTCCACTTGTCCGCCAGCAGTGCCAGCGTGTAACGCGATGGGCAGTCGGGGTTAAAGATGCTGATTTCGTCTGTGCCCTGCATCATGTCGCCTTTCTGGTTACCAAAAGGTGACTATAGCACTTTATAGTGCGTACTAGCCATTGAGATACATCCACTATACGCTATGGCTGTTCGTCAGACAAGAAGGGAATAGGTCAGATGAGTCAGTTATCACGTCGTTCTTTCCTGCAAATGGTCGGCGCTGCAGGAGCAGCGTCAGCAGTGACGGGGCTGCTGCCAGGCAGTCTGCGTCGCGCCGCCGCGCAGCCGGAGGGTATGATCGGACGCATTGTTCAGGTGCTGAAAGGCGATGTCCGGATTCATACATACACTGCCCCGCCCGCCTCGTTCCTCGTCACCTCGCACATCATCGAGACGCCGAACACGCTCGTAATTGTCGATGCGCAGTTCTTGCAGACCGCCGCGCGCGATGTCCTCGCCTATGCCGAAAGTCTGGGTAAGCCAATTGATCGTGTCATTCTTAGCCACGCGCATCCGGATCACTGGTCAGGTGGCAACATCTTCGCTGATGTGCCGTTCGTCTCGACCGCAGCTATTGCGCAGGGCGTACAGGCAGATATTGATGGCGGCGGTGTCGCGCAGCGCGCCGGGTTGGTGGGTGAAAGCGAAGTCCCTGCCGAGCCCCGCGTGCCGGAGGCGGGCATTGAAGCGGGTGCACTAACGATTGACGGTGTGAACTTCGACATTCAGATCTACGATAACGTCGAAGCACCGCAGCAACTCGTCGTGCGCTTGCCGGATCACGGTGTCGTCGTGGCTCAGGATTTGGTCTACACCAATGCCCACTTCTTCCCCGGAATCGATCGCGCCAACTGGATCAGCATTCTCGAAGGACTGCGCGCAGCGGGCGATTTTGATACCCTGCTGGCGGGTCACGGGATGCCGACATCGCCGGGCGAACTGACGCAGGCGATCCGCTATCTGACGGTTGCCGAGGCAGCCGCCGCCAGCGCCACGTCTGCCGATGAGGTCATCGCGGCGCTGACGACGGAATATCCCGGCTACGAAGTCGAAGGCATCCTGCAATTCTGGGGACTCTTCATCCAGGGCAGCTAAGCCTTCTGATACAGTTCCAGCAGCACGCCGCCTGTACTCTTGGGATGCACAAAGCCGTAGCGCGTCCCGTCCGGGCGGACTTTGGGCGTGTCGGTGATCAGTTCCGCGCCGCCCGCCTTGATCTGTGCCAGCGCGCCTTCGATGTCTTCGACTTCCAGACATAGATGATGCAAGCCCGCGCCCTTCTTCGCCAGATATTTGGCGACGCCGCTTTCCGGCGTGAAGGGTGCGATCAGCTCGATTTCCCCTTCACCGAGCGGCAGGAAAGCAATATCGACCAGCTCATCCTCGTTATGCTCGACATGTTGCAGTGGCAGCCCCAGCGCCTTGTGCCAGAAGTTGAGCGCGGTATTCACGTCTTCAACGACAATCGCAACGTGGTTGATCTTGATCGGAGTCATGATACGTATCCTCAGTATGACCGAAACTACCTGTCATTGTCGCTGATTTTACGCGCATTGAGCAGTTCAGGTCGTCATGCTTTGGGGGTGATGATGATCAAGAGTTACCCCACTCGCTATTCTCTCGTTACACTCTTGAGCAAATAGAAGAACTGACACCTCATAAAGGACTCGACCATGCATAAATTCGGTGACGGCGCAATCACGACAGGTGCGGACGTGGACAAGATCGTCTTCGACTGGGGGACGATCCAGATGTTGTGCGAAGAGCGCGTGACGGGTGCGAAGAGCATCAGCTTTGGCACGGTTGTGCTGGAACCAGGCAAGGGGCATGTGCGCCACAACCACCCGGACGCCGACGAAATCATCTTCTTCGTGTCCGGCGAAGGTGACCAGATGGTCAACGACGGCGAGCCGGTGCGCTGCACGGGCGGCGCGTGCGTGTGGATACCGAAGGGCATGTACCATTCGACGATCAATCGCGGGACAGGTGCGCTGCATCTGGTGGTCGCATACATTCCGGCAGGGTCAGAGCAGGCGCTTTATCAGTCACCTGATGTGACGATCATTCCAGCGGGGCAGGGCTAAAGCACATGTTTGAATTCATGACCTCCCCCCGCATCGTCTTTGGTGCGGGCGTCCTGGCGCAAATCGGACAGATCGTCGC
>JANRJX010000131.1:0-1998 GCA_033763755.1 Chloroflexota bacterium
GGGGATGGGTAGTCACTCTCCCAACACTCCCTTCGTATCCGCGCCATGCGCGGGCGGCGGATGGCGCAGCGTCGGCGGCGTTCGCGAGAAACCGACGGGCATCCCGATCATCTGCGCCAGCGCGCCGTTCGCCAGCAGCACCGATTGCACCAACCCGCGCGCCTGCACATGCGGATCGCGCAGGATCGTCGGGATGTCGTTGACCGCGCCGCACGGCACGCCCGCCGCCAGCAGCGCCTCCACCCACGCTGCCGATGTCCGCGCGCGGAAGCATTCGCTCAGGGTGGCGATCAGCGCGTCGCGGTTCGCCACACGCGCGGGATTGGTGGCGTAGCGCGCATCGGCGCTCAGGTCGGGGCGACCGATGACACGGCACAGCGCCGCGAACTGGCGATCATTGCCGACCGCCAGCGCAAACTCCCCATCCGCCGTTGGAAATGTCTGATACGGCACAATGTTGGGGTGCGCATTGCCGTAGCGCGCGGGAGCAACGCCACCGATCAGCGCGTTGCTGGCGACATTGACGAGAGACGCCAGCGCCGTATCCAGCAGCGACACATCCAAATGCTGCCCCTGCCCCGTCGCTTCCGCGTGGCGCAGCGCCGCCAGTATCGACGTGCAGGCGAACAGTCCGGCGATGACATCTGTGATCGCTACGCCGACCTTGTACGGCTCGCCGTCCGCAGCGCCCGTGATCGACATCAGCCCGCTCATCGCCTGAATGACGAAGTCGTAGCCCGGTCGCTCGCTGTAGGGTCCCGTCTGCCCGAAACCTGTGATGCTGCAATAGACCAGCGCCGGGTTGAGCGCCGCGAGATCGGCATAGCCCAGCCCATACGTCGCCAGCCCGCCGGGCTTGAAATTTTCGACAAAGACGTGCGCAGTTTTCGCCAGCCGCCGCGCGGTTGCCCGCCCTTCTTCCGCCTTAAGATTGAGGGTGATGCTGCGCTTGTTGCGGTTAGCGCACAGGTAGTAGGCGCTCATGGCGTTGTCGCCTTCGCCTGCCCAGGGCGGACCCCACTGGCGCGTTTCGTCACCGCGTTCCGGCTCTTCGACCTTGATCACGTCCGCGCCCATGTCGGCAAGCAGCATCGTGCAGTAGGGTCCCGCCAGCACACGCGTGAAGTCGAGCACACGTATGCCGGCTAGTGGCAGCGAATCCCTAGACATTCCCTACCCAATACACCCACTTCAATACTGGGCTAAATACATTAAACAATCGCTGATCCAGCGTCCAAAACTCACAACCGAGATATTCCGCAACAGCAAGATACTGCGTGTCGTAAGCAGCGGGGCGTGCAAACTGGCTTGCCAGTTCATACCCGCGTTTTAACAGTTGATCATCCAGGTAGAAACTTACAGGCTGGCGCACAAGCCTGGCAAGGCTCTGCTCTCCCACAACGGAAGTAATCGTCCCACGCGCAACATGCTTGCGAATGACAGACACAATCTCGTAACGAAAGAGCGTCGGTGCTGCCACTTGTATACTGTTGTTTGCCCAGTCCTGCCAAAGTTTGGCTGATTGCTGACTGAGAGGATCAGGAATCACAGTAGACAGAAGAACACCTGCATCAGCGACCACCCATGAGGTCATTCAGGCGCTCCTCTCGTACTTCATCAAGGATTGCCAAGATGGGTGGTAAATCGGGAAACATACGAGCAATCTCTACTCTCAACTCGCTTGCTTCCTGTATCCACTCCAGCATATCGGCTTTTGGACGCTCATCCTGAAACTGCTGCCACAGGACATCAAGTTCATCTTCGGGCAGGCGATCAATCAATGCGTGAAGCTCCTCACGTAACGTTGCCATCATGCACTCCTTACAACGCCATCAAGCCATAGGCAGCCGCCAGCACCTGCACGGGATGCACCGAGCGTGCGCCCGTCGCGTGCGTGATCTGCCAGCGGCAGGTTTCGCTGTCGCAGATCACAGGCTTGTCCACGCCGTTCTTGCGCACCTGCTCAAACAGCGGCTTGCCCACGTCCATCGCAATCTC
>JANRJX010000132.1:0-7225 GCA_033763755.1 Chloroflexota bacterium
GATGTTGGAAGAAATCCGCATTCGTAACTTTGCGATTATTGATCAGTTGGAACTGACATTCTCAAATGGCTTGAACGTCATTACAGGCGAAACAGGCGCAGGTAAATCAATCGTCATTGATGCGGTGGAACTGCTGCTCGGCAGCAAAGCGGATGGTGGTATGGTGCGCGCGGGCGCGGAGAAAGCCAGCATCGAAGGCATGTTTGCGCTGGACGAACGTACACGCGCGTCGATCCTGCCGATCCTCGAACGCGAGGAACTGCTCGACGGTGACAACAGCGATGTCGTCACGATTGGGCGCGAAATCCGCAGCAACGGGCGTTCGTCCGCGCGCGTCAACGGCGTCAGCGTCAGCATGGATATTCTTGAAGAGATCGGTACATATCTGGTCGATGTGCATGGGCAAAGCGCGCATCTCTC
Organism: Chloroflexota bacterium; assembly: GCA_033763755.1. GTDB lineage: Bacteria > Chloroflexota > Anaerolineae > Aggregatilineales > Phototrophicaceae > Flexifilum. The sequence continues at coordinate 421 of JANRJX010000132.1, forward strand.
GCTCTTTAAGCCCGCCGCCCATCTCGACCTGCTCGACCGCTACGCCAACCTGATCGACACCCGCGCCGCCATTGCCACGCTGGTTACCCGTCTGCGCGAGGTGCGCACCACAATCAAGCGCCTGCAAGACGATGAAGATGCGCTCAATCGCCGCGCTGAACGGCTGCGCGACGACATCGACCAGATCGAGGCATCGGCATTGCGCGCAGGTGAAGACGAAGAGCTGCGCGCAGAACGCACCCGCCTGTCTAACAGTGAACAGCTTGCCCGACTGACCGTCGATACCTATGCCTTGATCGCCGGTGATGAGCGCGCGACCGAACAACTGTCGGCAATCGATGCGCTGCATCAGGCAGCGGCGCTGCTACAAAAACTCGTCGCGATTGATGCCGAGCGCAAAGACGACCTGACCGCCCTCATCGAGGCGGTGACAGGCATCGAGGAAGTCGCATCATCGCTGCGGGACTATGCCGAAACCGTCGAATACAACCCTGAACGGCTGGAAGAAGTCGAAGAACGTCTCGAAACCATCCGCGTGCTGTCGAAGCGTTTCGGCGCGTCTATCCCGGAAATCCTCGCATACGCAGACAAAGCACGCGCGGAACTGGACACGATCGAAAACAGCGAGGCACATATTGCCGAGTTACGCGACCAGGAAACGGTGCTGCTCAAGCAAATTGGCGAATTGGGTGAGCGCATCAGCCGGGTGCGCGCAAAGGCAGCGGCGGCGCTGGCAAAGGGTATCGAGACCGAGTTAGGCGATCTGCGCATGAGCAACGCCCGCTTCGAGGTCGCACTTGCCCGACAGGAGGACCCGCAGGGCTGCATCATTGGTGGGCATCGCCTGGCATTCGATGAGACGGGCATCGATAAGGTGGAGTTCATGATGTCCGCCAACCCAGGTGAACCGCTGCGTGCGCTGGCAAAGGTGGCATCGGGCGGTGAGGCTGCGCGCATCATGCTGGCGCTCAAGCGCGTGCTGACGCTGGCGGACCAGACGCCTACGCTGATTTTCGACGAAATCGACCAGGGTATCGGTGGGCGTGTTGGCAGCGTCGTTGGCGAAAAGCTATGGGGTTTGACGAACGGGCATCAGGTCTTGGTCGTCACGCATCTGGCGCAGCTTGCGGGCTATGCCGACCGTCACTACCGTGTGGCGAAGGTCGTCAACAGCGGGCGCACCTTGACGCAGATTGCGCCGCTGGATGCAGATGATCAGCGTGTCGAGGAACTTGCGGCAATGCTCGGCACACCCAACGACAGTGGTCGTCAGAGCGCCCGCGAGCTATTGGAGCAGGCAGCGGGCTACAAGCGTGAACACGCGCCATAGACAAACACCCATGCACGGGCGTCCCGCCCGGTCACCTCGCCCCTTTTTATCCCTCAACCGCCGCCAACAGCGCCTCGAAGCCACCGCCATCCAGCAGCGTGCGCCGCATCGTGTCCTGCACCGGTTCGCTCGCACGTTCCATCGCGGACTTGCACAGCGCAATCGCTGCCGATTGGTCGCCGCGCTGCCACGCCAGCAGCCCGCGATTGAACGCGATCAACGGATCAGTCGGCGTGATCTGCTCGGCAGTGACATAATCAGCATCGGCAAACTCAAGCTGACCGCTGCGCCGGTGCGCGTCTGCGCGCGCCAGCAGCAGCCGCGCCCGGAAACCATCGGCAAATTTATCATCGCGCTCCGTCGCTGCCGTCAGCAGCGTCAGTGAGGCGCTGTAATAACGCGCAGCGGAGGGATAATCGCCCGATTGGGAGGCAATATCGCCCATCCACTGCATCCAGCGCCAGGTCTTCGGCTGTTTCTGCGCCAGTTCCAGCGCTTTCTCGGTGTCGCCGCGCGTCAGCAGCAGGCGCACATGCTGTTCTGTCAGGCGGTTGCGCTCGGAAGGTCCGCCCGCCAGATCGGTGGCGACCATCATGGCGCGAATGGCGGCAGGATAATCGCTCAACTGCTCAAAAATGATCGACTGCTCGACATAATCGGCGCTGGTCGGGTTGCTCAGGCGCTCCAGGTCGAGCGCCGCCGCACGCAGATGTTCTTCGCCGCGCAGGCGCCGCCGCACCGCTGCCCGCAGCCGCAGCGCTTCATCGCCGGATGTCGTATCCGCATCGCTCAGTGCTGCCAACGCTTCATTCAGATCGCCCGCTTCGACAAACGCCTGCGCCTGCTCTAATGAGGTAAAAGTCACGATATCCCTCCGCTCACGACCGCCTCCCGCATGAATTGCGGCAGTTTGACGGTAAAGGTGGTGCCCTTGCCGGGGGTACTCTCCAGGAAAATGTCGCCGCCGTGCATCTGAACGATTTCACGGGCGATACTTAGCCCTAGTCCAGTACCCTGCACATCGCTAGGCACGCGGAAGAAGGGCTGAAACACGCTGGGCAAATGTTCTTCGGCAATGCCGACGCCAGTATCCTCAACCTTGATTATTGCGCAGGTCATATTCGCATTCTCACACGGCTTCAGACATAGCCGGACGGTTATTTGCCCACCAGCCGCAGTGTAGTTGATCGCATTTGTCAGCAGATTTGTCAACACCTGTGTGAGCCGTTCGTAATCAAACGCCAGCATAATCGGAGAATCTGGAATTTCGCTGTGGACAACCAACCCCTTGTGCTCTGCTTCGGGGCGCTGCAGTTCGACCACATGCGTCAACAGGGCGCACAAATCCTGCTCAACGATTTGCAGTTCCAGCGCGCCGCGCTCAAAACGTGAAAGATCGAGCAAGTCTTCTACCAACCGCCGCATACGATCGGCGACATCTTCCAGCACGCGCATGTGTTCTTTGAGCTTTTCCGGCTGCTTGCGCATCAGGTACAGGCGCGTTTTGACATTCGTCAGCGGCGTGCGCAATTCGTGAGATGCGTGGGCAACAAAACGGGCCTTCTGCTCCGCCAGCGCCTTTTCCTGGCTAACATCCCGCAAAACGCCGACGAAACGGATGCTGTTAGAATTAGGGCGCTCAACATACGCGGCAGATGCAGATGCCAGGAATTGACTAGCGTCCTTGCGCATAAGACTCAATTCGCCTTTCCACCAGCCGCGCAGGTTCAATGATTGCGTCAGTTGGCGCAGCAGCGCGTCCAGTTCCTCCGTCGTCATCTGTTGCTGGAAAATCTGACAGAAATCGCTGCGCCACTCCGCCTCAGAATACCCTGTCAGGCGTGCCATCGCGCGATTGGCATAATAGAGATGCAATCGTCCGTTGGCGATTTCGCCATACAGCACCCCTTCAGACATCGAGTCGAGAATCGCGCTTAACTGCGCGCGTTCTTCATTCAATTCCGCTGTTCGTTCGCGTACACGCTGTTCCAGCTCCACTGCCTGCTCGCGCACTTTGCGATACATCTGCGCATTATTGATGGCCACGGCTGCCTGGTCAGCAAAGGCTTGCAATCGTTCCGCGTCCGTTTGGGTATAGATATTGGGCACCGGATTATCAATATTAAGAAAGCCAATCGTTTCCCGGTTAATGCGTATCGGCACAGTCATATGCGAGCGCACCCACTCCAGCCCGCGCACCTCCACCCAGTTGGGTTCGTGGGTGACATCAGGAATGATAATCGGAGCGCCCGTCTTCATAACGGTACGCAGCGTATAGGTGTCCTCCACCTTGAAGCGCAGATTGGTCATGACCACATCCTGAACGCCGGCACGCTCGTAACCGCGCAGCCGCAGCGCCTGCGTCACATCGCCATTGATCAACATAATGCCGACACCACGATTGGAGATAATGCTATCGATGCTGGCGAGGATACGATCCAATACTTCATCGTGATCCAGAGTGGTGGTCAGGCTGGCAGCGGTCAGACGCAAGGCGTCCGCCAGCGTGCGCTGGTTTTGCTCTGCAACTTCAGCAAGTTTGCGTTTGGTGACATCATGCACAATCATGCAAACGTGCTTGCGTCCGTTCATCTCCACTGGACCCGAATACACAGACACATCGCGAATTTGACCGTTGGCAAGCCGGTGTCGCAGCACCAGATTGCTGGTTCTGATGGAAAATTCGCTCTCCTCGTGCGGCGCATCGAGATCGGCAATGCGCATTGCCAGCAATTCTTCACGACGATACCCGTAGAAATTACAGGCGACACGGTTGGCGTCGACAATAAGGCCGCTTGCGGGGTCAACGAGAAGCATAGCAGCGCGACTGTCATGAAAGAATTGATGAGCACGTCGCTCGCTTTCGCCGCTGTGCGCCCTTGCTCGCCCAAGCTGTGCCAGTAATCGCAGGCGTCGTTTCAATTCCGCAGTACTTACAGGCAGCTCCAGAACATCGTCTGCTCCGGCAGCATACGCTTCATCCATTTGCTGGTCGCCAAATGGCAGTATCAACGCAACGGGCACAGTGGATAATGCCGGAAGTTTTCTGACCTCAACGCAAAACTGGTAGGCATCACAATCCGACAAATCATAAGCAGCAATAATGACAGTGGGAGGTTGCGCCTGTGCCACACGCAGAGCCGTTGCGCCGTCCCGTGCTTCGATAACTTTATAGCCCGCTTTCAACACCTGCGCGCACAAGTCCAGGCGCTGCTGGATATTGGCATCCACAACAAGCGCGTGAACCACTTGCTCGTTCATGTCTTTCACTGTTGTTCCTTGTTGAGGTCCATTTAATGCCAATCTTCTGATTGCTCTTTCTATTATGCGGGCAAAGTAAAATGCCTGAGCATTAGGATTTCTCAGGCACAATATCCTGTTCGGTTAGAATATGGTTTAGTTCAGTGAAAACTCAGCCGTGATTGCGCATGAAACGTCGCATCCGTTCCAGCGCAATCTCGATGTTCTCATCGCTGGTCGCGTAGCTGGCACGGACAAACCCGGCACCACTGTCGCCAAAGGCGCTGCCCGGTACGACCGCGACGCGCTCTTCGTGCAGCAGCAGCTCACAGAAGGTCTCATCCGTCATTCCGGTCGCAGCGACACTGGGGAAGGCATAGAACGCGCCGCGCGGCTCAAAGCAGGTCAATCCCAGATCGTTAAAGCCATCGACAATCATTCGGCGTCGCTGGTCATACGCCAGTCGCATGTGTTCGACATCGTCTTCACCATGCGTCAAGGCTTCCAACGCGGCGTACTGCCCCATCGTCGGCGCGGACATGATGAGATACTGGTGCAGCTTGAGCATACCCTCCATCAGCGGCAGCGGGGCAACCACATAGCCAATGCGCCAGCCCGTCATGGCATACGACTTGCTCATGCCGCTCAACACGATAGTGCGCTCGTACATGCCAGGCAAGCTGGCAAAATTGATGTGGTGGATGCCATAGACAAGCTGCTCATAGATTTCGTCCGAGATCACGAGCAGATCATGTTTGATGGCGACCTCCGCCACCTGCTGCATGTGTTCCAGCGTCAGCACCGCGCCCGTCGGGTTGTTGGGATAGCTGACGAGAATCGCTTTGGTACGCGGCGTGATTTTGCTTTCCAACGCCGCGCCTGTGATCTGGAAGTCGTGTTCGACTTCAGCATGGACAAGCACGGGGACACCGCCCGCCATCTCGACGGTCGGCGCGTTGGCGACAAAGCACGGCTGCACCACCAGCACTTCATCACCCGGATCCAGCACTGCCTTTAGCGCAAGATACATCGCCTCGCTTACGCCAATCGTCACCAGCACCTGGCGCACAGGATCATACTGCAAGCCGTAAAGCCGTTCGATATGCGCAGAAATCGCTCGGCGCAGTTCGATGATGCCCGCGTTGGCAGTGTAGCCGGTCTGCCCGCGCCGCAGTGACTCAATGCCAGCGTCCATGATATGCTGAGGCGTGACGAAGTTGGGTTCGCCGATGCCGAGCGTGACGACATCCTGCATCTGCGCAACAATATCGAAATAACGGCGAATGCCGGACGGTTTCATCTGCTGGACGCGCTGAGCGACAAAATTACGCATAGAGGTTTGCCTGAAGTAAACTGTTTGAAGTGAACTGCGTCCCATTATGCCGTGAACGCAATCACTTGCCTACTACCGTTAAGTCCACACGATTGAAGAATTATGCCGCAAACCCTCCATGAATTCGGTGGCGCTGGCGCAGTTATGCACCTTGCCGTCGCCAATGGCTTCCCGCCGGAAACCTATACACCGCTGCTCGCCCCGCTGACCGCGCACTACCGCGTCCTCAGTCTGCCGCCGCGCGCATTGTGGATACCGCCGCCAGCGACGGATACCGTGCGCAGCTGGCGCGATCTCGCCGATGATCTGCTGGCAGGGCTGCGCGCGCATGATCTGCGCGATGTGATCGCCGTCGGGCATTCGTTCGGCGCGGTGGCATCGCTGGTGGCGGCGGCACAAGAGCCACAGCGTTTCCGCGCGCTCATCCTGCTCGACCCGACAATCTTCCCACCGCATATGCTATTCACGATTCGGCTGATGCAGACGTTCGGACTGCAAAGCCGGATGCCGCTGGTGAATGGCGCACTCAAACGGCGTGCTCGTTTCGACACGCTCGACGAAGCCTTCATCTACTGGCGCGGCAAGCGGCTCTTCAGCGATTGGTCGGATGACGCGCTGCGCCTGTACACCAAAAGCGTGCTGCATCCCAGCGCCGACGGAAAGCTGGTGCTGCGCTGGTCGCCGCAATGGGAAGCGCGCTACTACCAGACGATCCTCACAACCACCTGGCGCTCCGTATCGCAACTGCGTGGCAAAGTGCCAGTGCTGACACTGCGCGGCGAACGCAGCGACACGTTCTTCCCCGCCGCCGCAGAACGTCTGCAACGACTGCTGCCAGACATGCGTTATAGCGAGATTGCCGAGCATGGGCATTTGTTCCCGCACACCGCGCCGGATGCGAC
>JANRJX010000133.1:0-2299 GCA_033763755.1 Chloroflexota bacterium
GCGTGCGCCCAGCCTTCCCAGCCGCGCGCCCGCCACGCCTGATAAAGCGCGACCGACCCTGCCGTCGCGACATTCAGACTGGCGACACGTCCGCGCATCGGCAGGCACAGCACAAGGTCGCAGGTATCGCGCACCAGCCGCCGCATCCCTTCGCCCTCGCTGCCGAGTACCAGACCGAGGTTCATGTTTAGATCGGTTTTGTCCAGCGGTGGCACGTTCGGTCCGGCATCCAGCCCGATCATCCAGATGTCCTTCTCTTTGAGGTCCTTCATCGTCTGCACCAGGTTGACGACCTGGACGACATTGAGATGCTCGACCGCGCCGGACGAGGCATTGACGACGGCAGGGGTGATTTCGACGCCGCGCCGTTCCTGAATAAAGACGCCGTGAATGCCAACTGCATCCGCTACACGCAGCAGCGCCCCGACATTTTGCGGGTCCTTGAGCAGGTCGAGCAGCAGCACGAACGGCTTTTCGCCGCGCGTCTTGCTGACCTTCAGCACATCATCTGTCTGTACATAGGTATAAGGGCTGGCACGCAGCGCCGTGCCTTGATGTCCGCCACCCTGTACTGCATCGTCAATGATGCGGCGCGGGACACGCTTGATTGGCACGCCACGATCAGCGGCTGTCGTCAGGATTTCCGCGACGGAGCCTTTTTCTTCGATGGTATCGCTGACGAGCAGTTGTTCCAGCTTGCGCCGCCCGGCGCGCATCGCTTCCAGAACCGACCAGTGCCCGTAGATGAACTCAAAAGCCATAATTAACCAATCTTCCAGATCGTACCATCCGCGCGATCTTCCAGGATCACGCCGATCTTTGCCAGTTCGTTGCGGATGCGGTCGCTTTCCGCCCAGTTCTTGCTTGCTCGCGCCTGCGCCCGTGCGGCAATCAGCATCTCGATCAGCGCGGCTTCCCGTGCGCCGTCGCTGGCAGCCGCGTCGGCGGACGGCAGCACCGCCAGCACACCGCCCGCTGTTGCGGTGTACGCCGCTTCAATCGCCGTCAGCACGTCCAGCCCAATCGTTGCGCCGCTGTTGAGCAGCGTATTGACTTCGCGCGTCAGGTCTTGCAGTTCGGCAATCGCAATCGGGGTGTTGAAGTCATTGTCCATCGCGTCGGCAAAGGCGCGCTGTTTCGCCTCCAGCACCGGCAGGATGCCATTGCCGTCGGCTCCAGCAGCGGCGCTGTTCATCATCCGCCGCGTCAGTCGCACGGCATTAAACATGCCTTCCCAGCCTTTGCCTGCGCTTTCGAGCGCGCCAACGCTGAAATCGAATGGATTGCTGTAATGCACCGTCTGCATGAAGTAGCGAATGATCTCCGGGCGGAACTGCTTGAGCGCATTCTTGATCGTTAGCGTGTTACCCAGGCTTTTGGACATCTTTACGCCGTCCATTGTCAGACTGCCGACGAGCATCCAGTAGCGGGCGAACGGCGCATCGTTGGCGCATTCGCTCTGGGCGATCTCGCTCTCGTTGTGCGGGAACAGGTTGTCGATGCCGCCGCCGTGAATATCAAATGTTTCGCCCAGATACTTCTTCGCCATCGCCGAGCATTCGATGTGCCAGCCGGGGAAGCCTTCACCCCAGGGACTGTCCCAGCGCAGGATATGCTCCGGCTCGGCGAACTTCCATAAAGCGAAGTCTTCCGGGTTGCGCTTCTCGCTGCGTTCGGCGATGCGCGTTCCGCTTTCCTGCTCGTCCTTGGTGCGGTTGCTCAGCTTGCCATAGTCTTCGTCAGTCGTAACATCGAAGTAGACGCTGCCATTCACGACATAGGCGTGCCCTTTGGCGATCAGCGTCTCGATCATTTTGATCTGTTCGGGTACATGCCCGCTGGCGCGCGGCGAAATATCCGGCCGCAAATTGCCGAGCGCATCCATCGACTCGAAGAAGCTGCGGGCGTAGAACTCAGCGACCTGCATCGGTCCCGATTGTGTGCGCCGGGCCACGATCTGGATCGGGTCTTCGCCCGTGTCGCGCAGATGACCCACATCGGTGATGTTCTGGACGTACAAGACCTGATAGCCGCTTTTGCGCAGCCAGCGCACGACGACATCGAAGGCGATGTAGTTCTTGGCGTGACCGATGTGCGGCTCGTCGTAAACGGTCGGTCCGCAGACGTACATGCCGACGCGCCCTTCGCGCAGGGGGATAAAGTCCTGTTTCTCACGTCCAAGCACATTGAAGATGCGCAGCGCCATAGCGTTCGTCCATCCGTTGTGTACAGTCCATCGTGTAGGCGATCATTTTAGCCTAGAAGGGAGGTGTGGCATAGGATGCAGTGATGCCAATTT
>JANRJX010000134.1:0-4763 GCA_033763755.1 Chloroflexota bacterium
TGAATGAAATTTGGCTACAGGAGGAAATCTCATGACAATCAAACAGAAATTCCTCGGACTGACGCTAACCCTGATTGTGGTTGCTGCAATCGGTATTGGCGCATCTGGCGTGTTGGCGCAGGACAGTGGTACTGCGACCCCGACTCCGTACCCGACTGGCACTCCCGGATACACCTGGAACATGTATGGCATGATGTGGGGGCATCAGCAGGGCGATCCGATGTGGACAGCTGTTGCAGGCGCACTGGGCATCGACGTGAACACCCTTTTCACTGAACTGCAATCGGGCAGCACCCTCGCTCAAATTGCCGAAGCGCATGGCGTGGATGTACAGACAGTTTACGATGCAGCACTGACCGTCATGACCAACCATATGAACGCAATGGTCATAGCCGGCTATATGACGCAAGCGCAGGCGGACGCATATCTAGTCTGGATGCGTGACAACATGGCACAGATGCCCATGTTCAACGATGGAGGTTACGGTCCGGGCATGATGGGCGGAAATTATGGACCAGGGATGATGGGACAGGGCATGTGGGGTCATCATGATTGGGACGAGCAGGGAAGCTGGACGGGACCATATCATGGTGGCTGCGGTTGGTAGCCTCAAACACGATCACTCGTAATACAGGGAAGGGCATCAGGGATACTCTGATGCCCTTTTTCATTTCATCTTTGCCCTCACTTCGCACCACAATCTGATCTCTCCGGCATGTCTTTAGGTGCATTTCTAACTGCACAGTACCACGCCACCCCGCTGTCTCATACCTGCAAGCAGGTACGGCTACGGGTTTGCATCTGGCTTGCGCCGTTTCTCTCATAGCAAACCCGTGCCGCCCTTCAGGTGAGCAGCGGGGAACCCCGACGTGGTAAGACCTGTGCAGAAATGCACCTTAACAAAAATACATGCGGGTTATCGATCAGACGGATGTGTCGTTAATCAGGCCGCGTTAGCTCGAGAGGGCGCGCTGTAAGTTATCCCGGAGCCACTGTGCCCCGACGAACTCCTACAGCTGGTCGCAATGTCCCGCAGTATCAAACGCTCTCGATCCTGTGATGTGGGACATATCTTCTCCATAGGAGATTTAAGATGTGTTTTGCCAAGCCACACGCAAGACATCGAGCGCAGATCGTCGCGGATGAAGCGGTGAGGAACAAGAAACTGCTTACCGGAAGGGTCAACATCTCGTGGTCGTCTGACAACAGATGCCGGGGCGCATTCGGGCGGCAACCTGCGCGTAAGAGCGTTTTCATTTCATATTTTCTCAGTCAGGAGTGAACAATATGACTGATACAACCAAACACATCTGCCGCGTGGGAACCGCACGGATTGATTATCGGAGTCATGTTGGACAGTGTGTATTGAACATGACGGTCAAAAGTGGGACAGGGTTAGGTGCAATGTTCGCGCCGACGTGGAAAATGGTCATGGCATCGAAGCACAACACGATTTCATGGCAGTCATATATTGAGGAGTACACGGCACTGATGCGGCAGCGTTATCAGGCGCATCCGGCAGCATTTCTGGAAGCCTTGAACAGTGCTGAACTGATCGTCTGCTGCTACTGCAAGGATACTCACGCCACAACAAAACACTGTCACCGCTACGTTCTGGTCGAGATACTCGAAAAGGTAGCCGCGCATCACGGCATCGGTTTCGAGGCTATCGGCGAAGTTCACAGTAGTCGGTGATGAACCGGCTGTTTTTTGCCTTATTGCATTACAAATTTAATTACAGGAGGTCGTCATGAACCCTATCATCATCCACACGGACGGCAGTTGTGAGACGCAGACCCGTCTTGGCGGCTGGTCAGCCGTTCTACAATGCGGTGAACACCAGCGGGTCTTACAGGGCAGCGCGTCAGACACCACCGTGAACGCGATGGAACTCACGGCGGTCATTGAGGGATTGAAAGCACTCAAACAAGCGGGGTCAACGGTGCAGCTTTTCAGCGACTCCAATTACGTCGTGCGCGGCGTGAACGAGTGGCTCTCCGACTGGATCAAACGCGGCTGGAAGAACGCACGGGGCGAACAGGTCGCCAATCTCGATCTGTGGCAGCAGATCAAGGCACTGCTTGACCAACATATGATTACACTGACCTGGATACCGCGTGGTGAGAATGCAGATGCAGATGCGTTAGCGCAATCGGCGCGACTGACAGAGAAACCGGCGGACGATGCTGGCAGTGAGGCTGCTCCCACCGAACCGCCGCAGGCTGTGTCGGAGATACACATCATGATCGCCGGGTCACGCTATGCCAACCGTGCGGCGCTGGATTATGCCCGCCGGGTCGTGCGGCGTGTGCATCAACTCGGTCATACCATCGTTGTGGGCGACAATCCAAAAGGTGTGGACATGGCGGTAGTGCAGGAATGCCGACGGCTGAAAGCGAAAGTGCTGGTCGTCGGCGTGACGAACAACCCACGCAATGGCGGCTGCGCTCACGGCGGTTATGTCAAGGTTGAACGCGACATTTACCGCGCCGCAGGCGGACATCTGTTTGACCGTTACCACGTCCGTGATCGCTGGATGGTGGACAACTCTCAGCGCGGTGTCTTCGTCTGGAACGGCGACAGTAAAGGCACGAAGGCGGGATACGACTACATGGTAAGCCGCCAGAAAGAAGCGCATCTGGTGACATTTGCGTTGAAAGGAGCGCGTCATGGCTGAACAGCACATTCTCGCGGTTCACACCTATGGTTCGCAGCGGGTGAAACATCCCATGACGAATCAGAAGGTCAGCGCCTACAAACTTGGCTACAGCAGCGCCGCCTGCGAGGTGCTGCTGGCGCTATATGGGACGAAAGCACGGGATGTGTCTTCATCCCGTGCATCCTACCGCTACCTCCAGATTGACGGCGAGACGACGGTGCATCACGGCTACCTATTGCTGAACTTAACTGCCGATGAACTGGCGCAGGCAGAGGGGGTCACACGCCGACATCACCGTGCGGCTGTGTTCTTGTGGCGTGGCAGCCAATGGCTGGAACTCCCTACCAACCGCCAAGCGGAGTACACTGAAACCACCGCCCAGTCTGGTCCGGGTTTCAACCCTTCCAGTTATCGTCCTGTTACCCCCGCATCAGGCGAGAAACAAGCCGCTGTTGAGGGTATCCAAGTTGAGAAAAGTCAGCGTGATCCCAATCAAAAACCCTGGTTCTGGCTTGCAGGCGATACGTATCCGCATCGTGAACTGCTCAAGCGCAGCGGGGCGCGTTTCAGCGGCAAACGTAAAAGCTGGTACTATGTGGGGTGGGCGCTACCTGCTGCAATCCAAGCGATCATTACCACCCCAACACAAGCGAACGAACCGCCACGCGAACGACGTTCACCACTGCTCAGTATCTTCGGCGGAGGCATTGTGGGCAAAGAACGCACCTCGAACCACGATACCATTGTAAAAGGCGAGAATGGTGTTTTCGCCACGCGGACGACCTGGGTCAATCAGCATGACCAACCGGAAGTCGTGTGGGTGTTCGACCTGCCGCCGCACGAGCGAATCGGCATCTCGCTGCCTGCTATTCACGATGCACTGAAAGCCGTCAACGCGACGTTCTCACTTTACACACGCAAATGGCACTTCGACCAGCCCAACAAGGTAGCGGCACTGGATGCACTCGCGGCGGCTGTACCCTTCAGTGATGACGATCCCTGCACGGTAGAGGAAGCGGCGCACATCCTGGGATTGCCCGTGAAACCCGTGCCAGCAGTCGAAGTCCCGCCGCGCCTATTCGCACTCGACCAAACCATCTACGCCCGGCACGAACTCCAAACGCCAGATGGCAAAGTGGTTCAAACTGGCACACCCGGAACGATTTTGCATCTTTACAATCACAACACGCAGCATGGCTGGAGCTATGATGTGGACTTTGCAGAGAGCGGCACGGGCTGGTACTTCGAGCGCGAACTTAGCGATCTCGAACCGATTCCGGGCATCCGTATCACGCATGGTTCGGTTGTTCCACCGGGTGCAACCCTGCCCCCAACCGATGCGGACATCAAACACACTCTGATTGAAACCCATCAGCAACCTGAGCGTAAGGCTGAACCTCAACCGGACAATACCGCTGCGGATGAACCGAAGATACGAATTATCAAACCACAATCGTTACCCGCTGAAGGCGCAGAACCAGACGCGGTTCAGACCGCAATCCAGCAAATGACCGTCACGCTGCCGTCGAACATGCTGCAAGTCATTGCTACCTCATCGAACAGCAAATCGCTTACACGCATTTCGCAGCGGTGTGTCGGCGAACTAAGCGGGAGTATCAGCGGACAGGTCTGGTGTTTCGGCTATGCGCTTCATGAAGGGATGTGCGTCTACCTGAATTTTGGTGGACCGCGCATGGCAACCGAAGCGATTCGCGCCAAACTGAGTAAAGGCGACATAGTTTCGGTGACACCCTGGGACGCGCCTGCTGTCGAACTGACCGCCGGGGAAGGGAACAGCGGCATGTACACCGCTTTCATGCAGCACATTTCCGAAGCGAAGTTCACCAGTCTTATCCTGCTGCATGATTGGGTTGTTAACCCGAACTATGGTGGTAAAGCGGTGACATTTATCTTTCGCGTTTCGGAGACGCAGGCAGCCGCCCAGCTTAAACATCACATCACTGAGCTGGTGAAAGTGCCGGTATTTGACGAATGGACAGCGTATCTTTACCAGGCAGGGCAAGCTGCGATGCTCGTCCGCAAAACGCGCGCCGGCGGTGAGATCGACTTGCTCACCCTGAATTTGGATGTCGATGCGTGGACG
>JANRJX010000135.1:0-66384 GCA_033763755.1 Chloroflexota bacterium
ATCCCTCTGACATATAAATACACCAACGGTACATTTAACCACCCTGTGCAACCATTGGGGAATCACCCCACGACACCGAACACCTACTACATTGGCATGGCGTTCGAGTGGTTAACGATGATCCCTAGCTCTGACCATATCCCCGATTATCAGTACGATGGTGGGATGCAGTTCAATTTTCGCGGGATTAGCGCACAGTCCAATGGTGGCAGTTTCCGTCACCGACGGGGTGTGATTCAATGGATCGAGTCGGGTCAGAGTCCAAAGCATTGTGGCATTACTTACGCTGCCCACTGGATGCCGAACTACACGGCAAATGCTGCCCAAATCTGCACCTACTACCTGCCAGGTTCCACAGCAAGCATTGGGGGCGGGGCAACCCTTGTCAACGGTACGAGTCGCGGCTCATTTGCACCGAGTTCCATGAGCATGTCCAACTGGGGCGTGAACATGCGCGGCACTGCCCGCGTCCGCTACATCTACTGGAGGCAGGAGGCAGCGACGCCCGTGCCAACGGTGCCGCCAACCGCGACACCTGTGTCTACACTTACTCCAACAGCAATACCACAGGTCTACCACATCCCTTGTACCATTAGCTCAAACAACGGTTATGTTCGAGTACGTAACTTCCCTGCATCAGACTTCGAAACCATGACCAACAGCGACGGGCAAATCGTCATGGAGTTGTACCAAGGTACCACTGTTAATGTCTATGAGTTCCGTATGGCACGAGATGGCGTACAGTGGGCGCGCATCTCCCCATACGAAGCTTACATGAACAATACATTTGTGGGCGATACATTGTGGGTGCGGACTGCTGAACCTGGCCCTGGCGGTGCCCCTCTTCTACAAGCAGGCCCAGCGAACTGTGGTGGCTCGGCTCCAACACCTTATCTCAATATGAGCGCGACGCCGAGACCGCCTGTCCCTGCGTCATTCGCTCCCGTACCAGCGGGCTGCGGATCCGGTAACATTTGCGTTCACCAAACTTGGAATCCAACCAATGCACAGGATCAGGTCAATATTGTCGCTTTTGTCCTTGCGTGTGAAGCTGGAAATAGTCAAGCACAAGAAGATCGAGACGACGCACTGGCAGTTGCCTATGTCATCCGCAATCGAATGCGATCACTAACCTACTATGGCACAGCCGATCAGGTCGTACGGCAAAGTGGGCAGTTTGACTGCTGGAACGTTGGAGCACCGTCTGGCTCAGGGATCACTAACACAGCGCCTGGTTATGGCATTGACCCCACTATCTATAACTACGCGGTGGCACTTCTAAATGGGAACCTGAGCACTCAATACTCAGGCGTTTTCAATGGCGCAGTGCGTGATCTTGGATTGTATTTCTTTGGCATTTACGTTCCTCAGGGAGCAAATTATGCCTCAAATCCTGCTGCAGTAATGGCAGTTGCTACTCAATCGTGCAACTCGCCACGATTATCAACCATCTATATTGGCATCGCTCCATACAGAAACGTGCAGGGAGGGGACAACGCCAATACCTACTTCTATGACAATCATGGTTGTTAAACTATGAAAAGGATAGTGAGAATCATGAAACCCATGCTCAAGACATGCTTTGTGCTTGCACTAGTTCTGATGGTGCTGAGCAGCATAGTGATCCCCAAAATCGTCATCGCTCAGGATGAAACTCTGGTTGTGACAGAGACACGCCCAATCTTCGTCATGCAAAATGATCAGATTACCCAATGGAACTTTGATACCATGCAGTCCAGTTTGGTCATTGAATTAGGCGCGAACCTTATCGGGACAAATGGCATAGTGGCAACCGTAACGCCTGGGCTTCAGAGTGCTGCGCATGCCTTGGATCCCAGTCAGACATATGCGTATCGTGTTGACATCATACCCCAAATTACGCCACCGATTCTTCAACCTGGAAGTTTGGTACGTGCGAATCTACAAACGAACGATGAAGAAGTGCTGTTCGAACACACAAACATTGTCGGCTACAGCATTTCCCCACAGGGCGACAGGGTGGTGATGATTTACTGGGAAGGTGTGTTTATGGAGACGCTAATTCGCACTTGCGTTCTGCAAATTGCAACCCGTCAATGTTCGGAAGTCGCGATGGCAGTCACAAATGGCGAACATTCAACCATATGGCTCGACGACACAACCTTTGCGATCCTGTCATCCACACGCAAGGTGACACTTGTGGATGCAACGACCTTACAATTGACAACACTGCAAACTTCCGATGATCTTTCGATCTCTTCGTTCACGCCAATTCCTAGCACAAGTCAGTTCCTATTGGCGGTCAATCGCTACAGTGCGCCGCCGCTAACCCCGACTGAGTTCTACACACTGGACCGTGACACACGGGCGGTAAGCCTTTTCCGATTTGGCTCAGTCCTTGATCCAGCGGCAATGGGCGCTGGAACTGTAGAAGTATTTGTATTCTCGCCAGATGCCGCGCGCTTGCTTTACGGAAGTGTAGGTCAAAGAGGGCAAGTTGCGATTGTGGACTTTCAAACCGGACAGCCTGCCGCATTCGTGAATGGTGTAACACAGGCCACATGGCTCGATAGTGACCGCCTGTTGTTTATTCAGGGCTTTAACACGCCTGCCAGTTTGTCTCAATTGAGTATGATGACAGGGCAAACCACAATTTTGATCCCAGATGCAACGGGGATGGCGCTGCTCAATTAGCGCCCCCCCCGCCTGCCGCGCCGACCTGCTGGCGGTCGCGGCGGCGCTGGACGCGCAGGGGCAATAAGCGATGATACCTAGGGGCAGGGTGTATCCTGCCCCGCGTCGTTTATCTGTTTCTTACATTGCGGTGCTAAAACAGGGTCGAAATTGGGGTGCATCGCTTCGTAAGGACTAGCATCATGGCGGAACAACATCAGTTTAAAGCTGAAATTCAACAGCTTCTCGACATTCTCATCCATTCCCTCTACACCGACCGCGACATCTTCCTGCGCGAGTTGATCTCGAACGCCTCCGACGCCATCAACCGCCTGCAATTCGAGCAGCTCACCAACCATGCCATCACTGACGCCGACGCCAGCCTGTACATCGAAATCAAGCCGGACGACGCAGCCGGGACGCTGACGATCAGCGATACGGGCTTGGGCATGACGCGCGACGAGTTGATCGAGAACTTGGGCGTCATCGCGCACAGCGGCGCGAAGGCGTTCATTCAGGCGATGAAGGAGCGCAAGGCGGCGCAGGCGGGCGAAGTCATCGGTCAGTTTGGCGTCGGCTTCTACTCGGCGTTTATGGTCGCGGACAAGATTCGCGTCGTCTCGAAGTCGTACCGACCAGACGCACAGGCAGCCGTGTGGGAATCCAGCGGCGGCGATACCTACACCGTCGAAGATGCCGAACGCGAAACGCGCGGCACAGACATCATCCTCTATCTCAAGGACGACGCCAAAGACTACCTGCAACCCTGGAAGCTGCGCGAAATCGTCCGCCAGCATTCGGACTATATCGCCTTCCCGATCCACATCGGTGACGACGAGCAGCCTGTCAACAAGCAGGTGGCGATCTGGCGGCAGGAAACCAAAGAGATTACGGACGAGCAGTACGACGAATTCTACAAAATGCTGACGTATGACTTCGAGTCGCCCGCTCACCGCATCCACATGCGCGCCGACGTGCCGTTGCAGTTCTACGCGCTGCTCTACATCCCCGCCAGTGCTGACCGCAGCATGTTGATGCGTCGTGAGCCAGGGCTAAAGCTCTACGCGCGCAAGGTGTTGATCGAAGAGCGCAACACCGACCTGCTGCCGGAATACCTGAGCTTCGTGCAGGGCGTGGTCGATAGCGAAGATTTGCCGCTGGCGGTCAGCCGCGAAAGCGTACAGGCATCGCGCGTGATGGCGAACCTGAAGAAGACGCTGACGAGCAAAGTCTTGAGCGAACTCAAGCGGCTGATGAAGAGCAAGCCAGAAGTCTATCGTACCGTCTTCACCCAGTTCGGGCGCTTCATCAAGCAGGGTCTGGTGCTGAGTCCGGCGGAGGCGAGCGACATTCAACCGCTGCTCATGTTCCGCAGCACGCGCACCATCGGCGACGATCTGGTTACGCTGGGTGAGTACGCTGGGCGCATGGCACGCGCGCAGAAGGAAATCTACTACGTGCTGGCGGATGATGACGCATCGGCGTCCCGCAGCCCGCATCTCGATCCGTTCCGCAAGCGTGGCATCGAAGTGCTGTACCTGACTGATGCGGTGGATCCGATGATGCTGATGGGCTTGACGGAGTACGAAGGCTACAAGATACGCAACGTCGATGAGGCAGACATTGACCTGACGGATGTGGGTGAAAAGCCGGAAGCAGAAGACAACACCCAGGAGGCACTGCCGACCGACACCTTCGCCGCTGTGCGCCAGCGCTTTGCCGAACGGCTGGGTGAGCGCGTGGTCGATGTGCGCGAGAGCCAGACGCTGGTTGACAGCCCCGCCCGCCTGGTCAGCACCGACCATAACGCGCAGCGCAACATGTTCCGCTTGAACCGCCTGCTCGACCGCGAGTACGAGCTGCCCGTCAAGACGCTGGAGCTGAACCCGCGCCACCCGCTGATTCACAACCTTAGTCGTCAGTTGCAGGCACAGCCGGATAACGCACTGATTGACATGGTGGTGGATCAGGTCTTCGAGACGGCGCTGCTGCAAGACGGCATCCATCCCGACCCTTCAAGCATGGCAGAGCGGCTGACTCAGATCATGCAGGCAGCGACCAGCACATCAATCGCGACGTGAAAACCTTATCAAGAGGGTAGAGGTCAAGAGGATAGAGAACATCTTCCAACCTCTTTATCTCTAGCCTCTTGAATAAGCACTTTTCTTCGTGGCAATACAGACTGCTTCAGGCTTTTTTGGGCTTGTTCGAATCGGTAGTTTTCAGGCGTGCCTGTGCTTCGTTGGCGAGGATTTGCCGCAGATCCGCAATACGCGGCAGCGGCTTGTACAGCAGCAGGTTTGCGCCTGCGCGCTGTTTCGCCTGTGCCTCATCTTCCGGCGACAAATGATAGGCAGTCATCAGAACGACCGCGACATGTTGCAGATGGGGGCTGGCGCGCAGTCGTTCCGCCACCATGATGCCATCCGTTGCGCCCGGCAGCCGAATGTCGATAAGTGCCAACACCGGCAAATCGTCGTTGAACAGCCCGGCGTCCACCTCTTCGATCCACGCGACCGACTCCTCACCCGTCGTGAACGCCACTTCATTTACGCCGATCATGGTGGACATATGGGTAAGCATTTCGTAGAGATCGGGTTCGTCTTCAACAATCATGTAAGTTTGCATGGAGTCCTCTTCGACAGTTACTGTTTGATGATGACGTATTCGGTGCCGGGTCCATGAACCCCCAGAATCAACTGCATTTCGATGTCCCCCGTGCGGCTGGGTCCGGTGACAAAGGCGAGATTGGCACGTTCATGCACCGTTGTCATGCCGTGCGCCCGTTCGCTCGCTAGCCAGTCTTCCAGACGTGGCACAAGCTGCTCCAGCGCCACAACCGCGATCCAGACAGGCGGCAGCACCGTTGGAATGCGTCCTTTGCCCTCCCCGCTGCTCAGGATCAGCGTCCCGGTCATTGCGACTGCCGTATCCACGCCAGACACACCTGCTCCGGCGCTGCCCAGATGCGCCATCAATTCTGGCGAGCGCTCCTCATGCACACGCGGCTGCGTCACACGGATACCCGCGCTGCGCAGCACATCTTCCAACCCCGCCACCGGAATATGCCGATACTCCCATGCCAGGACATGATCGACGTTGTGCTGACGCAGCAAATCGAGGATCAGCGCGCTCGCCTCGTCATCCCCCTTAACCGCAAATGCCTTGCCTTTAAGCAGGTCCATCTCCTGTATAAAACGCGCAATTAAGCTATCAGGTTCTGTGTTTTCGACCGGAATAACGGGAATGTAAGCTTGTGGGCGGGGAGTCGCATCGTCAAATGGACGCCTGGCACTGCGCAGTTTGTTGAGGATTGTTTCGCGCGCTGAAGTCATGACGAATACTGCCTTGACTGAACACATGGTTGAACTATAACATCAAACCACATACTAACGCGCGTTGAGGATTATGCAAACGATTACGCCTGATACGATACCGGATTACCACTTTCTGCTGATTCCACAGGGCTTGGGTGTCGAGTGGTTCTTTGATGTATCTCGTGTCTACTTTGACCGCTTTCGTCCGACCGTCATCACCGACTTCGCGTTGGTACAGCTCGTGCCAGCCGATGCGACGCTAGCGGTGACAACGGTGGCGCGCCGCGACTCGGTTGCCAACCTGGGTGTGCAGCTTGCCCAGCTGCGCCCGGATGCGCTGTTTGACGCGGTAACGCGCGACACGCCGGAAGAGACGCGCACCGTGCTGGTGCAGCGTGCCGAACGCAACGAACCGTTTGGCGTACCGCTGACTATCGCGCAGCCGACGCCGCCGCCCGGCGCGACACTGCTGCCCAGCATCCCGACGCCGATGGTGCCGACGCAAGGCGGCGATGGCTGGGTGACAGTGACGCCTGTGCCGCCCACGCCAGTGCCGCAGCCGACACCTGCCGATCCCGGCAATCCCATCGAGCCTATTGAACCGACACCTGGCTCACTCATCGGCGGATGAGGGTGGACAGCAACCGGCGTGCGCCTGCACAAAATTGCTGCCAACCCACAATGACCGTCACGCCGGACTTCGAGATCTAAAACTGATCGAACATGATCTGATTGCCGTCCGGGTCCGCCAGCACAATATGTGCTGGATCGGTCGTGTTTTCGTCCGCTTCCAGCACCAGCGTGATGTTGTTCGCCTTCAGATGCTTCTGGATGCTGCGCACATCCTTCGGGTTAAACGTCAGAATGTTCTTTTCAAACATGCCTTCAAAGATACCGATGACGGTGTTAGCGCTGTCATTGCGCATGATCAACCACTTTTCCTCTTCCTTGCCATCGAACACCTTGAAACCGAGCGTTTCGTAAAACGCGCGTGATGCCTTAAGGTCCTTGACCGCCAGACTGACCGAGAACTGACCGAGTTCCATGATCCTCTTCCTTTGCTTATCCAAGTGCGCACACCGGAAGGGTTGCTTCCAGGTCATACGTCTCCCAACCGATCTCGTCGGGGCGGCGGCGGTAGACTTCCATCGCGGGCAGGTTGTCCGGCACATAACGACTGCGGGGCAGCCAACCACGATAGAGATACTGCCAGCCGCGATCCACGACGAAAATATCGCCCACGCAGCGCACATATGCCAGATGACAAGCAGGCATGATGCGCGTCTCGACCTCGCCCTCTCCGCGCCAGTCATCCGGCACAGTCAGGCAGATGTCGTAGCGGCAGAGCTTGAGCGGTGTCACTTCCGGGTCATCCTGCGACATGCCGATGACGGTCGTCGCGCTCAAGCGTCCACCACGCGCCACATACCACGCCAACAGCCTGTCGTATGCCTTGATGAGAGCATCGACGCTGTTGTAGGAATTCATTAACCGGATGTACGCCAGTCGCTGCGGTTGCTGCTCACGGATGTAGACCTGAAAGCCTTCCTCATGTCCAAGGTCGCGCAGATGTTCTACAGTGTAACGGGGAAAACCGTCGAGGATTTGACCATTCTTGCTATTCTTTAGCGGCGCTTGCCGGTCCCAGGCGCGAGCAGTCAATCCGTAATGACGCTTGAACGCGCGCGAGAAGACCGACCCCGACTCAAACCCACATTGCGCCGCTGCATCGCCAATCGCCAGCGTCGGGTCTGCCTTAAGCAGCGCGGCGGCGCGCTCCAACCGCAGCCGCAGGACGCACTGATGCACGGTTTCATCGGTCAGCGTGGTGAAAAGGCGATGAAAGTGGAACGGCGAAAAGCCCGCCACATCCGCCAGCGCGTCCAGCGACAGGTCATCCGTCAGGTGTTCGCGAATGTGATTCAGAACAAGGTTGATGCGGGTGAGGTAGTAGTTATCGCCATCGGTCGCCACGAGTTACTCCATCTCCACCGCTTCCTCACCCGCTATCCACTGTTCCGGCAGCGGGAACAACTGCACCCACGTCACGCCGGGGCGCAGCGGCAGCGGCGCGCCTTCTGGCGTCACCAACGAAAGCGCGGCGTCACGTTCGGGGCGGCGCCAGCGCGCCCGATACTGCTGTCCATCACGGATCAGTATGGCATCGCCTTCATCCCAGAGCTGTATCTGAATGCTCCAACTGACCTGATCCTGCCACACGCTCTCGACAATATCCGTATCGACATGGCGCACGTAGACGATGACCACATTATCTGCGACAACTTGCGTGCCTGTGTTGGCGTCCAGATGCGGCTGCCCGTCGCTGAAGCGCAGATATTGTCCGCGCTCACCGTCGTAGAGCCAACCGGCGCGTGTCGCTCGATATTCGATCTGCACGCTGTTCGCCTGCCCGCCTTCGCCTGCTGGCGGCGGCGCGCTGAACGCCAGCCCTGCTAGCGGCGGCGCTTGCCCAAAGCCTTCGTCTGCCGCCAGCGACCACAACGCCGCCGCGTTCATGAATAGATTGTGAGGAGCTGGAATGCTCTCGTCGCGATAGTAGAACGGTTCAGGATAAGCGACGCCGATATAGGTGCGCTCATAGTATTCCGACGCGCGCAGCACCGCGCCAACGCCTTCGCTCGTGCCGGAAAAACCGAGTAAGCCTTGGTACATCGCCATTAACTCGTGGTCGATCAACCGCGCGCTGCGGATCGAGCCGACACGTTCGGGCGCGTTCGTGTAGAAGATCGCGGAAAATCGTGTCAGCCCGCCTTCCGCGTAATGCTCGAACACCACATCCGCAGCGCCTATGCCCGCCTGTGGACGTACCAACGGCGGCGCGTTGCTGAGCTTGACGACCAGCGGTCGGCGCTCTAATGCAGCAGGGTTCTCCATCAGCATCCCTGTCAGCGGGTTCACGCCGTCGGGGTACACCTCCGGTCCGATCATGCCGGGGAGCGGCGTCGCGCTCGGCGCAAGTGTCGGCGTCACCGTTGGCGCGGCGCTCGGCGGCGGTGCGTCCGCCACATAGCAGGCGGACAGCAGCGAGAAGAGGACAAAGAGCAGGAAGCGATACATGATGAGTGACGAGAATGTAGTGCATGCTGCACCGTGCAGGGCGCAGCGTACAGGGTGCAGCGTGTCGCATGGATTGTTCTGTGTTCTGAGTTCTGTGTTCTTGTTATTCAGTTTCAAGCTCTTACCCCTTGTCACTCACTTGCACCGCATTCTGTACTTTGCACTTTGCACCAAATCCTCATCACTCATTACTCATCACTTTCCGTCCAGCGTTAATTGTCGCAAAAAGCAAGTCACTATAGAATGGGGGAGTGAGAGAGGCGTACTGGTTGACGCGCGTGAAAAGACAACGTTATAATCCAGTTTAGCATTGTCACTGAAACAGGGTAAGTCCATGCCGCTTCAAGGCAACCTTCGCGATTTTAGTACAACTCAGCTGCTCAATCTGATCAATCTCGCTGGCAAGACTGGCACGTTGACCATATTTGAAGGCTTGCCCACCAACGAGAAAGACGCGATGGGCGGCGTCAAGATGGCAGCAGGCAAGAAACGTGCCTCGGTTGCCTTCAAGACCGGGAAGCTCATCCATGCCGGGCTGGATGACCAGGACGGCAATCTCGTCTCCGTGCTGAACAAAGCGGGCAAGCTCACCAGCGAACAGGCGCGTATCATCAAGGAACGCGCCAAAAACACCAGTGATAAAGCGCTGGCGCTGCTGTTGATCAATGCCAATTACGTCACGCAGAAGGACGTATTGAGTAGTGTACAGCAGCACACGCTCGATATTGTCTATGATCTGCTCGGCTGGCACGAAGGTCCATTCCGCTTTGATGATGATGCGCTGCCGATGGGCGACCGCATTATGGTGCCGATCGATCTGGAAAATGTCATCATTGAAGGCGCGCGGCGCGTACAGGATGACGAACGGTTGCGCGAGGAGATCCCCAATCTCGATGTCAGCCTCAAATTCCCGGAAGATGCCAAAGAGAAATACAAAGGCATGCACCTCAGCGTGGAAGAATGGCGCATCGTCGGCTATGTCAACCCGAAGAATACCATTCGTCAGATTGCCAAAGCGAACAATATGACGGACATGGAAATCCGTCGTGTGGTGTATAACCTGTTGCAAGCCGGACTTGTGCAGATGGTTAAGCCGAACATCGCGGCACAGGCAGCAGCGCGTCAGCAGGAAGGACGGGTTGTTCCCAAGTCACCGCCCGTCAGCGCATCTGTCATCAATCGTATTATCGACCGTATCCGTCAGAGCTAGTTTTTCATTCGGAAGTCCCTTGTTGGACGCGCAGTAGAAGAGCGAACGTCAATGCAACAAGTCAAGATGATCATCACGGGTCCCTTCAGCTCTGGTAAAACAGAGTTCATCAACTCGATCAGCGAGATCGAGGTGGTGAGTACTGAGAGCAAAGTCAGTTCCGAGATCGAACGCACCGTCAAGGATTCGACCACCGTCGCGATGGACTTCGGTCGTATCACCGTCGATGACGATCTCGTCCTGTATCTGTTCGGTACTCCGGGGCAGCGCCGCTTCGATTTCATGTGGGAAATCCTGGCGGAAGGCATGTTGGGTTTTGTCGTGATGGTAGACAGCACCAAACCGGAAACGTTCCGCGAAGCGAAGAGTATTCTGGAAACCTTCCGCGCCTACGCACCGACGCCGTATGTGGTGGCAGCGAACAAGCAGGACTTGCCAGATGCCTGGAAGACCGATGATCTGCGGATTGCGCTGCGCATCGAAGAAGGCGTCAAGCTGCTGCCGTGCGTCGCCAACCAGAAGGAAAGCGTGAAGAGCGTTCTGCTGGAACTGCTCTACTCGATCCTCGAAGAGATGGAAACGAAGTAAGACGGCGCGGCTCGACTAGACTGAGGCAGGCAAAACGTGGCAGCGCTGGTGACAGAACAGGGTATTGTCCATTATGAGGTCTACGGACGCGGACGCCCTGTTCTTTTATTGCATGGGTGGATGAATTCGTGGGCGGTCTGGCGCAAGACAGTCGAGATGTTGGGGCGCGATTATCGTGTCTACGCGCTCGACTTTTTGGGCTTCGGCGAGTTTGGTGAAAAGACCGCCGAGCTTGCGGAAGACTTCTCCGTCAGCAACTTCACCGTGCTGGTCAACCAGTTTATGGATCGCATGGGCATCGTCAAAGCGCCGCTGATCGGGCATTCGATGGGCGGGACGGTCTCGCTTAAGACGGCGATCCAGTTTCCCGATAAAGTCACAAAGGTCGGCGTCGTCGGCTCGCCGATTGTTGGCTCGTCGCTGAGCCCGCTGCTGAAGATTGCCGCCTACAAAGGCTGGGTCGAACTGGCGGAGAGCGCGCCCGCCATTTACAACGTCTTCCAGATGGGGTTTCGCCCGTTCATTCGTGGCTATTCGCGTTTCCTGGCGCGTGATGGTAAGGCGCTCGGCGATATGCTGTCAACGGATGTGTCGCGGCTGGCGTTCCTGCCTTTCTTTGAAAGCATCGGCACGCTGCGCGAAACCGACCTGCGCCCGGACATGCATAAGCTCAAACTTCCTGTGTTGGGCATCTATGGCAAAAATGACGCCATTGTCGATCCTGGACAGAACAAGGTGCTGAAAGAATGCCTGCCGCACAGCCAGATCGCGTGGTTTGAGCAAAGCGGTCACTTCCCGATGCTCGACGAAAGCGAGCATTTCCACAACACCGTACGCACGTTTTTAAGCCAATCATCGTAACTAAGAAGACAAACGGATTCTTCACTTGCAGTCTTAAATCAAGAACGGTTTTTCAAAGCATGGCAAGTGAACAGCTACAGCAGGGCGAAACCCGGTCGGTGATCGCGTCGACTCAGCGTGTCGAATGGCAGTACATCGGCATCATGTTCCTCAGTTCGCTGGCGGGCGCGTGGGCGGGCATTCTGGGACGGTTGGCGCAGGGCGAACAAGTTCCCACCTCGTACATTATCGCCTTCCGGCAGGTCATCGGCGTGCTGGTGCTGACGCCGTTTGTGCTGGTCTACTACCGCGATACGCTGCGCCATCTGCGCAAACGCGACATCCTATTTACCGCCATAACAGGCTTCTGGTTCGCACTGCATTTGCTGGTCGGCTTTGGTTCGCTGGAATTCACAACCGTTCTCGTCAGCAGCGTCATCGGCGGTACTGCGCCGATCTGGATCGCGCTCATCGAAGGCTTTGGGCTGCGCACGATATTGGGCAGGCAGGTGTGGTTCGGATTATGGATCACGATTGGTGGCAGTGTGATGATCGCGATTGCCAGCGCGACTAACCTGTCACTCGGCAGCAACCCCGTGCTGGGTGCGCTCCTGGCATTGGGGTCGGCGCTGGCGGGCGCGGCGTACAGCTTGCTGGGTCGCGACGCTCGCAAACGGATGCCGCTGGTGCCGTTCCTGTGGCTGATGTTCGTCTTTGCTGCTATCGTCGCCTGTGTGGTTGTTCTGGCGCAGGGCATACCGCTGACGGGCTACAGCGCAGCTGGATACGGTTATATGCTGCTGCTGGTGCTGCTGGCGCAGTTGGTCGGTCACTTCACCTACAACTATGTGCTGCGTCGCGTCCCCGCAACCATCACCGCCGTCATGGGGCAGTTGGGCGTGGTACTGGCGGCGATCATCGCCTACTTCCTGTTCACAGAAGTGCCAGGTCCGCTGGAAATCGTGGGCAG
The DNA here is from genome assembly GCA_033763755.1 of Chloroflexota bacterium. GTDB lineage: Bacteria > Chloroflexota > Anaerolineae > Aggregatilineales > Phototrophicaceae > Flexifilum. The sequence goes on from JANRJX010000135.1 coordinate 12,656, forward strand.
CGTGATTATCGTCGTGGGGATTACGATCGTTAACCTGCGCTCACACGCTCCGCCATCACACGCAGCTCCTCCAACGTGATCTCGCCGAAGTGCGGCTGCTGCACCACGCCGTCGCCATCGAGCGCGTAGGTCGTCGGGAACTGCATCACACCGTAGTCGTAGCGCACGTCCATGTCGGTATCCATCAGCACCGTAAGCGCATCAATGCCGCGTTCTTCCAGCCAGGGGCGCACGATGTCTTCCGTTTCGCCAACATTGATCGCCAGAACGATCACCTCATCCTGTTCGGCGGCATAGGCATTCAGCGCGGGCATCTCGCGTTCGCACGGCACACACCAGGTCGCCCAGAAGTTGAGAATGACGGTTCTGCCTGCGTAGTCTGTGAGCGTGATGGTGTCTCCCGCCAGCGACGGCAGTGTGAAGTCGATGAGTCCGTTGGCGGCAGGGGCGCTCGTTGGTTGCTCAGAGATCAGGTCGCCAAAGTCGCGCGGCGTTGGCACGGGGGTCGCGACCGTTCCCGGCTGCGTCGTCAGCAGCAGTGACGCAGCAATAATCAAGCCCAGCAGTGGGAACAACAGCAGCAGGAGGCGAGGGGATAACTTGTTCATGGTTTGTTCTGTATTCTACATTCTGATACCTGAACGCTGATAGCAGATACCGTCTCACTACGGCACCCAGCGCGGATGGAAAGCGTTGTCCGCTACAAACACCAGCTCGTTGGTCGTCACGTTGAGCGTCCAGATTTGCGGGCGCGCCAGGTTATCGCGGTTGCCCTGGGGATCGAACAGCGGCAGCCGCTGCACAACCAGCCGCTCGCCGTTGGCATCCCACGAGAAGAAGCCGTGATCGAAATTCGGGTCATCCGTCAGAGGCGTCACACTGCCCGTGAACGGGTCGATGAGCATCAACTGGCTGCCAAGTGTGTAGCGCTCGTCGAAGTAGTTGCGAGATACCACCACCTGCGCGCCATCTGGCGACCAGCGCACCCACTCATCCGAACTCGTTTCGTCCGTACCGGGCATGACGACGACCGTGTTTTGCACCAGGTCTGCCATCTGCATGACGCTGCGCGACTCCTGCCCATCCTGCAAAATGACTTCCGGGTATAGCAGGATTGTACCATCCGGTGACAGTGAGCCAGATGTTCCCGCGCGCGTCGGGATGCTGATACCGGAGTCGTCGCGGAAATCGTAGATCAGGATTCCCTGGCTGCCCCGGTCGTAGAGCGCAATCCGGCTGCCATCGCCCGACCACTGCGGGTCGTAGCCCAACACCTGCGTATCCTGGAACAGCGGCGTCGTCGTCGCCGGAACGACAGTTACATCGATCAGCCACAGGCGTGTAGGACTGATGCCGACGCCTTCCAGGTCGCTGTTGTAATCCACACGCTCGTATGCGATCACCTGTCCATCAGGACGCCAGATGGGGGTCGTGCAGCTGGAGTCCGGGCAGTTCGTCACCTGGCGTATCTCGCCTGTATCGAGGTCAATCACGCGGATGTCTTCGGTATCGGAGAAGGCGCTGGTTTCCGAATAGGCGATATACTGTCCATCTGGACTGACATCGAAGTTATAGACGCCCGCGACGCTGTTGGTCAGTTGGCGGGCACTGCCTTCCACGCCCGGCTCGGCGATCCAGATATTGATCGGCGCAGAGTCAGATGGCGACAGATAGGCAACGCGCGGACGGCGGATAGTGAACGAGAACTCCACCCCCTGTATCACCTCGCGGTTGGCTTCCGAACGCGCGCCCGGCGTGAGCGTGACGGTGTAGCTGACGCCCGGTTCAAAAGGCTCACTTGGCGTGAAGATCAGTGTACTGCTGCTCCAGCTCATCTCGCCTGCGATAGCAGGCACAATGCGCAGCGTGTCGCCAATCGAGTCGCGATTCATTGCCTCGCTGAACTCGATCTTGATCGGCATCGTCGCCCGTGCGCCTTCGCCGAGCGGCGATACACGCTCGATGCGCACACCGACGCGGTCGCCTAGCAGCACCGTGCCGAGGATGAGTGCCGCAATGCACGCCGCCGCGACCACGACCGTCTGGTCAAACGCATTCAGTCTCAAAACGTTCCTCACGGATACAGATACGGATGCGCGGGTTCATCGATCAATTCGACGCTTTCGACCTGCAAAATCGGCAGTGTGTTATCGCGGAAGGAGCCGACCTGGAACACGCCCTGCACTCGTATCCACTGCCCTTGCTCGACTGTCGCTGTCTCTGCCCAGTGCGCCGGAACACCGAGCGCTGACGCATCTGCGACGCAGCAGCTGACGGTAAAGCGCGCGATCATGAACTGGTTTTCACCAAACGTCGGCTCCCGGTACATAAAGCCGATCAGGTCGGCGCGTTCGCCGTTAAACTCGCTGAAGTCACTGCTGCTGTTAAAAACGCGCAGCCAATCCAGCACATTGCGCTGCAACGGATCAATCTGGAACTCGGCGACATTCGCGGCAGACACGGCGCTGGTCGAGATCGAACTGACCGACTCGGCACCGAGCGGACGCGATGGAATCAGCGTGCCCAGCACGAGCGGAAACGCGACAATTGCCAGCACGCCCCACGAAATCGGGCGATGTTCTTCCTGGCGCGCGCTTACCAGTTGCAGCAGCGGGTCGTCGCTGATCGGGCTGCGAGCGGGACGCAGCAGCCGCCAGATGCCGTGCGCGCCGAGCAGCAGCAGCACTGCCGCCGCGACATACGACAGCCAGGCGAAGCGCTCGTTGATGTAGTTGGGCAGGTTGCCGCTGGCGATCACCCACACAAAGTACAATCCCATCGCCAGCAGCAGCACCGCTTTTGCCCAGGCGTTGGTCTGCTGGCGGCGACGCGCCACATCCAGATCGATATGGAAGGAGTCAGTCAGTTGCATACGGTACACCTCATCTCTACCTCACCCGCAGCAGGGGCAGGATGTATCCAGCCTGTAATCCAGGGCAGAGTACATTCTGAACCTAAAGAACCGTGAGGTCAAAACACCACATTCAAGTTCAACCAGATGGCGAACAGCATCGTCAGCAGCGCCGGCAGCACAATCAGATACAGCACCACGCGCCCCTTGAAGATACCCGCGAACATCAGCGTACTCTTGATGTCCACCATCGGGCCGAAGACCAGGAACGCCAGGATCGAGCCGGTAGTGAACGCGCCAGCAAACGCCAGCGCCAGGAAGGAATCGACGGTTGAGCAGACGCTGAGCAGGAATGCCAGCCCTTGCATGACCAGCACCGAGATTATGGGTCCGCGACCAAGCGCCAGCAGCACATCCTGACTGACGAGCGTCTGCATCGTCGCTGCCAGCGCTGTGCCGATGATCAGGTAGCGTCCCATCTCGAAGAACTCGTCGCCCGCCAGCCGGAGTGCCGCGCTTAAGCCTTCGCCCAGTGAACGGCGGCGTGGCAGCACGTCAATCGACCCGCCCATGACGGGTGCGAGCGTGCGGGCGCGGAGCACATCCTGTGGACGTGCAGAGAGCGCAAAAATCAAGCCGACCATGACGGCGACGAGGATCGTCAGCACGAAGCGCCCGATGAGGACGGGCCCCACTCCGAACGCGACATAGGTACTGACCAGCACGACCGGGTTAACGACGGGGGCAGCCAGCAGGAAGGTTACACCGACGGACATCGGCAGCCCCTTCATGAACAAGCGGCGCACGACCGGGACAACGCCACATTCGCAGACCGGGAACAGGAAACCGAGGAACGCACCCGTCACCGTCGCGCCGACTTTGTTGCGCGGGACCAGGCGGGCGATGTCGTCAGCGGTCACGAAGGCTTCGATCAGTCCCGACGCCAGCGTGCCAAGCAGCAGGAACGGCGCTGCTTCAATGAAGATGCCGAGGAAGCGCGTGGCGAACACGCTCAGGAGTGTGCCAGCGTCATCACCGCCGCCCAGGATGAGCGCGAAGATGACGGCAATCGCGGCGAGCGCCAGAATCCACATTACCAGCGTGCGTAATTGTTGTTTAGCGTCTGCTTCCAATCAATGCCTCACGGGAAACTCAAATGGCAGACGAGGCACAGTATAGAGGGTCGCTTGGGGAGTGACCAGACTGTAACGAGACGGCGTATCAACTTTGCAGAGATTTTACAAGTCGCGCCGCCCAAGCAGCAGCAGCGGCGCTGGTGACTCAAGCGTAACATTAATATGCACTTCGAGGAGTAGTGCATCTTCCACCCAGTTGAACGTGAGTGCATAGAAGTACGGGGTCTCTACAAGGCGCACAAGCATGGAAAAACAGTCATCATTTGTCCATGCACCGCTTGTTGCTACCTGCGTCCGCAATGTCGCCGACCACCACGCATTTTTGAACAACGTGCTTACTGTACCATGCTCCCATGAACCATAGCCGCACGGGAAACTGTCCTCGCCTGTTGCGGTCGCTACCTGCACCGTCCAACCGGATGGTGCGTTGCGCAGTGTAATGGCTTCAATCAGCAACGGATTTGCGTCAAACCTGTACGTGCGTCCCACAACTTCAGTGCTTGCAGGAGAAACTGATTGACCTGCGCTAACGGGGCGTGCCAGGCTGGATACCCTCGCACTAAGCGCAGCCTGAGCCGCTGCATCCATCGGCAGGGGAGAGGCGCACATCGCGGGAAGTATAATCTCCCAGATCAGGTCCAACGGCTGCTGCGCATCGAAAATATCCAGTCCTGCGGTGAAGACGACGACTGCATCCTGATCCGGCATCATGACGCAATACTGCCCAAAGACGCCGCTGGCACGATAGGCATTGTGGCGGCAGCGCCAGAACTGATACCCGTATCCCTGTGAAGAGTCACTCGCTTCAGTGCGGTTGCCGTTTTCGACCTGCGCCGCGGCTGCCGCGTCAATCCAAGCCTGCGGCAGGAGTTGCCGGTCACCCCAGCGTCCTCCTTGCAGGTACAATTGTCCAAATCGTGCGATATCCTCCGTGCACAGGCTCAACCCGTAAGCGCCGACCGAAATTCCCTGCGGTGAGCTTTCCCAGGTCGCTCCGTCAATGCCCAAAGGTTCGAACAGACGCGGTTGCAGATACTCGATTAGGTTCATCCCTGTTGTTTGCTGCACAATCGCAGACAGCAGATAAGTCGCGCCGTTGTTGTACAGAAATTGCGTACCGGGCGCATGAACGACGGGAACATCGAAAAAGGTGTTGATCCAATCGTTGTCAGCGCGCTCCACCATCGTCTGCCAGCTATCTTGGGTTTGCCCCGTCGTCATCGTCAACAGATGCTCGACTGTCATCGCTGCCAAGAACTCGCCTTGCCGAGCCACATCGTATGTGGGGAAGAACGACACAACTGGATCGTTGATCGAGAAGCGTCCTTCGCTCACGGCAAAGCCGACGGCGGTTGACGTGAAGCTTTTGCTGACCGAATACAGGGTGTGCCGATCTTTAGCACGATAAGGCGACCACCATCCTTCGGTAATGACCACGCCGTGCCGCAGCAGCATGAAGCTGTGCAGCTCATGCACGTGACGGTCCAGCGCATCAACGAATTGAAGAATGGCAGCGGACGCAATGCCCTGTGCTTCCGGCGTGGTGCGCGGCAAAAGTAAGTGCGGATCCAGCAGTTTGTCCTCAATGTGTGCCATATCAAGTGATTGTATCACCAAAAAGGGTGGCTCTATCGTATATCGTGACCTCAGGTTACGATGCCCTCGATATTCGCAATACCTTTTGAGGCTGCCGCCATGTACCCACCACTTGCCCACGACCGCGACCACCTGCGTCCGCTGCTGGAAAGCACGTTTGATGCTGCCCTGCGCCACCTGAACGCGCTGGACGACAAGCCCCCTGCCACGCCGCGCGGGTCGCGTGTGCCGCTGGCGCTGCCGGACGAAGGCATGGGCGCGGCGGCGGCGCTGACACTGTTCGATCATCGCTACGGGCAGCATATGGCAGCGAGTGCGGGCCGGCGTTACTGGGGTTTCGTCACCGGCGGTACGACCCCCGCCGCGTTGATGGGCGATTGGCTGACGAGCGCCTATGACATCAATCTGGCGGACGGCGATAACTCGGTCGCGCCCGCTGTCGAACATGAGGCGATCCACCTGCTGCGAGCGTTGTTCGGCTTGCCGGATGCGTTCAGCGGTGTCTTCGTCTCCGGCGCGACGATCTCCAACTTCGTCGGGCTGGCGACGGCGCGCGAATGGATCGCACAGCAGCGGGGTATGAGCGCCGCGCAGGACGGTTTATATGGGATGCAGTCGATCCCGGTGTTCTCCGCCGCGCCGCACAGCAGCGCGCTCAAAGCGCTGGCGATGCTCGGCATGGGGCGCAAGCACCTGATTGCCGTCGATAAACTGCCGGGCAACCGCGAGGCGGTCGATATTGACGACTTGCGGCGCAAGCTGGACGCACTGGCGGGGCAGCCGTGCATCGTTATCGGCAACGCAGGCACGGTCAACACGACCGATTTTGACGATCTGCAAGCAATTGCGGCGCTCAAGCGTGACTATCCGTTCTGGCTGCATGTCGATGCGGCGTTTGGCGGTTTCGTCGCCTGCTCACCACGCTATAAGCATCTGGTGGCGGGGATGGAACATGCCGATACACTGACGATTGATGCGCACAAGTGGCTGAACGTGCCGTATGACTCGGCGATGATCTTCACGCGCCATCAGGCATTGCAAGCGCAGGTGTTTCAGAACAGCGCTGCCTACCTGCCTGATCTGGGCGACGAGCCGGACTTCTTCCACCTGACGCCAGAGAACTCACGGCGCTTCCGTGCGCTGCCCGCCTGGTTCACGTTGATGGCATATGGCAAAGGGGGTTACTGCGAAATCGTCGAACGCGCCTGCGATCTGGCGCGGGCGTTGGGCGAACGCATCGCGGCGTCGGAGCAGTTCCGGCTGCTCGCGCCTGTGCGCACGAATATTGTCTGCTTCACGCTGGAGGAGGGGCACGGCGAGCCGTCCACAGCACGCATTGCCCGCCTGCTGGCGGCGCTGCGCGATGACGGACGGCTGTTCCTGACCCCGACGACGTATCAGGGCGTACCGGGCATCCGCGCGGCGTTCTCGAACTGGCGCACCGAAGCGCGCGATGTGGAGATCGCCTGGGATGCCCTGCTGACTGCCTACGGGAATGTGTAGCGCACGGTGTAGGCGATAATGACTTCCGCGCCCGGTTCGACCATCGCACGGAACTCAATCGTGGACGAGTTCAGTTCTGTGAACGACAGTGACGAGTTGACGATCTCCCACTCGCTCCAGCGATAGAGATGCTCCGGCACGCGGATTTCGACCGTTTCGTCGTCCTTGCGGTTGCGCAGCCGGATTTCGAACGTCTCTTCGATGACGTTGCTGCTGATGATGTTGAACGCGGTCTGACGCCGTTCGCCGACCAGATCGAAGGCGTTGCCCAGGTATATGCGCACGCTTTCGCCCTGCGGCGTGTGGTCAATCCGGTTCTCGCCGATCAGCAGTGCCGCGCCGTCAATATCTTCCTGATAGACGCGCACGCGCCCGGCGGGCAAGTCCGCGCCCAAGCCGCCGTCTTCGCCCGTCGTGAATTCGAGATAGTTTTGTACGTCGGTGATGCCCGTCTGCATGTAGAACTGGTCGGTGATCGCACCAAAGTAACCGTAGAACGGACCCGCGCCTTCGTAGACGTAGAACGTGATCGCCGGAACACCCGCGCCGCTGACGAATTCGACCTGCTTGGTTTCGTTATTGCCGACCGTGACCGGGCGCGCGATTTCGTAGAGCTGGTACTCGTAGAACTCGCGTTGTTCGACCGCAGCCGAGGGCGCTGTCGGTACCATGGCATCCATCACCGCCATTTCGCCGCGCATCGTCGGGTCGGGCAAACGGTTGACATCGCCTGCCACCAGCTTGACCTGCGCATTTTCATAACCGGCACCGCTGCTGTTGGTCAGTGTGATCCAGCCGTTGAGGTCGAGCGATGTGTTCTCGGCACCAAGCAGCAGGATGTAATCCGCCGTCCAGGTAACGCCGCCCGTCAGGTAGGTGATCTCGATTTGCTGATCACCGCCCGCTGCGCTGTCGAGCAGCCAGCGCAGTGTTGGGCGTGTAAGCAAGCCGCCGGGCAGGTTGGGGAAGCGAATGTCGCGTACATTATCGCGCGCAATCACGATCACCTGTCCGCTTTCGTCGCGCAGGATGATCTCGCCGCTGCCGTTGAGCAACTGCCCGCGATACGTCGTACCGTCTGTCGTAATGACCACAATCGTCTGGTCGATGTAGCGCTGCAAGAGCGCGCTACTGCCGACCAGATCGAAGACATAGTTCTGCTCCAGCACGCTGGTTCCGTCCGGGTCAGTGAGCGATGTGAAGCTGACGGACGTTGGATCGATCTGCGACGCGACATCAGTGAAGTCGAGCGTGCTGATGCCTTGCTGGAGTTCAAATGTGCGGCGGTCACGTACCAGTGCCGTCCCCTGGTTGTAGACGGTCAGGCTGAGGGCATCGCTGGCGGGTGGCGCGTCCTGCGCCTGGGCGGGCGTGGTGCGCGTCAACGCGACTGCGCCAAGCAGGGCGATCACAACAATAGCGAGGGCGAACGGAAGAAAGAGTAACTTGGATTTCACAGCAGCTTGCCTTTCGTTTCGGTGCGAGTGCTATTCACGTACAGTGTAGACGAAAGGCGCGCGCGTTTTGTTCCTGAGTTTGAGTTCGCTGTTTACAAGGCCGGGTAAATCACAATCCCCAGCAGCCCCGCCACCCACACAATCAGCGGCGCAAGCACCAGCCCCGGCAGGAAGTTCGCTACGCGCGGGCGCTTGAGATCAAGCAGGATCAGCGACAAGCCGATGATCATCAGCCCGCCCACTGCTGTCATCTCGTTGATCATCGGCGTCGTCATGAAGTTGCCGATGAAGCTGCCCACCAGTGCCAGCCCACCCTGAATCACCAGCACGGTGACGAGCGTAAACGCCACGCCGATGCCCAGACTGCTCGCCAGCGCCAACGCCCCGAAGCCATCCAGCACGCTCTTGATCGCCAGTTGTTGAAAGCCGCTTTCCAGCCCCATGCCATCCTGGATTGAGCCGACGACCGTCAGCGGACCGACGCAAAAGAGCAGGCTGGCGGTGATGAAGCCGGTGATGAAGCGGCGGCGCTTCTCCGCCGCGTCACCGTGACTGCGGTCTGCCGCACCCAGCCGGGTTTGCAGCCAGCCTGCAAAGCCTTCGAGCCTGCCGTCAATATCCAGAAGTTCGCCAATGATGACGCCGAACACCAGCGCCAGCAGCGGGATAATCACATTGCCCGTGCTGCTTGCGTTCGTGATGCCGACAAACAGCGAGACGAAGCCCAAGCCTGTCATGACCGATTGCTGCATCTTCTCCGAAATGCGGTTGCCGATGAGTAGCCCCAGCGTGCTGCCGATGGCGATGGTGAGCATATTAAGGAGTGTGCCGCCCAAGATGTCCCTGCTTTCTTTATCGCTCAACTGTGCTTAGAACAAAAGTTTGACATAGCTATTTTGTTCGTTTACAATTTAACGCAATGTTGAGTCTGTTAACGAGTATCAGGAGATAAACTCATGCGTGACAAGACGAAGTTGTCCGAAAGACAGCGTGGAATATTGCGCTTCATGGAACGCTATGTTGATGAATTTGGTTTCCCGCCCACCATTCGCGAAATTGGTGAAGCGACCGATATTAAATCCACGTCGGTCGTCAACTATAACCTGAACAAGCTCGTTCAGGGAGGCTACCTTGCACGGCTGAACCGCAAATCGCGCGGCATCCGCCTGACAGCGCAGTCGCAATCCAACCCGGTACGTCAGGCTGTTCATGCGCTCAAGGTGCCGTATTACGGGTTGATTATTGCAGGTAAGCCGATTGAAATTCCAGCAGATGCAGGGCATCATGCCTATGAGACCATCGAGGTAGCCCGCCCGATGCTGGCAGGACTTGACGAGTCCGAAGTTTTTGCGCTGCGCGTCAAAGGCGATTCGATGATTGATGCTATGATTCAGGAAGGCGATATTGTGCTGCTGCGGCAGCAGTCTACCGCCAACAATGGCGAAATGGTTGCCGTATGGCTGGACGAGCGCAGCGAAATCACCCTCAAGTACTTTTACCACGAAGGTGAGCGCATCCGGTTGCAACCCGCCCATCCTACTATGTCACCCATTTATGTGAATGCCGCTAATTGTCATGTGCAGGGGCGCGTCGTGAGTGTCATTCGCACACTCTAATCGACAGAATTTCACGTCTTTAATGGGTGTCTGGTTGGCAATTCGTGTTATACTCTTGCACTATTGACCAACTTCCACAATCCAGACACCCACGATGAAGCATTTCATTGATCTCGCCGATTGGTCCAGCGATGCGCTTCACCAATTGATTGACGACGCCCTGCGCCTGAAAGCCGAATGGCAGAACGGCGGCAACCCCCCATATCTTCAAGGCAAGGTGCTGGCGATGGTATTCCAGAAACCATCGCTGCGCACGCGCGTATCATTCGATGTCGGAATACAGCATTTTGGCGGTCACGCCATCATGCTCGGTCCAGACGAAATTGGACTGGGCAAGCGCGAGAGTATCGCTGATATAGCACGCGTTCTCAGCGGCTATGCCCAGGGCATCATGGCGCGTGTTTTCGATCATGACCACCTGCTGCAACTGGCGCAGTGGTCGCGCGTCCCCATCATCAACGGTTTGAGCGACGAACAACATCCCTGCCAGGCGATGGCCGACATCCTGACGCTGCGCGAACACTTCGGGCGCGTTTCGGGTTTGCGCATCGCCTTTATCGGCGATGGCAACAATGTTGCGGCGTCATTGGCGCAAGCTGCCGGGCATTTCGGCGCGCACTTCAGCATCGCCACGCCGCCCGGCTACACACTGCCAGAGGCGATGCTCGACAGGATCGGCGCGCTCATGCAGGCACACGGTGGCAGCCTGCGCATGTTCCACGATCCGGCAGAAGCGGTTGCCGACGCTGATTGTGTCTACACCGATACCTGGGTGAGCATGGGGCAGGAAGTCGAAGCTGCTACGCGCCGACAGGCGTTCGCGCAGTATCAGGTCAATGCAGACCTGATGCGCCGCGCCCCGTCCCACGCTGTTGTGCTGCACGACCTGCCTGCCTACCGCGGTTACGAGATTACTGACGAGGTGGCGGATGGTGCGCAATCATTGATTTTTCAACAAGCGGAAAATCGTTTGCACGCACAGAAGGCAATTCTGCTAAAGTTATTGTTATAGTGAGTCATCAAGACAGGTAGGGTTCCATGCCAGGCAACCGGGTGAATTACGAACAGGCAATGAATCTGGGTCACAGCGCTGCCTGGGAGCAGGACTGGGTGGTCGCGATCACCAACTACGGGCGCGCGATACAGGAGTTTCCTGATGATGCCGAGGCGCATCTGGCACTGGGGTTCGGGCTATTAGAAGCAGGAAGGCTGGAAGACGCGCTCAAAGTTTACACGCGCGCTCACCAGATCATGCCGCAAGACCCGATCCCGCTGGAAAAGAGCGCGGACATCCTCGAACGCATCGGTCGCCTCAAAGACGCCGCGTCGCAGTATGTCAACGTCGCTGACCTGTATCTGGCACAGCGCGACCTGAACAAGACCATCGAGAACTGGGAGCGTGCCACGCACCTGACGCCGGGCTTGGTGGCGATCCACGTCAAGCTGGCGCAGGCATACGAGCGCATCGGTGATAAAGCGAAAGCCGTGCGCCAATACCTGATCCTTGCCTATAACTTCCAGCGACTCAACGATCTCGACAAAGCGATCAAATCGTGCGAGCGCGCGTTACGGCTGGAACGTAACAACACACTGGTGCTGAACACCAAACGCGCGCTGGAGGTGGGTAACCCGATTTCGATGCCGCCAGATGATGACGCGCGCCCGATGCAGGTCGGTTCGCGCATGGACGAAAGCGTCGCCGTCAAGAAGAAAGACCGTAAGCGCAGCACCGTGCAACAGGCAGTCACCGTCGAGGAGAACGACCCGCTTGGTCCGATGGGCGAGGCGATGACGGAAGCGCTGAAGATGCTGGCGACGCATGTCGTCGAAAGCGGCATGATGGATGCATCAGGTGCCAGCGCGTTACAGGCGCTCGAGTACCAGCGACAGGGTTTGCACGACGAAGCGATTGCCGCGTACAAGCGCGCAGAACCCAAGTTAAAGCACCCCGCGCTCAAGCTCAATCTCGGCGCGCTGCTGGTACTTCAGGATCAGCCAGACGAAGCCATCAAGCAGCTTGGTGAAGCCATCAATAATTCGCAGTTGGCGGCGGGCGCATATCATGCCTTGGGGCTGGCGTATCAGAAGCAGAAGAAATACCGCCAGGCGATCAAGTGGCTGATCCAGAGTTTGCAGGCGGTGGACGCCGCGCAGTCGTTGAGCGATGACGAAGCGGTCGAACTCTCCACCATGTATGAACGACTGGGCGCAATGCTGGAACGGCAAAATGACGAAGTGTCGTCCGCCATCAGCACCCGTCTCGCGGACTTGCTAAAGGGCAAGGACTGGAAGATGCGCGTGCCGGAGACGCGCCGCCAGCTCGACGAGACGCGCCGCGAGCAGGGCGAACAAGGTGTGATCGATATTCTGGTTGCGCCGCATGGCGACCGCCTGACCAGCCTGATGGATGCCATCAACCGCCACCTGCGCCAGGGCTTGACGACGCTGGCAATGGAAGAGGCGCACTATGCCACCGAGTTTTCGCCGTTCTATTTGCCAGTACATGAGCGTATGGCGGAAATCATGCTGCGCGAGGGGCGCGTGCGCCAGGCAATCGCCAAGTACAACACGATTGCCAGCGTCTATATGTCGCGTGGCGATGAAGACCGCGCCGCCAAAATTCTGACGCAAATCCTGGAGATGGCGCCGCTCGACCTGTCTGTGCGCCAGAACCTGATTGATTTGCTGGAAGCGCGCGAGGATGCAGTGGCGCTCGTGCCGCAGTATCTGGGGTTGGCGGATACGTACAGTCAGTTGGGTGATGCAGACCAGGCGCGCGAAACGTATGCACTGGCAGAACGTACCGCCGCGCGTGCCAATTCGCCCGTCGCCACACAGGTGCAAATCAAACACAAGATGGCAGATTTGGAACAACTGCGGACGGATTTCCGCCGCGCGCAGAAAATCTATGAAGACATCGTCCAGATCAGCCCGACGGATGAACGCGCACTGCGCCAGTTGATCGAACTGCACTACCGCAACGGCAACCAGGTGGAAGCACTGAAGCGGCTGGACGAGCTGCTGCGCACCTATGCCCGCGAGAAGAATGTCAATCGCATCATCGTCGTCCTGGAAGACATGGTCAAGCAGCATGCCAATGATATGGGCGTGCGTTCGCGGCTGGCGGCGATCTACAAACAGGTTGGGCGCAAGCAGGACGCGATTTCGCAGTTTGACGCGCTTGGCGAACTGCAATTGGAAGCCGGGCTGCATAAGCAGGCAGCCGATACCATCCGCCAGATCATCGCGCTCAACCCACAAAATATGGACGACTATCGACGTCTGTTGGGGCAGTTGGGTGGGTAGAACAGGGCAGAATGCATTCTGCCCACAGTATTCAGGTGCGGGATAATTATCCCAATTTATCCCAAATATGCGGGATAGCGTGGGATAAAAGAACAAGTTTTGGCTCTTTAGCGCGGAGACGCGGGGATCGCAGAGTATTTTCTCTCCGCGTCTCCCGTCTCTGTCTTCGGTTTCTTCTTCTTAGGGGGTAGGATTAGTCGCGCGCGAACGGCGACGACGACGGCGCTTGGCGGGCGCATCGCCGTTGACAGGCGCACCGTTCGACGCACTACTATTCCCTCCGCGCGTGGCGGGCTGCCCGCTGCTGGACGCCTGTTGGCGCGGCTGCTGACGGGCGTTGCTGTTCGGCTGCGAACGCGGCGCGGCGTCCCGGTGTACCGGCTGCGCGTGGATCATAGGCGCGGGCGGCGAAGCTGGCGGCAGTGTTGCAGGCAGTTCAGCAACGGGAACGCGCAGCCGAATCAGCCGTTCGATCTGCTTGAGCAGCGGCTGCTCTTCTGGCGCGCAAAATGCCAGCGCCGCGCCGGATGCCCCGGCACGCGCCGTGCGCCCGATGCGGTGGACATACGTTTCCGGCTCATGAGACAGATCAAACTGAATGATGTGTGTGATGTCTTCCACATCAATGCCGCGCGCCGCGATGTCGGTGGCGACCAGTACGCGGGTTGCGCCGCGCTTGAAGTTCACCAGCGCCCGTTCGCGCGCCGTCTGCGATTTGTTGCCGTGAATGGCTTCCGCCTGAATACCCGCGCCTTCCAGACCGCGCACAACCTTGTTCGCACCGTGCTTGGTGCGTGTGAAGACGAGGACGCGCTTGATCGCTGGGTCGCGCAGCAGGTATTCGAGCAGCGCGGGCTTGCGCTTCTGATCGATGAAGTACACGGACTGCGCAATCTTTTCGACGGTGGTTGCCACAGGTGTGACTTCGACGCGCACTGGGTCGATCAGGATGTCTTTCGCCAGCTTCTGGATTTCATCCGGCATTGTCGCGGAAAAGAGCAGCGTCTGGCGCTGGCGCGGCAGGGCATTGATAACACGGCGCACGTCATGGATGAAGCCCATATCGAGCATCCGGTCTGCCTCGTCGAGGACGAAGATTTCCAGACGGTCGAGCTTGATGTAGCCCTGCCCCATCAGGTCGAGCAGGCGACCTGGCGCGGCGACGACCACTTCGGGTCCGCGGCGCAGCGCATCGACCTGCGGCATTTGCCCCACGCCACCGAAGATGACCGTGTTCTTGATGCCTGTGTATTTGCCATAGGTGCTGAAGCTATCACCAATTTGCGCCGCCAGTTCGCGCGTGGGCGCAAGAATGAGCGCACGAATGCCGCGATGCTGACGCGGGTTTTTGGCAAGGTGTTGCAGGATGGGCAGCGCGAAGGCAGCGGTTTTGCCCGTGCCTGTCTGGGCGATGCCGAGCAGGTCGCGTTGGTTGAGGACCTGCGGGATTGCCTGCTGCTGGATAGGCGTGGGCGTGGTGTAGCCTTCTTCACGCACGGCGCGCAGCAACGGGTCAATCAGGTTCAGTTCGTTAAATTGCATCCAATATCCGATGATAGGGAATGATCGTGATGGGGAGAACGCGCGCGTGACGGCACGTTCGCTGCGGAAGTGTTAAGTGTCACGATCATCAGGATAGCAGACGTAGGGTGAGGTGTCAATCGGCGGGGTGGGTTAGCAGAGCTGGACGATATGTAGCCGCCTCTTCTATCTCCGTATCTAGCCCTCCACCGGCAGCGTGAAGGCGAAGATTGTCCCACCCGTCGGATTGTCCTCAATCCAGATACGACCCCCGTGCGACTCGACCACCAGGCGGCAGAACGTCAGCCCCAAGCCGGTCCCACGCCGTCGCCCGGACCGCCCTTGCACCTGCACGAAGCGATTAAACAACGTCTCGCGGTAATCGTGTGGCACACCCGGTCCCTGATCGACTACTTCGACGCGCACATAGCCCTGGGGCGCATCCTGGCTGCCGGGTGCAAACGCGCGCATGGTCACCGCGCCCGCCTCCGGACTGAACTTGAGCGCGTTATCCAGCAGGTTCAGCAGCACGCGCTCCACCTTGTCTGAGTCAATCATCAGCAGTGGGAAGCCGTCCGGCAAATCCGACACCACGCGCACTTCCAGTTCGTGCGCCAGCGGGCTTAATTCCACGCATACGCTGTCCATCAGCGTTGCCAGTTCGGTCGGCTTGACATCAAGCGCGATCTGCCCGCTTTCCATCTTTGCCACATCCAGCAGTGAATCGACGCGGTTTAGCAGCTTCTTGATCGCGCGACGCCCGGTTGTGCTGGTCATGTCGATCACGCTCTTGAACTCGCTGTCTGCAGGCACGACTTCATTCATCAGCTTCAGGCTGGTCGTGACCGCTGTCAGCGGACTGCGCAGATCGTGAATGATCATGCGGGCGAAGTCTTCACGTGCCTCTGCAAGCTGCTTCGCTTCTGTCTCGTCGTAGAACACCAGCAGCAGCCCAATCGTCTTGCCGTTATCGCCCTGCACGGGCAGCACATTGCGCTGCAAGTAAATCACTTCATCGCGCTCTTCCAGCTTGAACGATTGCGCGGCGTAGCTTTGCTGTGTTGTTACGGTTCCCAGGTGGTTGATCATCGCCTGAACGTCGTTCGCCTTGTCGAAGCCGAGCCGTTCGGCAAAGCGGAAGCGCTCGTATGCCAGCAGCGACTCGACCGTTTGTCCCAGCAGCACGTCTGGGTTCAAACCGAGCTTATCGACGCGCGGGTTTGCCAGCGCAATCGTACCGTTGCGATCGATCAGCAGCAGCGGTTCGCTCATGTTGTCCAGGATGAGTTGCAGGCGGTCGCGCCCTTCAGTGATGCTCTGGAACAGGCGCGTGTTGTCGATGGCGATGACTGCCTGATCCGAAAGCTGCTGCACGAACTGCTCGTCTTCGGTGCTGAAGGCGTCCGGCTTGTCGGCTTCCAGCGTGATCACGCCAATCGTTTCGCCACGCCGTACAATCGGCACGGCAAGCTGCGCTCGCAGTGTTGGCAGCAGCGGTTTGGTATCGCCCTGCTTGCTCATGTCTGCCACGCGCACAGGCTCGCCGCTCGCCAGCGCTTCCTTTGTCGCCTTCTGGCGCAGTAGTTCGCGCCGTGACACGCTCTCCAGCGGGTAACCGTACTGAGCAACGATGTCGATTTCGCCGTAGGCGTCTTTCAGCATGACGGTACCGATGTGCGTGTAAGTGGCGTTGAGCGCGAACTCCAACACGCGCGAGCAGATCGTTTCGGTATCGAGCGTGGCAGTCAATTCATGGCTGATCGTTGCCAGCGCGAGTAACTGCCCAACTCGGCGTGACAATGCCTCGTCTGCGCGGCGGTAGGCATTGGCATTCTGGATCGCCTGCGCTGCCTGGGTTGCAAAGGCACGCAGCACTTCGACATCTTCGCCGTTCAATTCCTGCCCACGCTTGTAGTAGATCGCCAGTGCGCCAAAGCGTGCGCCGCCGCCAATCAACGGTAGTTCGATCCAGGCGTTAACGCCTTCCCGGATCATCAGTTCGCGGCTGTTTCTGCCCTGGGTATCGTCCTGAACGGTGTTTAACTGGATCAACTGCGTCTGGCGCGGGTCGCTGTTGCCAAGCAGCTTTGGCAGCTGGTCGGTCAGTGATTCGCTTAAGCCGACGCTACGCACGACCTTCAGCGTCGGGTCGCCGTTTGCCAGCAATATCGCCACGCCATCGGCATCTGAAAGCTGCGCGATATTGACGAGGATGGCGTCAAGGACGGCATCCAGCGAAAGAGTTTCTGTCATTTGTGCCAGCAGTGAATTGAGCAGCGACAACCGACGTGCACGTTCCGTCTGGCGTTCATAGAGCTGGTTATTATCGAGCGCGACGCTGGCGCTGGCGGCGACGATATTGAGCAGGCGCAGGTCTTCCGGCGTGAAGACGCGCTCGTTATCCGGCGACGACACCACCATCGCGCCGAGCAGACTGCCTCCTGCTTGCAGCGGCACCCCCAGCCACGAGTAGGTATTTTCCGGCACGGCAAGCCCGCGCGTCCAGCCTTCTTTCTGGGCATCACGCGCCAGCAGCAGTGGCAGTTGTGTTTCGATGACGCGCGTCACCGGGGCGTTTGGCTCAAGCGGTTGGTTCGGCAGTTCTACCTGCTGACCGTTGCGAATGACCAGCGGGTATTCGATCTTTTGGTCTTCCGGACGGTAAAGCGCGACGGCAAAGTTGCGCGTGTCGATCAGGTTTGAGACCTGGACATAGACCATGTTCATGAGCGAACTGTACTGCTGGTTGGCGCGGATTGCCTGGCTCATGATCGAAAGCGAGCGCAGTTCTTCGACCTGCTTGCGCAGCTGCTTCTGCACGCGGCTGATGATGTACGGCGCGACAATCGCCAGCCCAAGACCGATCATACAGATGGCGAACGCCAGCAGTGACAGCGTGTTGTAGATATGAGCGCCCAGCACGGCGAGGGGCAGGGGCAGTCCCAGCACGGTCAGGATTTCGGGCGCATTCACGCGCAGGATATTGCGCAGCCCGTAGGCGCGTCCGTAACTTTCGAGCAGGAACAGCAGCAGGTAGATGCCCGTATAGATGACACAGAAGAGCAGAATACGGACGACCTGTTCGGCGTTATCGAGTTGAATGGGCAGCACGCCGCCAATGATGGTGAAGAAGTGTGAGGCGACAAAATAGCTGAGCGTGACGCGCGCAATCATCAGCAGCAGCGCACGCAAACTGCGTTCCACCGGGCGCTGCCCACGCAACCGCCGGTCGCCCGCGAACAGCACCAGCCCGCCGCCGAGCAAGCCGCCGAGTGCTATTGCCCATAACATCGTGGCGCGCGTTTCGACAGGCAGCGATAACGCTGCCAGTACCCCGATGGCATGGGCGGCGCTCAGTTCGCCTTGCAGCAGCGCGGCGGCGAAGAACAGCGCGAAGGCGGTGAGGATGGCATAGAGGATGAACGGTCCGGAATATTGGGTGAAGATGATGCCATTGGGCATACTGAACACCAGCACAATGCCCGTCAACACAATGAGGGCAGTGGCAACGACTGCGGCAACAGAACGATACTGCATCATCTTTACGACCGATTCGCTTTCAAGCGTTTGATGTAACACAGACAGGCGCGCCTGTACAAATTCTGGACAATTAAAATTATAGCGTGCTTTTGCCTGTGAATTGCCGGAAGAATTGAGACGTTGGTGGTATCATCTGGTCAACTGCACCCTGAAACTTGAGAACGTACATGACCGAACCGATCCGTGTATTACATTTTGCCGATATTCATGTTGGCATGGAAAACTTTGGCAGGCTCGACCCGGAGACGGGGTTAAGCAGCCGCGTGCGCGATTTTCTGCGTCGCCTGGACGAGATGATCGCTTATGCGGGGGAACATGATGTCGATCTGGTCGTATTTGCGGGCGATGCTTTCAAGACGCGCACGCCCAGCCCGACACATCAACGTGAGTTTGCCTACCGCGTCCGCGAACTGTCACAGCTTGCGCCAACCGTGCTGCTGATCGGCAACCACGACATGCCGCCGAATCAACTGAAGGCGTCGTCAGTCGAAATCTATGCCACACTCGCTGTGCCGAACGTGTGGGTGGCGGATGAATATGATGTGCGCGTGATCGAAACGAAGCGTGGCAGTGTGGTCGTCGGCACTGCGCCGTATCCGATCCGCTCGCGCATTGTGACGGATGACCGTGCTCGCGGGCTGACGATTGCGGATACGGATTTGCTCTTGCAAAAGGAACTCTCGCGTATTCTCGACGACATGGCAGAGCAGGCATCACAGCACGACCTGCCGCGCCTGCTGACAGGGCATTTCAGCGTCGGCGGCGCCAAGCTCGGCAGCGAACGCGGCATTATGCTCGGTCGAGACATCGAAGTCATGCCGTCATCCATCGCTGATCCGCGTTGGGATTATGTGGCGCTCGGTCACATTCATAAGCATCAGAACCTGACGAACGGGCGTGCGGGGCTGCCGCCGGTCGTTTACAGCGGTAGCATGGAGCGCATTGACTTTGGCGAGGAGCATGATCCGAAGGGCTTCTGCTGGGTGGAACTGGCGCGCGATGCCACGCGCTGGGAGTTTGTCGGGCTGCACGCCCGCCCGTTCGTGACGCTGGAAGCGGATTTGCGCGAGAGCGACAACCCGACCGCCGAAGTCGTGGACATGATCGAAAGCTACACTCTGCGCGAGGCGGTCGTGCGCATGACGCTGCGACTGACGCCGGAGACAGAGGCGCGCTTTAACGAGGGCATCGTCCGCGATGCGCTGCGGCGGGGGCAGGTCAGTTTCATTGCGTCAATTCGCAAAGAAGTGGACGAACCTGCCCGCGCCCGGCTGGGCGAAAATCCCGAAGGGCTGACGGATATGGAACTGCTGGAACGCTACTTCATCAACAAGCAGATCGATGCTGAGCGCCGCGAGGAGTTACTGACGCACGCAGAGGTGCTGCTGGAACGCGCGCAGGTTGGCAGGGAAGAGGGCTAAGATGACTGATCAACTATTTGCGCCTCAACAGGTGCGCGAACGCACTGACACCCCGATTTCGTTCCATGACTATCTGCGGGTGTACGATAGTTACGAAGGTGGGCAAACGGAGTGGATTGCCGGAGAGGTGGCAGTATATCCCATGACGAATAACTTTCATCATCAAGAAGTCATTCATTTCCTTGCCGGACTGCTGCGTCACTTCATGCGAAAGCGTAAACTGGGGCGTGTGATACCCGATGATATTCCGATGCGGATTAGCGAGACCGAAGCACCAGAGCCAGACTTGATGGTTTTGCTTGCCGAGCATGAAGATCGTTTTGAAAAACTATTCGTATCCGGCGTTGCAGACATCGCTGTTGAAGTGGTGTCGCCTGAGAGCGATACGCGCGATTATGGCAGAAAGCGAGTGCAATATGAGGCAGCTGGTGTGCCTGAGTTCTGGCTTTTTGATCCAATACGTCGAGCGCATTTCATTTATGTCTTGGGTGAAGATGGCTTTTATCATTTGCGCGCTCTGGATGATGAGGGGCGCATAACATCGACTATTCTACCGGGCTTCGCGCTTGATCCTGAGATATTGTGGCGCGACGAGCTGCCTGATGCCGAAGAGATCGTTATTCTTGTGAAAGCGATGGAGAAAAAATGACCGCTGACCTGCGCCCTTCCCCGCGCTATAAACCTGTTTCGCTGTTCGTAACCTGTATCGTCGATATGATCTACCCGCAAACGGGCATCTCGGTCGTCGAGATTCTCGAAAGACTCGGCGTCGAAGTCCGCTTCCCGACGGCGCAGACCTGCTGTGGTCAGCCCGCGTTCAATTCCGGCTTTCAAAACGACGCACGCCAGGTGGCGAAGCAGTTCCTGACCGCCTTCGCCGACGCCGAAGTCATCGTTTGCCCGTCGGGTAGCTGCGCGTCAATGGTGCGGCATTACTATCCCGAACTCTTCAAGGACGATCCCGAATGGCGTGACCGCGCGCTGTGGGCGGCGGACATCACATGGGAGTTCACGGAGTATCTGGTGGACGGACTCGGTGTAACCGATCTGGGAGCAAAGCTGCCGCCGACGAAAGTGGCGTTCCACCACGCCTGTCACGGGCTGCGGCTGCTGCACCTGGGGACGCAGGCACAGGCGCTGGCGGCGGCGGTCGAAGGCGTAACGGTGACGGAACTGAACGGATCAGATCAGTGCTGTGGTTTCGGCGGGCTGTTCGCAGTCAAGATGCCGGAGATCAGCAGCGCGATGCTGGACGACAAGGTCGCCAACATCAACAGCGCCGATGCAGACGTGGTCGTGACAGGCGACGCAAGCTGCCTGACGCAGATGAACGGCGGGCTGAGTCGCCAGCAAAGCCCGCGCCGCGTGCTGCATATCGCGGAGTTGCTGGCAAAGGGTCTGAAATAAGACTATTCGCAGTGCAGGTTGGATAGTACAGGGTGCGGCGGAGAGGCGTTAATGGACGGCATGCTTGCCGTCCATGATTTGATCTCGTCTTTATCTTATAGGTTGCCCGGCTTGGTCTCCCACGTACACGGCACAGACACGCTCATCTCGACAAAGCCGTGCCTTGCGACGATTGGGCGGCTCATAGCGCTGGCGTCAATGAACAGATAGCGATAGCCGCGCGCCTTTGCTTCCTGCGCGCGGGCAGCTACCAGCGCCGTGTACAAACCGCGCCCGCGATACGCTTCCAGCGTTGCACCACCCCACAGGCTGGCAAAGGCGCTGCCCGGCGGGTAGCGTATCCACGCCGCCGAAGCCGCGATGCCATCGCTGTATGCTGCATAAAACGCGATTTCCTGCGGGCGGTCACGCAGTTCGCGTGCCAGTTCCTTGATCATGCGCTCTTCATCGTCATCGCCAAATACCACCGACTGCACACTGCTCAGCAGCGGCGCGATGTCATCGGGGTTGATGATGGGGCGGACATCGTGTGTTACGGGCGCAGCGAGCGCATCAGGCAGCGCCGCCAGGTCCAGCACCATGACGGCTTCCTGCTCACCGACTTCAAAGCCATGCTTAGCGAGTCGCTCTGGCAGATCGGGAAGCGCATCATGGCTGTAGGTCTTCCACTCAAAGCCATGCTCGATGCGGTTAAAGTATTCGATTTCGCGCTCGATGATGGCGTCGGCATTGGCGGCGATCAGGCTGGAATAGAGGATAAAGCTGAACGGTGCATGCAGATTAACGTAGCGCACGATCTCGGCGCTTGCCTCGCGTCGTGACTGCGGCTGATACGAATGCAGTCGCTCGTCATGATCGAACTGCTTGCGGATGGAGTCGATGTCCATTGTTGATTTGCCTTGTTGTGCAGGGACGATGCCATGTGTCGTCCGCTTAGCTGCCTTCCGTCCGCTCCTCCGCCAGCACATCCTCCAGCGCGCGCCATGCCAGCAGCGCGCACTTCACCCGCGCGGGCAACTGACGCACGCCTTCCAGTGCCTCCAGTTCCTCCAGCGCCGGGTCGAGCGCGTCGCCCGTCGTGATGAAGGCGCGGAAGTTCGCCAGCAGCTGTGCCGCTTCGACGCTGCTGATGCCCTTCACAGCGTCCGTCATCATCGATGCTGATGCCGTGCTGATGGCACAGCCCGCCGACTCGTAGCGAATATCGACGATCACTCCGTCGTGAATATCGGCGTGCAGGTCAATCGCGTCGCCGCACGTCGGGTTGTCTCGGTGCGTTTTGCAGCAGGCATCCGGCAGCGCGCCTGTGTTGTGCGGTGCCTGCGCGTGAGCGAGGATCACCTCGCGGTACAGATCATGAGCGGACATAGCCGAACACCTCGCGGGCGTGCATGAGCGCATCTATCAGCGTATCGATCTCGTGCGTCTCATTGTAAAAGGCGAGACTAGCGCGGGCACTGGCAGGTACGCCCATGCGCTTGCCCAGCGGCTGCGCGCAGTGATGCCCGGCGCGAATGGCGATACCCTGCTCATCGAGCAGCGTGGAGAGGTCGTGGGCGTGGATGCCTTCGAGTGTAAAAGCGAAGACAGCCCCACGTTCGGGCGCGCTGCCGAGCAGCCGCAGCCCTGGCACGGACGGCAGCCGTTCGAGCGCATAGTCGGTCAACTGTTGGTCATAGGCGGCAATATTGTCCATGCCGACGCTGTTCAGGTAATCGACCGCCGCGCCCAGCACAATCGCCTCGCTGATGGCGGGCGTGCCTGCCTCGAATTTGGCGGGCGGTTCGGCGTAGGTCACGCTGTCCAGCTGTACACGCTCGATCATGTCCCCGCCACCCAGGAACGGGTTCATCGCTTTGAGCAGTTCCAATCTGCCCCAGAAGATGCCGATTCCCGTCGGACCGCACATCTTATGCCCGCTGAAGGCGTAAAAGTCGCAGCCCAGCGCCTGTACATCGACAGGCATGTGCATGAGCGCCTGTGCACCATCGACCAGCACGACCGCGCCGACGGCGTGGGCAGCATCGGCAATCGTGCGCACGGGGTTGATCGTACCAAGTACATTCGACGAATGGACGAACGACACCAGCTTGACACCTGCCAGCAGCCGATCCAGATCGCTCAGGTCGAGCGTGCCATCATCATTGACGGGGATGTAGCGGATTTCGATGCCAAGTTGGTCGCGCAGCATTTGCCAGGGGACAAGGTTGCTGTGATGCTCCATGACGGTCAGCAGTACAACATCGCCCGCTTTCAGGAACTTGCGCCCCCAGCCGTGCGCGACGAGGTTGATGCCTTCAGTCGTGTTGCGGGTGAAGATGACTTCTTCCGGCTGGCGGGCATGGATGAAGGCGGCGAGCTTGCGCCGCGATGCTTCATAGGCGTCGGTGGCGGCTTCGCTCAGCGCGTGAATACCGCGATGCACGTTGGCATTCATCGTGCGGTAGTAGGTGTCAAACGCATCAATCACGGCTTGCGGCTTTTGCGAGGTTGCGGCGTTATCGAGGTAAACCAGTGGCTTGTCGTGAACAGTCTGCTGCAAAATCGGGAATTCATGGCGGACAGCGCGCATGGGAGTGTGTCCTGAGTGTCTATTGGGCTTACGGTACATGTCTAGTCAGTGGAAGCATTATAGCGGATGTGAGTGGTGAAAGGAATCGACTCCTCGCAAACTGCCGACAAACGTTCCCCTGATTTCATGACGTATATCACTGTCCTCCCCCCGCCAGCCGCCTTACGATTTCTCGTAAAGAGGCTGGCAATTTTGATTACAAGGACATCCATGATGAACGACCCCGTCTTTACGACGATAGATGCCAACGAAGCCGCCGCACGCATCGCCTACCTGTGCAGCGAAGTGATCGCCATCTACCCGATCACGCCTGCATCGCCGATGGGTGAATGGGCGGATGAATGGGCGGCAGGCGGCAAACCCAACCTGTGGGGAACCGTGCCGCAGGTGATCGAAATGCAGAGCGAAGGCGGCGCAGCCGGGGCGATACACGGCGCACTCCAGGCGGGCGCACTGGCGACGACGTTCACCGCCTCACAGGGCTTACTGCTCATGCTGCCGAACATGTTCAAGATCGCGGGTGAACTTACGCCCGCCGTCTTCCACATCGCCGCCCGCGCCTTAGCCGCGCAGGGCTTGTCGATCTTCGGCGATCACAGCGATGTCATGACGGCACGTTCCACAGGCTGGGTGCTGCTGTCGTCGGCGTCGGTGCAGGAGGCGCAGGACTTCGCGCTTATCAGCCACGCCGCCACGCTCGAAGCGCGTGTGCCGTTCCTGCACTTCTTCGACGGGTTCCGTACCTCGCACGAAGTGAACAAGATCGCTGTCATTGACGAAGCAACCGTGCGCACCATGCTCGATGAGACGCTCATCAGCCGTCACCGCGCTCACGCCCTGACTCCGGATCATCCAGTCATACGCGGGACAGCGCAAAACCCCGATGTCTACTTTCAGGCGCGCGAAACCGTCAATCCTTACTACGCGGCTGCGCCCGCCATCATTCAGCGTGCGATGGATCGTTTTGCCGCGCTGACCGGGCGTGCCTACCAGCTCTACGAATATCATGGTGCGCCGGATGCCGAGCGCGTGATCGTGCTGATGGGATCGGCGGCGGAAGCGGCACACGAAACGGTGGATTACCTGAACGCGCACGGCGAAAAGGTCGGCATTCTCAAGGTGCGGCTCTATCGCCCGTTTGATGCAGCGGGGCTGGTGGCGGCGCTGCCATTGAGCGTCGAACGCATCGCCGTGCTGGATCGCTGCAAGGAACCGGGCAGCGCGGGCGAACCATTGTACCAGGATGTGGTGACGGCGCTGTTCGAGCAGTGGGAAGGGCGACCTCCGCGCGCGGTGGGCGGGCGCTACGGCTTGTCATCGAAGGAATTTACACCCGCCATGATTAAGGCGGTGTTTGACAACCTCAACGCGCCGCAGCCGAAGAATCACTTCACCGTCGGTATTACCGATGATGTCGGCAACACCAGCCTGGCGTTCGATCCTGACTTCTCCGTTGAGCCAGACAGCGTCGTCCGTGCGCTCTTCTACGGCTTGGGGGCAGATGGCACGGTCGGCGCGAACAAGAACTCGATCAAGATCATTGGCGAAAATACGCCCAACTATGCGCAGGGCTACTTTGTCTACGACTCGAAGAAGTCCGGCTCCATGACCGTCTCGCATCTTCGCTTCGGTCCTAACCCGATCCGCTCCAACTACCTGATCAGCAAGGCGAACTTCGTCGCCTGTCATCAGCCGATCTTCCTCGAACGTTACGACGTACTGGCAGATGCGGTCGAAGGCGGTACGTTCCTGCTCAACACACCGTATCCGCCGGAAGCTGTCTGGGAAAACCTGCCGCGCATCGCGCAGCAGCACATCCTGAACAAGCACCTCCGAGTCTATGTGATTGACGCGGTGAAAGTGGCGAAAGAAGCGGGCATGGCGGGGCGCATCAACACCGTCATGCAGGTGTGCTTCTTTGCTGTGTCTGGTGTGCTGCCACGAGAAGAGGCAATCGCTGAAATCAAGGACTCGATTGCCAAGACTTACGGCAGGAAAGGCGAAGAGATCGTCGAGCAAAACCTGCGCGCGGTTGATCAAACGCTGGCGCATCTGTACGAGATGCCTGTGCCTGCCGCCGTCAGTGCAACGCTGGAACTCATCCCGGCTATCAGCGATGATGCGCCGCCATTCGTACGCGGTGTGCTGGGCGAAATGCTCGCGCGGCGCGGCGACCTGCTGCCTGTCAGCGCTATGCCTGTTGATGGCACGTATCCGAGTGGCACAGCCCAGTACGAGAAGCGCAATCTGGCGAATGAAATCCCGGTCTGGGACCCGAACGTCTGCATCCAGTGCGGCAAGTGTGCGATGGTCTGCCCGCACGCCGTCATTCGCATCAAGGCATATGAACCCGACGCGCTTGCCGACGCGCCCGCTACGTTTAAAGCCACCGACGCTAAAGATACTGAGTGGCACGGGCTGAAGTACACCATCCAGGTCGCGCCGGAAGATTGCACGGGCTGCGCGCTGTGCGTGGATGTATGCCCGGCGAAGAACAAGACCGCCGCGAACCTGAAGGCGATCAACATGCGACCGCAGCCACCGCTGCGCGACGCCGAGCGCGACAACTGGGCGTTCTTCACGCAGATTCCGGAACTTGACCGCCGCAGCATCAAAGTCAGCAGCATTCGCCAGCAGCAGGTGCAGCAGCCGCTGTTCGAGTTCAGCGGCGCGTGCGCGGGCTGCGGCGAAACGCCCTATCTCAAGCTGATCTCACAGCTCTTCGGCGACCGTGCCATTGTCGCCAACGCGACCGGCTGCTCGTCGATTTACGGCGGCAACCTGCCGACGACGCCCTGGGCGAAGAATAACGACGGGCGCGGTCCGGCATGGGCGAACTCGCTGTTTGAAGACAATGCCGAGTTTGGATTGGGAATGCGCGTCGCGGTCGATAAGCAGGTTGAGTATGCGCAGGAACTGTTGATTGGGCTGGAAGCAGAGATTGGCAGCGAGCTGGCCCAGTCGCTCCTGAAAGCCGACCAGCACGACGAAGCAGGCATTTACGAGCAGCGCCAGCGCGTTGCAGCGCTGAAGACACGTCTGGATGCTCTCGTAGGCGACGGGAACACGGCGACGCCTCATGAGGCGTCCCTACAAAGTGACCTGCTGCGGCTGCGCGATGTAGCGGATTACCTGGTCAAGAAGGATGTCTGGATCGTCGGTGGCGATGGCTGGGCGTATGACATTGGCTTTGGCGGGCTGGATCATGTCTTCGCCAGTGGGCGCAACGTCAACATTCTGGTCATGGATACCGAGGTCTACTCCAACACAGGCGGGCAGATGTCGAAGGCGACCCCGCGCGCAGCCGTCGCCAAATTCGCGGCGGGCGGCAAGCCGCTGGGTAAGAAAGACCTGGGCATGATCGCGATGGGTTACGGGCATGTCTATGTGGCGCGCGTGGCGATGGGTGCGAAGGACGAGCAAACGCTGCGCGCCTTCCTCGAAGCGCAGGCATATAACGGTCCGTCGCTTATCATCGCCTACAGCCACTGCATCGCGCATGGTATCAACATGAGTACGGCGATGCGCAACCAGAAGGCGGCGGTCGATAGCGGTCAATGGCTGCTCTACCGCTACAACCCGGACAAACACAGCGAAGGCGAACACCCGCTGACACTCGACTCACGCACGCCGAAGCTGCCGCTGATCGAGTACCTGCGTATGGAGAACCGTTTCCGCATGTTGGAACTGAGCAAGCCGGATGTGGCGCGCGAACTGTTCGCGCAGGCACAGGAAGACGTGCGCCTGCAATGGGCGCTGTATGAATATCTGGCATCGCGACCCGTGAATGGCGGAGGAAAGTAATCATGATTGACCTATCCACGAACTATCTGGGAATGACGCTGCGCTCGCCGCTGGTAGTCTCGGCGTGTCCGCTGTCGGAAAAGCTCGAAAACATCCAGCGTATGGAAGCAGCCGGAGCCGCGGCGGTCGTGCTGTACTCGCTGTTTGAGGAGCAAATCCGCCAGGAACGCGAGGCGATGCACCACTACATGGTCTACGGCACAGAGAGCTTTGCCGAAGCGCTGACCTACTTTCCCGAACCGGACATTTATCATGCCGGAACAGAAGACTATCTGCGTTTGATCGAAAACGCGCGCAAGACGGTCGGCATCCCGATCATCGGCAGCCTGAACGGAACGACGCCCGGCAGTTGGGTCAAATTCGCGCGCAAGATGGAAAGCGCCGGGGCGCACGCGCTCGAGCTGAACATCTACAGCATTCCGACCGACGTGCATGAAAGTGGCGAAACGGTCGAGGCGAACATGCTGGAGATCGTCAGTGCAGTCAAAGCGGCGATCAGCATTCCTGTCGCAGTCAAGCTCAGCCCGTTCTTCAGCAATCTCGCCCATACCGCGCACAAGCTGGCGGTGGCAGGCGCGGATGGGTTGGTGCTGTTCAACCGCTTCTATCAGCCGGACATTGACCTGGAGACGCTGGAAGTCGTGCCGAACGTGCTGTTGAGTACGCCGCAGGCGCTGCGGCTGCCGTTGACGTGGGTCGCGCTGCTCTTCGGGCGCGTTCACACTGACCTGGCGGCGACCAGTGGCATTCACACCGGACATGATGTGATCAAGATGATGATGGCGGGCGCGAATGTGACGATGATGGCATCGGCACTGCTGCGCAGTGGCATTGAGCATCTTGGCGTCGTGGAGATGGGGATGCGCAAGTGGATGGAGGAGCATGATTACGCCTCCGTGCGCCAGATGCGTGGCAGCGTCAGCCAGATGAACGCTGCCGACCCCAGCGCCTTCGAGCGTGCGCAGTACATCCGCTCGCTCAAGACCTATCAGCCGCGCGTCTCATGACAATTGTCTGTTAAATCCCTGTCGTCTGTCAGTAGGGGGCGATGGCAGGGAAAGCAACAATTCAATGGGACTATCTGTCTCTCGAGCAAGGGGCTTTAGCCCCATGCCGTGTATGGCTCTCACAAGGGCTCAAAAGCGGCTGAAGCCCTTTATTCGGTTATTTGGTTTCTCGCAAGGGGTTGAAACCCCTTGTTTATCACTATGTTGACCATATTAGGGGGATTCACACATGGTCGCAGTTACTTCACCCGTTGTTGACCGTGCCAAGAAGCGCACGGTAAAGCCAACGCCAGAGAAGCGTTGGGTTTATCTGTTCGACGAAATCGAAGCCGTTGAAGCGCTCGTCCCATCGTGGGATGCGGTGCGCTCTCTGCTGGGCGGCAAGGGCGCGGGCTTGTTCGATATGACGCGCGCGGGCGTCCCCGTGCCGCCCGGTTTCACCGTCACCACCGAGGCTTGCAACGCCTACATGGACGCGAATGGTGTCTTCCCGGAAGGCATGTGGGAGCAGGTGCTGGACTCGCTGAAGGGCGTGGAAGAGCGTACGGGCAAGCGTTTTGGCAGCACCGAGAAGCCGCTGCTGGTTAGCGTGCGTTCCGGCGCGAAGTTTTCAATGCCCGGCATGATGGACACCGTGCTGAACCTGGGTATGAATGACGCCATCGCTGAGACGATGGTCAAGCTGACGGGCGACGCACGCTTCGTGTATGACGCCTATCGCCGCCTGGTGCATATGTTTGGCTCTGTCGTCATGGGCATTGATGATGACGTGTTTGAGCATTATCTGACCGAAGTCACAAAGCAGCGCGGCGTGAAGTCCGACACCGAATTGAACGCTGAAGACTGGTTTGGCGTGACCAACGAATACAAGCAGCGTTTCGCCGCCGAAGTCGGTGAGCCGTTCCCGCAGGACCCGCTGCGCCAGCTCGAACTCGCGGTCGAAGCCGTCTTCAAGTCGTGGAATGGTAAGCGCGCGTTCGATTATCGCAACGCGGCAGGCATCCCGCACAACCTGGGGACGGGCGTCAACGTGCAAACAATGGTCTTCGGCAACCTGGGCGCGAACAGCGGCACGGGCGTCGCCTTCACACGCAACCCCGCGACAGGCGAAAAGCGGCTGTTTGGCGATTACCTGATGAATGCGCAGGGCGAAGACGTGGTGGCGGGTATTCGCAACACGCAGCCGATTGCCGACCTGGAACGCGAAATGCCGGAAGTCTACGCCGAATTCATCGCGATTGCGGACCGTCTGGAAAAGCACTATCGCGATATGCAGGATGTCGAAATCACGATTGAAAGCGGCAAGTTGTGGATGCTGCAAACACGCGACGGCAAGCGTACCGCACGCGCCGCCGTCCGCATCGCCGTCGAAATGGCGCAGGAAGGCATGATCAGCAAGCAGGAAGCTGTGCTGCGCGTCAAGCCGGATCATGTGCTGCAACTGCTGCACCCGCAGTTCGATATTGACCTGAAGGACAAAGCGGTCAAGGCAGGGCGTTTTATCGCCAAGGGCATCAATGCCTCGCCGGGCGCGGCAGTCGGCATCGTCGCGTTTGACGCCGATGTTGCCGAAAAGTGGGGTAAGTCGGGCAAAGCAGTCATCATGGTGCGCCCGGAAACCAAGCCGGACGATGTACACGGGATGCTCGCCTCGAAGGGTATACTGACCAGTCGCGGCGGGGCAACCAGTCATGCGGCAGTCGTCGCGCGTCAGTTCGGTGTGCCGTGCGTCTGTGGTGCGGAATCGCTGGAGATCGATGTCAAGGGGCGACGGATGCGCGTCAACGATAACGTCGTCAACGAAGGCGATACGATTTCGATTGACGGTGGCACGGGTGAAGTCTTCGTCGGTGAAATCGAGCGTGTCGAACCGGATTTCGCGCGCGAAACCAACCTGCGCAAGCTGCTGGCATGGGCGGATGATTTCCGCAAGCTGCATGTGTATGCCAACGCCGACTATCCAAAAGATGCCCGCCGCGCGCGCGATTACGGCGCGGAAGGCGTCGGCTTGTGCCGCACAGAGCATATGTTCTTCCAGGAAGAACGGCTGCCGATTGTGCAGGCGATGATATTGAGCGAGCCGAACAGCGAAGAAGAGGCACGGTATCTCGAACAGCTTGAAGTCTTCCAGCACGATGACTTCTACGGCATCCTCAAGGCGATGGATGGGCTGCCCGTTATCATCCGCCTGCTCGACCCACCGCTGCATGAGTTTATGCCTAACCACGAACAACTGGCGCTGCGCGCGGCTGGCTTGCGCTTGCTCGGCGACCGCCCGAACGAACTGACGCGCATCGAAGAGTTGATGCGTTCGGTCGAAAATCTGCAAGAATTCAACCCGATGCTCGGTTTGCGCGGCGCACGGCTCGGCATCGTCCGCCCGGCGATCAACGAGATGCAGGTGCGGGCACTCTTCCGCGCGGCGTGCCAGTTGATTTCGGAAGGTGT
The DNA here is from genome assembly GCA_033763755.1 of Chloroflexota bacterium. Taxonomy (GTDB): domain Bacteria; phylum Chloroflexota; class Anaerolineae; order Aggregatilineales; family Phototrophicaceae; genus Flexifilum. Next base: position 43,841 of record JANRJX010000135.1, read on the forward strand.
GGATGTGCGTGCCGAGATCATGGTCGCGGTGACGTGTACCGAAAGTGAAGTCAAGGCACTCAAGGAGATCATCGACCGCGTGGCGGAAGAGATGTTCAACAAAGAGGGCTTGTGCTTCTATTACAAGGTCGGCACGATGATCGAACTGCCGCGCGCAGCACTGATCGCCGACAAGATGGCGCAGTATTCCGAGTTCTTTAGCTTTGGCACCAACGACCTGACACAGACGACGTTCGGCATCAGCCGCGACGACGCCGAGGGCAAGTTCCTGCTGCAATACGTCGAAAACGGCTTGCTGCCGGAAAATCCGTTCCAGGTGTTGGACGAACAGGGCGTCGGATCGCTGATCCGCTTTGCGGTCGAGAAGGGGCGCGCGACCCGTCCGAATCTGGAAATCGGCATCTGCGGTGAACACGGCGGTGACCCGAAGAGCATCATGTTCTGCCATAACGCCGGGCTGAATTATGTGAGCTGCTCGCCGTTCCGCGTGCCGGTGGCGCGGCTGGCGGCTGCGCACGGCGCGTTGAAGGATCACAACTAGTCCCCAAGATACCTTAACGCAGGGACATAGAAAGCGCAGGGAAAATTGTACGGGTGACCAAGCCGGTCGTCCCTGCACCGCCCTCTCTGTGTCGCTGCGTTAGGTTACGTTTCTTCCCTTCTCGCCCTTCTTTACGCAATCGCAAACTGCATTTATATAGAATTGTATTATCAGGCTTATTGGCATCTATACGCTATGTGTCAATGTCTGCACGTCCAACGAGTTCTGGGGAGAACCCCTTATGCGTATTGTTCGTTTCTTGTTGTTGATGGTAACGTGCCTGTGGGCGCTGCCCGCGCTGGCGCAACGGGGTGAAACCGTCGAATTTAACGGCGGTTACACAATGGTCATTCCCGATGGTTGGGAAGAAGTCAATCAGTTTGGAGCCGGGTCGTTGTTTGAAAACGGCGATTCGTCGATTCTGGTACTGGATCCGCGCGCGATGGAGCGCATTCTCGATGACGAGACGCCCGTCAATGCAACCGAAGCGCTGATGATCGCGTACGAAGCAGAATATGACGAGTCGGTGGATGATGAAATACTTCCACTGCCGTCAACACCTTTTGACGCGGTGATCTATACCGCTGTGGAGCGGAATGATGTTTTCATGTTTGCGACCGCGCGCGTGGGCGACAATCTATTCGTGACGCTGGATGCTGTGACCCCGCCAGATGAAATTGAGACAACGCTCACAGCAATCATCGAGATGATCGACAGCTTCGAGGGCGATGATGTGGTCGCGACGGCGGGCGATGACGCCGCCACCACAACTGTATCGACACCCGCCGAGCCCTGCACCGTTAGCGTCGATACGGCGAACACGGCGCAGCTGCGCGTAGGACCGGGGACGAATCGTTCGTCCGTCGCTTTCCTGCCGCCCAATGTCGATGTGGATGTGATCGGCTTTGCAGTGGCGGACGACGGGAGCGAATGGTTCCTCGTTGACAAAGAGCAGGCAGCGCCGCAATCCGCCGCGAGTGAACTCTGGGTGGCGCGTGAGCAGGTGGATGAGCAAGGCGATTGTGATGCTGTAGGCGAAGTCGCCGCGCCGCCCATTGTGCCGATCACGAGCAGCAACCCGCCGCCACCCCCCGCCAGCAGCAGCGATCCTGCCCCGGCAGCGGGCGGCACAACGGTAGGCGGGTCGATTGTGCCGCAGTCTGGTCGCTGGTCGCTAACGCTGAACGCGAACATGGCGGTGTCATGCAGCGGCAGTAACAGCGTCACCGTGCCGACAGTGGACGTGTTTGGCCGCGTGAATTTTGTGGCAGACATCAGTACGACGGGCGATGCGTCTGTAATCATCGTGGATGGCGACCGCTTCGTATTTCAGGGCGGCAACATGTACATGGGCAACTTCGATTTTGGCGGTACATCCAATTCGCAGTTGCGACTGACGTTTACATCGGCGACCTCCCTGAACGGTGAACTGGTCTTCAACGAGACGCTCAACGGTCGAGCGTGCAGCGCGACCGTCTATATGTCGGGTCGGCGCTAATCCAGGTTCACATCCTCCGGCGGAGACCCCGCCGGAGCGCCTAACGCCCACCAGAAGCCAAACGCCATCTGGTAGTAGAACAGGCGCGACATCTGCTCCGGCGTGTACTCCTTGCCATGTTCCAGCCACCAGCTAATCGCGCCGACCTGTGCGCCCGCCAGCGTGTGCGCGACAAAATCAGCAGGCAGCCGTGACTCGCTGCCTGCCTCGATCAAACCACAGAAGTCTGTGTACATCACCTGTGCCAGATACTTGCGCACCTGCACCACAAACGACGCTACACCTTGCTCGCTCAGCACGACGCGGTAGAAATCCGCATGATCCGCCACATGCTGGAAGTCCGTCGGGTCACAGAAGTAGTCGTGATTACCGGTGGCAACCGCTTTCTGCACTTCATCCTGATTGTGGATGCCGTGCAACTTGCTGGCGAGTTCGTCGTAAATATCTTTCATGCTCTTGAAGAGTAAATCTTCTTTATCCTTGTAGTGCAGGTAGAAGGTAGCGCGGCTGATGTCTGCCCGATCGACAATATCCTGGAGCGTGATGGCGTCAAAGCTCTTTTCGATAATCAGTTCCATCAGCGCTTTGCGTAGTGCCGTCCGCGTGCGACGCTGGCGACGATCCAGCTTTTCTGCGACGGATTCAGTAGACATGTGTCCAGTATTGTTCATTGCGCCCAACCTCGTTGTTGACAGCCAAACCAGTTTTTATATCATCTAGATATTAAACGTGATGTCCATTATCTTTCGGAGTGTCTTGTATGTCAACTGTGCAATCGACTGTGCCGGGACCTAAACCCGCAAACAATATCATCGAGCAACTGCAACTGGGCACTGAAATCGGCAAGGATTTCCTCGGCTCCATTCAGGGCGGTTTTAAGAAGTATGGCGATGTCTGGAAGCTCAGCTTCGGTAACTCGCATAACTTCATGTTCGCCCATCCCGATCATTACCAGCAAATCCTGCTGACGCAGTCGGACAAGTTCCATAAGGATCATGGCTACAAAGATCGCCAGCGTGGGATGGCGCGCTTTATGGGCAACGGCTTGGTGACCAGCGACGGCGACTTCTGGAAGCGCCAGCGCAAGCTGATTCAGCCCGCTTTTCATGCCAAACGCATTGAAGGGTATGCCGAAGTGATGGTGGATTACACGCTGGCGCAGATGCGCAACTGGCGCGATGGCGTGCGCATGGATGTGGCGCACGAGATGGCGGGGCTGGCGTACAAGATCGTCACTAAGTCGGTGTTCGATGTCGATGGCAGCCGCGACGCCGACCGCATGGAACATATCATGAAGGTGTTTCAGGAAAGCTCAAACGACCAGAATTCGTTCATCCCGGTCTGGGTGCCGACGCCGAACGAACTGCGCAAGCGCCGCGCTATCCGCGATGTGGACGAGATGTTTTATGGCTTGATCGCTGAGCGCCGCGCGCAGGGGACGGACAAAGGCGACCTGCTTTCGATGCTGTTGGAAGCACGCGACGACGACAATAACGGCATGACCGACGAGCAGGTGCGCGACGAACTGGTGACACTGTTCATGGCAGGGCATGAAACGACCGCCAACTCGCTGAACTGGACCTTCATGCTGCTGTCACGTAACCCGCATGTACGCGAAAAGCTGCACGAGGAAGTCGATCGTGTGCTGGCAGGGCGTGCGCCGACGCTGGCAGACCTGCGCAACTTGCCCTACACGGAGATGGTCGTCAAAGAGTCGATGCGGCTGATGCCCGCCGTGCCCGTCTTCGGGCGCGCGGCAATTGCCGATGTGCAGGTGGGGGATGTGCTGATCCCGAAGGGCTCGAGCGTCAACATCTTCCCAATCGTGACGCATCGTGACCCGCGCTGGTGGGGCGATGATGCTGACGTGTTCCGCCCGGAGCGTTTTGAGCCAGAACAGGAAAAGCAAATTCGCAAGTACGCTTACATCCCGTTCTCGACCGGACCGCGTGTGTGCATTGGCAACAGCTTTGCCATGATGGAGGCGCGGCTGCTATTGGCGACCATCGTGCAGCGCTGGACGCTCGAACTTGCGCCGGGGCAGGTGGTGACGCCTGAAGCGCTGATCACACTGATACCGAAGGGCGGCTTGCCGATGACGGCACACGCACGGCGGGTGAGCCATGCGCATGCAGAAACGATGCATGAAGTTCGTGAAATGTCCCCGGCGTAAGGTAAAATTAAGGTGGTTCATGCATTCTGAGATCAACAAACAATGAAGCATGAGGATACATGACCACCCACACCATCCAAACCCATACGGGCGACGTCATCGCAACAGGCATCCTCAATCAATCGGTGATCACTGTTGAAGGGAACTGGTACTTCGCGCCGGAAGCTGTAGACATGACCTACCTGCGTGTGACGGAGCGCACCTATACCTGTCCCTACAAAGGCGTTTGTTACTGGCTTGATCTCGATGCGCCTGGCGCACAGGTGCAAAATGTCGGCTGGGTGTACCAGCAGCCGAAGCCCAGCTTTGAACTAATCAAGGACAAGATCGGCTTTGTGCCGCGCTCAACCGCTTGTACGCAAGCCCTTACATACTAGACGTCACAACGACTCCGGCATCGCCCCAGACATAAGCCCGTCGCCAGCCTCATCCTGACTACCTGGCGCATCGGGCTTGCGCGGTCGTCTCTGCCAGGCGCGCAGCAGCAGCGGCAAGCCGAATACGCCTACTGCCGCCAACGCGTAGATCAGCAGCGACGCGCCGCTGCCCTGCAATGCAGGCGCGGTGGCGAAGAGCGTGGTTGGCGCGTTGCCGAGCGCGTGAATACCCACGACCAGAAACAGATTGTCGGTGCGCAGGTAGATCAGCGTGAAGAGCACGCCCCAAACGGTCAGCAGCGCCAGATCGGGGATGATCTCGCTGATGGTCATGCCGAGATAGAGCCGATTGGGGATATGCACCAGCGCGAAGATCGTCTGTGAGATGAGCAGCGTCAGCAGGAAGCGCAGCCAGGGCTGCTGACCATCGCCGTGAATACGCAGGTAGAGCTGTGGGAACAGGAAGCCACGATATGCCAGCTCTTCAAAGAGCGCGTTGCCGAACACCTGCCCCATGAGTAAGCCGAGCAGCACGACCGCGCCACCTGCCGCCAGCGGTGGCGCAAGCGCGATCTGCCCGTGTGTCAGCCAACCCGACAGCACATGAATGACCTGGGCTGCTGCCCATAACGCCAGTGTCGCCAGCGCGCCTGCGCCTAAATGTGCCGGAATCCAGCCGACATCATACGGGCGCAACCGCCCGAACCACAGGCAGATGCCGCCGATCAGGATGACCAGCAGCACAGCGTTGACGACCAGCGTGCCGCCGACCATGCCGCTCGTCCATGCCAGCAGCGGATGAAACGTGCCGTTGGCGAACAGCAGAAGGTTGACGACCGTGATCAGTACGGCGTGAATCACAACAAACAGGAGTAATGTCCCGCGACGCGCGGGGCGAATAGGCGTCTGCATGAAAATTCAGCAACGGATTTGAAACGACGATCTGACGATAACTATACCCGAAATGACGTGGTGGGAAAGTTAAAGGTATGGTGGATTTATCGCGCATCCTCGCTTAAAATCGATCCGCAATTCGGGTCTAGGAAAGGATACCTCATGACCCCCAATCTGATCGCAGATGGTGTCGTCGTCAGCCTCGCGTACTCGCTCGAAGTCGAGGGGCAGGTGGTTGCACAGACGGAAGCGGACGAACCGATGGAATATCTGCACGGCGCGGAAAATATCGTGCCGGGCTTGGAGACGGCGCTGACGGGCAAGAAACTGGGTGACAAGATGAGCGTCACGCTGGAACCCAACGATGCCTACGGCGAATACGATCCCGAAGACATTGACGAAATTCCGCGTGAAGACGTGGCACACATGCAAGACCTAGAAGTCGGGATGGCGATTGAGGTCGAAGACGAAGAAGGCGATATTTACGTGGCGTTCGTGCGTGAAATCGGTGATGAGGTCGTGACGATTGACTTTAACCCACCGCTGGCAGGCAAGACGCTGACGTACCATGTCGAAGTTGTCGGACTGCGTGAAGCGACTGAGGAAGAACTCCAGCACGGTCATGTGCATGGCATGGACTGGATGGACGACGAAGATTGGGACGACGACGAAGACTGGGACGAAGAGTACGACGACGATGACGACGCCAATGGCAACGGGCGCGCCTGAGACAGCGTTCGTGCTGGCGTCCGGTTCGCCGCGCCGCCGTGAACTTCTCGCATCGCTCGGTATCGCTTTTACCGTCATCAAGCCGGATATTGATGAGACTCAGCGCGCGGGTGAAGCGCCGCTGGATTATGTGCGCCGTCTGAGCATCGAGAAGGCGCAGACGGTGGCGACAAACCTCACCCCGCTTAAATCCCGATCAGAAGTGAGTCGCACCCCTCTCCGCTTACGGCGACCGAGTGCAGAGCGGAAGGAGGGAGACGGGGGTGAGGTAGATGAAGTCGTCGTTCTGGCAGCCGATACGGTTGTCATTCTCGCGGCAGATACGATTGGTGTGCTGCAAGGCGATATCCTCGGTAAGCCTGTGGATGCCGATGATGCCCGCGCGATGCTGCGACGGTTGCGTGGGCGCGATCATGTTGTGTGTACGGCGCTGACGATGGTTTATCCGGGAGCGGGCAGGATACATCCTGCCCCTACAACCGCCATGTCTCTAAAGGCAGAACACGTCCTGCCCATTTTGACCGAACTCACGCTCACGACCGTCACGATGCGTGACTACAGCGACGCCGAGATTGACGCCTATATCGCGACGGGCGACCCGTTCGACAAAGCGGGCAGCTATGCTATTCAGCATGAGGGCTTCCGCCCGGTAACGCGCATCGACGGCAGCTACAGTAATGTGGTTGGGTTGCCGTTGGAGACGCTGCGGGAGATGCTGACGAAGATTGGATATTTTATTCCCTCACCCTAAATCCCTCTCCCACTCGTTCGCTACGCTCACGGAGGAGAGGGACTTTGAACGCCTTGTCTGGAAGCCCCTCTCCCCCGATGCGTTAGCATCGCATGGGAGAGGGGTTGGGGGTGAGGGTTTTCAGATAAACGGAGAGTCTATATCTTGAAACTGCTGCCGAATGAAATTGCTGCTCTGGTGACGAACGCCATGGTATCTGCACAGGCGGCGGGTGATCTGCCCGCGTTTGAACTGCCTGTAGTCGATATTCGCCCGCCCAAGCGCCCGGAACAGGGCGACTACGCTGCATCAGTGGCGCTGGCGCTGGCGAAGACTGCCGGGCTTCCGCCGCTGGAAATCGCCAATCGCATCGCGAAGCATATCGCCAGCGCGGACTTCATTGCGGCGGTCGAGGTCGCGCCGCCCGGCTATGTCAACTTTCGGCTGAGCGAAGACTGGCTGAAGGCGCAGGTTGAGGCGATCATCGTGGAAGGCGATGCGCTGTTTGCGCTGGACATCGGCAGCGGCAAGCGGGCGCAGGTGGAGTTCGTCAGTGCCAACCCGACGGGTCCGATCACGATTGGGCGCACACGTGGCGGCATCATTGGCGATTCGACTGCGCGCGTGCTGGAGGCAGCAGGGTATACGGTCGAGCGCGAATACTACTTTAACAACGCAGGGCGGCAGATGCGCAACCTGGGCAACAGTCTGCGCGTGCGCTACCTGCAAGCGTTGGGGCGTGAGGTCGAAGTCCCGCCTGCCGACGAGTTCTATCAGGGTGAGTACCTGCTCGATTTCGCCGCTGATCTGGTGAAGGAGCGCGGCGAAGCGCTGGTGGATGCCGACTGGCAGCCGTTTAAAGACTATGCTGAAAAGCGCATGTTCGACTGGATCAAGCAGAGTTTGACACGCATCAAGATTACGCACGATGTCTTCTTTAATGAGAACAGCCTGTACGAAAGCGGTGCGATCTGGACGGCGCTGGAGGAGTTGCAGGAGCGCGGGCATGTCTATAAAGCCGCGCTGCCGGAAAATGCCGACGATGAGACCCGCGCTGAAGCGGGCGGTAAGGGTGAGGCGGTATGGTTCCGCACGACAGCGTTCGGCGATGACAAAGACCGCGTACTGGTCAAGAGCAGCGGCGAACCGACGTATACGCTGCCGGACATCGCCTATCACATGAACAAGCTCAAGCGCGGGTTTGACATTGCCGTCAATATCCTGGGTGCGGATCACGGCACGCAGTACAAGATCGTGCAATATGCGGTTGGTGCGCTTGGCGAAGACCCATCGAAGATACGGGTCATCATCAACCAGATGGTGCGGACGATGCGCGACGGCAAGGAAGTGCGTATGTCCACGCGGCGCGGCGTCTTTGACACGCTCGACGACCTGATCGAGGAACTGGTGAGCGAGCGCATCACCCCGGCAGCGGCGGCGGATGCCGTGCGCTACTTCATGCTGGCACGCACCCCCAGCACGCACCTGACGTTCGACCTCGATCTGGCGGTGAGCCAGTCGAACGAGAATCCGGTTTACTATATCCAGAACGCGCATGTGCGCTGTGCAGGTATCTTCCGCGAGGCGACGGCGCGCGGTGTAAGCGATGACGGTGCGGATGTGCGGCTGCTCGGCGCGGACGAACTGCGCTTTATCCGCAAGGCGCTGGAACTGGGCGAGGTGATCGAACAGGCGGCGCGCAATCTGGAAGCGTATCGTGTGGCGTTCTACGCGCTCGAACTGGCGCAGACCTTCCATCCGATCTACGACAACGTGCGTGTGCTGCACAGCGAGGTGTTGCCGGAAGTGGCGAAGGCGCGGCTGCGCTTCTACCGCGCGGCGCGGGCGGTGTTCGCGCGCGTGCTGGGCCTGCTGGGCATGAACGCGCCGGAGTATATGTGACGAGTAGTTGAGCTTGAAACAGGACGTTGCCCACCTCTGGCACACGCCTATGCTGGATAATCTGGCACTCTATCGCGCCAGGATTGTTCGTCATAGCTTCAAGCGCCACAGCCATGAAACTTATGTCATCGGTATGGTCGAGCAAGGGGTGCAGCGTTTCCTGTGTGAAAGCACCAACTTCATCACCCCTCCTCGTGGTCTCATCATCATTAATCCGGGGGAAGTTCATACAGGCGAAGCGGCGATTCCGTCCGGCTTTTTCTACCGCGCCATTTACCCTACGATTGAAGATTTCCAGACGGTTGCTGCTGAAGTCGCTGATTTTGGCGGTGCGGCTTCAACGCGCGCCATCCCCTGGTTTCATCAGCGCGTCATAGACCATCCGGCGTTGTTTTCGGCGTGGGAGCAATTGCATCGTGATCTTGAGACGCCGCATGTGAGTCCGTTGGAAATCCAGTCTCGTTATCGACTGCTGCTGGCGGGCTTGATTAGCAGTTATGCCGAGATGCCCACGCCCGACGCGCTGTTGCGTCGTCGCGCCAATCACTCCATTCAACGGGTATGCGAGTATATGCAGGCGCATTATGCTCAAGACATAACCCTACGCGAACTGGCGGCAGTGGTGCATTGGACACCGTACTATCTGATACGCATCTTTAAAGCCGAAACAGGCTTGCCCCCTCATGCGTATCTGGAGGGCATACGGGTGCAACACGCGCAGCGGCTCATTCGTCAGGGAAGGGCACTGGCTGACGTAGCGTATGCTACTGGGTTCAGCAGCCAGAGCCATATGACGACCACGTTCCGTCGGATCATGGGTGTCACGCCGGGGGCGTATGCGCGCGCGTTGCAATCGTGAACAGATCAATTTTCTGAAAGACATACCGCTTGTGTACCTGTAGCATGAACGGATAGTCTGTTCATGACAGGAGACGAATAATGACCTTCGATACGAAAATTGTTGTGGTGCTGCGTGACGATTTGCAGATGTGGCAGAAACTGAACGTGACCGCTTTTCTGGTCAGCGGCATTGCGGCGACTGTCCCTGGTGTCATGGGGGAGCCGTATCAGGATGGGTCTGGCAACCAGTATTTGCCGATGTTTGTACAACCGACAATGGTCTTTGCCGCAAGCGCAGAGCAAATCGCCGCTGCTTATAATCAGGCGATGGCAGAGGGCATCCAGCTTGCGATCTTCACCGAAGACTTGTTCAAGACGGGAAACGATGTTGACAACCGCGCGGTGGTGCTTGCCGTGCCGCGCGAGGAGTTGAGGTTGGTGGGGTTTGCGCTGCGCGACAAGAAGGAGAAGTGCGATCGCGTGTTCAAGGGTCTATCGCTGCATAAGTAACTCCACTGCCGCAGCTGCCCGCGCCGGTCCGCCCAGCGCCGCCATCTCGTCGGCGAACGAACGGCAGGTCTCCAGCACAGCTGCGTCACTCGCCAGTGCTCGCGCCGCCTGAAACAACATCCCCTGCTTCACATCATGCGCCGTCAGGTTCAGCCCGACCTTCGCTTGCGCCGCCCGCCTTGCCTGCCCGCGCTGATCGGCGGCGTGCGGCACGACCACCTGCGGAATGCCATGCACCAGCGCCGCATGCGTCGTCCCCATGCCGCCATGATGGAACATCAGCCGGGTGCGCGGCAGCACATGGTCGAACGGTATCCAGTTCAGCAGCCGCGTCGTCTTCGGCAGCGCCGCCTTTAACTGTGCCTTCTCCTCCGCCGTGAATGGGTGGAAGCCGATCACCACAATCGGCACGAACCCTGCCCGCGCTGCTGCCTGTGCTGCCCACGAATAGAAGCCGAGATCGCCCGCGAACGTCGTGCCAAGCGTGATCAACGCAATTGGCGCATCGGCGGGGATGTCCGTCAACCACGTGGGTGGTGCGTCGGTGGGCGGCTGCGGCGCACCGCCGACGAACAGCGTTTGTGGCAGCAGTGTGTCCTCGTCCGCGATATACCAGCGCGGTGTGAAATAGCTGATGTGCAGATGCGGACTGAGGATAGCGGGCGTCGGACCGGGCGAGAAGTAGTGCCCCTGCAAGCCGAAGCGCGCACCCAGCCGTTCCAGCCGTTCGCGGCTGTCGCTGCCGAGCGTCTTCTGCACCGGGAACAGGAACTCATCGCGCATTTCGCGCTGCGCCAGCCAGCCACACACCACCAGCGGCACGTCCAGCGCTTCTGCTGCCAGCGCCGCCGCGCTCAGGAACGGATCGGTCATGATCAGGTCGGGCTTGCCCTGCTGCGCTGCCAGCCTGAGGATCGACTCGACGGCTGCGCCCACCAGGTCTTCGCTCATCCATGTGTCGAGCGCGCGGCGGTAGCGCAGCATGACGGCTTCGGCAGGCTTGAGCGTTGTCACGTCTGGCGCTGGCGGCGGGGGCCACAACCAGCCGCTGCGTTCGATGGCAGCGAACGGCACGCCTGCCCGTTCGACCGCGCCGCGCAGCCCGTCTTCGCTGACCCACGTCACGCGATGCCCGCCTGCCTGCAAGTGTTGTGCGGTTTTGAGGAATCCGCCCCAATCGGTATGACTGAACAGCGGGGCAGAGAGACACCAGATATGCGCCATCGTTATGTTTCTATCGTACCCGTCGCTCCCAGCCGCTGCGGAACAACTCTGGAAGCTTTGCAGGATCCAGTTCTGGTGCTTCCAGTACCCAACTGACCACGCTGGCGAAGCGCTCGTACTCCAGCATCGGGAAGTGCCCGACGTTCGGCAGCGGCGCGGGCATCAACAGGTTCGTCTTTTCCTGCGTAACGTGGCGCGCCACATCGCGATTCGGTGGTTCTATCAGGCGGTCGTTCGCGCCGTGCAGCACCAGCGTCGGCATTTGCAGCAGCCACAATGTATCGAGTAGCTGCCCGGCGTCGAACACGCTGGATGTTGTCGTCAAGACGCGCGGGTCGGTCTTGGCGGCATCGACCGCCAGCTTGTCGTAGTTCGGTTCTCCACGTTTGAAGCAGCGCCCCAGCAGCGCTTCAAGCGAATTATCGCTAAACATCGGCTTCAGCGGGTTGACAGGCTTGGCATCATAGCGCTTGAGAGTCACGGTCATCTCGGTTTTGGCGGCTTCCGGCGGGATGCGCGCGTTCTGGCGCATCTGCTGGAGCATCAGCGTGCTGCGGTTCATGATCGTTGGTGCGTCGGACATGTAACCATCGCCGGACGGTGGCGACTGCGGGCGGTTGACGACTTCCACGACCTTGCGCAGCACAGGGGAACGCGCTTGGAGATCGCCGGTGTCGAACAGCGGTGCGTTCACCAGCATCAGGCGCGGCACACGCTCAGGGTAGCGCCAGGCAAACTCCGCCGCCAGCTGCGCGCCTAACCCATGCCCGACCAGCGCGACTTTGGGCATCCCCAGTTCCTGCGTGAAGGCGTCCAGCATCCGCAGTTGGTGTTCTATCGAATACTTCTGCGGATTCTTGCTCGATTCGCCAAAGCCGAACAGGGTGGGCGCGTAAACGCGGAACTTCGATTGCAATTGCTGCATCGTCGGCACCCAGTAACGCCAGGAGCCGATCCAGCCATGCAGCAAGACTACCGGGCGTCCGCGCCCCAAGACCTCGTATTGCACCAGGTCGCCGTCAATCGTCGTCGCACTCATGCTACGCCTTGTTTTGCAGAATTTCGCCCACCCGCTGGATCAAATCCTGCGGCGCGAATGGTTTCAGAATATAGGCGATTGCGCCTGCGGACAAGCCTTCGTCAATCTCGTCGTCCTGCCCTTTGGCGGATAGAAAGACGACCGGGATCGCTTTCAGCGCGTCAATCTGCTTGATCTGGCGGCACGCTTCGTAGCCCGTCAGCTTGGGCATACGCACATCCATCATGATCAGGTCCGGCTTGATCTTTTGCGCCGCGTCCACTGCCTCCGCACCGTTCGGCACGGTCGTCACATTATGCCCTGCAAACGAGAGCGTCAACTGGATCAGTTCGCGAATGTCACGTTCGTCTTCTGCCACCAGAATGTTCGCCATCTTAGCCCTCTACCACCTTTTCTGCTGTTGCCACTGCGTCCCCGTTCGTTGACGATTGCAAGACCGGGAGTTCAATAAAGAAGGTTGTCCCTTTGTTGAGTTTCGATTCAAACCAGATCTGCCCATGATGCATTTGGGCATACTGGCGTGCAATCGGCAGCCCCAGCCCCGTGCCAGAGACCGCCAGTTCCAGGGCGTGCGGTTCGTAACGCTCAAAGCGATCCCACACCCGTTCACGGAACTCGTCCGGGATACCGACGCCGCTGTCGGCAATCGAGATCAGCACATGCTGCTGATCCGGCTGCCGCGCCACCGCGATCCTGATCTTACCATTGGCTCGTGTGTAATTGAACGCATTATCGACAACGTTAGTGACGATTTGTGCGACTTTCGCGCGGTCTGCTTCGATCAGCGGGACATCTGGCGCAACCCGCTGCTCAACCGCAATCTGCTTGGCGGCGTGTTCCGGCGTCTGTGCCAGTGATTCAACCACCTGCTCAATCACATCGCCCAGGGCTACCGTTTCCAGATTGAGTGTCTCTTTACCGGAGTCCAATTGCGCGATGAGCAGCAGGTCATTGACCAGCGTCGCCATCTTATCGGTGTTTTCCCGGATCTTGCCGACCGAACGCGATTGCAGTTCATCCATCGATTTGACGCCCGCCATCGCCATCATGTCGGCATAGCCTTTAATGACCGTCAGCGGCGTGCGCAGTTCGTGCGACACATTGGCAATAAATTCGCTCTTGCGGCGGTCAAGTTCGATTTCGCGCGTGATGTCGCGGAAGACCGCTACCGTGCCGAGCGTTTGCTCTGGTGTGATCACGGGGGAAAGCTGGACATCGATCACTTTCTCACCAAACTGCACTGTCGAAACCGACAAACGTCCGTTGCGCCGTTTCGCTTCCGATACCCAGCCGATGAGCAGCGCTGCCCAGTTAGTCTGTGGGTCGGCATGGCGCGAAGCCAGTTCCTTCAGCAGTTGATCGGTCGCGCGTTGACGCGGGGTATCCAGGATTTCGACGGCTGCGTCATTCATCAGCAGCACTGTGCCTTCTGAATCGACCACGACCACGCCGTCGGCAATACTTTCGAGAATGGCGTTGCTCTTGCCGCGCTCCTCTTGTGCCACACGCAGCGATGTACTTAACTGCTCGTTACTTTCCTTGATTTTCGAGTAGAGTTCCGCATCTTTGAGCGCAGAAGCAATCTGATTGGTGGCAGCACTGACCAGCTTCATCTGCGCCTCGCTGAAGCGACCCGGTTCACGGCTGAGGAAGACCGCTACGCCTTTGACTTCGTTCTGGGTTTCCAACAGCGCGCCCACCGCGCTGCGCCATGGTTTCGCGCCGGGCAGGTTTTCGTTCCAGTAGGGCGCACGGTGCAAGTCTTCGACTACCAGCGCGTTATCCTGTTGCAGCAGCCATTCACCAAGCATATCCGCCGGGTGGGTCGCTAGGGCGGAGGACACAACAGGCGTGACGACGCTGGCATAGGCAAACAGGCGCGGTTCTGACGGATGCCGAAGCAGCAGCACGCCCTCGTCAGCGGCAATCGTGTCTGTGACCAGTGTCAGCGCGCGTTTGAGCGCGGGTTCGATGTCGAGCGTGCTGACCAGTTCGGACGTGATGCGGTAGAGTGCGTCGAGGCGGTCGCGTTCCTGCTGCAATTCAATCGTGCGCGCCTGCACGCGCTCGTTGATCTCCTGGAAAAGCTGCGCGTTCTGGATCGTCGCGCCTAACTGCGTGCCGATGGTCGTGAGGATACGCTGGTCGTTCAAACCGAACGGACGCGCCTGCTGTTCGTCGCGCACCGCCAGCACGCCCACGACCTGATCGCCTGCGATCAGCGGCACGCCCAGGTAACGCTTGGCATCCCCTTCGCCATTGATGATGCCCAGGTTGCTTCGGACTTCGGCTATCGTCGGGTGTTCACCACCGAGCGGCAGCGGCCGTCGATTGCGAATGACGAACGAGACTTCGTCTTTGCCCATCTTCCGGTCAGGGATACTGAACTCCGCGCCTTTATGCACCGCCATCGGGAACGTGATAATCTGCGTTTTCGGATCGTAGAGTGCGATATAGACATCGTCCGCGTCGGTCAGCATCGGTACCTGGTCGCGGACGATGCGCATCATGACGTTGATGTCCATCGTCGCTGAAATCGCACGGCTGAGATCGTTGATGACCAGCGACTGCGCGACCTGGTTCGCAGTTTCGGTAGACAGGCGGGCGTTTTCAATCGAGATTGCTGCCTGTGCGCCGAGTGCCTGCGCCATGCGCGCCTCGCGGTGGGTGAAGAAGCGGTGCGGCGCGAGCGAGTCCACCTGCAACAGTCCGATGCCTTCGTCGCGCGCCTTCAACGGCACGAAGATGCGGGTGATCGCGCCGCGTGAGCGCATCTCTTCCAGTTCGCGCGTATCTTTGGCGTCGCCATCGACACGCAGCATCATCACCGAAAGCGAGTGCATCGCCTGGCGCTTGGTGGCATACTGGCGCAGGTCATACGTGGTTTCTGGCTCAATCAATGCTTCGCGCTCGCCGGAGCGGTTGAAGTCTACCATGACCTCCAGCTCTTCCTCGACGTTGTCGTAGAGCATGAGCAGGCAGTCATCCATATCGAGCGCTTGCACCGTCAGGCGCACCACGCTTTGCAGCACTTCTTCCAGGTCAAGCGTGAAGGAGGTTGCCTGTGCTGCTTCGAGTAACGTCTCCAGTTCGCGCGTACGCACCATTGTCTGTTCAAGCAGGTTGGCATTCAGGACCGCAATCGATGCTTGATTGGCGACGATCAGCGCCAGTTCGATCTTGGTCGGATTGATGCTGCGCGGCGCGCCATAGCATTCGATCTCGAACAAGCCACCCGGCATCCCGCCGACGAGCAGGGGAATCAGCACATAGCTGCTGAAGCCGCGTTCTGCCGACTCTGCATACAGTGCGTGGTCCTGTGGCAACAGACTGACGTCTTCGATGATCAGCGGCTGCGCGCTGCTGAAGGCGTGACGCAGCGTGGCGGCAGTCTGCACATTCACGATCTGCTGCGGCGCTTCTTCGCCGCGTGGGAATTCAACGACTGCGCGCGCCAGTCCCAGTTCGCGCTCGAACAGGTACGCCCGCCCGCGATCTCCACTGAGCAGGCTGGCGATTTCTCGCAGCGAGATTTCGAGGATGTTCTCGTTGTCGAGCGATTGCGCCAGCGCCATCGATACGCGGTTGATCAGGCTCAGGCGCTCCATCTGCGAATTGGTCTCGTCGAAGAGTGCGGCGTTTTGCAGCGCGACCGCGACCTGGTTTGCGAACGCCAGCCCTGCCTGTTCCGACTGCGGGTCGTAGAACTTCGGCTCCGTCTTGGCAAGCACAATCAGCCCGGCTACGTCGCTTTGCTGCATCATCGGCACTGCCAGCCAGCTTTGCCCGTGCAGCCCGCCCGGCAGTTCGGGGCGTGAGTCCGCCACAGCGCGGCGCTCGTTGACGACGATGTGCAGCACTGGCTCGTCAGCAATCGTAATCGACGCATCATCAGTCAGATAGTCTGCGCCGCGTGCTGCTTCCAGCATGAATCTGTCTTCTTCAAGGCGCCACAGTGTCATCGAGTCGTAGGGCATAACGCGCTGCATGGCGTCGAACATTGTCCGCAGCACCGTCTCACGCTCCAGCGATGCTGACAGCTTGCTCGAAGCTTCGGTGAGCGCGCTCAACTGGCGTTCGCGCGCCTTCAGGCTTTGCTCCAGTTCGTAGCGTTCGGTGATGTCATCCACCAGCAGCACCACGCCGCGCACGGCGTCGGATGCCAGCAGCGGATAGAGATAGAGGTTCTGAATGCGCGTCACGCCGTTTTCGGTGATGCGCTGCTCCATCAGTTCGGCAGGCTGTGCTTCCTGCAGCACAGCGCGCACCGGCTCTGCAAGAACGGACTTCAGCACCGGGCGGTAGCTGAACAAATCCTGGCGGACCGCGCGTTCGTTCCAGCCATAGGTGCGCTTCATATAGTCGTTGACGGTGCGCACCAGACCGGAACTATCCAGCACGACGATGCCCTGCTGGATTGACTCGACGACCGACTCATTGAAGAGTTGCAGGTTGATCGCCTGATTGAAGAGGCGGGCGTTTTGCAGCACAATCGCCGCGAGGTTGACGATACGGCGCACCAGCGGGCGCATCTCGGTGTAGGCATCAAAACGCTCGTTATCGCTCCCAAGATGCAGTGCGCCCAGGCACAGCCCGCCTGCCAGCAGCGGCACGATCATTGTGACGCGCTCGCCTTCGGCACGCCACGCGCGCACATCGTCAAAGACCGCGCCTTCCGAATCGGTGGCGCTGTACAGCACATCTTTCATCGTCTCAAAGACGCGCCCTAACGCCGTCCGCGCCAGGTTGGGGCGGCGCTCGCTCATGATCATCAGTTCTTTGTCCCGGTCGGCGATGACGCGCACCACCTGGAAAACCGAATTGTCCGGATCATGCAGCGTGAACGTCATGCGGCGGAAGCCGACCAGCTTGAGCAACCCGTCCGCTACCGCCTGCACGATTTCCGTCGTATCGAGCGTGCGCGCAATCGCTTCCAGCACGGCGTTCAGACGCACCTGCTGGTCAGCGCTGAAGCGGCTTTCTGCGAACAGGCGCGCATTCTCCATCGTGGTCGTCGCCTGATGCGAGAAGATTTCCAGGATTTCAATCGTGGAACGCTCAGGGCGCTTGCCATCAAACGGACGATCCAGACTGATGACACCGAGCAGGTCGCCGTCCACCCCTCGCAGCGGCACGAGCAGCATATCGCCATCGCGCCAATCGCTGCGGGAGCGCGGGTGCAGCGTGCGCTTGCCGCTGTAGACCATGCTCAACGCCGCCATGTTCGGGAATGCCCATTCCGCCAGCCGTTCAAACGGCAGGAAATAGGACTCGCTGATCTGGAAGTCTGGATTAAGGGATGCCGCAAGCTGCGATATGCTGATGATGTCGCCGCGCGAGCGATCAAACGCATCAATTGGCATCCCTGCCTGGGCGACGCGGCGCAGCATGCCGCTGTTTGGGTCTGCCAGGGCGATCAGGACAATATCAAAGCCCACGCTCTGCTGAATACTGTAGGCAATCGCCTCCAGCAGCGTTTCCTGCTCGGTGTGATGTTGGACGATCTGCCCGATCTCGAAAATCTGGTTCAACTGCTCAACGCGGCGGCGCAGACGATTGCTGCGGTCGGTATTCTCGATGTAGCGCAGGTTGTTGCCATAGCTGAGGGATGCTTTTGCCGCCAGTGTGTGCAGGAAGCTGCCCGCCTGGGCGTCAAAGCGGCGCGGCTGATCGCTGTAGAGATGCAGCGCGCCGACGACGCGGTCCTCGTAGAGAATGGCGGCTGCGACCGCCGAACGCGCGCTTTCCGGCAGCGGGGCAAGCATATGCGTGTCTGCGTAGTCTTCGATAATGGCCGACTCTGCACCGCGCAACGCGGCGTCAAGCTCAATCGGAGCGACGCCCTGCAAGTCATCGCCAATGCGCCGATCCACTGTCAGTTCTGCGCCTGGCTCATCGATAGTATCGAACAGCGCGACGGTCGAGCCGCTCGCCTCGGTAACGCGCGTCGCTTCCTGACGAATGACATCCAGCACATGGTCGAGTTCGAGCGTTTGCGCCAGTTCGTTGGTGACGCGGCTGATGGCGTCCAGTTCACGCATACGACGGCTCAGGTTTTGTCCGGTTGCGTCGTACAGGCGCAGACGGTCGAGCGCCGCAGCAAGCTGCGGCGCAAGCGTCTCCATCAGTTCCAGGTCCTGGGCACTGTATTCGTCATCGCGGTTAGCAACTCCAAGCTCACCAAGGCTGGTCTTGCCGACCGCCAGCGGCACAAGAATCGCCCGGCGCAGGTTGACGCTCGTGCCGATCTCACGGTAGGCGGGCAGCACGCGCGGGTCATCGGCAAGGTCGTTGCTCATGAACGAGCGGCGCGACATGAAGACGCTGTTTTCGTAACCGGGGCTGAAGACATCCTGTACCAGCGGTTCGGTCTCGCTGTAGTTGCCGTAGACGTTGCGCGGATAGGTGACGAGGTTGCCTGTCTGTACGTCGATCACGTTGATGAAGGCGAACGGGCTGTTGAGCAGCTGGGCAATCTCTGCCAGCACCGGCGCGAAGGAGTCTTCTGCCGTCAGGACTTTACCCGCGAGTTCGGCAATTTTGCGCAGCGTTTCCGCTTCACTGGCACGGCGCTGTGCCTCCCGGAACAGGCGGCTGTTTTCCAGCATCGCCGCGACCTGGGCGGCGAGAATGGTCAGCATCCGCGCGTCTTTGTCTGTGAAGTTTTCGTCGTTGATCTTGTTCGATGCCTGCAAGATGCCAAAGCGCCGCCCGCCAGCCGACAGCGGTACGATCAACGTCTTGTTGACGCCGACCAGCGAGGCAAAGTCTGCCAAGCCCGCCCCGACCGCAATCGGGTCGGTATCGACATCATTAGTGAACCAGTAGTCCTGCTCGTGCCACATGTGCCAGACGACGCTGTTTGCTTCCAACGGGATCTGGTAATGCTGTATCATGTCATCGTCAAAACCGTACATCGGCAGTTGTGCCATCAGCCGCGATGCGTCCGGTTCGTAGAGCATAACGCCGCAGCGCTCCACGCCCATCAGCCTGGCGACTTCGGTGTTGGCGTTCAGCAGCACATCGCCTTCAAACGTCAGTGCGCTGAAAGCCTGCGTAATCTCCTGTAAGCTGAGCATTTCGCTTTCGCGCAGCAGTTCCTGTTCATACAGGCGCAGTTCCTCAACGACGACGCCCGCCTGGGCTGCCAGCATTCGCAGGTTGTCTTCGTCGGCGCGGGTAAAGCCGCCGGGGGCGCGACGGTTGCTCGCCTGTAACATACCGATGCGACGGTCGCCAAGCTGCATGGGCGCAAGCAGAATATCGCGCACGCCCGCCGCGTTGGTCAGCATGTCGAGGCGCATCTCCTGTGCCAGCGGTTCACCGCTCAGTTCTGCCGATGACCAGATGGACGCTTTCTCGTAGATGTCGCGCGCTGCGCTGCCTGTAGGGAGGGGAATGCGGAAATTGCGGATGATGTGCGCGGGCAAGCCGACGAATGGCTCTTGCGCCACCAGCGCCTTGTATTGATCGTCATACAGCAGGATGCCTGCGATTTCGACATCGAGCAGGCGGGCGGTGCGTTCGACCAGCATCTTATAGATTGAGGCTTTGTCGCTGGCGGTTCGCAGGTTGGCAGGCAGGGCGGCGAGGTCTTGCAGCCGCGTTGATTGCTGTGCGTACAGTTCGGCGTTGTAGATGGCCGTGACAAACGCGCGTGAACAGGCTTGCAGGAGCGTGACATGCGTCTGTTCATACGTGTCTGTCTGTTTGCTCGCCAGTTCCAGCGTCCCGATCAGTCGGTCGCCCAGCAGCAGCGGCACGCCAACAAAGCTGCTATACGGGGCAGTCGGGATCAGCGGGCGCAGCGAATCGCGCGCGTCTTTATCGCGCACCAGCACGGGCTTGCGCTGTTGGGCAATCCAGCCACTGATGCCTTCGCCCATGCGGTAGCTGCCGCCCCGATCATTCAGATCAAGCACATAGCGAATGTCGCCGCTCCAACCGCGTGGCTGGAGCGTATTCGTCTCTGGGTCATAGATCGTGATTTCGCCCGCGTCGGCAGGCAGTTCTTTCATCGTGATCGCCAGAAGTGCCTGCAGCACCTGTTCGATGCTCAGGCTGGCGTCAATCGTTTCGCCGATCGTATTGACGATGTTGAGCGCGCGTGACAGGTCGTAGCTGTCGTCGCTTGCGGTTTGTGGCGTGACTGGCCGCATGACGATAACGACGCGGGCTTCGCTACCCGCCGGGATGCGGTGGGCGGAGGCTTCTACCCAGCGCCCGGCGAGGTTGAACGAGGCGCGTGCGTTGCCCGCGAATAGTTCCAGAAAATGATCGGTCGGCTGGGCAAGGCTGGCGATATATTCGAGATTGGGGTCGTCGCCTTCGATATGCAGCCAGTTCTGCGCGGTCGTGTTCAGATGCAGCAGTTTGCCGTGTTCGCTGGCGACCAGCAGCGCGTCGTCGTTGCCTGCCAGCTTCAAGTAGCCTTGCAGCGGTTCGTCAACGGTGGAGGCGTTGGAGGCTCGGCGCTGGCGCACTGTGAAATAGACCCACCCAAGCAGTGCCGCCGCGCCCACAAGCAGGAAGATGACAAGCCCTGATTCCAACATAGTCGTATTCCCAGCCAAAAAATCTACGCAGAGTGTCGCAGCGCCAGGCGGGGGGATCCCAATCTTGAGCGCGCGTCTATGCTCACCACGATGTCAAAATGCCCGAATTGCTGGTGTCGTCGCCCGTCAGCCCGCGCCGACGATCTTCTGCCGCCAGTTCTGTCACTTCGCGAATATCCGAGAACTGGTGCGTGCGCGTTGACACCATGCCAACTGCCAGCGTCATCAGCGAGACCTGGCGTTCGCCATAGGTCGGGTCTGGCACAAGCAGGTAACCGCGCTCGCGGTCAATAAAGGAATAGTGTTGCAGGACTTCATCGTTAAAGCGCTGGATCAAGCGCTGGCGCATCATCTCAGCGTCGGGCGCGTGGGTGATAATGATGAAGTTGTCGCGTCCCGGATGTCCGGCGTAGTCGTCAGTCGTGCCAGCCTCGTCAATGACTTCGCCGACGAGCAGCGCAATGAAGCGAATGACTTCATCGCCCGCCACAAAGCCGTAGACATCGGTGAAGGCGTCGAAACCATTGACTTTGAGATCGAGGTACGACCAGTCCTTGTTGGTGCGCATCAGGTTGCGCAACTGGTCTTCGATCAGCCGTCCGGTTGGCAGGTTGGAGCGCGAGTCGATCTGCGTCTGACGCTGCGCCGCAGAGATGGCGTTTTGCACGCGCAGCTTGAGTTCTTCAATGTCGAACGGTTTGGTGATGTAGTCGTCCGCGCCCAGTTCCAGCCCCTGGATTTTGTCGCTGCGTTCGTCCTTCTGCGTCAGAAAGATGATCGGGATATGGCTGGTCCGTGTGGTGGTGCGTAGTTCACGGCAGACATCGTAACCGTTCATGTCCGGCAGCATGATGTCGAGCATGATCAGGTTGGGCAACTGCTTGCGCGTCATGCTGAGTGCGTCCGCGCCTTTGGGAGCAACCTGAACGTCGTAGCCTTGTGCGCCGAAGTAGATGCGCAGCATGTTGGAAATATCAAAATCGTCTTCAACGACCAGAATACGACCCTTGCTCATAAGTCCCTCTTGTTTATCATCGACACCGCGCCGGCGCACGAGTTGGAATGCGAGTATTGTACATCGGCTTGCGATGGTAACGTATTTGCAACATCCTGTTGCTGTAGTATAGCGCAGAACTGGGTTACAAAACCTAAACGAAAGTCCGGCAATTTCCCAACTCCCCTATCGGGATGCGCCAGTATTGGAATCGTGTTTGCGACAGGTTCTTTAGATGTTGTAAGAGTCTTTAGAAGATCGGTCGATCTGGAGGGGGGTATAGGGGGGTGAGGATCGATCATAGTAGATCGGGACAGGTGTTCTGGGTTAATTTGGGATAAGTTGGGATAACTGGTTGGAAATTTTGCATACAATGATAGTTCTTGGTGTTACCTCTCACATGGATGCGTATCATGATACTCACCCTGACACTGCGCCAACTGAACCGCACCTACCTTGCCCGCCAACTGCTGCTCGAACGGCATACACTGTCTGTCACCGATGCAGTTGAACGACTCGTTGGCTTGCAGGCGCAGGT
>JANRJX010000136.1:0-8955 GCA_033763755.1 Chloroflexota bacterium
ATGCGGCGGGCAGGCGATGCCGCGCGTGGGCGGGTGGTAGCCCATCACGTCGATGCCATCGGCGCGCAGGTACGAGAGCGCGACATCCAGCCCGTCGATGCGACCGCGGCCGGAAGGCAGATAGTCGCCCAGGTGGTCGCACAGCGCGCCCAGCGCCAGGTCGCTGCTGTCGACGCTGCGCAGCGGCGCGAACGTCGCGGTGACGCCGCTTTGCAGGCCATCGAGCGCGGACAGGTAGAAGCCTTCGCTGATGGCGGCGCGGAAGTCGGTCAGTCCGAGATAGAGCTGCGGACCAAGCGAGTAGAAGAGCACGCCCGCCAGGTACCAGGCGACCGCCGAGCGCGGGCGGACGACATCGAGGCGGACGAAGGCGGCGAGCAGGTAGGTGATGCCCAGCACGAGCAGCGCGACGACGAAGGCGAGCGTGACGCCGACGCGCAGGCTGTCGTTGGTGAGGGCGATGAGCGGGGCGAAGGCGACCTGCGCCAGCCAGCGGTTCATCAGCTCGACTGAGTAGCCCATCGCGACCAGCCCGCGCAGCAGCCCCCAGTGCATCGCCGCGAGGTTGAGCAGCGTGTTGTACCAGAAGGCATCGAGGGCGATGCGGAATTCGTTGAACAGGTCTATAGGGAGAGGCATGGCGGCGCTCCGCTGCGTGAGGTCGCCCTCAGCGTAGCAGAGCGGGGATGCGCGGGCTGTGTAGGAATGACAGCAGGCGGGGTGGAGGATTACAGGAGGCTCCCGCTGGCTCACCTTGAGCGCAGCGGGAGCGATGCGGGGCTCTACGGCTGCCGCTCGATCTCGATCCAGTTGGTGTTGACCCACGGCACGCTGTCGTTGGTCAGGAACAGGGACTGCACGCCGGTGGCGGAGGGCGTGCAGGTCGTCTCGCGCGTGGTGTAGTACGTGCCGCCCGGCGTCCAGGCCAGCGTGCACAGCACCGGCCCCGTGGCACTGCCCGTGCGGAGGCTGATGTTCCCGCTGCCCGCGCTGTCGCCGCGCACGCGGAAGCGCACCACGCCGCCGAGCAGATCGACATTTGAGAAGCCGACCCAGCGCGGCGTGTCGAAGTTGTAGACCGCCTGCCCACCGCCGACATCATCCGTGAAGCCGAAGTAGACGCCCACCGCCGCGCTGGTGTAGCTCTCCGCTTCGATGCGCAGCACGCTGGTCGTGCCGCCGGGCGTCGCCGTGCGCGTCGCTGTCGCAGTGGCGCTCGGCGTTGGCGTGGCGGTCGCTGCGGGCACGGTAGGCGTCGCCGTCGGTGTGGCGGTCGCAGCCGCCGCGGTCGCGGTTGGCGTGGGGATAGCCGTGGCGCTGCCAGCGGGCAGCAGGTCGAGTTCGAACCAATTGTGGTTGATCCATGCGATGCTTCCCGCGACGAGGAAGAGCGTCTGAACGCCCGTCAGCGATGGCGTGCAGGTCGCCGCCTGCGTAGCGTAGGCGCTGCTGCCGCTCCACGACAGCGTGCACAGCACCGTCCCCGTCGCACTGCCCGCCCGCAGCGTGACGGTGCCGACGTTGGGCGTGTCGCCGCGCAGGCGGAAGGCAGCCAGACCGCCGCGCAGATCGACGTTGTTGAAGCGCGCCCAGCGGCCGCTGTTGAAGTCGCGCAGCTCGCGGCCACCCCCTTGCGCATCATAGGTGTCGGCGCGCACCACGCCCGACGACAGCGCATTGGCGCTCTCGGACTGCACGCGCACTGTGGTGACGGTCGGCGTGGGGGTGGGCGTGGCGGTGCTTGTCGAAGTGGGTGGCGTCGTCGCCGTTGGTGTCCCTGTAGAGGTGGGCGTTGCGGTCGGCGTAAGCGTGGCGGTGTATGTCGCGGAAGCGGTGGCTGTCGCGGTGGGAGTCAAGGTCGGCGTCAGTGTGGGGGCAGGGGTAGGACTTGGCGTATGTGTGTCCGTTGGTGTCGGCGTCGACGTTGGCGTAGATGTAGAGGGAACGGAAGTGGATGTCGAGGCAAGCGTGACTGTGTCAGTTGACGTAGGTGTAATTGTGAGGATCTCAGCAGAAGGTTGCCAAGCCACATCACGTATATATCCATTGAGTGAAGCAATGACGGATTTGTTTGAGCCGTCTGCTTGCATGATGACAAGCGTTCTACTGCCTCTCACGTATGCGATTCTGCTCTTATCAGGTGACAGACTCGGAGTGTGAGCTTCTTCATTAGGCTCCGTCAACAACGTAAGCGTTTGTGTGTTTAAGTTGTAGGTAAACACACCGCGAATGATCGTGGCATCAATGACGGTGACGCATGAAAACAGCAATGTCTCCTCACCGATCCATTGCAGCCCACTGAAACTGCCACCATAGATGGTATTTATCCTATATGGCTCCGTTCCATCTGGCTGCGATACGAAGATGTCCATAATTATGCTGATGTCTGTTTGTGATTGTAGAGGATTCGTTCCCGTTGATGAGAACGCAATACGATCCCCACCGGGTGACCAAGAAGGTACTTCGTAAGAGGCACCCGCAGTGAAGCCACTCCCCCTAATGTCAGTACGACTTCCCGAAGGAATATCAATATTGATTAAGCTATCATCTGTCGCACCCAGTAGGTGCTGCCCATCGGAGGCAAACTCGATATCATAAATTCCATTGCTATTGGGCACTTCAGTAATGAAAGTGCCCATCGGATCAACGATAGTTATTCCGCCGCCATAACCGTATTCGGCAAATGCTAAACGGCTGCCATCAGGTGACCACGTAGGGGAACCGGCTCCGTTACTGCTATCAGTAATTTGCCGCAGCTCATTACCATCCGCTCGGATTGTAAAGACTTGTGGCACACTATCATTTACGACTTCGAGTGCAATCAAGCCTGATGTTGGGCCGGGTTGACCTTGTACTAATGAGGTGCTCACAGTTAGCAGCACAAAGAAAATCAAAAGCAGTACCGACATGATTATTGATAATTGTTTACCCATTGTGCGTGTGCTTTCCTTCAGTTTCGGCTGGAAACGAGCGCTAGTCAAGAGTCTTAGCTCGGACGGCATGACGGATAGTAACCTGCTGCAACTCCTGGATCGGCAACTGCCACGAGAGGTGATGAACATCGAAGCACCGTGATCTGAGCAATGGTAAACATATAGAAGGGGTTCTGCATAGCGAGCCGCGCGCTTATAGCGCTGAACTCGATATTACTATCTGGATTTGCTACATATGGACTTCCTGGGACAACCCTATATGCCGGTCCGCTGTCTCTTTGAACGAGCGTGTTGTTACTTGGTTGAATGGATGCCGGAGGAACCTGAGTATTGCTCAGGCGGGATGCAGCCCACGGATTCGTATACAGCACCGTCTGATTCCCCCACACCCAAGGGCAACCGCGTACATCTAGATTTTCGTTGTACGCGTCAGAACCTTCGCGATTGAGGCCCACTTCCCAACTTCGGCAGTCCGCGATCTCACGCCCCAGCACGCGGTTGGCAGGCTCATTGATCCAGTTACCACGACTCAACCATGTAAGCGAGCCACCGCTGCTTGTTGTCTGGTTGAGAGCAGTTAACCGGATTGCATCGGCGATGAACAATGCCTGATATTCTGCAGAATCCAGTTCTCCATACCATTCGGATAATGAGCCAAACGTACACAAAAAGCCCAGGTCGGTACGCGCCAGATATCGTCTCTGATTCTCAAGAAAGATGTCTGGGCAGCTAGTTGCGCCTAGACCTCTATTTCCCTGGTTGTATTCATAGTACAGGCGTCCCGAAGCCTCCGTGAAAATGTTCAGCTCTCGTTCATCAAAACCTTGTCCTTGACTCGATGCCACATAGACAACTATGGCAATCATTTCACCAAGCTGAACATCACGCCCAATTAAGTCCGATGCTCGAATGTAGACTTCCAAGGCAAGGTCTGCACGCCCCCACCCGGTCCTATTGTCGGCACTCGAGAGCATTTCATCGATTTGGAAGCAACCTTGGAAGGTGACATTTCCTAATAGTGGAACAGCCAGTACCGGAGGCGATGACAAGGGCGAGCTCGAATTGATTGCAGGACCGGTGATGACATCGCCCAATGCTCCTTGTCTGCCTGCGATATCGACGTTCGTCGCACCATCTGGGTGCCCCCACCAATTACCCGTTGCCGTAAACCCTTGAGTGCCTTCAGCAAAAATGCCTCCACCATTACGTGCCGTATTGAGGCCAATACAGCTTCCAGTCACCTGTGCAACTCCTGTGCCTGTATGATAAATTC
This sequence comes from Chloroflexota bacterium, assembly GCA_033763755.1. Taxonomy (GTDB): domain Bacteria; phylum Chloroflexota; class Anaerolineae; order Aggregatilineales; family Phototrophicaceae; genus Flexifilum. The sequence goes on from JANRJX010000136.1 coordinate 4,207, forward strand.
CTCCACCTGCGCTATCCAAGCGTCCACCTGGAAGTGCAATCCCCCGGTTTGTCAAGAAACCTGTGTGCCGTGCATCGATAAGTGTATTGACGGCAACATTACGTTCAATACGACTGCCTTGTACCGATAGATTACCGCTGTTGTGTATGCCCCCACCAAAGTTGTCAGCGCGGTTCGCATATATATTGCTGTTTATGATGCTCAGAGATCCAACATTACGAATGCCACCACCAATGCCGGTTCCAATTCCATACCCCACCGGTTGCAAACCCGTAAGCCCGGACCAGTTGTTTCGAACAGTGCTGTTGGTGATAATTAATGTGCCCAGGTTATAGATGCCACCACCTTCAGTAGTGGTCTGACCGCCTTGAATCGTTACACCATTCAGCGTCAGGTTCGCTCCCATTTCTATCGACAGGATGCGGAACATGGGAGCTGCTGCCGTCCGCTCGATAGTGATCGCGCCATTTCCGTTGATTTCCATGGAAGCTTGAATCGGCGGCAAAGCGGTGTCACCGTTCTCATAGGGCGATGTCAAGGTCAGCACGCCCTGGACACTGAAAGTGATACGGTCCGGTTCTGATGAGTTCACCGCGATACACGCTCGTATGGTTGTGTCTGTATTGGCTGCGAGAATTGCGTCAGTTAGAGTGCAGTCGGCATCAGTCAGTGCATTTTGGCTGAGCGTATTGACCACTATTTCGTTTGATACTGATATCTGCGTAGCCGTCGGTGTCGGTGTTTGCGTCGGCACCGGCGTTGCAGTCGGCGTCGGAGTAGGTGTTGGGGTTGCTGCGAGGGCACTGTTCGGCGGACCCCATTTAAGGCTGGCTGGCCCCAGCCCGACGTTGCCATAGCCCACCATCTGCCCGCCAGTCAAGGAATATGCTCGTACAGAGCCATTGTTCGTGGTGGCAATCCAGCCGCCGTTGAGCGACCACGCAGGGTTTTGGTCGTTCAGGCTGGTGCCCGCCACAAACGCTGCGGCATTTGGATTGAAGGTCGGCAGCAGCGGCTGAATCACGATGCCAGACGGCCCGCCCGTGCGCGAAAAGCGCGACACGGCGATCTGGCTTCCGTCCGGGCTGAACGTCGGTCCTGTATCGGAAGTATTCACATCGCCTGGTGTCAGGGTGAACGATTGTCCCGGATTGGCAAGGTCAATGATTTCCACCACATAGCGACGCTCTGGATACTCTCGGTAGACCTCATAGGCAATCTGCTGGCCCGTCGGGGACCAGACGGGCACTCGCTCATCGGCATCGTTGTCAGTGAGACGCGTCACGTTTCCCAGACGGTCGAGCAGCACAATATCTGGACGGTACCCGTACTTGACGTTGAGCGCCATTCGTGACCCATCCGGGGACCAGACGGGACAGCCCACCCAGGTGATGGCGGGGTCATTGACAAGCATGCGCGACAGGATGCTTTCGGGCGCAATCGACTCTTCAGCACCCGGTATGCCGCTCAGCCATAACTCCGTGCGGGTCACCGTGGGATACCCAAAGAGCAGACGAACCGCGATGCTGGAACCATCGGGAGACCAATCCGGACATGAGGCCGCACTTAAGTCGGGAAAACGTCTCCAAAGCTGCCAATCGGTGACGAACCAGGGCGCCGGAAGAAAACGAATGCGCACCGGGCCATTCAGAATGACCTCATTTCCCGAAGGCGCGAAGTCGAGATGGTTGCCGGTATTGACCCATGCGGTATTGCCATTCCCATCCGCCAGATAGACCGATGTGACCGGCTGTCCGCCGCCGCCGTTGAGTTGATAGCTGGTGAAGCTGAGCTGGTCGCTAAATGGAATGTAGGTCGCATCCCGGCGAGTGGGTTGGATGCGCGTGATGCTGCCTCCTTCGCCTGGCTCAGTGAGCGCAACCCCATAGATCGAGAGCGAGTCCAGCAGCGTGTAACCGAAATAGTCGCCCCCACGCATGGCCACCACACCCGGAAAGAGCGGTTCAGCATCCGTGTAGTCGATGATTGTCATCCCCTGCACCACGAGCCGGATGCGGCTGCCGATGACCGAGGCATCGAAGTCTACCCAGGAAGATGTCATGGACCCTACACTTGCAATCTGCAGCGGCCGCTGATTTCTGTATAGGGCTGCGGTACCGTCCGGTGCGAAGCGGAATTCGTAACCTCCCGCCGTGTTGTAGCGCAGGTGAAGCGCGAAAGTCGCGTCAAACGTTCGATAGCGACCCGTCACACGGGTATCCAGCGTGGCGTTGAAACCGAGCGTGGTGGTGTCCTGGGACGGAAGCATGAACAGAACAGGGTCGCCCTCAAAAGGAGCCGTAAACCAGGATTGAGCAAACCAGTCGAAGGGGACCGGCTGTGAAAAATCGAAAGCTGTGAGGAGGGGAAGCGCTGGCTCGGTCGCAGCGGGCGTAAGTGTGCTTGTGCCATCCCAAGTTGCGCTCGCCGTCACCGTGCTTGTACCGTCCCATGTCCAGCTCGGCGTGACCGACGCGGTCGCCGTCACCGTGCTTGTGCCATCCCAGGTGGCGCTGGGCGTCAGCGACGTGACGGTGGGCGTTTCGGACGCGGGGAGCGTGAGCGTGCCATCCCAGGTGGCGCTGGGCGTCAGCGATGCGCTGTCCGTTGCGGTCGGCAGCGTTTCGGAGGGCGCGGCGGTCGCCGTGGCCAGCGGCGTGAGCGTGGGCGGTTCGGTCGGCGTCGGCAGGGCGAGTGTGGGCGTGAGGGATGGGGTGAGCGACGGCTCAGGCGTCGCGGTCGGTAAGGGGGGGGGGTAATAAAGTAGGCGTTGCGCCAGGAGTTTCCTGGGCGCGGGCGCTGAAGGAAAGTAAGGCAAATAAACAAGCCATAAGGACAGCCAGCGAGCGGGTAGCGTAGCGAAACATCGAAGCCCTCGCACGTCATTTTCTGTAGTTTGAGCGTAGTGTAGCGTTAGAAAAAGAGAAAGCAAATAGAATCGATAATTCTTAACATGGATGTCAAGAAAGCCATGTGGTGTAGTTCGACCATGGCTTTTAAGATATGCATGGGCGGCGTGGGATTGCCTTTAAATCCGCGTCACGGGGTCAGAAACGGCAGAGCTCGTCAACTGTGCTATCTTAGTAGAGCAGATAACTGCGGATGGATAGTAATAAAACTCACGGCACGACGCCCGGCTGGTTGCCCGCCTGCAACACCAGCTCGAAGCTCGCCATGCCGTCGCGGGAGCGGGGAATCGTCCACACTCGCCCGAAGTAGGGGACGACCAGCCGCGCCGCGCCCGCGCTCTCGTAGGCGACTTCGGCGTAGCCCGCCGCGTCGGTGATGCCGCTCGCCAGCAGGCGGTTGCTCTCCGCCTCGACCACGCGCATCGGGATGCCGCTCACGCCCTCCGCCGGATCGACCGCGCGGTTGCCGTTCTCGTCGTAGCCGATGACGAGCGCGACGACCTGCGGCTGCGGCGCGCCGGGCGTGGCGGTCGGTTCGGGCGATGGCGGTGCGACGAGCAGCTCCACACGCGCTGGGACGCTCGCGGCGGTCGGTGCTGCGGGCGGGGCTGGCGGCTGGACGAGCGTGTGCGGGTCGCCGCGCCAGACCTGGATCGCATCGAGCGCGACGGTGTAACCCTCGCTCTGCGCGTGCTTCGTCCCGGCGCTGCGCAGCACGAGCGTGTGCTGCCCCGGCGTGAGCGTATAGACGCGCGTGCCGGGGAAGGCGATCTCCGGCGCGTAAGCATCGACCGTGTCGATGATGATGCCATCGACCACAACCTGAAACATGCCCATGTTGCGCGCGGCGACGTAGCGAATGCACAGCCCTTCGCCCTCGAATACGAAACTCACGCTTGAAGACACATCCTCCGTGCGGTGGTACTGCCCGCGGCTGGCGAGCGCGTGCAGCCGTCGCTCCCAGGGCGTCGCGTACTGCACCAGTGGATGATCCGACTCGAAGCTGTACCAGCCGTAGTACGGCGGCGCAGTCCGTGTCGCCTCCGCCAGCGGCTCATAGGGATTGGGAATCGCCGGTATCACCGTAAGCAGCGGCGGGTAGGCGGCTGCGGTCGGCGGCAGATAGACGCCCGGCATGACGGCGACGATGTTGAGCAGCCGCGCCGTCAGCGTCGGCGTGGGCGATGATAGGCCGATCCCTGGAAGCCCTTCTCCCTGACGCGCAAGCGGAAGGGTTTGGGATGAGGGCGGCACGACCGGCGTTGGATCGACTGCGGGAGCAATCGTCGGCGATGGCGTGAGCGTGGGGAGAGTGGCCAGTGTGGGCAGAATGGGCAGTGTGGCCAGCGACTCGCGCTGCGCTAAATCGATCGCCAGGTACAGTACCAGCCCCCACATCGTCAGCATCGCCGCCGCAATCAGCCGCAGGATCGCCCGCTGCATCTTCCCCATGGGTCGCCTCCAGAGCAAGTCGTCAGGGCCAGCGTAGCAAAGTAGGTCCACCCGCAGGCTGTAAATCCACACGGACCGCGCTGGAGGATTACAGCGTCAGTCCGCCGCGAGATAGCCGCCTTCGACGGCCAGGCGGATGAGCTGCGCGTTGGTCGCCGCGCCGAAGCGTCTACGCAGCTTCTGCTGCAGCCAGTAGACGTGGCGCAGCGTCACGGCCAGCTGCTCCGCGATGTCGTGTGTCGTCGCGCCCTGCGTCATCAGCCGCAGCACGGCCCGCAGTTCGGGGTCCAGCACATGGCGCTTGTCATGGTTTTGCAGCGTCACGAGGTATTCGCTGTTCGCCGTCGGCGACAGGTAGACCTTGTCCTGCATGACGGCGGCAACGGCC
>JANRJX010000137.1:0-3441 GCA_033763755.1 Chloroflexota bacterium
GGAACGGGAGCAGTTGCGAAACATCACGCGGGCGGGGAAGCAGTCGGCGCGGGTGATGCAGCGGGCGCAAATCCTACTGTGGAGCGACGCAGGCAAGCAGGACAAAGAGATTATCGCGCTGCTGGGGTGCGCGCCGATGACGGTCGCCAACACCCGCGAACGGTGGGTGAAGGAAAAGCGCCTGGAAGACCTGCCGCGTTTGGGGAGCAAGCCGATGTTGGATGCCAAACAGGAGAGCCTGCTGATTGCGCTGGCGTGCAGCGACGCCCCCGAAGGACGTGACGAATGGACGATGCAGCTGTTGGCGGATAAGTTAGTGGCGTTGAACGTCGTGCCAAGCATTAGTGATGAAACGGTGCGACGCACCCTCAAAAAAACAAGCTCAAGCCGTGGCAAGAGGAGCAGTGGTGCATTCCACAAGTAGATGCCCCGTTTGTCTGGCGGATGGAGGATGTGCTTGACCTGTATGCTGAACCCTACAAGCCGTGGCAACCGGTCGTCTGCTTTGATGAACGCCCTTGTCAACTGGTCGCTGACACCCTCGAACCGCTGCCACGCAAGCCAGGACGTGCTAAGCGCGTGGATTGCCAATACGAGCGCCATGGAGTCTGCAATGCGTTCATGCTCTTGCAACCGCTGGCAGGCTGGCGGGAAGTGAAAGTGACCGAACGACGCACCAAACAGGATTTCGCGCACGTCATGCGCCAGTTGGTCGATGTGCATTTCCCGCACGCTGAGACCATCCGTGTGGTCCTGGATAACCTGAACACGCATAGCCCCGCTTCATTGTATGAAGCTTTTCCACCTGAAGAAGCGCATCGCCTGGTGCGTAAACTCGAATTCCACTACACGCCCAAGCACGCTTCCTGGCTGAACATGGCGGAGATTGAGTTCTCGGTCATGGTCGGACAATGCTTGAAACGTCGTATTCCTGACCAAGCGACCTTAGCCACCGAACTGGCAGCTTATGTCAAACGACGCAACGCAGCCAAAGCCACTATTCGCTGCCAGTTTGATGTCCAGCAGGCACGCTCCAAGCTCGGTCGCCTTTATCCTCAAATATCGTAGTGGTCAGGTACTAGGGATGTTGTTTGTCGGCTGTTCCAGCCAGCCCGCCGCGATTGTCGCCAGTGGCACGACCTTTAACGCCGAGCAGATCGCTCAGGGGCAGCAGCTCTACGCACAATACTGCGCGTCCTGTCACGGAGTGAATGGCGAAGGGCAGTTTCCAAACGCCCCGACCGAGCGTGATGCCACCGGACGCTTTGGCGCGCCGCCGCACAACGGGAACGGTCACACCTGGCATCACGGTGACGGGATGCTGGTCAACTATGTGCGGAATGGCGGCGTGAGCCTGAGCGACCCGACCAACTGGTATCCGATGCCTGCCTTCGGCGAACAGCTTACCGACGATCAGATCATGCTCACGCTGGCGTACATCAAAACCTTCTGGAACGACGAACAGCTAACGCGCCAGATGCAGGTGACAGCCGCCGAAGGGGAACCAGAGTCCAATCCGCTGCAAATCAATCCCGGTGGTTGAGTGGATTTCACGCCATTCAGCGCATCCGACACCTCTGCATAGTGCCTACACTGAAAAGTGAAGCCGAAAGCAGGAATCTTAAGGAGCAGGATTGATGAATGATTCACAACCTAAGCACGATGCAGAGCATGATCCGCCGCACGCAATGGATGATCACGCTGCCCGCGTCGAACATGCCCATCATAGCGCACACACGTCCTCGGCTGATCCGGCAGAACACGCCGCGCACAACACAAACTATCGTGCCAGTGAACTACTGAAATCAGAGCTGGATCAGACAGCTCACCATAGGCACGAAATGCACGGCGGACACGACGCACATGCAGGACACGGCGTGATGCACGAAGGTCACGCGACCATGATGCGTAACCGCTTTTTCGTCGTGCTGCCTCTGACAATCATCGTCGTCCTGTACTCGCCGGTGGTGCAGGCGTGGCTCGGTTTTTCGATGCCTGAATTTCCGGGCAGCAACCTGATCGCGCCGGTGTTGGGGACATTCATCTTCTTCTACGGTGGGCTGCCCTTTCTGAGCATGGCGCGCCAGGAGCTTGTGCAGCGTCAGCCGGGGATGATGACGCTGATTTCGGTTGCCATCACCGCAGCCTATCTGTACAGCGTTGGTATTTTTCTCTTCCCGCCCGAACAGACGATGAGCATGGCAGGTGTTTCTGCTATGCCGATGATGGACTTCTTCTGGGAACTGGCAACGCTGATTGCGGTTATGCTCCTTGGTCACTGGATTGAACTTCGCAGCGTCGGTCAGGCACAGGGCGCACTGCGCGAGCTGGCGAAACTGCTGCCCGACACCGCCGAACGGCTGCTGCCATCCGGCGTGACCGAAACCGTGAACATCTCGCAACTTCAGATTGGTGACCGTCTGCTCATCCGTCCCGGCGCGAGCATTCCCGCTGACGGGACGGTTGCCGAAGGCGAAAGCAGCGTCAATGAAGCGATGATCACCGGTGAGAGCCGCCCGTTGGACAAGAAACCCGGCGATGGCGTGATCGGTGGCACGGTCAACGGTTCCGGGTCTCTGCGCGTCACGGTGCAGCAGGTTGGCGAAGGCACGGCGCTGGCGGGAATCATGCGGCTGGTCGAAGATGCACAGAAAAGCCAGTCGCGGGCGCAAACGCTGGCGCAGCGCGCCGCTTTCTACCTGACCATCATAGCGCTGACGGCGGGCGCAGTGACGTTTGTCGGCTGGCTGGTATTCACGGGCAGTTTGTCCGATGCGGTCAAGAACATGGTGACGGTGCTGGTGATCGCTTGCCCGCACGCGCTCGGTCTCGCCGTGCCGTTGGTGGTGGCGATCTCGACCACGCTATCGGCACGCAACGGCTTACTCGTGCGCCAGCGGATCGCGCTGGAGAGCGCCAAAGACCTGAATACGATCATCTTCGACAAGACCGGGACGCTGACCAAAGGTGAACAGGGCGTCGTGCAGGTCGCCGTCGATGGCATTGCCGAAACGGACGCACTGCGGATCGCTGCCGGGTTGGAAGGCGACAGCGAACACATGATCGCGGCGGCGATCCGCGCTTACGTACAGGGACGGGGCATTGCGCCGGCATCGGTAAGCCGTTTCGAGAGCATCGCCGGGCGTGGTGTGAAAGCCGTTGTTGATGGCGTGACCTACTTTATCGGTGGACCGCGCCTGCTGGAGCAACTTAATCTGCGCGTTCCCGCTTCGCTCGAAACGGTAAAGGTGAATGCCGAGAACGCCGGGCAGTCGGTCATCTATCTGACCAGCGAAACGGCAGTCCTGGCTCTGTTCGCCATCGCCGACGTGATCCGTGAAGAAAGCCGCGAAGCGGTGCGGAAGCTGCACGCTCTTGGTCTGAAAGTAGCGATGCTGACCGGGGACAGCGAACCTGTGGCGCGCGCGGTTGCCAAAGAAT
>JANRJX010000138.1:0-13411 GCA_033763755.1 Chloroflexota bacterium
GGCTCGCCTTTTTGCAACTCTATAAGTGGTTAGCGGCTACGGACAGGCAGGCGCGCTGCTGCCGGGCACAAGCGCCCATGTAAGCCCGCGCCAGCGCAGTTCGGCGATACTGCCACCCGGCAGACTGATTGTCTCCAGCACGTTCGGCTCAACGACGTTGACGCTTGCGGTATACGTCTCTTCGTCGCGGGTCGCCCAGCCAATGAAGCGGGGTAAGTCGCCATCCGCGCCCGCCAGACCCCAGACACGCCCAATGATATTGACCGGCATCAGCAGTCCCGGCCGCGGCGGCACAAACAACTGGTTGCCGATGTTCTCATACTGCGCTCGCTCAACGAAACCGAGTGTCCCGCCGTCCCGCCCGACCAGCGCCAGCACCTGCCCTGTATCCTCCCGCAGCAGCATGTAGCCCGTCTCGAAGCACTGGAACGTTGCCTGCGTGCTGATCTGCACGGCGGTAGCTGTTGCGGTATGCGTCGGTGTCAGGGTCGGCGTGAGCGTCGGAGATGCGGTCACTGAGGGCGTGGCTGCGGTTGGGACCGGTGCCAATGTCCCAGTAACGCGCCACTGCCCACCCTCGACCTGCTCTAGAACCGCGCCGCCTTCCGGTAGTGTAATGCGTACGAACGCTGAGCTACCGGGCGGTATGCTCAGCGTCGCGTTGTAACCAAACTCGTTCGGCGTGAGCGCCCAACCCAAGCCTTGACGGACAGCGGGGAAATTCGACCACACGCGCGCAAAGCCTGCCTCCGGGCGGAAGCGACCCGCGGGCGGCTGCGTGCGCGTGTCAATCGGCAGATCGCCATACTGCTGCGGCTGTAAGATGATCACCTGGCTGCCGACGTTTGTGTAGACAATGATCTGCCCGCCACCGGACAACCAGATCATGAAGCCGCCCTCGAATGGCTGGTAGCTTGCCGTCTGCGTAACTTCCAGCGGTGCGTTGGAGGTTGCGGTAGGCGGCACACTCGTCGGCGCTGTGCCGTCGATGCGCCACTGATTGGCACTGACCTGTGTCACAAAGCGACCATCGGGCAGTTGGAACGACCACGTTTGTCCGTTGGGCTGGTTACGCATCAAGCTCAGATAGCCCTGCTCGCTGCCCGTCGCCCAGCCGAGGCGCTCACGCACGACCGGGAAGTTTGACCACACGCGCCCGAAGCCATTATCCGGGCGCAGGCGACCGGGCGGCGGCTGCAAGCGGCGGTTAATCGGCAGGCTGGCATAGATCGCATTCGAGAAGACGAGCATCTCACCTGTCGCCTGCCCCGCGTAAACCCAGATGTCGCCCGTGTCCGCACGCCAGAGCATGAAGCCATTCTCAAACGCCTGATAGGTGCTGCCGACGAGCGGCTCATCACCGCGCAGTGTGGCACTGGGGATGACAGTAAGGGTCGGAGTGGGGGTGTAGGTGGCGCTTGGAACGGGTGTTGGACCGGTGGCGGTCGGCGTATATGTCGTCGTCGCCGTCGGGGCGTAGAAATCGCCCGCGATGAACCAACTGCCCGTGCTTTCATCGCCGTAGACAAAGCGTTGATCAGGCAGACTGAAGCCCACGATGCGCCCGCCGCTTTGCACCAGCGCCATCGTGTACCCGCTTTCGCCGCTCGTGGCATAGCCGATACGGTTGCGGGTTTCCTGATCGTTGCGCCAGATCTTGCCGAAGCCGTTGTTCGGCACAAAGCGCCCCGCTGGCGCAGTGAAACCCCCTGTCAGCGGCAGTCCGGCGTAGCGACTGAGCGGGACGATATTCACCAAACCGCGATCCTCACCCTGATCGAAGAATACGCGGATTTCGCCCGTGTCCGCACGCCAGACCATGAAGCCACGCTCGAAAGCCTGAAACGTCGCGCCGACGGTTTGCGCAGGCTGTCCGGTATAGGTCGCCGTAGGCGTTGTGTCAATACGCGCCCAAGTGCCGACCAGGTTGACGCGGATCAGGCGTCCGTCCCACAGGGTCATGGTGAAGAAGCTGCCATAGGCAGGGGTGTTGAAGTAAACGTTGTAACTGCCTTCGATAGCGGTGGTTGCCCAGCCAAGCTCCTGGCGCACGACCGGGAAGTTATGCCATAACTGCCCAAAGCCAAAACCAGGGCGGTAGAGTCCACTTGTCGGTTGATCCGGCGGGTTTGGCGGTACAGGCAGCCCGCCCCACTGACTGAGCGGATAGCTGCGCACCGTGCCTGCATCGGTAAAGACATAAATCGGTCCGTTATCATAGCGCCAGATCATGAAGCCGCGTTCAAACTGGCGATAGGTGACGGTTGCGCCGAACGTGCCGCCTGGCGCTTCGACTTGCAGCGGCGCGCCTGCGGTCGCCGTTACGCTGCCGGGGACACGCAGCCGCTGCCCGACGAGGATGCGCGTCGCCGTCAGGCAGTTGCCGCGCATCAGGTCGCCCAACGAGACATTGTAGCGGCGGGCGATATTGCTCAGGGTATCGCCACGCACAACGGTGTAGGTCGCCCAATCCGCGCGCGGCGTGCATTGCGCGTCGGCGGGTGTGGGCGCGATGATGGCGAAGACAATCAGAATGAATACCAGTGGAAACAGGACACGCAGGGCAATCTTCATGCGTCCTCCTTCATGGGAGCTTTCAAACCTATCGTAATCCTATTCTTTATTATCTGATCGTGCCACTGGTTCAGCATCGTACAAGAGGCGTAGGGCAAATGACGGCTTTTGCAGGGTAGTGAAGATGGTGAGCCCCCCCACCACGAGCCAGCTAAGCGCCATCATGGGCAGCCACGTCAGCCACACAGGACGATACTCGAACACCACCTCACTTTGTTCGGCGGGAATGCCAACGGCTCGGAACATGACGTTGGCGCGCAGCACAGGAGTCTCTCTGCCGTTGATCGTCGCATGCCAGCCGGGATACCAGGCATCGCTTAACAGCAGGTAGCCCGGCGTGTCACTTTCGACACTGATTACGATGCGCTCGTCGTTATAGGAAATCACTTCGGCTGCGGCAGACACTGGCATGATGCCCGTTGTTTGCCTTGCCTCGCCATCGGATGACCCTGCCAGCACGACCGAACGCGCTGGATCAAACGCTGAATCGCGCATGATGTCCAGCGCCGCCTCTGTCCCATAGATGTCGTCCGCAACAAACTGCGCACTGCCGACCACCCACGCGCGCGGCAGTACGTTCAGGTTTGCGTATAGCTCAATGTCGCTGGACAGAATGCGCTGCCAACCCTCCGGCTGTGTCTGCTGAAAGACATTGGCGCGCATATCGCGCAGCGTCAGCGCCCGTACTTCGACCGCACCCGTCGCTTCGACCTGTGCGCCCACAATTGCCGTTACGGTTTCCAGCGTATAGCGAACCAGCGTCGCATCGTCGATCTGTGTGACGACTTCGCCGGTAAGCTGTACATCTGTCGTGCGCCCCTCGGCGTCGATCACACGCGTGAGTTGCGGTGCAGCACCGACGACTAGCGTGTCAATGTGCGTGGTCACCAGCGGGGCAGCTGCGCGCATCCTCAACACTTCGCCCGCGATCAGCGTCCGCGCCAGCGTGGTGTCGTATGCGGCATCGTCGTGCCAGACATCGTAAATCTTGTCCGTCAGCAGGTAGCGTGTGTTGGTGAGTGCCAGCCAACGCGAATCCGGCATGCAAGCGCCTCGACATGACTCCTGTGCCAGAATCTCACGCAGTCGCCCATCAATCGTGCGCAGCGCGTCGGGTGGCGTCATCAGCGATGCGAACGCCGAGTAGTAGCGCGTGGGCAGGACACCACCGTCGAAGCCGTCAATTGTCGGGATGCCCCAGTACAACGGCAAATTGACCGACAGCGACTCTTGCTGCTTGAGTGCGACAAACGCTGTGCGAATCTCCGCTTCGCTCATGCCCAGCCCGCGATAGCGTGCCTCCAGTGCCGCCCGGTCGCCCGGATCAAACAGCAGATTGGTGATGCTCAAGAGGCGACCAGGCGGTGTGTCATTCTCGTTAAGCGCCAGCATCTGACTGACGGTGAAGCGCTGCCCGGTGACCACATCCGACGGCACCAACTGGTTGTAGGGCAGGGCGCGGGCAGCGAACCAGAGTTCGGCTGTGACGAGTAGCAAAACACCCAGACGCCAGGAAAAAGGAGAAAAGTGCTTATTCAAGGGGGTAGAGTGGCGGCTCAACAAATAAATAACAACTATGCCCATCCCCACTGCCACTGTCCACCCTAGCAGTGTGGCATCGCCCGGCGGCGGCGCGGGGACAGGTTCGGGATTGCGCGTGGTCAACAGCAGCGCCGCACCCGCACAGGCGGCGATGATCGCCAGCCACACGCCAGTCACGACCCAGCGCAGCCGCAGCGTGAACGAAGGCAGCGCCTGTGAGCCGATACCCGCCAGAATCGCTATTCCCAGCGCCACCAGCACCAGCCAGCGCGCAGGCACACGGAAGAGGTTGAACCCTGGCAGACTCGCCAGCCACCAGTAGATGGGCGTGTACTGACCGAGCGCGAACACGATGCTGACGAGGGTGAGAACAATCCAGGGGAAAGCGGGAGAAAAGCCTCTGTTGTCTTGAATAAGCACTCTTCTTTCGCTTCCTGTAACCTTTGAATCCTGGTGTTTTGAGCTTTTGCCTATGACGCCTGCGACTGCCAGCGCCAGCGCCAGGATGCCGGGGTAGGCGATGTACTCGGTGAAGATTGGCAGGTCATAGCCGGGTAGCAAGCCGCGCCCTGCCAGAAACGGATTGAACGAAAATGCCGTCGCCTCGTTCGGGTTCAAGCCGCCGCTGCGATTGGAGACGCTCGTCAGTTCAATCGTCGGGATGAGCTGGGGCAGCGCCAACACCAGCGCCAACAGGCTCGCAATCACCAGTGTGCGCAGCCGACGCCAGCGCCCTGGCAGGCACAGCGTGTAGATGCCCATACCGACGCCGCTGATAAAAACCGTCTGTGTGTGTCCGGTGAAGAACTGCAATCCAAGTGCCAGCGCCAGCAACAGCGTTGCACGCCTGGGTCGTGTATCGGCGTGATGCAGGATTAGCAGCAGCCAGGGCAGCCAGGATAAACCCTGTAACTGATTAATCTGCTCAACGCGACCGAGCATGTAACCGCCGAACGCGAAGACAGCAGCGGCAGTCAGCGCGGGCAGCCGATCAAGACGCGCAGCGCGGCGTGCCAGCAGATATGCGCCTGCCAACGCCCAGCCGACATGCAGCAACATGCTCAGGCGCATGGCATCGAGCAGCGGCAGCGGCGCGACCAGCCAGTTGGGAGGGTAGAACGTGCCAAGCTGACTATTTGCCAGCAGCGGCACACCCATGAACAACTCCGGCGCCCACAGGGGCAGCCGCCCTGCCATTAACGCTTCGCTGCGCACCTGCCAGTACGGATAGAAGTAGGCGAAGGTATCGCCGCGCGCCAGCACAAAATCGGTTGTGATATGAGGGTAGAAGAACGCCAGAGTAAGCAAGGCAAAGACAATACACAACCACAAAAAGGGCTTACTCTCTTTCCTAATCAAAATCTGCCTCGTCGAGCAGCGGGATCAGATACAGCATCGGCTCTTCATACGGGTGGGCGGCGCGGATGGCGGCGATGACCTGCTTGACCTTCTCACGCGGGCAGATCGTCTCGACGCGCACCTCCGGCACTTCGTTGATCGTTTCTTTCTCGCCTAGCGTGGGATTGGCAGCGGCGCTCGGCTTGAAGCGCCCGACCCCATCGCTGGCATACGAGCAGTGGGTGTATTCACCAAGCTGCCCCGCACCCGCCGCCGCCATCGCGTCGAGCAGGCTGTAGAGATGGGTATGCGGGACACCGACGACAATCTGCACACGAGGAAGGTTATTCAAGATACATCTCCTATCACGATTGAAAAGTGCTTAGTTTAAACGCTCACCCATAAACGCTAATACCGCCGCCAATGCTTCCGCGCCAGGACCGCGCGCAATCAGCGGCGCAAAGCCATGGTCTGCATCACGGATGAGTAGGATGTCGGCGGGGACGCCCACTGCTTTGAGTGCATCCACCAGCAGCGACGATTGCGTAGGCGGCACAAGCGAGTCATCTGTGCCATGTATCACCAGAAATGGCGGTGTGTTGCTGTCTATGTCGTTGAGCGCGTTGATAGCGGCAAGTTGTTCGCGGCGTTCGTCTGTGACGGGCTGACGCAGCGCGTCTGGTCCATCAAACAACGCATTGCCAAGCGCGCCGCCAATCGGCTGAAAGTCATCGGCGTTGAAGTCAATGATTGGGAAATAGACGACCGCTCCGCGCAGCCGCATATCTCCCAGTTCCGCGTTCGGACAGCCTGTCAGGTACGCTTCTGGCTCATCTTCCGTCGCCATCCGCGTCGCCAGATAGCCACCCGCCGATTCGCCCAGCAGGAACAAGTGACGCATGTCGAGATCGTATTCGCGTGCGTTCGCCGCCACCCATGCTAGCGCACAGAAAGCATCTTCGACGGGTGCAGGATAAATGCCGTCCGGCACCAGGCGGTAGGTGATGTTGACAACTGCGTAGCCCTCGCGTTGGAACGCCCGTGCCAACGGACTGAGCGTTTGCAGCGAGCCATCGAGAAAGCCACCACCATGTATCATGAGGATCGTCGGGTAGGGCGGCGCGGCTTGCTCCGGCAAATACAGATTGAGCGCCTGCTGTACGCGCAGATCGTCGTCGTAGGCGGTACGGATCGGTCTGGGCAGTTCATCGGCATAGACAGTGACAGGCAGCAGCAGGAGCAAGATCATCCACAGATGCAAACGGCGCATAACGACTCCGGTTCAAGCGACAGGCGGCGCGTATGGTAACGCAAGTTATGGCGAATGCCGAACTGGACATATGCGGGTCGTCGGGGAGCGCGTTACACTCGTAGTGGTGCTGTAGGTGCAGAACATATTCTGCCCGAATGACAGATTGGGCAGGATACATCCTGCCTCTACATACTCTTTATTTCGTGAGGAACATCATGGCTGCTTTAGATCATCAGGCGGTACAGACTGCCGACAAATACCAGTTACATCCGCTGCAAAACCCGAAGACACATACGGATCCGGTGGCAATTGAGCGCGGCGAAGGCGTGTATTTGTACACGACCGACGGACGCAAAATTCTCGACGCGATGGCAGGTCTGTGGAATGTCAGCGCGGGCTACGGGCGCGAGGAATTGGCGAAAGCCGCTTATGAGCAGATGACGAAGCTGGCGTTTACGTCGAACTTCGCGGGCATGACGAACGTGCCAAGCAGCCAGCTTGCCGAAAAGCTGTCCGGCTATGCCTATCCCAGCCTGAAGACAACATTCTTCACCAGCGGTGGCTCTGAGAGCAACGACTCGGCGTTCAAGACCGCGCGCTACTACTGGAAGCGTATGGGCAAGAGCGACAAGCACAAGATCATCGCCCGCCGCAGTTCGTATCACGGCGTCACGCTGGCAGCGACGTTCGCAACCGGGATCGAGCGCTATCACAAGATGTTCGGTCCGGCAGTGCCTGGCTTTGTGCATGTTGCGCCGCCGTATCCCTATCGCTTTGACCCGGCGCTCGTCCAAGAGGGTGAAAGCATCGGCCATGCCGCTGCGCGCCAGGTGGAAGAGGCGATTCTGCGCGAGGGTGCGGACACGGTTGCCGCAGTCATTGCCGAGCCCGTACAGGGCGTCGGCGGCGTAATCGTGCCACCCGAAGATTACTTCCCGCGCCTGCGCGCCATCTGCGATCAGTACGAAGTGCTGCTGATTGCGGACGAGGTGATCACCGGCTGGGGGCGCACGGGCGAATGGTTTGGACTCAAGCATTACGACGTCGAGCCAGACATCCTGTCATTTGCAAAGGCGATCACCAGCGGCTACCAGCCCTTGGGCGGCATTCAGATCAACGATGCCATCCGTGATGCTATCGAAAGCGCACCGGAGTCTGACCTGTGGATGCACGGCTACACTTATTCCGGTCATGCGACGGCGTGCGCAGTTGGGCTGGCGAACCTCGCGATTATGGAGCGTGAAAATCTGGCGGCGCGCAGCCGCGAACTCGGTCCGCGTCTACTGGCAGGGCTGCAATCGCTGCTCGAATTCCCCTTCGTCGGCGAGGTACGTGGGCTGGGGCTGCTGTGTGGTGTCGAAATCATCACGGACAAGGAGACGAAGCAGCCGGACATGGCACAGGCGGGCAAGATCGCCAAAATGTGTCTGGAACGTGGGCTGCGCACGCGCGTGGTCGGCAGCACGCTGGCGTTCTCGCCACCGCTGATCATCACTGAGGAAGAGATCGATTGGATTGTCAGCACGCTCGGCGCGGTGATGGACAGCGTGTAGTCAGAGCCGCAGGCAGGCATCCGCCGCGAGCCAGAACAACTTCTCGCGCTGCGTTGCCTGCCCGCTCACAAAGTCGCGCATGTCCCACGTCTCACCGCTCAGGTCGTCGCCGCCGTAGAGCATCTGCCCGAACGTGACACCGCGAAACTGCGCGACAGCGAAAAAGGCAGCAGCTTCCATCTCGACGGTCACGCATCCTTCCTCACGGCGGCGGGCAATGCGCGCGGGCGTTTCACGATATAATCCGTCGGTCGTCCAGGTTTTGCCACTGGCAAAAGGGACATCGTGCGCTGCGAGTGTTGCTTCGATCGCGGCAATGCCTGCGGGCTGGTGCGCGACTTCGCGCGCGGGCGGCAGGTAGTGATACGAAGTGCCTTCATCGCGGATGGCGCTGGTTGGGATCACGACATGCCCAACTGTGATCGCCTGCATCAGTGACCCCGCGCTACCAACGGCGATGAACTTGCGCCCGCCGAAGGCGATCATCTCTTCTAACACAGCGGCAGCATACGCCGCGCCGACGCCGGGATGTGCCAGTGCCATGCGTTCGCCTTTGACTTGCAGCACCACCACCGGGAATCGCCCGACCTCGCTCACCAGATGCTTGATGACCGAAGCATTCGCACCGACTTTGGCAATGACTTCCTGAAAAAAACATAACACCACCCTTTTGGGGAAGCCTGGCACAGGTGCGTTAACGCGCGAGGGTTCGATGAACGCCTCGCGCGCGGGGTCATGTTCGAGAATCGGAAAGTCGTGAATGTGCATCACATTCTCCCTGTGATCATTCGATTGTATATATCTTAAACGCGTCCTATTGTGCCTTAATCCAGCTTTGGTCACAGATGGTCTCATCCGTTGGACTCAGCGTATAGGCGTATCTGCTACAATAAGAAGTAAGCGAAACCCATTGAAAGCCAATCCATACCATGTCCTCGACCACTGCCGTTTCTACGTCAAACCCATTGTCTAGCGCTGTCCCGTCCTGGATGCTTGTCGTTACCGCTATCATCTCGGTGCAGTTCGGTGCAGCAATCGCCAAGCAGTTGTTTGACGAAATCGGCTTTACGGGAGTCGTCTTCCTGCGCACGTTCTTGGGCGGCATCATCTTCCTGATCATCGTGCGTCCAAAAATCTTCGGCTATGCGCCGCGTGTGTACGCCGTTATCGGTCTATATGCGCTGGTGATCGCCGCCAATATGCTGCTGTTTTATGCATCGATCGAGCGTATCCCGCTCGGTATCGCCGTCGCGATTGCATTCCTCGGTCCGCTCTCCCTGTCGGTCATCGGGTCACGCAAGCCGCTCGATCTGTTGTGGGTGGCGCTGGCGCTCGGCGGTATCCTGCTGCTCTCGCCCATCACCGATGTCACGCTCGACCCGATAGGCATTGGTCTGGCGTTTGCCTGTGCTGCGGCATGGGCAACGATCATCCTGGTGGCAAAGCGCGCGGGCGAGGTGCTGCCGGGCAATGGCAGTGTGGCACTGGCGATGTGCGCTGCTGCGTTTGTCACCGCGCCGTTTGGGGCGGCGAACGCGCTACAGATTGTTCCGCATTTTGACCTGATTGGCGTGGCGCTGGTAGTGGCGGTGTTTTCGTCATTTATCCCGTTCATGTTCGAGTTCGTGGCACTGCGACGTATGTCTCCGCGCGTCTTCGGCTTGCTGATGAGCCTGGAACCCGCAGCGGCTGCGCTGATCGGTTGGGTCATTTTGAGTGAAGCGCTCGGCATTGAAAAGATCATCGGCATCGGGCTGGTGGTGATTGCATCGATTGCGACGACGCGCAGCGAGCATTGATTGAATTATGCGACTAACACGCCGTGAGCTGTTAAATATCACGGCTGCAACTGCTGCCAGCGCTGCACTGGTAGGAATAGCCGTGACCCTACAGGCGATCCAGCGCGCCCTGTATCCACCGCCTCCGCAGCCAGAGATTGTGCCGCGCAGTGCATGGGGTGCACGCGAGCCGGATCATGCGGCTGAAAACGAGTACGGTATTGCGACCGATGCGACTGATCCAGCATGGTACGTCTACCCCGGCGATCTGGCGCTGGTCTACCAGACGGTCGTAATTCATCACACTGCCGCGCGGCTGGCGAACAACCAGACGATGCAAGACATCCAGAACATACACATGGATCGCAACAAATGGGCAGATGTGGGCTATCACTTTGCGATTGACCGACAGGGCATCATCTATGCCGGACGCGATGTGGGTGTGCGCGGGGCGTCGGTTGCCGGACACAACACAGGCACGCTCGGGATTGCGCTCACAGGCAATTTTGAACTTGAACCGCCACAATGGCGACAGTTACGCGCCCTGCAACGGCTGGTGAATTGGCTGGCGTACCGTTACAGCCTGTCGCATCTGGCAGGGCATGGCGAATTCAACCCGGAAAGCGAGTGTCCGGGCGTCCATCTGGCGCAGCGGCTCGACGGCATTGCTGACGCAGCCGGATTGCAGCGTGGCACGGGTGGGTATGTCGCACCGCGCAAATAGCTCCACAAAATTGCTCATTCCTGCGCTCATCTGTTAAACTTTTGTGCTATCCATCCACCTGCCTGTGAGCGAGCAAGTCATGAGCGAAGTCACGCCTCTGCGCCAGCAATATCTGGACATCAAACGCAACTACCCCGACTGCATCCTGATGTTCCGGTTGGGTGACTTTTACGAGATGTTCGACGGCGATGCCGAAGTCGCCGCGCGTGAACTCGATCTGGTGCTGACGGGGCGTCCGGTCAGCAAGCATCAGCGTGTGCCGATGGCGGGCGTGCCGTATCACGCAGTCGATAGCTACATCGCGCGGTTGATCGAGAAGGGCTTTCATGTCGCCGTTTGCGAGCAGGTGACGGAACCGAACGGCAAGGGATTGGTCGAACGCGAAGTCACGCGCGTCGTTACCCCGGGAACGGTAATCGAACCCGAACTGCTGAACGAAAAGCATGCCAATTACCTGCTGGCGATCTATCCGGTCGCGGCAAGCGATGGCGGTTGGGAGCGCGCGGGCATCGCTTATGCCGACATCTCTACGGGCGAGTTTGCTGCTACCGAACTGACGGGCGAAAATGCGGCGATATTGGCTCTGGAAGAACTGGCGCGCCTGCAACCGCGCGAAGTCCTCATTCCGCAAAGCTGGGCGGAACGCGGCGTCACGCTGCCGCCGGGCATGAGTCTCACACCCTATGCCGACTGGCGCTTTGAACGGGCGCACGCCGAGCAAGCGCTCACGCAGCACTTCAAGGCGCGCTCACTGGAAAGCTTCGGCATGGTGGACTACGCGGCGGGAATTTGCGCGGCGGGGGCAGCGCTGCAATATCTGCGCGATACGCAGAAGAACAACCTGGCGCAGATCATCACGCTGCGCGCCTATACGACGGGTGGCTTCATGGTGCTGGACCCGTTCACACGGCGCAACCTGGAACTGACCGAAACCATCCGCGCACGCAAGACGCAGGGCAGCTTGCTTGGTATCCTCGACCGGACCGTCACGGCGATGGGCGCACGCCTCCTGCGAGCGTGGATCAGCCAGCCGCTGCTCGATTTGAAGCGCCTGAACGCGCGGCTCGATGCGGTCGAGATGTTGGCGACGCAGGAAATCACGCGCGCCGAAGTCCGCGAGGCGCTGCGCGGCGTGACTGACCTCGAACGGTTAACGAACCGCTTGCTGATTGGCAAGGCGGGTCCACGCGACCTGATAGCGCTGCGCGGCAGCCTTGATACTGTGCCGTCGATTCTGCGCCTGATCGCGCCGCTCAAGCCGCTGGAAGTGTTAGGGCGGATGATGGACGGATGCGACGACGTGCGCGAACTGGTCAACCGCGCCATCAGCGATGAACCGCCTGCCACGCTCAACAATTCTGGCATCATCCGCGCGGGTTTCAGCGATGAACTCGACAAGCTGATGCACGACACCGCCCACGCCCGCGAATGGATCGCCGCGCTTGAACCGACCGAACGCGCACGCAGCGGCATCCCTTCGCTCAAGGTCGGATATAACAAGGTGTTTGGCTATTACATCGAAGTCAGCCATGCCAACACCGATAAAATCCCGTCCGACTACATCCGCAAGCAGACACTTGTCAACGCCGAGCGTTACATCACGCCGGAACTCAAGGACTACGAGACGCTGGTGCTGAACGCCGAAGAGCAAATCCTGGCGGTCGAACGGCGCTTGTTTGACAGCATCTGCACCGAAATCGCAGGGCAGGCGAAGCGGCTTCTGGAAACCGCGCGCGGCATCGCTCATCTCGATGCGTTTGCGTCGCTGGCGGATGTGGCGGTGCGCGAAAACTACTGTCGCCCGGCGCTGACCGAAGACGACCTGCTGCTGATCGAAGACGGGCGGCATCCGGTCGTGGAGCAGCTGCTTGATGGTGGCTTCCGCTATGTGCCGAACGATACGCACTTCGACAGCATGAGCCGCATCCACATCATCACCGGACCCAATATGGCGGGCAAAAGTACCTACATCCGCCAGGTGGCGATCATCACGCTGCTGGCGCAGATTGGCAGCTTTGTCCCGGCGACGAAGGCGACGATTGGGCTGGTGGACCGTATCTTCGCTCGCATCGGCGCGCAAGATGAAATCCACGCTGGGCAAAGCACTTTTATGGTCGAGATGGTCGAAACCGCGCGCCTGCTCAGCGGCAGCACACGCCGCAGTTTGCTGATCCTGGATGAGGTCGGGCGCGGCACAAGCACCTATGACGGGCTGGCGATTGCGCGCTCGGTCGTGGAGTACATCCACAACCATCCGGGGCTGCAATGCCGCACGCTCTTCGCCACGCATTACCACGAACTCACCGAACTACCGAACGTGCTGCCGCGCGCTCGCAACTATAACGTCGCAGTCGCGGAGGAGGGCGACAGCATCGTCTTCCTGCACAAGGTCCTGGAAGGCGGGGCAGACCGCAGCTACGGGGTGCATGTGGCGCAGCTTGCCGGGCTGCCGCGCCCGGTCGTAGAAAGGGCGCGGGAACTGCTGACACAGCTCGAGCGCGAGGGCAGCACGTTCGAGCCGCAGGCAGCGAAGCGCAAGCGCGATAACCCTGGTCAACTCAAGATGTTCGATGACGCACCCAACCCGGCACTGGAGTTCCTGAAGGGCATCAAAGCGGACGAACTCAGCCCGATTGAAGCGCTGACCAAG
>JANRJX010000139.1:0-7213 GCA_033763755.1 Chloroflexota bacterium
AGGACGGCGAGATGCTGCCCGCCTTCACGCCGCTGAAGCGCAAGCGCATGGGCACGTTCACGCCGTTTGCCACGCCAGAGTCCGATGACCAACAGCGGGCGACGGCTGCCGACGACATGCGCGGCGAAGAACTGGAGCAGCACATCAGCGACACGCTGCACGGCACACGGACGCACGAGCAGCCCGGCGCGCTGCGGGTGAGCGGGACGGCGGATGTCGCCAGCGTCATGGGCGATGTCATCCGTCTGCTCGGCGGGGCAGGCAGCGCCGATCACCTGACGGTGGCGGCGCTGATGGCACAAGCGCTCAATATCACGCCTGCCGACGATGGCAAGCCGCCCGTCCGCCCCGATCTGGCGCGCTTCGGCATGTACGCGGATCAGGCGGCGCGGCTGGGACTGTCGCCCGACCAGACCGAGCGCGTCGCCCGTGAGGTTAAGGAATCGCCGGAACGCGCACTGTCCCCGGCGCTGCGCAGCGAACTGGTCGAACAGACTGTGCGCGCGGGCAGCGGACGTGAGGATGCCGAACACGCCGTCCAGCGGCTGGAACTGGCGGCGCATCTGCTCCCCAACAGCATCGCTGCTTATGGCGCTATGACCGTCCCGGTCGTCACGGTCGAGCCGCAGATCACCGTCGCGCCCGTCATTCAAATCGATAGCACGGATCAAGACACGCCACGCTATGACAGCGCTGCCTTGAGTGGCAGTGAGACGCTGCGGGGAGGCGACCGATGAGCGAAGGACTGCGCTACCACACGCTTGACGAACTGCGGGCACTTTCGCTCGACGAACTGCGCGCATTGTGGGAACTTGTCCCGACGGACCGCCAGCGTGCTTACCGCGCGGCTTATGAGCGTGAACTCCAGGCGGCGGGCGCGGAAGGCTCGGACGCCAAGGAGTACCGGATCGCGCTGGCGCTGCTGAAGCGTTACGAGACGGCGGCGCTGGTGCCGCTCGGCAGTCGCTGGGCGCGTGCGCCGGGGCGGGTGCAGGCAGCGGCGCGGGCAGGCGAGGCGCTGGACGCCACCGACGAGCGGACTCCCAAAGCGAGCGCGCCGCCGAAAGCGGTCATCGCCGTGTTGGGCGTGCTGCTGCTCGGCATGATGGCGCTGCTGCTGACGCGGCCGGGCGGCGACACAGAATCATCAGTGGCGACCAGAACGCTTATCGGTGCGCCGACGCTGACGCCGCTGGCGCTCGAAGCGCAGGATGAGGTCATCGAAGGCGGCGATGCCGACCGCGCGCCGTTCTATCCCATCAGCCTGCAAGCCGTGCTGCCGGACGGCGGCGCGCCGCGCGTGTGGGTGGTGCAGCGTCGCCGGGTGAGCGCCAGCGAATGGCGTTACGACGCCAACCCCGACACAGCATCGTACCTGAGCGGGATGCACGTGCGCCCGGTCATCGGCATCCCCTGGTCGGAAGAGAACGCGGCGTGGTTCGCGCAGGCGAGCGCGGGGGCAGCGTTCCATGTGCAGATGAATACGGGCGCGGTACTGACGTTCGTGTTTGAGGAGCGGCGGGCGGTGCGGCGCAGCGACATTGACCTGTTCCGCCAGATCGCGCCGGGGCTGGTGCTGCTGCTGCTCGGCGAGACGGATGCGGACAGTCTGCCGACGGCGACGCGCACGACGATTCTCGCCCGCTACGCGCCGGAGCAGGAGCTGGCACGCACCTCACCCCACGCCGCTTTGTCGGACGCGGCGCTGTCCTCGCTGCTGCTGCCAACGGCTCGTCCGACCGTGCCCGTGCCAACCGCCACGCCCGTCCCCTTCGCCGGGCTGGATGCGCAGGTGATCACCGTGACGACGCAGCCCGAACGCCTGACGGCACAACTGCGGCTGTACAACGGCGGCACGATGCCGCTGCGCTTCACGCCCGACGACCTGTGGCTGACGCTCGGCTACGCGGAACTCCCGCCCGGTCCGCGCCTGCCCGCCGCTGGCTTGTCGCCCTTCGACCTGCTGCCGGGTCAGGCAGCGGATGTGACGCTCGTCTGGCCGTGGGCTGGGGAGCCGTATGGGGTGTTGGCGGTGGGCGGGCGGCTGTTTGCAATACGGACTTCTGGATAAACGGGCGCGCCGCCTGAACGTTCGCCTTGCGGCTACCAGAACAGACGGCGCTCTTTTGTATTTGCCCGTTCTGCTTGCGCAGCGGTGGGCGGGAACATCCGGCACTCTTACGCCGCCTGCCTGTCCGTGAACATGCAGCTCACAGCGGGGCGCAAGGTCGGGCACACCGAAACCCGTTGTTGTTGTTCCTGTTATCAGGATTGTTCCTGTTCCGATTCGCCGCGCGGAGGTTGTCAGTATTGTTGTTGTTCCACGAGCCGCCGCGCAACACACGCGCTCCCCGGTGTCCCCACATCACAGGCGTTCGCCTGAAGATGCCTTCTTAAGCCACGCGCCAAGCAGCTTCCCAATCTCAGTCATCTGCTCAGCAGCGTATTTGTACTGCTCAGGCGAAGTGTACTTGAGTTCGAGCGCGAAGCGCAAATATGTGCGCAGCATGTCAAACTCTGCATCCGCTTTGCGCAGGTAGTGTGCGGTTTCGCGTGTCTTTGCCGCATACAGCAGACTTTCATGAAAGGTGAACACCACCTGTTCCATGCGTGCTGCCAGACGAAATCGCTCTTCGCGCGGGTACTTCTGAACATGATGCATCAGCCACAGCATGAACGCCTCCGTCTTGATAAAGATCGGAGACTGATTTGCCATTAAGCACTCAGCTCGCGAAATAATGCCCGCTGCAATCCGTAAGTATCCCCGTGCTGAATGTGCCCCAACCACGCCATCAGGCTTGCCCGCCCCTGTTCACGGGAAACCGCGCCGGACTTGAAGCGTCGCCACAGCGTGAGCAGATGCCGTCGGTAACTGATGCCCTTAGCTCGTTTCAGCAGACGATGGTCAGGATAGACCGTGAAACCGAGAAATGGAATACCGTGTGTAACGGGCGTCGGCTGGGCGCGTTGCTCGTGGATGGTCAGACGCAGCGAGTATAAGAATCGGATTATCTCACCGCGCCAACGATGGAGCGTAGATTTGTCGTCGGCGAACAGCACGAAGTCATCGACATAGCGCACGTATCCCTTGCAGCGCAGGCTGTGCTTGACGAATTGGTCGAGCGGATTGAGATACACGTTTGACCAGAACTGAGATGTCTGGTTGCCTATCGGCAGACCGCGTGGGCGATTAGCGGCGAACAGCTCATCGCCAGGAAACCAGCGCAGCATGTATTCGGTGGTCAGGATGCCGGCACCGCTGTCGATAATTTTGCTGCACAGATTAAATGTGGGTGTGCAGGCGATTTTGCGTTCCAACGCCGATTTTAGGATGGCGTGATCGACCGCCGGGAAGAACTGCTGTATATCGCATTGCAAGACATATTTGAAGCGCCGCATGTACTGGGTACAGCGATCCAGCGCGGCATGTGTGCCTTTGCCCTTACGGCTGGCATAGCTGTCATCGATGAATGTGCGCTCGTAGATCGGCTCCAACACGTTGATCAGCGCGTGGTGAACGACGCGATCCCCAAATGGCGCTGCGCTGATCTTGCGGCGTTTGGGTTCATGCACCGTGAAGCTGCGAAAACCACCAGGCTGCCAACTTTCTGCTGCCAATTCCTGATGCAGCGTTAGAAGTTCCACATCCAGGTTGCGCTCAAACGCCGCTGCTGCCGCCGTATAGCGCTTGCCGCGCCGCGCCTGTCGCCATGCCTGATAAATCGCTTCGAAGCTGGCGATCTGCGGGTAAAGATGATTGAAGGTCGTCGCCATTTTCCAAAAAATCGATTAAGCGCCTTCGGCGCTTTTCAGGATTCAAAGATCAGAGACCAGAATTCAGCGTTCAGAAATCAGGGCTATCCTTCGCTGCGCTCAGGAAGAGCGGGCACACCGAAACCCGAAGACGAAGCCCCAGTAACCAGGATTGCCCCAGCCCCGATTCGCCGCGCGGAGGTTGACAGTCCCGTTGACGCCCCACGAGCCGCCGCGCAACACACGACGAACATCCGTTCTTGTTCCAGTATCCGCTTCACGATCCTCCATGCTGTCGTAGGGCAGATAAAGCGAACTTGTCCACTCCGATACATTGCCACTCAGGTCGTAAGCGCCGACCCATGACCGACCTTCATCCCGAATGCCGACACCCACATCACCCGTCTCGCGTTGATTGAAGACTGCGAAATCTTCACTGTTTTCAGGGAACTCGCGACCCCAGGGATAAGGGTAGCTGTCCGGTCCGGCTGCCGCGTACTCCCATTCTGCTTCGGTGGGCAGGCGTGCATCGCGCTTTTGTTCACAGAAATCGTGCGCCTCAAACCAGGTGATATTCTCAACGGGTCGGTCAGCGCCTGTGAATTGAAACTGTGACGCTATTTCTCCATCCAGTCGTTCAAATTGCCCCTGCGTCACCTCGAAGCGGTCGATCCAGAAAGGTTCGTCAAAGCAGACTTCTGTAATCGGGGTTGCATCCGAAAAAGCCGACGATCCCATGAAGAAACAGCCTGCTGGCACCAACACCATTTCCACGCCATCCTCAAACGTCTGGATGACATCATCTTCGTGTCCATAGGTGGAAGCGATCTGCGTAGCGGTTACAAACGCGAGCATCGGTTCTATCGTGGGGTTGGCGGTCGGCGGAAGCTGTCCTAATCCGGGTACGCGCGTCGAGATGCGCAGCCCTTCAAATGCACTGACGGTGCTGGCGAACTGGGCCGTGGCTGCCACTGATTGTGCGTCTGCGGAGCGCGTACTTGCTTCCGCCAGCAATGCACCTACTGCCGTGAGCGTCGGCGGAATCGGTGTCAGAGTGGATTGAAGCATGGCAGCTTCCGCCTGCAAATCCGCGTTGCTGCGGGCGAGGGTCAGCGCGACGATGACTGCCGCCAGTGCAATGACACCGATTAATCCGCCAAGTGCAAAGCGCAGGGTGCGGCGGGCAGCGCTTTCACGGCGCAGTCGCTCCGTTTCGGACTGTTGGCTTTCCTGTAGAAACAGGCTTTCGTCCCGGTTGGCGACGTTCCGCTCGGCCCAGGCGCGGGCGTCGGCAAGCACCGTTCCCCGGTAGAGCATGTCCGCTGGTTTGCCGCGCCGCACCCATTCCGCTGCGTCCGCTGCCAGCGACTTCTGCAAGCGCAGGTCTTCGCGGGCCTCATGCAGCCATTCGCCCAACCGCCCCCATTCGCGGATCAACGCCTCATGGCTGACTTCTAACGTACGGGCTGTGCCGCTCTGGTCGCCTACCAGCAGGCGGGCATCGACGAAAGCATCGGCCGTCTGGTGCAGTATTCGCGTCTGCTCCGCCGCGGGCAAGGTGAGTTCATCGTAGGTGACACGTCGGCGGGTGGTATCCTGTTCAGTCTGCCCCGGTTCGATCAGGCGCAGGAACAACCACCTTGCCAGGTCCCGGTGAACGTCGGTTGGCAGACGGTCATAAGTTGCGTCCGCATGTTTCGCCAGCGCGCCCTGAATCCCGCCCAAATCGCGATAGGCTGTCAGCGTCAGGTTTTGCCCGGCGCGTCGCTCAAAAAGCTGATCGAGCGTAAACTGCAAGAGTGGCAGAGCGGCGGTTTCCTCGCGGACGGCGAACACCATCTCGGTGACCAGACCCTCCTCAAACGTCAGCCGCACGTCAGAAAGCTGCGTGGGCTTCTGCACCACATCATACAAGTCAGCCAGTGTCATCGGCGTGATGGCAGTGTGATGGGTCTCGATCAGCTTGCCAAAGGGCGTAAACTGAAGTGGGCGATCATAGAAGTCCGCGCGCATACTCAGCAGGACGTACAGCACCCCATCGGGTTCGTTCACTGCGGTACTCAGCAGATCAATAAACTGGCGGCGTTCCCCTTCGTCACTGACCAGGGTAAACACTTCTTCAAATTGGTCGATGTACAGGATCACCGGCTTATCGCTCAGTTCACACGCCAGGCGATGCAGCCCGCGTTGGCTCTTGTCCTCCAGGTCTTTGCGGATGTCCGATTGGGCGCGTTTCAACGCCCGCGCCAGCAGAATCGTCAGGCGTTCGAGCGGCTGTGCGCCGGGCACCATCGGGTCGAGATAGAGCCAGTCGGCGTGTTTCTCACGTAGTTTGGGCAGCAGCCCCGCCATCATGATGCTGGACTTGCCGCTGCCGCTCGCGCCAAGAACGGCCAGCAGCCGCGCTGGCCGCCGTTTGTTCTCCACCTGCGCCAAGAGTGCCGCGACCAGGGCATCGCGTCCGAAGAAATCGCCTTTGTCTTCGGGTCGAAAAGCGCGCAGCCCTTTGAAGGGATTGCGCGGCACAAATTCTGGAGCAGGTGGCTGGGCTAGCGACGGATTTTCGTCCACCAACGGCGCAACCGGCGTCTTCTCCCCACGCACGGCAGCGATTAACTGCATCAGCCCGGTCGGGTAATGCTCGCCTCGAAGGTCCGCAAACTGTGTTCCTCCCAGTCCCAATGGGATGCAGTCGAGCCATTCCTCCCCGGCAACCCAGGCTGGATAGATCAGCTTCTGCGCTTGTTTGGCGAGTGCCACTTCGTCGCGTACATACGGAGACTCGCGAGAGTCCGTTGAGGCACACAACAGCACAGCATCGGCGTTCCTGATGGCATCGCGCAGCGCCTGCTCCCAGCTGAAGGTGCCCGGCGTAAGACCGACTTTATCGATCCACACATCGATGCCGTGGTCGCGGAGATCGTTTCGCAGCCGGTCAACGATGGGAAAGTCCTTGCGCGAATAGGAAATGAAGAGATGTGCCATAGTTAACTCATTGCTTTTGTCTCGCTGTACTAGAGTATGTTTTGATTTGGACAAGAAAGCAACAAACTTAACCAGAAAATTGCCTCTGAAATCTCGCTTGCTTCAACGTCGCAAAACCGTGCAAACCCCTCAAACCGTTCATACCGTTCATATGTGTAAAACTGCCAAGCGCAGACTGCAAAATTGCACAGGTCTGAGGTTGCCACTTTGGTAGGCTGAACATGTATTCGGGCGTGAGGGCGGTCGTCGCCGTGCTCACCGTACATGTTCAAGGAGTTGCGCTCGTGGATCTCTCGCAAGCCATTCAGGATTTGTTCACCGACATTCGCGATACCGCCCAGATCATCGCGCCGATTGCCGCCATCGTCGGCTTCATCGGTCTGGGGCTGATGTATCTCGGTTCAAGCTGGCCGATCATCGGGCAGTGGAAGCAGGACAACCCGCGCGCCGCCAACCAGGTCATCGTCGGGCTGTT
>JANRJX010000140.1:0-1546 GCA_033763755.1 Chloroflexota bacterium
TCCCGACATGCCCGGCGCGAATGAGCGCAGGTTCGGCAGCATATTGAGGATCGGCAAAGCCAGTGCCACGAAAGCCTAACAGAAAGATTTTCTTCACGGAGACTCCTGATGCGACGCACCAGATTATAACGTCAAAGCAGGGAGTTGTAGTTTGCCTGACTCCAGCCCGCCTGTAATCAGCCGCGTCCAGGCAGTCGCATCCAGATCGACCGTGAGCAGGTCAATCGCGCCTGCGCTGCGCGTCTGGCGGATGAGTCCAGCAGTCTGCCCGGCGGCGTAGAGATAGCTTGCCCAGGTATCGAATACTGGCACCTTGACCAGCTCGGTGACGTGATGCTTCAGTTTCGCGGTCGCTTGCGCGTCTTCCGTGCGGAAGAGAAACGTTGTCGCTGCGCCATTGTAATTCGGCATCACGGCCCACTCATGCACCAGGATCAGCGACGTGAACTTCGCCTCCGGAATGTTGGTCATGAAGGCGTGATACATCCCGCTGTTCCCTTCGCCCGCTGTCAGTTCGACCGACGGCGTATCCCAGGGCGCGCAGGAGACAATATCTCCCTTGGAGAGCTTTGCGCGTATTGCCTCAACCGCCATACGCGGGCCACCCATCGACACATAGATGCAGATGCCCTCATGGATGGCGTAGCCGTAACAGTGGACATCGCCCGTGATACTGCCCGTGAGTTCGCCGACGTATTCCTGCCCGACCGTCCGCAGCGCCCGACTAGCCATGTCGCACCGCCTCGAACGTCGCCAGATGCGCCTGTTTGCCGCGCCGCAATGCGTAGTCGTATCCCGCCTTCGTGCCACGACTGTCGCCATTCCAGACGAACACCGCCCGGTTACACTGATCGACCAGGTAACGGTCGCGCTCGTGATAGCGGTCGAACATCCCGCCGCCCGCCGTGCGATACACGCCGCGCTCGAAGCGCACGTACTGACCATGCGCACAGCCGCCATTGCGTGGATGGTTCGTCAGCCCGACGACGATCACCTTCGCCTTCAGCCGCCGACACTCGTTCACGACTGCCATATCGACGCCCTTCGGATTGTCGCCGACCAGCACCGTCCAGCCGAGTTGATGCACACGCCGCACCACCCGCCGTGCATAGTCCAGTGCCGCCCGCGTCGCATAGCGCGATCCTGCGATCATCACCCGCGTTTCTGTTGCCATACATCACCTCGTTCATTTTGCGAAAATCATCCGTATAAAAACAAAGAGAGAGGCTCGCGCCTCCCTCTAAAGGTTCTATGCAGTTGTTCGTCGTCCATCGACGCTGAGTGGTGCCTGGATGCAGTCCGGGATCGTGTGGGCGAACACCTCGAACTGTAGACCGTTCCGGCAGGCTGTTTCTTGTCTCTCACAGCCCCATCCACGACGTTCAGCGTCATCTGACAAAATTGCCAGGGACGTTTGGCACTGCGAGCCAGCGCGACCCCCTGCAGGAGACCGTCAACGCGCATCGGCGTTGGGCAAGTTTACAGCGCTGCCCTTTCGAGCGAGCGCGGCCTTCCAGTCATCCGTGAGGTCGATACCCCGCATGTG
>JANRJX010000141.1:0-24033 GCA_033763755.1 Chloroflexota bacterium
CAGGTTTGTGAGCAGGTCGGGTGCGAATTGGTTTGCCTTGAGCGTTTCGAGGTAGGCATTGTCCCAATCGCCATCCTCGATGACGGGACAGCAGCCGAACGCCGCCACCTGCGCGATGTAGTTGTAGTGGGCGGGTTCGTCCGGCGCTTGCCAGTCGGGGGTGCGCACAGCGTAGAGCGTCGCCAGCGCCAGGTAGAGCGCGGCAAGCAGCAGCAGCGGAAGCAGGGCGGGTCGGGACATAATCACACGGCTTCAGGTAAGGCGCGAACATGGAGCATATCGCGGCGGTTGACCGGTCGCACCTGAGTTGCCTCAACCGTGACGACGTCGAGCGTGTTGCCGGCGAGCGTAAAGAACTCAACCTCATACGCCTGTGCATCTGCATAAATGTGAACCACCACGCCCACATCTCCGGCACGGAAATCGTAATCTGGCAAATCGACGGTCAGAACCGCGCGCTCATGTTCGTTTATCATCAGGTTTCACTTTCCAACGGAATGTCCAGAGTTTGACAATTCATCTTGTGTCACTTCAGCAGTGTTCTGATACGACGTTGATTATGCTTCATGGCGGCGCGATGTGCGAATGGGCATACAGCGGTTCAATAATCTTCACACCGTTTACATGCTATGATTTACTATGAAGTCGCAAGCTGAATTCGGCGGAACAAGAGCGATGAAGAGCAAGCGCAGACGTTTAGTGATAAGGGTCTTGATTGGCATTGTCGTTGTCGTTTTGATCGGCTGTGGCATTTTTACGGTTTTATTTCCCGAAATTTATGCGTTCTTATATGCACGTCCATTCTATCCCACTTACACGGCGGAAGAACTATGTGAAAATCCCTTGCCTCTGCCCTATTTCATTTATGAGTTACCAACAAATTACGACACTCCTGGAAGGCTCTGTCCAGAGATTGACACCTATAATTTGTGGATACCCTCCGATGGGAATGGTATCCCCGTCCCAGAGGTTGCGTTTACAGCAAGTATTACGATTAACGGCACACCCGTATCACGACGCGATCTTGACTTTACTTTAATTACCACCTTTCACCCTCGTTATGGTGCGTCAGGCGAGTTACTCGGTGCTCACGGAGGTCCAATTGTCGTATGTGCCAGAAACCTCGATCTGCCGCCAGGTCTCCATGTCGCGACCTTTAGCTTTCGATATCGTGATCAATACTATCAGCATCAATGGGCGTTCCGTGTGGAGTCATGAAGGAAGCTTGTAGGGAGCAAGCACGCCCGCAGCGAGCGTGCCTGCGTTAATCAACTGCGACTAGCCCTTCTTCGCCGCCGGGAAGCGGCTCAGGATCACGGCGGGTTCGCCGGACGTGCTGCCGTTACGCTGCACGACCACGCGCGTCCCCTCGCGGCTGGCGCTGGACGCGCACGGGGAATAGCACAAGCGCAATGGGGCAATTCGCCCGCCGCTTCTCCGTAAGCTATCATAGTACTCTATCTTTGCACCCTGAGTTCCCATCCCTATGTGCGGCATCTTCGGACATTACGCGCCAGACGGCGCGGACGCGGCGCTCGTCGAACGTATGGCGCATATTCTCAGCCATCGCGGACCGGACGGCTGGGGCGCGCACTGCGAAGGTGCGTTCGCCTTCGGCGCGGGGCGGCTGGCGATCATTGACCTGAGCGCGCCCGCCGGACCGATCTTCAACGAAGACCGCCGCGTCGCCGTCGCCTTCAACGGCGAAATCTACAACTATAAGCCCCTGCGCGTCGAACTCGAACGCGCCGGGCATCACTTCGCCACACACACCGATACCGAAGTCATCGTGCATGGCTACGAGCAGTGGGGCGTCGGCGTCATCGAACGGCTGCGCGGCATGTTCGGCATCTGCATCTGGGACGCCGCGCGCGAACGCTACGTGCTGGCGCGCGACCGCATCGGCGAGAAGCCGCTTTACTACGCGCAGGTCGCCGACGGATTTATCTTTGCGTCTGAGGCAAAAGCCTTATTCGCCCATCCCGCCCTGCGCCGCGCGGTCAACACCGAAGCGCTGCCACACTTCCTCGTCACCGGCTACGTGCCGCCGCCGCAAACACTGTTCGCGGGCATTCACAAGCTCGCGCCCGGCGAACGGCTGGTGCTGGAGCGCGGCGTCCTCCACACCGACACGTACTGGCAGCCGCGTTATGCGCCGACAAGCACGCTGTCGTATGACGAGGCTGTGCGGCAGGTGCGCGCCAAACTGACCGAGTGCGTCGAGATGCAGATGATGAGCGATGTGCCAATTGGCGCGTTCCTCAGCGGCGGCGTCGACTCGACGGCGGTAGCGGCGCTGATGCAGCGCGCCAGCCGCCAACCGATCAACACCTTCACCGTCGGCTTCGACATGCTGCCGGGCAGCGATGCCGACCGCAAGTTCAACGTGGATGCGCGTTACGCGGCACAGGCAGCACAGCATATTGGTGCGCGGCATCGCGAAATCCGGCTGCGTGCCGATGAGTCGCTGGCAGAACTACTGCCGCATCTGGTCTATGCGCAGGACGAACCCGCGCAGGTGGCGACGTTCGTGCAGACGGCATATGTGGCGGCGCTGGCGCGCGTCAACGGCGTGCCCGTGCTGCTGAATGGCGAGGCGGGCGATGAACTCTTCCTCGGCTATCAGCATTACCGTGCCGATCAAACGCTGGCGCGCTATCTGGCGCTGCCACGTGTGCTGCGCGAGTCGATGTTGACACCGCTGCTGGAACGGCTGTCGATGGACAGCGCGCGCAAGCTGGCGCAAAAGAGCCGCCACAGCGACCCGGCGGCGCGTTATCTCGAATGGTCGCGTATTCTGGCGCATGATCGGCTGCCCGACCTGCTGATGGATGGCGGGCTGGTGGCGCGCTCGGTTGACATCGTGCATCCCGATTTGCGGGCGCAGTTGGCAGTACCGCAGACCCCCCACTTCGCCGACCGCATCGCCTATGCCAACCTGCGGCGCGTGGTAGCGGAGAACTACAACATGCGAGTCGATAAGATGAGCATGGCAATGTCGATTGAGACGCGCGCCCCGTTCGAGGATTATGAGATGGTCGATCTGGCGTTCAGTTTGCCGCTCAGTTACAAGCTGCGCGGCGGAGACTCCAAGCGCTTGCTGAAGGATGCGATTCGCGATCTTGTGCCCGCGTCGATACTCTCACGCCCGAAGTGGGGCTTTAATCCGCCGCAGTCAGAGTGGCTGCGCACCTGCCTGCGCCCACTGGTCGAGCAGGTGCTGGCACCGGAACGGGTGCGCGCCGCCGACTGCTTCCAGCCGGACGCCGTGCAGCGCGTCGTTCACGCGCATATAGTGGAGCGCAAGTATGAAGTGTGGGCGGTGTGGTCGCTGCTGGTGTTCCATCTGTGGCACGCGCTCTACATTGACGAGAGCCTGACGCTCGACCACAGGCTGACAGCGGGCGATATTGCGGCGACTCTCACTTCACCGCCCGTATCCACATGAAGTAGCCATAGCGCGCCAGCAGGCGTTTACGTCTTTCGCCGCGCATCAGCAGCTGCGAGATGAATGGGAAGCGCCCGACAGGCAGCGAGTCGAAGCCCGCGCTGCCTGTAATCTTGATGTCCACCTTCTGGAACGCGCTGAACATCTGCCGCCCCTCTTCAATGCTGTAGACCTTGTTCAGCGGGCTGTCCGGATCGAGATGGCGATTGGTGATCTCCTGTGGGCTGTAGCGCAGCAGTTCACCGCGCAAAATCCCCCAGCCGACGAAAATCTTGTACCAGTAGAACACACTGTTGCGATGATAGATCATCACCAGCGCTGTCCCGCCCGGTTTCAGCACGCGCCATATTTCGCGGGCGGCGCGCGGCGTATCCGGCGTGTGGTGGATGACGCCCCAGGACACGACGGTATCGAATGCTTCGTCCTCAAAAGGCAATCGCTCGGCGTCGGCGTGGATCGGGTGCATGTGGGGCAGGTCGAACAATTGCGCCCGGCGCTTGGACATCTGCGTCCCAAACGCCGTCAAATCCACCCCTAGCGCCAGCGACGCCCGCCGCGCCAGACTGCCGAAGAGTGACCCCAGCCCGATGCCGACTTCCAGCACGCGCTTGCCCGCAATATCGCGTTCATAGTCGATTAAACCCTGCGCGTCCGGGTGGGTGCTGCCTTCCATCGGCGTCCCCCACTTGCTGTTTTTGCGATCCAGTTCGAGGAAATACTCGCGGCTGCCTGCGTCCGGCGTCACGTTGTAATCCATCGGATTGGTATTCCAGTAATCCGAAACCTGGGACTTGAGCTGCTCGTCCTGCCGTTCTTTCATGGCGTCTGTATCCTTGCCTGTGGCGAAAGCAGCAAGAGTTTAGGCAGCGTAAGCGCTTTTGCAAACCATCTGACATCATCACGCCTAAGCTCACACACCCTCAAGCCCGCCGTAACCGAATCGCGCTATAATCATAATCATTTGAAGGAAGATATTCGGGCAGAATATACGAGGCAAAATCCGCCAGGTGTGTGTATGAATGGCGGATGCTTTGTGAGAATAATAATAAGCAATTCTGTTTTCGAGCTTTGAAAGGAGCCAGTGGCGCATCCAGGCGCTGCTGAAAAATCACACATGCAAATACTGGTTATAGGCGGTGCGCGTCATGTGGGCGACCTGGTGTCGTCTGCACTCAGCAACACCGGTCACACGCTGACCTACCTCAATCGCAGCGAAGATCGCAGCCACTCGCCCGCAAGCATGCAGCAGGAACACGCCCAACTGGAAGCTGCACTGGCAGCACAATCGTTTGATGCCGTCATTGACACGTCACTGCCAAACGTGGACGAGGCAGAAGACACCGTGCGCCAGTTGCAGGGACGCATCGGGCATTACATCTACCTGAGCAGTGGACAGGTATACCTGGTGCGGCAGGGCATTGAGCGCCCGTTCCGTGAGCAGGACTACGAAGGCATGTTGATGCCGGAACCCAAGTCGAATACCTACGCCGATGTTGAATGGCAGTACGGCATGGAACTGCGGCGCACGGAAGATGTGTTCATGCGCGCCTGGCGCGAGCAGGGCTTTCCTATGACCGCGCTGCGACTGCCGATGATGCACAGCGAGCGCGACCAGTACAACCGCCTCTACCACTACATTCTGCGCCTGCGCGATGGCGGACCCATCCTCGTGCCGACGACGCCAAACTACCTGCTGCGCCATGTCTATGTCGGCGATGTCGTCCAGGCGATTCTGCGCGTGCTGGACAGCGGCTTGGGCAAGGGCAAGGCGTTTAACATCTCACAGGATGAAAGCGTATCACTGGATGAATTTCTGGAGATCGTCGGTGGTCTGCTGGATGTGAAACCGCAGATCGTTCGCGTCGCGCGCGATGTCTTGGAAGCGAACGGTTTCTTGCCGGACTGCTCGCCGTTCAGCGAGCGTTGGATGTCGGCGCTGGATAACCGCCTGAGTAAGGCGGAACTGGGGATGATGTACACACCGCTGGAGCTGTACCTGAAGCGCATCGTGGAATACTACACGACCCACGACATGCCCACGCCTGCGGGCTACAAGCGCCGCCGCGCCGAACTGCGCCTGCTGGAGACGCCGGAACCGACGGAGTGATGTGAGGCTGTAATGGGAATAGTAGGGGCAGGATAGATCCTGCCCCATGTTTCTTCACACCGATTGGCAGAATACACCTGCACCTACGAAATCCTAATCTACCTGCACCTTGACCTTCGTCCGTCCGGTGGTAGAGGGTGGCGGTTCGCTGCCCGTCTCATCGCTCGGTGTCTGGTTGCGCGCCTTCTCGATTTCACGGCTTGCCTTTTCCATCTCGCTGATGGCGGTATCGACCAGCACCTTGAAGCCCTTGACGAACTCACGGCGCGCTTCCGTGCCGTGTTCCTTAAAGCCAGGCGGGAAGAGCGCGTCGATTGCTTTGCCTGCTTCTTCAACAGCCTTGCGCTGATGTTCGGCAAAGCGCGTCAACGCATCCCACATATCGCCGGGAACCTGCGTCGTGGTGTTGCTGCTCGTCTGGGTTTCGTTCGGGTCGCCATGCCCGTTGAGTGTTTCATTCATGGTCACTGTCCTCGTCTCACATTCGGATTACAATCTATTATACGCCTGACGTACGTAGAAGTTGCAAACGGGTGTGTCGCATCAAGCGGATATTCTACGTTTGCTTATTTTTACACTCGCATCAGGAGCAGCGCCATGTCGCAGATCCACTGGTTGCTCGCCATTCAATCGCTTGTGATTGTGCTTGGCTCGGTTAACCGTCTGACGTCATTCACAACGGGCTATGTGTTGCCGAACCAATATCTGCGCTGGGTCGATTTTCTCAACATGCTCGTCATTCCGGCGATCAGTGTATGCGCGTCGTACTTTCTGAAGGCACATCTCGAACACAGGGCCACAACGACTGCCAGGCGCTGGCAGCGGATCGTGCTGACGCTGCTGTTCATCCTGGGCATCTACTGGCTGGCAGCCAGTTACGGCACACACGAAGTCACCAACTACTTGAACGTCCGTTTCTGTGGTGCAGACTCGCCACTGCCGGAGAACGTGTGCGCCATCATCGCTTTCAATGACGATGACTTTTCGCATCACGTTTTCTTCATCGCGTTTACACTGATCAACATTGTGCTGCTGCTGACACAGGTGCTGCATCCATTGGGGCGCACGCTGCGTGGGCGGGACCGCATATTGCTGACTATCAATGCGCTGTTCATCGCGCTTGGTATCTTCGCCAACCTCGCGTTCGAGGTGATCGGCTTTGACCTGTGGGTGGTCGTTGCATTGACGGGGTTATCGTTATATCTGTTACGGCGGCACGGCGCGCAGCCGCTGCTGTACTATTACAGCGTTGCGTACAGTGTGGGCTTGCTGGCGACGGTGGTTGCGATTGCCCTTCGCGAGCCGCCCGTTTGAGATCGAACGTGCTAAGGGGGTTCTTTATGCCCAGCTACAGGTCGCTGGCGCAACTGGAACACCGTCACCAGACTGCGCGAGCTGGCACTAAAGGCACAAGGCAGCCGTGTAATACCCTGTTATCCAGCTAGACGCTTTGGGATTTTGACGCCCACTGGTCGAACTCTGCCAGCAGGCGAGCCTTCAATTCCGGTTCTGCGAACGATGCGACAAACCCATTGCGCGCCACACGAAGCACATCCGCTTCGCTGTACCCAAAGACAGTGATCAACTGCTCATATTCGCGCGTTAACGTCGTCCCCACCATCTCCGGATCGTCGGTGTTGATCGACAGGAACACCCCGGCGCGGTCAAGTGCTGGCAGTGGATGATCTTGCAGACGTGGGTAGAACCCCAGGCTGATGTTGCTGGTGACATTGATCTCCAGCGGAATCTGGCGCTCGGCTAACACCGCCAGCAAACGCGGGTCCTCGACAGCCCGCACCCCATGACCGATGCGGTCTGCCTGGAGGGCTTCGATTACGCCCCAGATGCTGGCGGGACCTTCGCTTTCGCCCGCGTGGGGCAGGCTTTTTAATCCGTGTAGCTTTGCCTCGGCAAAGACAGGCGCGAATGGCTGCGGCGGCGCGTTGACTTCGTTGCCGCCTAACCCCAGACCGATGACGCCGTAAGGCTTGCCCTGTAAGGCGTATTCGAGGGTGCGTTCCGCCGCGCCCGGCACGTAGTCTCCGCCCGTGCGATAGTCTGCGAAGGCACGGTTGCGCGGAATATCAAACACCCAGCGCAGCTCGATCCCGAATTCAGTTCGCGCCTGCTGTCGTCCACGCTCCAATCCTTCGAGCAGCATGGCGATAGTCAGCCCATAATCGAGTGTATCGATCAGGCTGTAGGGAGTGAGCGTGATTT
The DNA here is from genome assembly GCA_033763755.1 of Chloroflexota bacterium. Taxonomy (GTDB): domain Bacteria; phylum Chloroflexota; class Anaerolineae; order Aggregatilineales; family Phototrophicaceae; genus Flexifilum. The sequence continues at coordinate 7,776 of JANRJX010000141.1, forward strand.
CTGCGTAGCGCACGTTCTGCGCGTGCAGGTTGCGTCCTGCTTCGTAGACGACCAGCGCGTAGTCATCAGCCGTGCGCAAAAGCTGCTTAAGCGTGCGCTTGATCTGGACAAAGTGTGAGAAGTCACGAAAGACGAACCAGGCCGCAAGATTCTGCTCGTCTGTGCCGGGCAAGAGATCGGTTGCGTGGTGTCGTTGGGCGAGGTTAAGCACGGTTTGCAGTTTTAGTGTGCCGTCGAGATGGAGGTGCAGTTCCGCCTTTGGCATTGCTTGGATGTCGATCATATCGGTTGCAGTTCCCTTTGTCCCTGTATGCAGCAGGCGACACGAATTGTGTTGGATGTTACACTGCCAGCAAGAGACATCGCGATAAGAAAGTCACCATATGCTTGTCTATATTTCGCTGCTGCGCGGCATTAACGTCGGCGGCAACAAGGTCATCAAGATGGCGGACTTGCGCACCCTGTACGAGTCGCTCGGCTTTGCGCAGGTGCAAACACTTCTCCAGAGTGGGAATGTGGTCTTTAGCAGCGACCTCACCGATGCGGATGACATCGCCAAACGCATTGAGGCGAGTATTGAGGCGCAGTTCGGCTTTCACTCGACGCTATTTGTGCTGACAGTGGAGGACCTTATTGCTGTCCATGACCAAAATCCATTTGCTGCTCAAAGCGATGTCGATCCGTCAAAACTGCTGGTCACGTTCCTGCACGCGCCTCTGAGTGAGACGGTCATCGCGCAGTATCACGCCAAGCACGACGGACCTGAGATCGTCAAGTCGGTTGGCAAAGCGCTCTACATCTACTTCCCTGACGGCATGGGGCGCTCCAGCATTGATCGCAACCGCAAGCTGCCACAGATCGTCGGCACAGGGCGCAACTGGAACACCGTCACTAAGCTGCGCGACATGGTGCTGAAAGCGGTGGGAGAGGGATGACGACCAACAACCCCCTCCGCGCGCTGCCGTCCGTCGATACGCGGCTGCAAAGCCAGGGCGCAGGGGCGCTGATCGCCCGCTATGGACGCGGCATGACGCTCGATGTGCTGCGGACGACGCTGGATGAGGCGCGCCCCAGCCGTCCGGTCCGCGATCGCTGAAGATGAGTGCCATGCGTTCGACGAGCGCCGCGTCTTCGCCGTCTGGCGCGTAATGTCCGAAGATGCCGCACATAGGGATGACAGCTTGGGTGATGAAATAAGTCGCTATGATAGCGCAGATGGGCATCTGCGGGTATCCACCTGTATGTCCACCGCCCTGCTACTCCCCCTAGCCGCCGCGACCGCCAGCAGGTCGGCGCGGCAGGCGTTATTGCGGCACAGTCAACATATAGAGTCGGCGCTGAGCAGATTCATCGTCTTCAAGCAATACCACATGACTACCATCAGGCGAAAACCAGGCATCATCGACCCAGCGCGCATCAATTGAGATATCAAGTACTCGTGTTTGAAGGGTCGTGAGATCGACCCGCCTCAAGCCAAGCCCATCAATAAAGACAACACTTTGCTCATCAGGCGAAAAAGCAGCATCGCCAGCGACTTCTCCATTGGGATGAACGACCAGAAGGCGATTGAGCATCGGATTATTGGGATTCCAGAGCGCTAAACCGATTTGCTGGGGCATGTACACACGTATTAGAATTTGCTGTCCATTAGCGGAAAAGTCAGCAAATTCTGGACTGATACTGGTGGGTCTATCATCGATTGGAATGGTGCTAATCAGTGTTGAAGCGATGCCTTCAAGCGCTTGCGCAAACCCGCTGATGTAATACATATTGCTGGCCCCGAAACTGGAGTGAGCAAATACCGTGAAGGCAGCGCTGTCACCACTCCACGAAACCCGATAACCAAAGTTAGAATCGGTCAATATTTGCACATCGATTTCGGGTATTGTGATAGTTTGATCCATTACTGTGTCGCGTAGGATGCGGGGATAGCCATAGCCTTCATAATTGGCAGGGCGCGCTCCAGCATAGACCAAATATCGTCCATTCGGAGACGATCGCACAATGCTGGTGACTGTGTCTGCTGTTGCCAGGTTCAAAGTATGGGCATCGGTTGGGCTCACATCATTCACTTGGGTCACAATTTGTACTTCAGGTATGACAACAGGTGTCGTTTGACCAACTCCAAGTGTATACCATGTGTTTGGTACTTCGGGAAAATTGGGAGCACCATCCTGAAAGATAAAGGTTGTTCCATCCGTACTCCAATGGGCATTAAGGATTAACCAGGGAGTGACATGGATAGGAACTAGACTTGATGGGGGTTGCGCAGCAGCGGTGGAAAGCATGGTGCCGGATTGTGTCATCAATACCAGCGTAATGCACAAGAACAGCCATAGAATTTTATGCACTGCTCGGATGTGTAGAAGGTATGTGAACATGGTCAAACTCCTGATATTCATGTTACGGTTGTGTGGGAACAGTAAGAGGTGATGGAAGTACTGTTAGTTCACCTTCTCGATAACCCGTGAATCCTCGATAGTCATAGCCATTGGCTGTCACAGTATCAATGACGGTATTTTGCACGGGATCGGCTGTGCGATTTACCCCTCCGCATCGAACACGCGCGCATCGACCGAACGTTGCGCATTGTCAGACCTGTAAGTCGTCAAGGACAAGAACATTGATTTCCCGCACACGCTTCATGCCTGTATCATTGGTCAGGATGGCATCGCACCCTGCCATCCATGCAGTTGCAACGTGGAGCGCATCCGGCGTTCGAAGGTTATAGCGAGCGCGCAGGTCAACAGCCCGCTCCGCAATCGAATTGTTCACATCTATGAGATGTATGGTAGTCAACAGGATTTCGCGATACGCACCAACCAGGTCGTTTCGCCCCTGTCGCACGGGATGTGTAAGGATTTCAGGCAAAAGAATGATCGAGCTTAAGGTCGTAATGAGGCTATCTTCGATGCGTGTGACAATTTCATCCATACGCGCGAGATAAGTGAGGTTTTCTTCAACATAGTAGATGAGGGGTGACGAGTCCATATGTAGACGGTGAAGATTCTTAAACGCGGCTTCAATTTTCACGGTCGCTTATCCCACTCATCCCGTTGCTCGTTGAAGTATGTCTGGGCGTCAATACCGGTCCAGATTTCTTTTCCTAGCCCCCGCAATTCCCGTAAGCTGCGCTTTGCTTCGACAGACGGTGTTGTTTCGGCTATCAAATCTACCAAACCCTTGATGAGTGCAATACGTTCAGTGGGTGATAATGCGCGTGCTTCTTCCAATACTTCTGTAACGGTCATCAGCCTGCCCCCATGTTTCATTCTTTTGACAATTATAGTATGAAAACGCAACAGCGGGTGAGGTTTGCCGCCCTCACCCCTCCGCATCGAACACGCGCGCATCGACCGAACGCCGTGCCAGTTGCGTCGAAAGCACGAGCGATGTGCGCACCTCGCCGTAGTCCTTCAGCTTCCACAGCAAATGCTCCAGATGCGCGACACCCGGCACTGCCACTTTCAGAATGTACGACTCAACGCCTGTGATCGTGTGGCACTCAATGATCTCTGGGATTTGCGCCACCACTTCGCGGAAGCGCGCCGATTGGCGGGCGTTGCTGGTCAAATGGACAAACGCGCGGATAGGCAGCCCGACTTTCGACATGTCAAGTTCGGCATGGTACCCCTGAATAACGCCCGCTTCTTCCATGCGCCGGATGCGCTCGGCAACGGCGGGGGCGGTCAAGCCAATCGCGTCGCCCAGTTCACGGAACGACAGCCGCGCCTGTTCCTGCAAGCGTCGCAGTAACGCCCAACCTACAGCATCAATTTCAAAAGCCATTTGATTGATTCGCTTTCGATATAACAGCTTAAGTCATGATATTGCTTTTGTTTATCGCTGTCAATCAACGGCGAAACCCCTACAATGAGTGATGTTTAGCGGACCACTCATCAGGAACCACCACTATGACCAACACACCTGCGACGCTCACCTCGCCTGCGCTGCCGACGATCAGAGCCGACCGCCGCGTCTGGATCATCGTCTCACTGCTGATCCTGTACATCGTCTGGGGCACGACCTATCTCGTCATCCGCTTTGCGCTGGAAGGCTTCACCCCCTACTGGCTAATGGCGCTGCGCTTTCTGATCGCGGGTGGGGTGCTGTACATCTTTCTGCGGCTGCGCGGCGTGCCGAACCCGACCCTGAAGCAGTGGCGCAGCGCGACGATTGTCGGCGCCCTGCTGCTCGGTGGTGGCATGGGCAGCGTGGCGCTGGCGGAAGAGTCGATCTCGTCGGGGCTGGCAGCCGCGCTGGTCGCAACCGCGCCGCTGTGGGCGATCCTGTACAGCCGTTTGTGGGGACGTATCCCCGAACGCAGTGAATGGATCGGCGTGATTGTCGGCTTGGTTGGTGTGGCGCTGCTCACGCTGGAAGGGAACTTGCAGGCGAACCCGCAAGGGTTGTTACTGCTGCTGATCGCGCCCGCCCTCTGGTCGCTCGGTTCGGTGTGGATGAAGCATCTGGATATGCCTGCGGACGGATTTATGGGCAGCGCGGCGGAGATGCTGATGGGCGGTCTGGTGCTGTGTGGGCTGGCGCTGCTGCGCGGCGAACCCTTTCCAACCTCGCCGACGCCAGGTTCCATTGCGGCGCTCATCTATCTGATCGTGCTTGGGTCGCTGCTGACAATGACCGCCTACACGTTCCTGTTGCGCACGGTATCGCCCGCGCTGGCGACGAGCTATTCGTTCGTCAACCCTGCAATCGCGCTGCTGCTGGGCGTGGCACTGGGCGGCGAGCAGTTGACGGGCAGCGCCCTCATCGCACTGCCAGTCATTCTGGTGGGCGTTGCGTTCGTCTTCCGCACGAAAAAAGGCGCGTGAGGCGGTTATTCGTCGCGCAACTTCGCTCGTGTCTCCATCAGAATTTTGCCGAGCATGTTCTTGCCCGTGCCCGTCTTGCCGCAGCCCCAGTAGTAATCGCCCGGCGCGTTTTCTACGATGTCTTCATCGCCAGACTGTAACAGAATGGCACGAATGTTAGGGTGGGTACGAAACTTCTGCAAAACACCTTTGCGCATAATGTCATCTTTGACCGTTTCCCAGTCTGGACGCAAAGGGCGTTGACGGTCACGCCCAATTTGCGCCGCCTGTTTGGGGGTTGCCGCCCGCCGCACGGCTTCCATATCTTGTGGCGAATGCGCAAACTTCATCGCCTGAAAATAGTGTTCAGAGGTTTTGAAATACACGCCATCAACTTCAAAACCATGCGGGGAAAAGTTCGAGAAGCACCCATACGGCTGCGCACTGGCGCTGTAAAAGTAGATGGTCATTGTTCAATTGCCTTGTCGGTGTGTCTACGTAGTTCTATGGTCTCGCAATCATCAGCTATGACCTGCTGCATGATGTGTTTGCCGCGCACGCAGTCGAGCGCGTAACGCCCGTGCCTGTGAAGACAAGTTTACTTCCATTTCACGCATCAACGCATCAGCACGCGCGTCCTGTGCCTGCACATAGGTGTCGATCTCGTCGGGATGCTCAAAGTAGTAACTCAAGACGGCGTACACGTCCCCAAGCCTGAGCGTCGGGTAGCTATCGACAATGCTTTCCGGCGTCTCGCCCGCATAGTAGGCGTGGATGACCAGTTCCAACAGCACGCGCGAATTGCCGACGCGAATTTTGCCAAGTTCATCCGTGCGCAGCGGCACGGTCAGAGTGGGTGTATCAATCATTTTTTTCACACCTCGAAGCTCTGCTTCCAGTCCGGCACTTTGGCGCTGACGCCGAAATGATGGTTGAGCTGCCCGCTCAACGCGGTTGCAGGTTCCAGTTCGCCATGCACCAAATACGTATGCGTCGGACGCTGCTGCATCGCGCCAAACCATTCGATCAAGCCGTCACGGTCGGCGTGACCGCTGAAGCCGCTCGTCACCTGCACATCCGCGCGCACGTCGTACTCTTCGCCAAAGATGCGCACGCGCTTAAGCCCGTCCACCAGCTTGCGACCGAGCGTATTTTCCGCCTGGTAGCCGACGATCATGACAGTATTGCGCGGGTCGTCTATCCGGTTCTTCAGGTGATGCAGGATGCGTCCCGCTTCCATCATACCGCTGGCAGCGATAATGATCGCGGGGTCGCGCCGGAAGTTGATCTGCTTGCTTTCATCGGTGCTGCGCGTGTAGATCAGGTCGCCAAAACCGAACGGGTCGCGAACACCCTCGGTCGTCATGAAGCGGCGGATTTCGGCGTCATAACATTCGGGATGACTGCGGTAGGCAGCCGTCACGTCAATCGCCAGCGGGCTATCGACAAAGATTGGCATGGAGGGGATGTCGCCCTTCAGACGTAACTGATGGAACGTATAGACCAACTGCTGTGTGCGCCCGACTGCGAACGCCGGGATGATGATCGAGCCGCCGCGACGATAGGTCTCGACGATGATACGCTCCATGCGCCCCATCTCGTCCTCGATTGCCGGATGCACGCGGTTGCCATACGTGCTTTCCATGATCAGGACATCGGCGCGGTCTACAAACTCTGGATCGCGGATGATCGGCGTACCGACGCGCCCGATGTCGCCGCTGAAGACCAGTCGCACGCTGCGCTTCGGCTCACGCTCGTCAATATCCAGCACAACGATGGCGCTGCCGAGCATATGCCCGGCATCGTAAAACGTCAGCGTCACGCCCGGCGCGATCTGGCGGGCGCGGTGGTAGCCCATGCCGATGAGATGATCGAGACTTGCGGCGGCGTCTTCCTGTGTGTAGATCGGTTCGACGGGCGGTTCGCCGCGCCGGGCGCGCTTCTTATTGACGAACTCGATGTCTTTTTCCTGAATGTGTCCGCTGTCCATCAGCATCGAAGCGCAGAGCGTGCGCGTGGCGTGTGTGCACAGGATGTCTCCGCGAAAGCCGCTTTTGACCAGGTTGGGAATATTGCCGCTGTGGTCAATATGCGCGTGCGAGAGCACCATCACGTCAATTGCCGCTGGGTCAAATGGCAGCTTGCGGTTGCGCTGGAACGCCTCGTCGCGCCTGCCCTGGTAAGTGCCGCAGTCGAGCAGGATGCGCTCGCCGTTGACTTCGATCAGATGCTGCGAACCCGTGACGGTACGCGCTGCGCCAAAGAACGTGACCTTCATGAGCGACTCCCCGTGATGATTGGATCGGTAGAGACTACGAAGATAACACAGATTAGGCGGCGGGTGAGAGGCAGATAGGGAAACTGGTTACTCCCCCGCGCGTCCAGCGCCGCCGCGACCGCCAGCAGGTCGGCGCGGCAGGTGGGGGTCGCATTCCAGACGCTTGCCCGCTGCTGTACCAGCGCGCCGCGTTGAACAGCCTCATCAAAACTGCCGATAAAAAGTGCTGATCATTCATTCATCTTAACCTGTGGACAATCGTGCAGCGCGCGTTAAACTCTATTACAGCACCTTAATGTTAGGAGTAAAAGAATGAAACGTGTTACCGTTGTCCGCACGATGCTGCTGGCGCTGGTTTTGTTGGTCGCCATGAGTGTCGCTCCCGTCGGCGCACAGGATAACATCCTGCGCATCGCCTCCAACTTCGATATTCGTACTGCCGATCCGCATATCGCCTACGAACTGGAAACCTGGCCCACCGTCGCGCTCTTCTATCGTTCGCTCATCGAACTGGAAGACGCCGATTCGCCTGTGCCTGGGCTGGCAGAATCATGGACGGTCAGCGAAGACGGCTTGACCTATACGTTTGTGCTGCGTGAGGGCATCAAGTTCTCCAACGGGCGCGACATCACACCAGAAGATGTCGTCTATTCGTGGGAGCGCTGGAACAGCCCGGATGTACCGTCGCCCACCGCCTACTTCTTTGACTCGCTGCAAGGCGTCGCAGAATTCCGCGCGGGTGAGGCAGAAACCATCAGCGGTATCACCATCGTGGATGAGCGCACGGTGCAGTTCCAGTTCGATTATCCGGTCTGGACGATGATCCAGCGCTTCGCCCTGCCGCCCGCCGCTATCATCGCCCGCGAAGGTGTGGAAGCAGCGGAGAACTTCGGCTTTGCACCGCTCGGCGCAGGTCCCTTCAAGCTGGTCTCGTGGGAGCCGGGCGTGCGCATCGTCGGCGAACGCAACGAGTTCTACCACAAAGAAGGACTGCCCAATTTCGACGGCTTCGAGATGACGCTGTTCGTCGAACCGTCGGTCGGTATCCTGCGCATGGACGCAGGTGAGGCGGATGTCTCGCTCGACTTCGTGCCGAACGCCGACTTCCCGCGCATCAACGCCGATCCAGTGCTGGCGGAACGTCTGGTGCAAACGGTCGCTTTCCCGAACATTGATTACATCGTCTTCCAGACGCGCACCGAACCGTTCAACAATGTGGAAGTCCGCCGCGCACTGAGCATGGCGATTGACCGCGAACGCCTGAACACCATCCTCAACGGTCGTGCCGTGCCTGCCAATGGTCCTGTGCCGCCGGGTGTGCCGGGCGATAACACGGAAGTTTCGCCGTTTGCTTACGAACCCGACGCCGCGCGCGAAATGCTGGCGGCAGCGGGCTATGCCGAAGGCTTCACAACCGAAATCCTGACCAACACCGATCCGACCAACGTCGCCATTTCGCAGGCGATTATCGCGGACTGGGCGGCGATTGGCGTGACGGCCACGCTGGTCAGCATTGACAACGCACAGTTCCTCGACATCCTGATCAACCAGCCAGAAACGATCCAGGTCGTCATGACCAACTGGTATCTGGATTATCAGGATCCGTCGAATGTGTATGAACCGCTCTACGGCTGCGGCGGCTCGTATAACTGGGGTGCCTACTGCAATGAAGATCTGCAAGCGGTATTCGATGAAACCAACCTGATCCCATTTGGTGATGACCGTTGGGCAGCGTTTGCAGACTTCGAGGCGATGCTGTTCGAGCAGCAGCCGGTGGCGTTCCTGTACCACCTGCAAAACTACTACTATCGCAGCGAACGGGTCAGCATTGAAACTGACGCGGCACTGGTCTTCAAGTGGGATGAGGCAAGCCTAAACCCGTAAACAGAGCGAGAAAAGTGCTTATTCAAGAGGGTAGAGGAGAAGAGGATAAAGGGGTTTCCACAGGGGCGACCCGGTGGGTCACCCCTCCAGCCCAAATTCTCTAACCACTTGCTCTCCGACCTCTTGAATAAGCCTTTCTTCCGGTTAATCACGACTGTATCTCATTATGACTGCATATCTCATTCGCCGCTTGATTGGCGCGGTGGGCGTCGTTTTCGGCGTTGCCACCATCACCTTCCTGATCGTCTACCTGATGCCCGGCGATGCCGCGCGCATGTTCGCCGGACCACGCGCCCCGGAAGAGACGGTCCAGCGTATCCGCGTGCTGTGGGGGCTGGATCAACCGCTGCCTGTGCAGTATGTGCGCTATCTGGGGCGGGCGTTGCAGGGTGACCTGGGCAATTCGACGCGCGACCAACGCCCGGTCTTGCAGGCGATTGGTGAACGACTGCCACCGACCATTCAACTGGCGCTGGCAGGCTTGTTCGTCGAACTGCTGATCGGCATACCGTTGGGCATCCTTGCCGCCACCCGCCCCGGTTCGCTCTTCGACCAGATCGCGAATATTTTTGGCTTGATCGGAATATCGATTCCGCCGTTCGCGCTGGGGCTGGTGTCGCTCTACGTCTTCGGCTTTCTCGTCCCGATCTTCCCGCTCGGTGGTTACGGCACGCCGCTGCATCTGGTACTGCCCGCACTGGTGTTGGGATTGGGTGGTGCCTCGTTCTACGCTCGTGTACTGCGCACCAATCTGCTCGACGTGATGGGTGAAGACTACATCCGCACCGCCAATGCCAAAGGCTTGTCCCCGTCGCGCGTACTTAACCGTCACATCCTGCGTAACGCGCTGCTGCCGACGATCACGCTGGCGGGGCTGGACCTGGCGCTGCTGCTCGGCGGCGTGGTCGTCATCGAAGCGGTCTTCGGCTGGCCCGGCATCGGCTTGCAGGCGTTTAATTCGATCCGCAACCAGGACACGCCCATGATCATGGGAACGGTGCTGGTGGCGTCCATCGCTGTCGTCTTCATCAATCTGCTGGTCGATCTGTTCTACGCTACGCTCGACCCGCGCGTGCGCCTGACGGGGAAGGGCTGATCATGATCGATGCCAAGACCGATCAACCACTGTCGCTCGGCGTGACGCAGCTCGAGGCGAGCACTAAGCAGCGTTCGCGCACGTTTTGGGCGCGCTTGTGGCGGCGACCGCGTGCGCGCGTCGGCGTGACGCTGGTCGCAATTGTCTTTCTGTGCGCGATCTTTGCACCACTGCTCACGCCCTACAGTCCCATCGAACAGTTCCGCGACGGTTTATCGCAAACCGGGACGCCGTTGCCGCCCGGCGGGCAATACCTGCTCGGCACAGACGGATTGGGGCGTGACCTGTGGACGCGGCTGGTTTACGGCGCGCAGGTGTCGCTGCTCATCAGCATCGTCGCCAACGTGACGGCGGCGTTGTTCGGCACCTTCATCGGGATGCTGGCGGGCTACTATCACGGCATCATCGACACGATCCTGATGCGGCTGACAGATGTGCTGCTGGCGTTTCCGGCGATTCTGCTGGCGCTGGCGCTCGGCTCCGTGCTGCGACCGAGCATTCCCGTTGTCATGCTGATTCTGGTCATCATCACCTGGCCCACGCTGGCGCGGCTGGTACGCAGCCAGGTGTTGACGGTCCGCGAGCGCCAGTTTGTCGAAAGTGCGCGGGCATCGGGCGCGAACGATGGCTATATCCTTTGGCGACACATCCTGCCGCACACGCTGACGGTCACAGTGGTCTGGACAACCTTGAGCATCGCCAGCGCTGTGTTGATCGAAGCGTCGCTGAGTTATCTGGGCGTGGGTGTGCCGCTGCCGACCGCCAGTTGGGGTAATATCATCCGCGAGGGCAACAACGCCTACCGCATCGCGCCCTGGCTGATTCTCGTGCCGACGCTGGCGATACTGGTCACGACGTTCGGTTTTAACCTGCTCGGCGACGCCATCCGCGACGCGCTCGACCCGCGCACGTCATTGGAGAATTAAATGAGTAACCAACCTGTACACGAGGGGCACATCCCCTTCAAAGGCTATAGCACCTGGTATCGCATCGTTGATCATGGCGAAGCGCCCGGCAAGCTGCCGTTGCTGTGTTTGCATGGGGGACCCGGCGCGTGCCATGACTACCTGACCTCGCTCGATGCGATGGCGAACACCGGACGACGCGTGATCTACTACGATCAACTTGGCTGTGGCAATTCGTCTCTGCCGCATCCGCAGCCAGACTGGTGGACGGTCGAACTTTACATCGAAGAGATCAACAACGTTCGTCGCGCGCTCAACCTGGACCGTATTCACCTGCTCGGTCAGTCATGGGGCGGGATGCTGGCGATGGAGTACATGCTGACGCAGCCGGAAGGTATCGCCAGTCTGACGATTGCAAGCTCGCCCGCCAGCATGATCCAGTGGGTGGCAGAGGCAAACCGTCTGCGTCATCTGCTGCCGCCAGAGATCGAAGCGACGCTTGACCAGCATGAAGCGGCTGGCACGACCGACCATCCCGACTATATCGCGGCGACACAAGCATTTTATGACCGCCATGTCTGTCGCGTCGTGCCGAACCCTGACTATGTGCAGCGCTCATTCCAGAAGTTGAGCGCCAATCCCGAAGTCTATAACACGATGAATGGACCGAATGAGTTCCATGTCGTCGGCACGCTCAAGACCTGGGACATCATCGCGCGGCTGCCAGAGATCAACGCGCCGACGCTGGTCACATCCGGCAAGTACGACGAGGCGACGCCGCTCATCAGCGGGACGGTCTACACGGGCATCCCCGGCGCGCAGTGGGTGACATTCGACCACAGTTCGCACATGGCGCATGTGGAAGAGGCGGAGCGCTATCGGCAGGTCCTCAGCGCTTTCATCGCACAACATGAGTGAGTATGAGTCACTTGAGTAGTCTGTTTGGCTTTACGGGAGATTCAACAGTATGGCAACGCATGTATTGAGTAAAGAGCAGTTTACGGTCGCGTTTGATCGCACGCTTCCGCCCGTGCTGACGATTGAGCCGGGCGATACCGTCACCTTCCAGACGGGCGATGTGGCATATGAACGTTTGTACAAGGGCGAGTCGGTGGGCGATATTGGGCTGGAAAACTTCAACCGCGTCACCGGTCCCGTCTTCGTCACTGGCGCGGAGCCGGGCGACGCGCTGCGCGTCGAAGTGCTGGATGTGCAGGTCACGCGCGCATGGTCGGTGTGGCTGCCGGGTTTCGGCGGGCTGGGGCACCGCACGACTGAGGCGCGGGTGATGGAAACGCCGCTGCGTGACGGACGTGCCTATATCGGCAAAACCAGCGTACCAATCCGACCGATGATCGGCTGCATCGGCGTCGCGCCGGCGGAAGGCAGCGGTTCGACGTACATGCCCGCCTACCCATTTGGCGGCAATATGGATTTGCGCGAGATGGAGCCAGGGACGACGCTGTACCTGCCGATTATGGTGCCAGGCGCGCTGTTGAGCATGGGCGATTTGCACGCAGCGATGGGGACGGAAGAGCCGACATGGGTCAGCCTGGAAGCCGCCGGGCAAGCCACACTGCGCATCAGCCTTGCCAAAGGCATGACGATCAAGTACCCGCGCCTGCATCTGAACGGCGCAACGTATCTGCTCGGTATGGCGGAGACGTATGAAGCGGCACACGCGATTGCGCTGGATGAGGCGTTCGATTATCTGACACAGGTGCGTGGGATGGACGACTTTGAGGCGTATGCGTTTTGCAGCGCAGCGGTCGATATGCGGCTGGGCGGTCCTGCGACACGCATCGTGATGGCGGTTATCCCGGATTTCTAGCCAGATGACTTTTGACGCAGAGGCGCAGGGGTCCAGAGACGCGGAGAAATAATGCGCTGCGAACTCTGCGCCTCTGCTGGCTGGCATTCACACTGGCGGTACGCTGGCTGAAGCTGTACCCGGAGGCGCGCGACGCCGTGACGGGCGAACTGCTCTACAACCAGGAGACGCACGGCGAATAAATCCACATAGGATCGCTCTGCGCACAAGCGGTCATATAGCCATGCCTCAGAACATTAGTTCAGTTGGAGAATGGCATGACCCAGGTCGAGCGCGTCCGTGCAAGCGGCATTTTGTCCAAAGCAACTGGCTTTATCAGCAGCTTCGATTTCACCCTCAACCCCTATTCCGGCTGCGCGTTCGCCTGCAACTACTGCTATGCCGCCTTCTTCGCCAAAACGCAGGCTTTACAGGATGCGTGGGGACAGTGGGTCAACGTCAAGGAGAACGCGCTCGAATTGCTGCGCAAACGGCGCAAGCGTCCGCTGCTCGACCAGGCGATCTACATGAGCAGCGTCACCGACCCATACCAGCCTGTCGAAAAGCAACTGGAACTGACGCGCGACATCCTGCGCGAGCTGCTCGATTATCATCAGGTGCGCCTGGTCATCCAAACGCGCTCGCCGCTGGTCACGCGCGATCTCGACTTGCTGCATGCGTTCCCGTATGCCCGCGTCAATATGACCGTGACGACCGACGACGAGGCGGTGCGCAAAGCGTTTGAGCCGTTGTGTCCTGCCAACCCGCGCCGCCTGGAGGCGATTGCCCAGGTCGCGGCGGCGGGGGTGGATGCGTGCGTGACGCTGACGCCGCTGCTGCCCGTGCGCGATGCCTCGGCGTTTGCAAAGACATTAGCAGCAACAGGCGTACAGAAATTTGTCATCCAGAACTTCCACGCGACCAAGAGCCGCTTCGTCGCCGGGACGGGTGCGGCGGCACGGGCACTGCTGCACGAGCGCGGCTGGGATGACGCGCACTATGCCCAGGTGCGGCAAACGCTGGCGGAGGCGCTGCCGACGCTGCGCGAAGGGCGGCACGGGTTCGCGCCGGTGTGGGCGTGAGGCGCGTGCCGCGTTATCCTTGTGGCGCGAACCCGCCGCTTTCTGCAAGGATAACGACCGATGAAACAAGTGTTGTGCGTCCGCTTTGATGACAACCCCACCGCCTCGATCGAACTGCGCGACGTAGAGCGCCCGCGCCCGGCAGTAGATGAAGTTTTGATCGAGATGATCGCCTGCCCGATCAACCCGGCTGACCTGCTGGTGCTGACCGGGCGACACTTCTACAAGCCGGACTTGCCCGCCTCGGTCGGGATCGAAGGCGTCGGGCGGGTGGTCGAAGCGGGCGCGTTAGTGCAGCAGCTTGCAGCGGGCGATAGGGTGGCGGTGCCGTTCGGCGGGACATGGCGCGAATACATGGCGCTGAAGGCGAGCGATGTGCTGCGCGTGCCGCCTGATATTGACGTGATGCAGGCGGCGATGATGAGCGTCAATCCGGTCACGGCTGCCGGGCTGCTGGAAGGTGTGGCGGCAGGGCAATGGATCGCCCAGAACGCGGCGAATTCGGCAGTTGGGCAGTTGGTCATCCGGCTGGCTGCACATCGCGGCATTAAGACGGTTAATATCGTGCGCCGTGCGGAGCTTGTGCCAGAACTTGAGGCGATGGGCGCGGATGTTGTGCTGGTGGGCGATGATCGGCTGCCAGAGCGCGTGAGCGAGGCGACAGGCGGCGCGGCAGTCGTGCGCGCCTTCGACGCGGTAGCAGGCGAAGCGACGGGCAAGCTGCACCGCTGCCTGAGTGACGGCGGCGAACTGATCTGCTACGGCTTGCTCAACAGCGATCAAATCGTGCTGGGGGCGGCGGATGTCGTGTTTCGCAATATCACGATCACGGGCTACTCACGCCTGCGTATCCTGCGCCAGATGGGGGCTGAACGTGTGACCGCACTGGTAGCGGAACTGAGCGATCTGCTGCGGACAGGCGTGCTGCATTCGCCCATCGAGCAGGTCTACGCGCTGGACGACGTGCAGCAAGCAGTCGAACACGCACATCGCGGCGGGCGCTCTGGTAAGGTGCTGCTGCGCGTCAGGGCGTCACTCGATTAGATCGAGTGTGAGGTCCGTATCCACCTCTACGCTGGCGATGCCAGGCGCGCGCCGGAGTAATCGTCGTAACGTCAGAACAGATTCGGGTGAGGTATAGACGTGGATCATGTCAAAGACATTGACATCTGAGATGCTTTTCACCTTGTCCCGCGCCTTGTGTTCTCTCAACCAGTTGACAAGCGTGTCTTTTTTGTCCTGGTTCATCTGGATCAGTGTATGGAATATCGTTGCACGGTCGCTTCCCCGCAGCGATTCGACAGGACTCGGTTCAAAGCTTACTGCCAATGACACTAGCTGTTGAGAAGACTTATGTGGTTCAAAAGAATTCGACATATTACCGCTCATGGACAATTCCTCACGGAATGAATCGAGCCACATCAATCCTTTTCCATAACTACGAAAAGGTGTTGCCAATGATGATAAAATGCACGCCCATTACATAACATAAATCATAATACGGCACAAAGGGTATATAATAACATGACTGCATATTTAACAAGCAAATGTAGAGATTCAAGCGAGGATGTGAGCATGTCAAAACTCAATAATGAGATTCGTCAACGCATCGATTCATTTGATATAGAGGGTGCCCGAGCTTTACTGCGTCAAGCTGTTTCGGATGCCAACGCTGAAACCTATTATCTTGCTTCTTTGGTAGCATTGGACACAAAACAAGCCCAACGGTTTTTAGAAAAATGCCTGACGTTAGACCCTAAACATAACGACGCCCGACATAAGCTACGTGAATTGTCCCCCTCTGAAAAGCCGCAAGCGACTTCGCCCAAGGTAACAAGAAACTCACCCACACAAGCTGAATACACATTAACTAAAACATCGTGTGTATGGATTGAGTCAGCCATAGTTAGCACAAATGGCGAAATGACCATCACTAATCAGCGCATAAAATTTGAAGAGAAATTTTTGGGAATGCGCGGTAAAGGGAGACTTGAAATCCCATTCAAGTCAATAGCATCTGTACTGCCCTTTATTGCATGGTTAGGTATGCCAGATGGAGTCAAAATAACGCTTAAAAGTGGAAAGGAATACAAATTTCGCATGTACAATAGAGAGGCAATTATTAATTTGATAGATAAAGAACTACTACGATATGGGTAGAAGTTCTAGAAGAAATTGAAATCTGGATCACTCCCGCCGGAAGAGCACGCCCTCATCGTTGGCGAAGCGCGCGACCTCAACGAAGCCGCTGCCCGGCGCGCGCAACGCCTCCAGAGCGATGCCGTTCAGATTGCCGTAATTTCTGTCCCACAGCCAGTAGCTGCCCAACGGCACATCGTCCGCCGTCAGCCCCAAACCACCGTCGGGAATGCGGAACAGGTCATTGCCGGTA
>JANRJX010000142.1:0-19962 GCA_033763755.1 Chloroflexota bacterium
CTCCCGCTGCATCCTGGCTTTATCTCGTGCCATCAAGCTCTTTGTCTTTGCTTGGAACCGTCGCCAGCTCTATCACCACCGCTATCCGCACTATCCTGCCCATCTGCCTGATTTTGCTTGTCCATGATCTTCACCACTCCATACATTGCCGTGTTCGCTCAACCGTGCTAGAATCTGGTGTAAGGAGAATGACCCTTGCCGCAACAAGCACTCTATCTCAAATGGCGTCCCACCGCGTTTGACGACGTGGTTGGGCAAGAGCATATTGTCCGCACTCTGCGTAATTCGCTGAAGTCCGGTCGGCTGCGTCATGCCTATCTATTTAGCGGTCCTCGCGGGACAGGCAAGACGACGATGGCACGACTGCTGGCGAAGGCTATCAACTGCCACGATCCGGAGCCGAACAATCGCCCGTGCAATCAGTGCGCCGCCTGTATCGCCGTCAACGAAGGTCGCTATCTTGACTTGATCGAGATCGATGCTGCCACACACACAGGTGTAGATGATGTGCGTGACTTGCGCGACAAAATCGCGTTTTCGCCCGGCGAGGGGCAGTACAAAGTCTATATCATTGATGAAGTGCATCGCTTCACGGGCAATGCCTTTGACGCGCTGCTGAAGACGCTGGAAGAACCGCCGCCGCATGCCGTCTTTGTGCTGGCGACGACCGAGCTCGATAAAGTCCCTGCGACAATTAAGAGCCGCTGCCTGCAATTTGAGTTTCGCCGCCTGTCACTGCTGGAAGCCGCCGACCGTCTGCAAGAGATTGTGGATGCGGAGGGATTGAAGTACGAACGCGAGGCACTGGAACTGGTCGCGCGTTATGGCACAGGCAGTATGCGCGACAGCATCAGCCTGCTTGATCAGATCATCACGGATCCCGATGACGCGATCACGGTGGCGATTGCGCAGCGTGTGTTGGGCAGCGCCAGCAGCCGGGCAACCCGCGCGCTGGTAGATGCACTGATCGTGCAGGATGCAGCAGAAGGGCTGCGCATCATCAACGAGGCGGTCGATACAGGCGCAGACCCACGCCAGTTCGGACAGCAGGTGGTCGAATATCTGCGCAACGTGCTGTTGATCCAGACGGCGGGTGTGGAGATGGTGGAAGCATCGCAGGAAGAGAAAGCGCTGTATCGCCAGCAGGCGGGGCAAATGATGCGTCCGGCGCTGGTGCGAGCGCTCCGCGCCTTCAACGACGCCATCAACAGCTACCGCGGTGGCTGGCAACCACAGTTGACGCTGGAACTGGCACTGATGGAAAGCGTGCGTCCGGTAGAGCCGGAGTATGCGCCCTCTGCGAGTGCCCAGTACCCGCCAGCCGCGTCCGCACCTGCACCGCTGCCCGTGCCGGAACCAGAAGTGAGCCCACCCGGTGCGCCGCCCGCACTGCCTGCTGGACAGATACAGGAGCAGTGGGAACGGGTGCTGGGCGCAATGTTTCATCGCAACAAGGCGAGTCCGGCAGTCATGAAGGACTTTCGTGTGCAGCGCGTGGATGGTACGACGGTGTATCTGGCGACGGACAATTCGATCCTGTACGAGCGCGTTAATCCCTACCCCGAGAAGAAGCGCATCGTCGAGCAGGCGTTGTATGATGTCTTTAAGGTAGCGCTGCGTGTGCAGGTGATGTATATCGCCAGTGATGGCAGCGTCAGTGGCGACGTACCGAGAGCCGATGACCCACTGCTGAACGAGGCGCTCAAGCGCGGCGGACGCATTAAGAATCAGGAAAACTAAGAGAGGATTGAGACCATGAGCAAGCGACGTGGCGGAATGCCGGGTGGATTTGGTGGCGGTGGAATTCCAGGCGGGCAGGCGGGCATGATGCGCCAGCTCCAGCAGATGCGCCAGAAGATGGAAGAGGACATGGCGGCGGCACGTGCGGCGCTGGAAACTGAAACGTTCGAGATCACGACAGGCGGCATCGTCACAGTCGTCATCAACGGACACCAGCGCGTGCAGGCGATCAAGATTCATGCGGACAAGATCGATTTGACTGATGAAGAATGGGCAAATGATCTTCAGGATTTGCTGGTGATCGCCGTCAATCAGGCAGTCGAAGAGAGCCAGAAGCGCGCTGCTGAACGCATGGAAGCGATCACGGGTAATCTGGGCGGGCTGGACAGCCTGCCAGGGCTGGGTGGATTGTTCGGCTAGCCCGGCTGTCGCGGGTGGAAACCGATCGCCGGCAGGCGCTGCTCAATGCATTACCGTTCTCGCTTCTGGCGCTCGTATTCATTGCGATAGCACTGCTGCAACCCGATAACGATCTCACACGCTTCTTTCTTCCGGCGGGGCGGCTGCTGCTGGGTGGCAGCTCGCCTTATGGATTGAGCCGTCCTGAAGACGCGCAGCCATTCATCTACACGCCCTACAGCCTTTGGCTGTTCATGCTGATGGCGGCAGTGCCAGCGTCTGTCGCCTATCTGGGGATGCTTGCGCTGAATGCAGGTCTGCTGGTCGTCGTCATCCAACGTCTGCAACTGAGCCGCTGGTGGTGTCTGTATCCGCCTGGGTTGTTTGTCGCGCTGGCGGGGCAGCTTGATGTGCTGGTCTTCTGGCTGGGGCTGGAGGCATATCACCGTCGCAATCGCAGCCTGTCTTGTCTGCTGATATGCGTGGGACTGGCGATCAAACCGCAGATTGCGCTCTTCTGGCTCTTGCCCTGGTTCTATTCACTGCCCACTCATCGTCAGCGCCTTCGTTATGCTGCGATCTGTCTGGCAACGTTTGCGCTGCCCATGCTGCTATGGTTTCTGGCGGATTCGAGCCGAGTCTTGCAGTTATGGGGCGATTGGGGGTCTGTGCTGCGCGCTGGTACAGGTGCGTATGTCGGCGATAGTCCCAGTCTGTGGTCGATTGGCTTGCTTCCAGCGGCGCTGCTGGCGTTGGTGCTGTGGCTGGTCTTCGGTCGCAATCAACAGCTTTCGCGCCCGCTGCTGGCGTTGGGTCTGCCCGCGCTGCGCTATTACAGCAGCTATGGACTGGTGGGTGCTGCGCCGCTCTGGGGGCTTGCTCTGGCGTATGGGGTGGCAGGGTTAAGCCTGGTGTTTGGACAGCCGTTATTC
Source organism: Chloroflexota bacterium (assembly GCA_033763755.1). Classification (GTDB taxonomy): domain Bacteria; phylum Chloroflexota; class Anaerolineae; order Aggregatilineales; family Phototrophicaceae; genus Flexifilum. The sequence goes on from JANRJX010000142.1 coordinate 3,072, forward strand.
TGGATTGAACCGCTCGTTACTGCTGTTTATCGTTTGCGAGAACTACTGCTAGCGCGCGCACTTGCGCGACAAGGTGAAGTGTATGAACAAGGCAATTCCTGAACCGGTAACGCGGCTGGTCGAGGCATTCTCCCGGCTGCCCGGTGTCGGTCCCAAAACGGCGTCGCGGCTGACCTACTACCTGCTGCGCGCGCCGGATGACGTTTCGCTTAAGCTGGCGGACGCGCTGCGCGATTTGAAGACGAATACACGGCTGTGTTCCGTCTGCCACAACATTACAGTCCATGATCCTTGCCCGGTCTGCTCGGATACGCAGCGCGACCAGCGGACGATCATGGTGGTTGAAGAGCCGCTGGATGTGCTGGCTATCGAACGCACCGCCAGCTATCAGGGCGTGTACCATGTGCTGCATGGGGTGATCAGTCCCGTGAATGGTGTCGGTCCAGATGACCTGAAGCTGCGCGAACTTGGCGGGCGTGTTGATAAGGGCGACGTGCTGGAAGTCATCATTGCCACCAACCCCAGCTATGAAGGCGACGCTACCTCCATGTATATCCAGCGTGAGATATTGCGCGATAAGGGCGTCAAGATCACCCGTCTTGCGCGTGGCTTGCCGGTGGGCAGCGATATTGAGTATGCCGATGCCGTGACTTTGACGCGTGCCTTGCAGGGGCGGAGCGCGGTATAACCCGCCTGACCCTTTGCACGAAACAGGCTTTTCGTGTTCAATAGAAGCAGGTTGATCTAACAGTTTTGAAACAACATGCGCGAAAAACACGATACTCGTCCTTTACCTAAACTTCACTCGCTGGTCAATAAAGAGATACGCGGCTTCCGCTTTGACGCGCTGGTGGCACAGGGCGGCTTCGGGCAGGTCTACCGCGCTACCCGTAGCCTTGTCAATCTCGATCAGCAGGTAGCCATCAAAGTCATTCTGCCGCAGTACGCCAACCAGCCCTCGTTCGTGCGCCGCTTTGAGCTGGAAGCGCAGTTCGTCGCGCAGTTGGAACATCCGCATGTCGTCCCACTTTACGATTACTGGCGCGACTCAACCGGTGCCTATCTGGTCATGCGCTATCTACGCGGCGGTAGCTTGACGGATTTGCTTGACCGCTCAAGCGGTCCGCTGCCGATGGATTTGATCGCCCGCATGCTGGACCAGATCGCGGCGGCGCTCACAACGGCGCACAGGGCGGGCATCATCCATCGTGATATGAAGCCCGCCAATGTGCTGCTGGACGAAGACAAGAATGCTTATCTTGCCGACTTTGGCATTGCCAAACGCATCTTTGAAGACGATGACCCGGAGTTTGAGCGCTTTGGTTCGCCCGCCTACGTCGCGCCAGAGATCATCGCCAACGACGTACTGACGGCGCAAACAGATATCTACAGCCTCGGCATCATTCTCTATGAGATGCTGACCGGGGCACTGCCGTTTGAAGCGCCAAGCCAGACGCTTGTGCTACAAAAGCACCTGACAGCGGAAGTGCCATCGCTTAAAGGGCTGCGCCCAGACTTGCCCGAAGAAGCGAACTACGTCATCCGCCGCGCCACACAACGCCAGCCCAAAGACCGCTACGCCGACGCGCTGGCGATGGCGCAGGATTTCCGGAGGTTGGTGCAAAGCCCGCTCGATACCAAAGAGATGGAACGACTGGAAGCAACGCCCAGCCGCCCGCGTCGTGCCAACGAAAGCGCCGACGGCACGATGATTTTGAACATTGCCGCAATTGCCCAGAAGAACCCGTACAAAGGCTTGCGCCCGTTCCAGGAGTCCGACGCGGTCGATTTTTTCGGGCGCGAGGCGGTGCTGAACCGCTTGATCAAGCGGATGCGCAGCGGCGGCGTACAGTCGCGCTGCATTGTGCTTGTTGGTCCGAGTGGCAGCGGCAAGTCGAGTCTGGCGCGGGCAGGGTTGCTGCCCGCTTTGAGGCGGGGTGCAGTGCCGGGCGCGAACAAGTGGTTCTACGCCGTGATGACGCCGGGGTCGCTGCCGTTCGTCGAACTGGAAGAGACGCTCGGACGCATTTCCATCAAGCCGCCGACCGGATTGGCGAACGCGCTGAGGCAAAATCCCAATCGCATTCATGAATTGCTTGATAACCTGATGCCGCCGAACAGCGAATTTGTGCTGTTGATCGACCAGTTCGAGGAAGTCTTTAGTCTGACTTCCGATGCCGACGAGCGCGACGCGCTGCTGAACGCGCTGTTTGCACTGGTACAGGACCCGCGCGCCCGCCTGATTGTGACGCTGCGTGCCGACTTCTACGACCGCCCGCTGCTGCACCCACGCTTTGGCGATTTGGCGCGCGAGTGTACGGAAGTGGTGCTGCCGTTGTCCTCTACTGAAATGGAAGCTGCGATCACCAAGCCGGCTGAGCGACTCGGCGTGGCGTTTGAACCGGGCTTGACCAACCGCATTATGCAGGATGTCAGTTCGCAGCCGGGGTCGCTGCCGCTGCTGCAATATGTGCTGACTGAGTTGTTTGACCAGCGCGCCAACGACATCCTGACGATGCGCTCGTATGAAGCGGAAGGCGGGGTGTTCGGCGCACTCGCGCGCCGCGCCGAAGAAGTCTATCGCGATCTCGACGAAAATGGGCAGGAAATCGCGCAGCGCTTGTTCATGCGTCTGATCAACGTCGGTGAAACGGATGACACGCGCCGCCGCATCCTGCAAACCGAAGCGCATCGGCTGAATGATGACCGCCAGGTAGTCGAAAGTGTCTTGGAAAAGTTCGGGCGCTATCGCTTGCTCACGTTCGACCGTGACTCAGTGACGCGCGAACCGACCGTCGAAATTGCGCACGAAGCGTTGATTCGGCACTGGGCGCGGCTCCGTGACTGGATCGATAGCAACCGCGTGCAGCTCCGGCTGCATCAGCAGTTAACGCTTGCCGCCGCTGATTGGGAGCAAGCAGGGCGCGACAACGGCTTTCTGGCACGTGGAGGTCGCCTAGCGACATTTGAGACACTGACCGATGCCGATGTGGTTACGATAACGGAGACTGAGCAGGCGTATCTGGATGCCAGCCTGGTGGAACGCGGACGCGAACAGATGCGCACCCGGCAACGCTTGATCGTAGTCGCCATTATCGCGCTGCTGGCGACGGCGGCAGCGGTCTTTGCCATCATGCAGCGCGATAGCGCTGTGCGCTCTGAACAGGTAGCATTGAACGCGCAATCGGAAGCCGAGCGCCAGACACAGTTGGCGCAGCAGGAAACCGAACGCGCCAACCGCGCCGCCAATATCGCCCGCGCCGATCGCCTGGCGACCATTGCGGCGTTCAATCCCGAAAACCCCGACTTTTCGATCCTGCTTAGTCTGGAAGCGTTGAGACTGTCGCAGACTACCGCCACACGAGGCAGTCTTCTGGAAATCCTCGATAGCAGCCCTAATTTGCTGACTTTCTTGCATGGCTCGCAAGCGCCGCTGCGCAGTGTTGCCGTTAGCCCAGACGGATTGTGGGCAGCAGCCGGAGCGCGCAGCGGTGACTTATATGTGTGGCGGCTGGACGACACGCACCAGCCGCCCATCTTACTGTCCGGACATCAGGCGGCCGTCAACAGTGTCGCTTTCAGCCCGGACAGCCGTGTGCTTGCCAGCGGTGCTGCGGATGCCACACTGCGGCTGTGGGACATGGAAACGCAAACGCAGATCGGCGAACCGCTCGAAGGGCATCAGGGTCCAGTCTGGGATGTCGCCTTCAGTCCTGATGGGGCGTTACTCGCCAGCAGCGGCGAAGGCGGCGAAATCCGCCTGTGGACAGTGGAAACACGCCGCCCGCGCGGTCGTCCACTCATTAGCCACGACGGGATCGTCTTCACGGTTGCTTTCCATCCTGATGGGACGACGCTGGCAAGCGGTGGTGATGATGGTTACTTGCATCTATGGGATGTCGAAACCGGGCGTCCGCTGGGAGAGCCGATTGAAGGGCATCCCAACTGGATTGCCGATATGATGTACTCACCGGATGGTGGACTGCTGGCGACCAGTGACTTTAGCGGCTATGTCCTCTTCTGGAATGTGGCGGAAGGCTACATTTTCGAGTACGACGATGGGCGGCAGGACTTCATTACAGTTGAGGCGGAAAGCCCGCTCGATCGCCCGGTGCGTGCGTTGGCATTCAGCCCGGACAGCCGCACACTGGCGGTTGCGAATGGTGATACACGTATTCAATTGTTCGATATGACGACCCGCCAGGTGATTGGCGTTCCGCTGTTGGGGCATCGCGACGATGTGTGGGGGCTGGCGTTCCGCGACGCGACGACATTTGTGTCGGCGGCGGCAGATGGGCGCACTGTGCTGTGGGATACACGCCCACAGCTGCGCGTCGGGCGCATGGTGTCCGCCTCACTGCCGATGACAGGGCTGGTCATGAACAGCGCGCGGACGCTGCTGGCGGCGGGCAGTGTTGATCCGGGTGGCGGTATCATCGCACAGGTGTGGGACATCAACGGCGAACGATTGCACGCGTTGCAAGGCGTAGGCGGTTCCGCGCCAGCCGTCGCCTTCGTGCCAAACACAGATACACTGCTGGCGGTGGATGACAGCCCATCGCTGGTTCGCTGGAATTTAACCGCGCCTGACCCTGCCTACACGCTGCTGGCAAACCTGCCTTCGATCCCGTTTGCCCTGGTCGTCAGTCCCGATGGGCGCTGGGCGGCGGTATCTGGCGCAGACACCAACATTCTGGTGTTCGACCTCAACGGCACAAGCATTCCCCTTGCGGCGACGCTGACCACGACCGCGCCGGCGGTACGCACGCTGGCGTTCACGCGCGATGGCACATACCTGATTTCCGGCGACGACAACGGTCAGATCACCTACTGGTCAAGCGCAAGCTGGCAGCAAGACGGCGCAGCGATTGATGTCAGCAGTGGCGACCCCAATAACAACGTCACGGCGATTGGTCTAAGTCCAGCGGGGCGGTTGCTCGGCATCGGGCGCAGCGATGGCAGTGTATGGGTGTACGATGTCGAAACGCGCCAGCCTGTGCGCCAGCCCGTGTACGTCTTTGATGATCCGATCAACTTTGTCAGCTTCCGCAGCGAGGTGGTGTTCGCGAGTGCGGCATCGGAGGCAGGGTTCGCGCCAATTCAGGACTATGCAGTACGACTCTGGTCGATTGAAGAAGGCGAAGCGGAAAGTTACGTCGGGCATACCTACTGGGCGATGGGTGCGCAATTCCTGAGCGATGGCATCACGATGGCAACCGTCGGCGCTGGGTCACAGGGACGCCTCATTCTGTGGGATTTGCGGCGTGATCTCAGTTGGAATGCGCGGGCGGTTGGCTGCAACATTGCCAACCGCAACCTGACGCAGGAAGAATGGGAGCGTTATTTCGGCGATGAGGAGTACCGCGAAACCTGCTCGTTTGATGAAGAGAGCGAATAATGAACGTCAGGCAGTGTGTTGTTTGAAGAACACGAGCACTGCCTGATTGAAATCCGGCGCATTATCCCAGTTAACACCATGCCCGGCATTTGGGATGGTGATCCAGCGTGCATTCGGAATTGTCACGCCCATGTGCTGCCCTTGCCCGTGACCGAGCTTGAAGTTGCCGCCAGAAATGACCAGCGTCGGACATTGAATGCGCGGCAGGTTGGCGCGCCCATCGTAGGCATTCATCGCGTCGAGGATGGCATACATATTGGCAGGGTTATCAGTATGGCGCGCCATTTCTGCGTCGAGCATCTGGCGTACTTCCGGCGTTCCGGCGAGCGGCGCGGTGGCAACTTTAGCGGCTGTTTTGGGACCAAGCATTTTGAACAATCTAACAGACAGATCGCCTGCAATACGCATCATCGGGTCGTTGCGTGTGCCGTAATTGCTTTCAGCAATCACGAGCGCGCGCACCTTTTGTGGGTAATCCGCTGCTAGTTGCTGTGCCACCATACCGCCCATCGAATGCCCGCAGACGAAGGCTTGCGCGATGTTGAGCACATCCAGCAGCGCCGCCATGTCGCCCGCCCATTGCTTGATTGAGTACGGTCTGCCATCGCGACCGGATGCACCGTGACCACGCACATCCGGGACGATCAGGCGGTAATGGGGCGACCATGCCGCAAGCTGCGGCTGCCACTCCTTGTGCGAGATCATACCGCCGTGTATCAGCAATAAAGGGTCGCCTGTCCCAATCTCTTCATAAGCGATGGTCGTATCATGAATCGGTGCGATATTCATCGTTTCCCTCACGGTGTACACGTCGATTGTACGCGCGTTTTGGCACGATGAGCGATTTGGTGGGATAATTCTGCGCGTAAACAGACATAACAAGGCGACTTATGGCGACGAATAACGCGCGCTTTCCCGTTCCCGTCACGATACTGACGGGCTTTCTCGGCGCTGGCAAGACCACGCTGCTCAACCACATCCTGAACGCGGATCATGGCTTGCGTGTGGCGGTCATGGTCAACGACTTTGGGGCGATCAATATTGATGCACAATTGGTCGTTGGCGTCGAAGGCGAGATGGTCAACCTTGCCAACGGCTGCATCTGCTGCACTATACGCGGTGACTTGCTGGAGGCGATGATCAAGGTGCTGCGCCGTGCTGACCCGCCGGAATACGTTATCATCGAAACCAGCGGCGTCAGCGATCCGGCGTCCGTTGCCACAACGTTCATGCTGCCGGAACTGCGTCCATACGTACAGGTGGACAGCATCATCACGGTTGTGGATGCCGAACAAGGCGGCGAGATAGTCAACGAGGAGTTCTTCGGCTTGGCAATGGATCAGGTCGGCGTCGCAGACATTGTGGTGCTGAATAAGGTCGATCTGGTGGACGCCAAAAAGTTGCAGGACGTGCGCGCCTGGGTGCTGGACATTAGTCCGAAATCGCGGATCATCGAAACGACCTACGGGCGCGTGCCGCTGGAACTGCTGCTCGGGGTGGGAAGCTACGACGCCTCCCGGTTGCATCAGCGAGCGGCGAAAGACATTCATGTTCATGAGGCGGGCGTGCCAAGCGATCATGACCATGACCACAATCACCACGACCACACCACCGTCTTTGAGACGTGGAGCTGGTCAAGCGACGAGCCGCTGGCGTTCCGCGCTGTCAAGCGCGCTATCGAAAACCTGCCGCAGACGATCTACCGTGCAAAAGGCGTTGTGAATCTGGCGGATGCCCCGGACACGCGCGGCGTCCTGCATGTTGTTGGCAAGCGTGCCAGCCTGACAGTCGGCGCCGCATGGGAGAGTGAGAAGCCGTACACGCAGATCGTCTGTATCGGCGCGCATGGCGGTGTAAACGCCGATATGCTTCGTAAACAATTTGAGGCGACGCTGGCGAAGAATGCACCGACGAACGAGCTGGAACGTATCCGGCAAAATCTGGTGGAATGGCTGCGGGCAAAGAAGCAGTAGGGGCAGGATATATTCTGTCCCTGTTCGGGCAATCCTGCCCCTACAAACGGGTTTCTAACACACAATCTGCTACAATCTCGTAATCCAAATTTCACACCTTTCACATATCTATGGCATAGAGTTAGCGGGTATCATTGAGATTGCCGCCGCAGCCATGTCATGCCTGAAGTCTGAGGATCAGGACAGACGATGAAGCAGTTTGTATTGGACTATTTGACGAACGAAACCGCCAAGCTGGATGGTGTTCGCGCGTATACGCCTGTCGGACATGATGCTGATCTGCACATCAAGCTCAAGAACGGCAAGCAGATCGCCGTGTACGTGATCAACCGCGCCCTGCGGTTGCCGGAGATTCGCGAAAAATACGAGGCAAATGCCCATCATCGTCTCCACACCCTGTTCATCGTTGATCAACGGCTGCTGCCGCCGCATGGCGCGCAAACTGAGGCGGCGTACTGGATTTCGGCGCTGCATTCGCTGGCGCATGGGCGCATCTATGCCTATACCTGCGACCGCCGCGATGTGTCGATATTGCCGATGCACATTGATTGGAAGTGGGGTGCGGAGACACGCACATTCGAGTATGGTCCGCCTGTGCATGTCGGCGGGCTGCGCGCCGACATGCTGGAGTCGAACAGCAAATATATCATCGGCACGTTTGCGGTGGCGACGTTTGGCGAGCCCGCCTTCTGGCAGAAACGCCAGCCGATAGATGAGGGGCGTGGCAAGAAGTATTCATGGCGCAATACATCCTTCCGTAACGAGAAGAAGCGGGCGCAGCAGGAACCTCAGTACGAGTTCGATTGGGACTCATGGGAAGAATTTCAGGCACAATATGGCAAAGTGGGGCAGGACGATGAGTTTCACTTTGATTGGGAGTCTGCCTTCCGTGATGCGGGCAGTGTGGGCAACAGCGGTTACAAAGTCGTTGACTCATCACCGTACACGCTGCTTGGTGTGAATGTTGGTGCGACGCTGGACGAGGTGAAAAGCGCTTATCGGCGTAAGGCGCGCGAAAACCATCCCGATCTGCACCCGCCTGCCCGCCGCCAGGAATACACGGCGAAGATGATCGAAATTAACGCGGCGTTTGAGGCGATCAAAAAGCGGCTGGAGAAGAGTTAACCTCACCCTACTATGACTCTTTTCTCGCCTGACTTCGCTCTCCTCGCCAGCTGAATGTGAACCAGACAGCGAAGACGTAGAGGCTGCAATCACCCGTACTTCTCGATGAACGACTCGACATGGTTCATCTCGTCGAGTCGTTCACCGAGCGTGGCGTGATCCCAATCCCACCAGGCGATGCGCATCAGCGCTTCCACGATATGCTCGGGAAAGCGCGGGCGGATGACTTTCGCAGGCACGCCGACGGCAATCATGTACGGCGGCACATCCTTCGTCACGACAGCGCCGCTGCCGACCACCGCACCTGTCCCAATCGCAACGCCGGGCATGATGATGACGTTATGCCCCAACCAGGTATCATGCCCGACGGTGCATTTGTGTGCACGCCGCCACTCGAAGAAGTCTTTGTCGTCTTCGCCAAAGCCGTAGAGCTTGCGGCGATAGGTCATGTGATGCAGCGTCACGCGCTCCATCGGGTGATTGCCAGGGTTGATGCGCACATGCGAGGCGATGTTGCTGAACTTGCCAATCTCGCTGTAGATGATCTGGTTGTCACCCGCCGTGTAGCTGTAATCGCCGAATGTCGTTTCAACGACCATACTGTTCGCGCCGATCTCCGTCCACGCGCCAAAGTGACTGTTGTGGATGTAGACATTGCTGTGAAAGACGGGCTGATCACCCAACGCTTTCATGCCGATGGCGGTAGCGTCGCCGTGATTGCTGAAGTGCGGAATGTGGGTGAGAGTCATCGTTAATCCACCGCCATTTCCACTTGTGTTGCAAGTGTTTGCCACAGACGCGTGCCGTGCACATCGCTGTAAATGACCTCGCCGTTGCGCAGTGTTGTGCGCACGCGCGGCGTTTCACCGTCTTCCAGCAGCACAATGTCTGCCGCGCAGCCCACAGCCAGACGACCGCGTGTGGTCAATCCAACTGCATCCGCCGGATTCGCCGTAATCAGGCGCACAGCAGCGGGCAGGTCTAGTACGCCGCTGCGGAAGATCTTCCATGCGCTGTGCAGCATGGCGGCCGGATAGTAGTCTGTTGCCAGAATGTCGACCACGCCCGCGCGGATACCATCCATCGCACTCATGTTGCCGGTATTGCTTTCGCCACGATAGGCGTTCGGCGCACCCATGATGATGTGCATTCCGCGTTCCTGTGCGGCACGCGCAGTCTCGAGATTGATCGGAAATTCAGCAATCGACACGCCCATGCTGTGCTGCGTTTCGACCTTCTCCAACGTGTCGTCATCGTGCGAAGCAACGACGACATCATGCGCCAGTGCGGTATCGATGATCGCTTTTGCCAGCGTCCAGTCACGCGGTGTTGTCTGAACGATTGCGATCTTCTCCGCCATGCGCGCATAAATCGGCGCAAGCTGTTCTTCGGTGAAGCCCAGCCATTCCTTCAGGAATTGAGTGTAGCGCTGCGTATCGCTGTACTGCCCCTGCCCTGGCGTGTGATCCATTATTGACACGAGATCGATCAACCCTCGACGCAGCATTCCTTCCAGGATCGGTACGGTATCGGGGTTAGCAACCTCGAAGCGCGCATGGATTTTGCAATCCGTCAACAGCGTGTGCTTGATCTGATTGAGGGTTTCGATAATCTGTGTGGCAGTTTCCTGGGTGCGCAAATCGCTTTTGCGCCAGGCAAAGCTGACGGCGGCGTAGGCGGTGGTGATGCCCGTCGCAGCCAGCCGCTTGTCGAGTTCGTGCATCGCCAGTTCGATCGGGAAGCGTGCGCGCGGACGCGGCTCAATGTCGCGTTCGAGCATATCGCCGTGCAAATCAATGATGCCTGGAATTGCCGTCAAGCCATGCGCGCTGATGACGTTGCCACCGGGCGCGTCGCCTTCGATTACCGCTTCAATTGTGCCATCAAGAATGCGCAGCGCGCCCCGTTCGATCACGCGGTCAGGCAGCACCATCCGCAAGTCGCTTATCCACATAGCTCGTCTATCCCCTGTTGCAAGAGTTTTATGTTGTGCTGAGCGAAATCTCACCATCGACAAGATGCTGAATGTCCTCCGGGTGATGAAAGACGCCAATCATCGCCACGTTATGCGCCTTCAAATCTTCCAGCCGCTTAACCAGCGACTCGCGGGCGATGCGGTCGAGCGATGCCGTCGGCTCATCAAGTAACATCAGGCGGCGACGGGCGATGAGTGCACGCGCCACATTGACCTTCTGCTGCTCACCGCCGCTAAAAGTCGTCGGGTATGCGCTCCATACCTCCGGCTTCAGGTTGAGCGCTTCTAACCAAGCCTCGGCGTGTATAGCAGCGTCAACCCAGGACATCCCCGCATCCAGCAGCGGTTCGATCACCAGTTCGAGCGCGCTGACGCGTGGGCGCGGGCGCAGGAACTGCGTCACAAAGCCGATCTCTTCGCGTCTTAACAGCGCAACATCGACATCGGCAGCCGTCGCCAGATCGATGCGTCCGCGCTTGCTCTCGTACCAGGCATGACCGCCCGTCGGCATGTAGGTTCGGTACAGGCAGCGCAGCAGCGATGACTTGCCCGCACCATTGGCGCCCGTCACGAGCAGGAATTGACCCGGCTCCAGCGTAAACGACAGTGACTCAAACACACCGATCTCACGCTGGAGATGGTGAATATCGAACTGTTTTGAGAGACCTTCGACTTCAAGTAGGGGCATCACGACATTCCTATAGTTTCGCGTGGACGAGCTGCTGTGTGTACGGGTGCTGAGGGTCGTCCAGTATTTGGTCGGTCAGCCCGCGTTCAATCACCGTGCCGCCGCGCATCACCAACACGCGGTCGGCAAGCGTGCGAATCACCCCCAGATCATGTGAGACCAGCACAATCGTCATCTTGCGCTCGCGTTGCAAGCGCTTGAGCGTGTCCAGTACCGTCGCCTGAATACTCACATCCAGCCCCGTCGTCGGCTCGTCCAGCAGCAGCAGCGCCGGCTTCATCGCCAGCGCCTTTGCCAATTGCACGCGCTGCTGCATCCCGCCGGACAGGATACGCGGCGGATCATCCATGCGGTCCAGCGGGAACTCCGACGCCGAAAGCGACTCGCGCGCTGCCTGCCGCAGCGTCTCAAAGCGGCGCTCGCCCGCGATCAAGAGTCGTTCCGCCACATTGCCGCTGCTGGTGAACTTCATGCGCAAGCCGAGATGCGGGTTCTGGTAGACGACGCCGATATGCTGGATTTGCACAGCGCGGCGGTCAAAACGTTCCAGTGCGAACAGGTTCTGATCGCGAATGCCATCGATGTTGAGCAGGTAACTGCCCGCGTCCGGCATCTCTTCGAGATTGAGCATCCGCAGCAGCGTGGACTTGCCCGATCCCGACTCGCCCACCACGCCGACGACTTCGCCAGGATAGACATCCAGCGACACATTGCTGACCGCCACACGCTTGCCGTAGCGCTTGGTCAGACTGACCGCGCGGAGCAGCGGCTGCGTCGCCACCAGCCGCGGCGCGTCAAGCGGGACGGACGGGCGGTTTGAGGTAGCCGTCATGATAGAAGTTCCCCTGTTCGTCAAAGTAGGTCAAGGCAGTCGCGACATTGTTCTTGAGCTTTTCGGCATAGCCGCTGTCGGAAAGCTCGTACACGGCTGTGCCGTCCGCCTGTGGCAGCTCGTTCATAAACTTATTCTGCGCGCCCGTCGTCTTGCACGTCCTGCCTGTCTGGTCTTCAACCTGGAACGGTATGTCGTCGAATTCCAGCGGATAAACATTTGTATAGGGCGGTACAGCATACATGCGCTTTTCGCGCCCGGCAGAAAGCAGCGTCAGATGTGCCGCTTGATGCAGCTTGGGCGTATCCCAGCGTGGGATCGGGCTGGGGTTCATAACATAGCGTCCATGCACCAGCGACGGATAATCTGCGCCCTGTACATACTGTCGGTGGCGCACGAGCTGCTCGTACAACCCCAGCCACATCTGCCCGTAATCGGCGTCGGCGTGCAGCTGCGCTGCTTTGCTGATGTCTGGCTGCACGCGGCGCAGGGGTTCCGGGTCTGGCACTTGCAGCACTAACGCCTGTCCTTCGCCCATAATTTCTTCCGGGATGCGATGACGGCTTTGCAGGATGGTCGCCTTGCTCGTGTCGGTCGTGGTCGCGCAGCCGCTCATGCGTGTGATGAAGCGGCGCAGGTTGGCGGCGTTCACACTGTCATCTGCACCCTGATCGATTACCTTGACGACGCTTTCCGGTCCGACCAGCGCCAGAGTCACCTGCAAGCCGCCTGTCCCCCAGCCACGTGCAATCGGCAGTTCGCGACTGGCATACGGTACCTGATAGCCGGGAATGGCAATTGCCTTCAGCGCTCGCCGCCGCAGTTCGCGCTTGGCATACGCATCCAGGTAGCCGTAGCTGTAATCCTGGCGCTCGTTCGTTAAGTCAGATAATGGCATAGAGTCTATTTCTCCCACCCACTGGCGGCAGCAATCTTACGCACGTTGTCCAGACTGCTCGCGAACGTCACATAATGCGGCAGCTTGAAGTGAATACAGAAGCCGGACGATTCGACAGGCTCGGTGTGATACATGACAAATTCTTCGCTGTGTGCCGAATGCCCGTCTCCCTCGTTCGCCGCCATATCGAGATCGAGTGTGGACGACGCGATCAGCTTGACCTCGTTCCAGCCCATCGTCGCCGCAAAGCCGAGCATGTAGCCGTTCTTGCCCGCATCCGGTGTAATGACTTCGCAATGGCTGACACGCACCCGCCCGGCGCTGAATGTCGCGCCCGTCACTGGATGCGCCAGTTCGACTTCGGCATAGCCGAGCCGAAGTTCGTTCACCGTCGGGTGAATCAGCCCGTAGCCGCGCATGATCGAATAGCCGAGCGCCAGCACACCGCCCGTGTCTGCGCGTGCTAGCGCTTGCAGGCGATGCGCGCGCGGCGCGGGGAATGTAACCGTGTCCGTTGTCACGTCGGGGATGTCGGCAGGCGCGATCTGCTGTGGCTGCGTCTGCGGCAGCAAGCCCTGCCCACGCTGCCAGTCCGCCAGCGCCGGATACGTCGGCGGTGCAGGCGCATCTGACACAACAACACCATTTTGCACTGCCGAGAGTGCAGAGTTCACAGAGGCATGAGCAGCATCCTCGGCATTCTTTGCATCCTGGCGGTTCAAATCTTCTTGCGCATCCAGTACATCCAGCCGCAGCAGGCGATGACTGTAATCGAGCGAGGGACCGAGGATTTGCCCACCGGGGATGTCCTTGAACGCCGCCGAGATGCGCCGCACCGTCAGCAGGGTGTCGGCACTGGCGGGGTTGGCGTAAGCGATGCGTGGCTGCGTGGCACGGTAGGCACGTAGCAGCAGCACCGCCTCATACAGGTCACCGCCCGTCTGCGCAATCGCCAGCGCTGCCAGTTCCGGCGCATACAGCGACCCTTCGCCCATGACGCGATCCACGAGATAGGGCATCTTCTCCATGATCGTGCGCACGTCGGCAAGTGTAATGCCACCGTTCAACGCCTGATACAGCGCTTCAGCATTCTGTATCGCCTGCTCGCCACCTTTTGCCGCTACATACATGTCAGTCCCCGTTCTCGATCATCGTCGTGCGAGGCAGTCCGATCACATCACGCCCATCCACCAGATAGACATCCCATCCCATCGGATAACGGATCGCCTGTTTGCGCAGCGACCAAAAGCGCGCCGGAATTCCGCCCAGTCGCACGTTCTGCGTATCCTTGATGCCGGGACCCGTGAGCGTGAAGACGCTGCCACTGGCAAAGGCACATCCAATGATGAGCGTCGCGCCTTCGTCCGGGCGCAGCATCGTGCCTCTGCTTGCCTCGGCAAGGCTGCCCAGCGCCGCATCGTCCAACGATGGATAGAAGTGATAGGCGGCTTCAGCGGGTGGTAATGCGCGCGCGCCAGTGCGCAGGAGTTGATCGGCAATCGCTGCGTCCGGTGTGTAGAACGTCGTCTCCAGGTCGAGCAGCGCATCACCGATCTGCGGCATAGAGTCCACGCCCTGCGGCAGCGCGTGGACACGCCCCGGATAGCTCAATGCCCACATCAGCGCGAGAAACGTCTCGCGGTCACGCGCTTCGTCTGCCGTGTAAATTGGAAGTGTCATTAGAACGTCTCCAGTTCGACGCGCGTCGCTTCGACCTGCCGCAGCAGTAGGTCGTCCGCCGCTTGCTGCGCTGCCTGCTGTTCACTGATGAACGTTTCCAGCCGCATCGTCTCGATCTGCGCCTGCAACGCTGCGTCAATCAGCGCAATTGCCATCGACTGTTCCAGGTCGCGCCCCATACACGCGGCGTAGCCTTCGGTTCCCGCGCTAATCCGCACGCGCGTCTCGCTCACCAGTACCTCGCCCAGATGGAAGCGCGTGCCTTTCGCGGTGTCTGTATAAGGCAGCATGACCAGCCCGGTACGATTGACCAGCACCGTAATGTCACCGAGCGAGTCGAGCAGGGCTTCCGCCACCTGCTTGACCACCTCAGCAGGCGCGTGGGTGAGGATGGTCAGATAGTCTGATTGCGAAAACACTTGATGACCCCATTTTGATAAATGCGTAGCAAGAAGAATATTAAACCGCCAAGACGCCAAGAACGCCAAGAAATAGGTCTTAAACGTAGGGGCGCAATATATTGCGCCCCTACTACAATACACCTTATGGCTCGTCGGGTTTAGCGAGCGCGCAGGTCGATGCCCAGGTTGGTGGCAATCGCGCGCAGGCTGTCATACATGGCGTCGATGCTTTCCACACCCGCGTTTTCGCTCGGATCAACGTAGTAACGTTCGAGTTCCGCGACGAGTTCCGGGTTGTTGGCAATGTCGAGCAACGCCGTCTGGACTGCATCCTTGAACGTCTGCGGCAGCGCAGCGTTGATGGCGAACGGCGTTTCCGGGATCAGCGGCGACTGGTGGAAGACGGCGATGCTGCCTTCGGGGCAAGCTTCGTACATGGCGACGACTTCTTCACGGGTCAGCGCTTCGAGGTAGGGCCATTCTTCGGCGGTCGCGGGACCTTCGATGCCCATGTCGGTGTAACCGCACAGCTCGGTGATCGCGCCTTCGTCCGCCTGCGCAGGCAGGTTGGCATCGAATGTCGCGCCTGCTTCGAGTGTGTCGTTGAAGACCGAGAGAACGACCGTCGGGTGGTTGCCCGCGAACGAAACGTTGGCAAATTCTTCAATCTGGGCGGCGTCATCGAATTCCATTGCCTGGAGGATGTCGTTCGCCGGAACCAGGTAGCCGCTGGTCGAAGCCGGGTCGGTGAAGCCGAAGCTGCGACCTTCGAGTTCTTCGATGCTGGTGATGCCCGTGCCTTTCTTGGTGAACATCACGCTGAAGTAACCAGGAACTTCTTCCAGGTCAACTTCGACTTCATAGTTGGCGACCGCAATCGCTTCCGCGTTGGCAACATCCGCCGCCAGCACGTAGCTGAACGGACCGACTTCCATCGCATCCGCACGACCCGCCGCCATCGCTTCGATGACTGCGTTGTAGCTGGTGCCGGTGATCAGAACGGTACGGACGCCGAGGGTTTCTTCCAGATAGGCGCGCAGCGGTTCGACGGCTGCCAGCGCTTCTTCGACATTATCGCCGGGGTACACGCCGATGATGAACGTTTCGGGCCAACCAGTACGGTCAACGTCTTGCGCCGAAACCAGACCGAAGCCCAGTGCGGCAACCATCAACAAACCGACAATCACGAGTGCAAACTTCTTCATGCTGTCCTCAATCTCCCTTAGAAACAGGACTTACCACAAACAACCCGCACTGCTCGCGCTAGATGAAGCGCGAACGCAGCCAGGTGCTAAAACGATCAATGATCGTTACAGCCACAACCAGAACAATTGCCGTTCCCAGCACACGGTCGTAATCGCTTGTCCCCGTGTACTTGAAGAGCAGGAAGCCCAGACCGCCCGCGCCCACCAGACCGAGAATGGTGGCATGGCGCACGTTCGCCTCGAAGTAGATGATCGAGTACGAGATGAAGAGCGGGAAGGCTTGCGGAATGACGGAATAGATAAAGGTCTGTAGACCATTTGCACCTGTCGCGCGCACAGCGTTGACCTGTGCCGGGTCAATTTGTTCAATTGCTTCCGAAAAGATGCGCGTCAGTGAACCGACAGAACCGAACGCCAGTGCCAGCACCCCTGTGAACGGACCGAGACCGACGGCTGCCACGAACAATAGCGCGTAGACCAGTTCAGGGATAGAACGCATGAAATTCAGCAGCAGACGGGTGCTGTTATAAAAGATAGGGTGCGGCGAAGTATTGCGCGCCGCCAGCAGCGACAGGGGCAGTGCCATTGCAATCGCACCAAGCGTGCCGATGATCGCCATCTGGATCGTTTCGAACATCGCCGTGATGACAGGCAGCCAGCCGATCTCCATCGAACCGCCGATTTCACGCCCACGATATTCGAAGGTTGGGATTGAA
>JANRJX010000143.1:0-7643 GCA_033763755.1 Chloroflexota bacterium
CTTTGGGCAGGATGAAGCGCTCGTACTGCATCTGGCGTTCGACGCGGGCAGTGTCGCCGTTGTACTGCTGCATGAGCGCGTCGTAGTGGTCGAGCCACACGTCGGAGATGTATTTCACGAACAGCATCACGAGGATGTAGTTCTTGTATTCGGAGGGGTCAATCGTGCCGCGAAAGGTGTCGCAGGCACGCCAGAGAATGCTGTTGATTTCGTCCTGGTTGATCGCCATAACGTCCGTGCAGGTGGGATGGGCATGTAAAGCTGTATTGTAGCACATGAACGCCAATTGTAATAAGATATTGTGGCTAAGCCGGACATAACCACGATAGACCTGATGGGGTATTGTATGATAGAGCTTCTTTACATGACGGCTTTCGCAAGGAGATGCAAGCGGGTCGGGGTAGATGCGGTTTGTCGGCGCGATGGATCGCACCGACGCGCTGACGAGCACCTCGGTGCGAGGTCAGCGGTGCTGCGCGTGAGCGCGGCACATCAGCCCCTCCGGCGCGTGAGGAGCCAGCGTTTTAGCTGGCTGGCTAACGTTGTCTTCATGAGGAAGGTGGTGGTGAAGGACGACGTGTGTAGACACATAACCGCCTGCCCCGTAAGACAGACAACGTTAGCCGCAGTACCTACCGGGATGCCAACCTGTGTCAACAACCTGTCTTACACCAACAACCTCTCCTCATTGTGTGCCTTGGCGGCTGAACGAACGGCATACTTGTTTGGCAGGCCACCCATTGTCGTAGAACCCTTAGCTTGCCGTCCCTCAAGGACTTGTGTTGACCGTTCGCGGAATGGGCATTTCTACGCGGTCCTAAACCTGTTGCGCCATGAGCGCCTTAGCCTGCATATCTGCGTAGACGTGTGGCCGTCGTGTATCTTCTTTCATCAAGGAGGAAGTCCCATGTACTATCTGGGCATTGACTGGGCCAACGGGAAGCACGATGTGTGCTTGCTGGATGAAATTCGTAGGACAGCGGCGCTGCTGCGAGGCAACGGCATTGCTGCGCCGAACATGGGTGCAATGTAAGCCACACAAGCAGAAGGAAGCCTATCCTCTAATCTCCTAAGGGAATGCTGCTTGCGGTATAATCGTCCGAAAACAAACAAGAATTTCGCTATGACTATGCTCCCTGAGACACCTGACCGAAGCGATAATGCTCTGTCTGAGTCTGATCTTCTGAATGTCATCGAGCAGATTGTTCGGATGACGAAAAAAGCATACGGATACCAGCATCTCTCCACGATTGGAAGCTATCTTCGTACCCATTATCCAGACTTCAGCCCAGCCAATTACGGATGCAAGAGTCTACTCCAACTGATTGAGCGCTATCCTGAACGTTTCAAAGTGAAGTGGTCAGCCCCCGCTCATAAAGGACACTCCCACATATGGGTTAGACTGGCGACTGAACCCAAACGCAAAGAAGGATATACCGATACAAATCCCACACCACCCTCTGTTAAACCCAAGCCCCGTTTAATGACAGGAAAAGAATTTGAGCGACTGTGCCAGTCGTTAGGCGAAGCGGGGGTGGTCGATAGATGTGATGGTTCCCTGCGTAAAACACGGCAGTGGCTCAGGCGACGCGACTTTTTGAGTCTGGAAGCGAATTCTAAATTGATTCGCGAATTGGGCGGTCATTGCGACTGTGAGGTACTGTTCAATGTCGCCGGGAGCTGGCCCTACGATTGAAGCCGTAAAACATGATGGGTGCAAAAAGCAGAAGCGGCACTTCCGCGCCGCCCATGTTGATCTTACGCGAACTCGTTAAAAAGGAATATCTTCCCCGTTCTCAGGGTCGTCGCTCTCCAGCCGATCCAGTAGCACCAAGCGGTTCGCATCCACATCCAGACTTGCCTGCGGTGCGCCGCTCTGGTCAACCCACGCGCTCGGACGCAGCCATTCCGTCGTCACCTGCACGAGCGAACCTTTCTTGACATACTGTGCCGCCACATCGGCGAGTTTATTCCAGCAGTTCACACGCAGCCAGAGAGTCTGCTTCTTGCCGCCACCGTTCTTGCGATTAACTGCTACGCTAAAGCTGGCTACCTGCTGTTCACCGACGGTCTTCACCTGTGGATCGCTGCCGACAAACCCTGTCACCTGAATGTTGATGCTCGTACCCATGATGTTGTTCTCCTCGCGCTGTGCGCTCTTTCCATCAGCCTTGTGCCGATTTCTGAACGGACATGGACAGGCGCATAGGGCAGTGGTGTCACCGTGCAAGCGAAGCTTGCTTAAGGCGCTATCCGGCTGTGATGAAGGCTCAGCGAAGCTGAGCATGGCACAAGCCAGGAACAGCCGGATGAAGCGATCCCGCGAGCGGGATTGACACCCTGCCGCGCCTGTCAGGATGGTCAGGATAAATCGGCAAATTCGGCTTGATGGAGGTGCTGCGCTGAAGGAGAAACATGGGATCAAAAGCATTAGGCTGACGGACTGTTGGTGACGCGAGGGAAACAGGGGGAACAGGGAGAGCGCCAGCCCAAACGGTCAAACGATGGCAGCAGCAGGGTGACGCGAGCGCCGATGAACAGCGCCTGCGTTCTGGCAACCGTATCCACTGGGAGCGAGGGTGATGAGCGGAAAGCGCGCACAATGGAGGATAAGGCACCCCCAGATGGACAAGTATGCCCACTCGTCTTGGATGGCGGACGCGATAATCGGCGGTAGAGGGTAAACTGTTATAGGAGAAGGACAGGAGCGGCGCGTGCCGCTGCTTCGAGGGCGATGGACGGCGTTAGCGATCCCGTTCGTCAGGGAAGTAAACCGACTTGAAGTTGTAAAGCGCAGGCTTCTCGCTGTGACGGATGCCTTCGTACAGTGCGCCCGTGACGCGGTTCAAGCCCTTGTGCAGCTTCTCGCGGGTGTACGCCTCATCATCACGCGCCAGCAGTTGAACCGCCGACTGAATGAGATACTCTGCCGCTGCCAGCAGTTCATACGCCATGCGTCCACGCCAACCGTGAACGCCGTTGGCATGAGCCACAGCGGTTTTCACCTCGTCCAAGCCACGATAGCCTAAGAGCATCGCCTTCGCGGTGGACTCGAAATCGTCAATCCGCGTGTCGTCCTCACGAAAGCGGCGAAGGAAATCGCGCATCGCATCCACCGTGTGGATGGAAAGCCAATTCCGCCCGCAGAACACCGCCAGCGCGTACCATGCGTCGGTGAAATCAGGATGGTCACATAAGCCGAAGGCGGCATCCTGTACAAGTTACGTGGAATATGCTGACCATCACTGGCTCCATTACAATGCTGCATTTCCTTTATTGACGTAACGAAACGGACAGACCACATGACCCCAGACAATATCATATGGGAACGCTATCCCTGCGTTTCCAGCTATCCTCATGCGCGAACCTGGTTGACGATACAGTGTCAGCTTCAGTTAGCTCAGAATACCATTGAGGCCTATGCTCGTGCGCTCGAAGATTACCTGCGTTTCTGCCATCATCAGCAGATCGATGTCAGCCAGGCCAACCGCGCCGACATTGCTGCCTATGTTCATCACCTGAGCCACCTGCCTCGACCAGATCACCACGCCGGACAACCAGCGCAGGGACTGGCCAACGCCACCATCCAACAGCGCCTGACAGCAGTTCGCCTGTATTACGACTATCTCATTGAAGAAGGGCTTCGTGAGCATAACCCAATTGGGCGTGGACGGTATACACCAGGCAATGCGTTTGGTGGGCAGCGTGAACGAGGATTGCTGCCCCGTTACCGGAGCCTGCCCTGGATTCCGGCTGAGGAGGAATGGGGACGGATCATTGAAGTGGTACGCCAGGAGACGATTCGCAACCGGGTGATGTTTGCCATTTCGTATGACACTGCCCTGCGCCGCGAAGAACTGTGTCTTCTCGAGACCGGTGACATTGACCCCACTCGTCGGCTGGTACAGGTTCGCGCCGAAACAACCAAAAACCGTCAGGGGCGCATCGTACCCTATATGTCCGCCACTGCAACCCTGTATGCCAACTATCTGAATCATCGCCGTAACCTCAGCCGTGAACGTGGTCCGTTGTTTCTGTCCGAGTCGCGGCGCAACCATGCTCAGCCTATCTCCATCTGGACCTGGTCGAAAGTGGTTAAAGGGATCGCGATCCGGGCGGAAGTCCCCCGGTTCACACCGCATACTCTGCGTCATCTGTGTCTGACCGATCTGGCACGAGCGGATTGGGATGTGTATGACATTGCAGCCTTTGCCGGTCACCGTAGCGTGCAGTCCACGCTGCTCTATATCCATCTCAGCGGGCGAGATTTGTCCGAAAAGCTGGCACGGAGTATGTCCCACCTGCACGCCTGGCGTGTCCAGACGCTGGCGGAGGCGCTGTGATGACCGCGACCCGCTATGACCTCTTTCAACAAAAGCTGCTTGACTATGCCCGTGAAGCAGGACTCACGCCGGATGAAGTCGAAGCACTCGCCCAGTTCCCCAGTGAGAATGCACGCACACGGCACCAGCGTCTGAGAAAGGCTGAGCAACACCTGAAACGTCTCCTTCAACCTTTAACCGATGTACTCGACATTGTGGGGGCTAAACAATCTCAGATTCGTAATAATGTGCTGGAAGCATTTTTGCGTGAAATTGCCTGCCGACAGCGATCCTACTGGGCATGGACCCACGCGGATTGGCACGACTGGCTGCACCGCCTCGAAATCGGAAATATCCCAAACTACGCTCAAGAGGTGCGCTATTACATCGTTTCTGCGGCTTATTTACTCGGCGGCTATGATCGTTTCTGGGAAGTCAGGTATTTCAAAGTGCGCTTCCTGTCCGAACGGCTCTTTGGCACGCAGGCAGTGATGGAGGTTTTTGCAGGTGTGACTGAAAACCTGATTCGTATTGGTTATGGCAACCGCTTCAATGCCAAAAATATCCGCACAACCTTGAGTTTGCTCATCTTGTTGCATCGATCAGCGGATGTGCAAACCTTTCATGTCGAGAAATTGGAAACACTTTACCGAGAAACTAACCTTCCAGCTTACATGCATCGCACTGTCGAGCGCATCTCCCATGCCCTGTTTGGAATGGGATTGTTGTCACATCCAATCACGTCGGAATCATTGACACCCCGGATCACCACGGCGCTTACTGGTGTTCCACCAGCATGGGCAGATTGGTGTCAGCGATGGCGCGAGACATCTCCCTGTGCAACGGGTACGCGGTATCGTCGTTACTATACGCTGCTCCAGGTCGGCAGATGGTTAGCTCAAACCCATCCTGAAGTCATCTCACCCGAACAATGGACGCGGGAGATCGCTGCTGAGTTCATTGCAACCGTTGACCGGATGCACAAAGGGCAGTATGCCTTAAACGAACGCCATTATGATCCAGCCACACCGCTCTCCGCCAACGCGAAAAAGAATATCATTGCAACCATTAGCGTTTTCTTTCAGGACTGCCACGAATGGGAATGGATCAAGCGGCGCTTTGACCCGCGCCGTTCATTCCGCGTTGCCAGCCATATCATCGCTGCCTCGAAAACACCGCCGCGCGTGATGTCCGATGATGTCTGGGCGAAATTGATGTGGGCCGGACTGAATCTGACCGAGGCGGACATTGAACCCTATAACCTGACCCGTGACAGCCTGACCCCGGTTCACATTTATCCAGTGGAAATGCTTCAGGCACTGGTAACCATCTGGCTGTTCGCTGGACTACGCTCAGATGAGATTCGACGGTTGCGGGTGGGTTGTATCCGCTGGCAGCGACCCGTCGGTGCATCATCTGACCAAGAAAAATCTCAGGCAGTCTGCTTATTGGAAGTCCCAGCCCACAAAACCGGACCTGCTTTCACCAAACCGGTCGATGGTCTGGTCGGCAAAGCCATCCAGGGTTGGGAGCAGCTTCGTCCTGAACTGCCGCCGATGGTGGATCACAAGACCGGTGAGCGGGTGCATTACCTGTTTGTCTACCGTGCCAAACGGATGGGGAAAGATTACATCAACAAGGTGTTGATTCCGATTCTGTGCAGGAAAGCGGGCATTCCGCTGGAGGAAGCGCGAGGTAGGATTACCAGCCACCGTGCTCGCTCCACGATTGCCACCCAGTTATTCAATGCCAAAGACCCGATGTCGCTGTTTGAATTGCAAAGCTGGCTGGGGCATCGTTCGCCCCAGGCAACCCAACGCTACATCCAGTTGACACCCGCCCACCTCACCCAGGCTTACACTAACGCGGACTATTTTAAGCGCAATCTACGCCGGATTGAGGTCCTCATTGACCAGGAAGCCATCCTCAGCGGCGCTGCGGCAGCCGGTAAAGCCTGGAAATTCTACGATCTTGGGCATGGCTACTGCACTTATGATTTCTTTGACCAGTGTCCCCACCGGATGGCATGTGCCAAATGCGACTTCTACCGTCCGAAAGGGACATCCCAGGCGCAGCTGCTGGAAGCCAAAGCCCATCTTCAGCGCATGCTGCAGGAAATCCCGCTGACCGACGATGAGTGTGCTGCTGTCGAGGATGGGCTGCAAGCGGTTGAAAGGCTGATGCAAAAGTTAGTCGATATCCCTACGCCGTCCGGTCAGACACCCCGCCAACTGCACTCAGGAACGGGATTTATTCCACTGGATGCGGTGCACGGGGGCAAAGCATAGGCAGTGGTTGCTGGCAGCGTTATACTTTCCCAAAGGCGATTGAAGTGAGAGAACAACCATGGCGAAGAAAAAATCGAGCAAGGGGAGTAAGCTGGCGAAGTCGGGAGGTGGACGCCCCGGCGACAAGATGATGGCTGACCTCCAGCGTTTGCTCAGTCAGCAAAATTTCAGTTCAGCCGAAGAGGTCAATAAGTTCATGCAGGAACTGATGGCTTCCAGTGGCGGCTTCATCCCGGAGATGTCACCGCGTTCATCCGTGGAACAGGCCCAGGATGTCATGTACAAAGCGTGGGAGTCCCCCAACCGAACCCAGCGTTTGAAGCTCGCCCGTCAAGCGCTGGAAATATCACCTGACTGTGCCGATGCCTACGTCCTGCTGGCACAGGAGAGTGCGAAAACTCCGGCGGAAGCTCGCGCCCTTTATGAGCAGGGTGTGAGCGCAGGTGAGCGGGTATTGAAAGATGAGTTCGAGGAACTTAAAGGACATTTCTGGGGTTTTCATGAAACCCGCCCGTACATGCGTGCCCGCTTAGGTCTGGCCCAGTGTTTGTGGGAATTAGGCGAACTGGATGCAGCGGCAGCCCACATGGCAGCGATGCTGGAACTGAACCCGGGCGACAACCAAGGTGTGCGCTACCTTTTCATTACCCTCCTGCTTGAACTGGAAGACAGCAAACGGTTGGAAAAATTGCTCAAACAGTACCCGGATGATTGGAGCGCCTACTGGAAGTACAGCGCTGCTTTGTATGAGTTTCGCAAGCAGGGTCGGGGCGGCAAGGCAGACAAACTGCTGACCGATGCCATTGTCTACAACCCGCATGTGCCTCCATTCCTGCTCAGTAAGCAGAAGCTCCCGAAACAGATGGCAGGCTACTACTCTCCGGGCGACCAGAATGAGGCGATGGATTATGTTCTCGACGGCATCCGTCCCTGGACAAAAACCGAAGGCGCATTGAACTGGCTGAGAGATATGGTGGAACGACAGGACAAATCCGATCCGTCTTCTTGACAACCAACATCATATTCCACATAA